>NZ_KB894166.1 GCF_000374365.1 Bacteroides gallinarum DSM 18171 = JCM 13658
ATGAAATCAAAGAAAAAAGTAACCAGATTCTTGACTACTGATCCATTTGAACCGACAGACAATAGTGTTTACTTGGAATATCGTTCGGAAATGGAAGAAAAACTGAAAGATCCAAAGAACCTGACCTGTTCTTTTGTGATTGAACAGCTAAAAGGAATGTACAACTATTACCGCTGGGATGTTTTCTGTTGGCTTATCCAGAACTATCCTTTCCATGATGAGGAGGTACGTTCCCTGTTCAAGTTCTCATGGTTGTTCAGTGCTCCTGATGTGAGAGCTACAGAGTTGTTGAATTGCTATATAGACAACAGATTGCTGATGACTGAACTGGAGCAGAAGGAACTGGGTAATCTGCCATCAGAAGTCACTATTTACAAAGCAGTTCCCCTTAGAGACATGGAAGTGTCTGACAATGAAGAATGGGATCCCGGCTTTGATTGGAAGTGGTCTTTGGATTTGAGGAAAGCAGCGTTTATTGCCCATTCCCTGAAAGATGATTATATCGTCATATCAACGAAAGTGAAGAAATCAGAAATACGGGCATTGTTTCACGGGGTTGATGCCACTTATGAGCTGATTGCAGAGGGAAATTGTAAGGAGAGAGATGAGTATGGAATAGAAACATACTATCCAACAGAATATTTAGAATCCCATCCTTATCTTCACGAGCCTATCACGGAAGAGGGAATATATCAACGCTGTGGATTTTAGCCAGACCTTGAATAAAGTAAGTATAGGCGCCTGCTTACTTTTAAAATAATCAATGATTTATGGAAAGACTTGTCCTGACAGGAAACTCAGTGTTTTCTGCCATAGTCCTTCTTATGCCTGAAAATATCCCGGGCATAAGATGTAAGGGACTTAAAAACAGGAGGATATCAATAATAAATTTAAAAAAGACAAGAAATAATGAGTAGTAACAGTAAAATCTCCTGGACTGAAACCACCTGGAATCCTGTAAGTGGTTGTAGCCCAATCAGTGAAGGATGCAGGAATTGCTATGCAAGAGTAATGGCCGGACGTCTGAAAGCGATGGGGCAGACCAAATATCAGAACGGCTTTACTCCGGCCATACATCCTGAATGCTTGAACGAGCCATTCGGATGGAAAGGTAAAAAACTTGTGTTCGTGGCAAGCATGGGCGACCTCTTCCATAAAGACATCCCTTTTGACTTTATAGACAAAGTTATGGAAGTCGTCGGTCAGTGTCCCCGGCATACATTCCAAATCCTGACTAAACGGGCTGACAGGATGTACGGGTATTTTTCAATCCGCACCATTCCTGAAAATGTCTGGCTCGGTGTGACAGTGGAGAACAGGACGGTGAAAAGCCGTATTGATTACCTGAAAAAACTGGATGCTCCGGTACGGTTCCTAAGCTGTGAACCTCTGCTGGAAGATTTGGGTACACTGGATTTCTCAGGAATAGACTGGGTTATCGTTGGTGGTGAATCGGGAAACAGGGCAAGAAAAGTGGAAAAGGACTGGATTCTGAACATCAAATCCCAATGTGATGCAACTCCGGGTGTAGCCTTCTTTTTCAAGCAATGGGGTACTTGGGGGGCTGATGGTGTAAAACGCAGTGCCAAAGAGAACGGATGCCTGCTGGACGGCAAAGAATATCATGCTTATCCTATCCCAAGAAAGATAAATCCATAAGTGAGTAATTAACCAATGAAGCTGGGGCCTTTTCATGGGTTCAGCTTCATTTATAAAAAAATATAATGAAGAGACAGAAAGAAATACTGGAAGAGATCCTTTCCGTACTGTACAAAACGGACTTCAAGAAAGCTTATGCCTCGGACTTGTATGACAGATGTGAGAAAGAGAGCGATCCGGATGTGAAAAAGCTGTTGCAGGATAAGATTTATTCCATTCAGATTACCGATGAGATCAGGTCTGTCCTTATTTCCGAAAAGGTGAAGGAGACTGCTAAAAAGACAGGTTATGGTCTGGCGATCAATCAGGACAGAACCGCATACATATATAATAAGGTGTATTGGGAGGTTATACCCGAACTTGAATTGAAACACTTCTTTGGTGAGGCCCTGAAGAAAATGGGAGTGGACAAATACACCGCCATGAATGTCAGGATAGCGAATAAGCTCTATGAACAGGCCTGCTACTCTCTCTATAACCCGGTCGAACGGGAACAGGGTGTGATAAAGATCAATCTGGGCAACAAGAGCCTTATTCTCAGTGATGATGGAAGTGTGAAGGAGCAGGAGCATTCGGCTGATGATTATTTCTTCTATGTCCTTCCTTATGAGTATGATCCCAAAGCAACTTGTCCCATGTTCCATAAGTTCCTGGAGGAAGTATTGCCCCAACCGGATGTCAGACAAGTATTGAAGGAGTTTGTCGGCTGTTGTCTTAATTCTGATATAAAACTGGAAAAGGTCTTATGCTGTATCGGAACCGGAGCAAACGGAAAAAGTGTATTCTTCGAAACGATAATGGCTGTATTGGGAGAAGAGAATGTCAGTTCGTATAACATTAATTCCCTATGTGACGATAAAGGTTACTCCCGGATCATGATTAAGAACAAGCTTCTGAACTACAGCAGTGATTTCAACGGTAAGATATGGGGTAACGGTATCTTCAAACAACTGGCCAGCGGGGAACCTGTTGAAGCCAGAAGACTGTATCAGGAACCGGAAATGGTGAAAGGATATGCAAGGCTGGCCTTCAACTGCAACTCCATTCCGACAAGCTCAGACAGCTCCTATGGTTTCCGAAGGAGACTGCTGATGATTCCTTTTAATGTAAAGATAAGCAGGGACAAGGCTGACCCGGAGCTTGCCAAGAAACTTCGGTCTGAACTCCCCGGTATCCTGTTATGGGCTATTGAAGGTCTGCAACAGTTTATCAGAAATGGAAAGAAACTCAGTCATTCTCCCACTATCGAAGCTATGGATCAGGAATATAAGGAAGATACAGACAGCGTTGCCATGTTCCTGACTAACAAGAATTATATCCCTTGCACTGATAAATTCGTGAAACTGGGAGACCTCTATAATGAATACAAGGATTACTGCAAGGCTAACAGTCTTCGTTCCGAGTCAAAGGTAAATATGAAGAGTAAGCTGAAAGATGAAGGATATACAATCGAGGAGAAGGATAAAAAGGCTGCAAAGGTCGGTATAACGAAGTCCGTTCCTTCTGTTGTCCCTCCATCCACTCCTTTTGATTCTTAAAACCTTCTTTTCTTTCCCACCTCAAGAAGGAGAGAGCGGTAATGTCGGGGAAAAGCGGGGAAACAGGTCGGAAATGATGTTTTTTTATAACTTTTTCAATTTTATCTGTTCAAAAATTAATCAAAAAACAGGTTTTATAGTTTCCCCGCCCCGCTTCCGCTCCTTTTCCGCTCTTGAGGGAGGGAAGAGGAAAGATAAAATACTTACCAATTAATATTTAAAGTATGGAAGCAGATAAAAAAACTGAAGTAACAGTATTTAAACAAAAGCCTTACAGTGAGGAATATATTACCCCTCTGACCGGTATGAAAAGATTTAGAGTCATGGAATATCCTCCGAACCATGTTGATATTGATCTGGTATTGGATATTATCAGGCAGGAAAAGTTGAAAGCCGGGATTGATACGATGAGAGCTTTCCATGCCAGTGATCATCCAAAGTATTCTGAACTTAAAGAGAAACTGCCAATCTGTCTTTTTGCCGGAACATTCGGAAGATTCTGTAATGATGCCCTTATCACTCCTTCCGGTCTTGTCGTCATTGATTTCGACAGGATACCGGTTCAAGAGCTGTCTGATGTCCGGAATATGCTGATAAAAGATCCATATACCTATGCCGCATTCCTTTCTCCTTCCGGCAGGGGATATAAGGTTCTTGTCCGTGTTGCCGATAATATTGATAATACAAGTCATAATGAATATCTTGATGCTTTGAGGGATTATTATAACTCTCCGTTCTGGGATGAGAATTGCAAAGGGATATCAAGGGCGTGTTTTCTCAGCAGTGATCCCGACCTTTATCTGAATCGGAACAGCAAAGTATGGACGGTCAGAAACCCCGGTTCCCTGTCTCTTCCTCCTCCTTCTTCGGCTAACCCAATAGAACCGTTGGAATTCAAAAGCGGTTCCCCCGGTGAGATTGATAGGATCATAAATTTTCTGGAAGGTGGATTCTATAGATACCCAATGACTCCTGGAAGAAGACATGACTCGACCTTCAAAAGAGCCAGGGAACTTGCTGAGTGGGGATTATCAGAGAGCATTGCTTATGCGAATTTGAAAGAATATATAGCTCCTGATTTTCCTGAAGCAGAACTGGGACGTGAAGTCAGGAAGGCTTATGAGTGGGTGGACGGGAAAGGTAAAATCGGCAGTAAATATAGAAAACTTTAAAATCATGAACTACAGACGTTTATTACGGAATGTAATTAATTCTATTTCCCTAGAAAGTATTCCGGATACAAAGGACGGTATTGTTAAGGTTTGTAACGATATACAACAGACAGCAATAGGTATCAATCATCCGTTCCAGACTTTTGAGGACCAGTGTGTCTATTGTTACACCGGAACATATTGGGTAAGGATTGAGGATTTTGACCTGAAAGTCTTTCTTAAATATGCCTATGAAAAGATGTCCGGAAATAAAATCAAAGCTTCGCAAAGGGAAACCGTAGAAGGATTGTTCAAGCAGTTTCCATATACGGTCATGGGCCTGACAACGGGACAGGACAAGGAGAAGATAAATTTCCTCAACGGTACGCTTGAGCTTAAAACCGGGAATCTGATGCGGCATTCATATCAGGACTATTTCAGGTATGTTCTTCCTTATAATTATGATCCTGACGCCACGTGTCAGCTGTTTATGAAGTACCTGGACAGAGTGTTGCCGGACAAGGATACTCAGAAGGTGCTGGCTGAATATACAGGTTGGATTTTTACCTCCCTGAAACTGGAGAAGTGTCTTTTTCTCTATGGTTCAGGACGGAATGGCAAGTCCGTGTTCGTTGATATTGTCGAGTCTCTCCTGGGTAAAGAGAATATTTCCCATGAATCCTTATCGGATATGTGTGGCGGGAATGGAGACAGAAGCAGGGCTAACCTGTCAGGGAAACTGTTGAATACCTGTTCTGATGTTGCCCCCAACGCTTTTTCAGGAGATATATTCAAACGTATCGCAAGTGGAGAACCGATCAGTACCAGGTTGTTATATAAGGATGTGGCGACACTGACAGACTATGCCAAGATGATTTTCTGCCTGAATGAGCTTCCAAAGACCAATGACAAATCGAACGGATATTTCAGGAGGTTTCTTATTATACCTTTCAATATCCAGATTCCCAAGTCGGAAGTCGACCCGAAACTGGCAGAAAAAATAGCCTCCACTGAACTGCCCGGCATCATGAACTGGGTACTTGAAGGAAGGAGACGGTTAATAGCTCAATCCGGTTTTACAGAATCTTCCTTATGTCAGAAACAACTGGAAGAATATCGTTATGGTAGTGGAATACGGAAAAAGGTGAATCTGATCCTGCCTGATGGATTTAAGTAATAAGAAAGATTAAAGGGAGGCTGAACTTAATTGTCCGGTCTCCCTTATTTTTATTTCATTAGTTTTACAAGCTCCGAAATTATCGACCATTCTTCCAGCTTCTCCTCAAAAGTAAGACTACAGGTATTGGACGTTGAAGAAAGTGATATGATTTCTCCATCAAAATCTATTGTACTAAAAAAAAGATTGAAAAGGAAGGCTGTTGAAGGATGTTTTTTGCTTCCTCTCCCTTTGCCATTCAAGATAATCGTTTTTATACTCGGATATTCTTTCAGAAAGGATTGTATGTCATTAGGGGTAAGAGAATTAATATCATATCCATCATCTGTACTTCCTTTTCTTATTCCGCTCTGTACACAATCCCATAAGGCTATGTTCTGAGAAGTGATAAAATCATAATTAGACATACCGTTCTCTTCTCTAAAGATTGAATACATAATTTTCCAGAACGAATTATGTGCCGTATCACAATAATAGGCTTGTTCTTGTAGAGATCTATCTCCCGGCATCGTTCCTAAGACCAATACTTTAGGTGAATTTCCTGCCCATGCAGATAGTCCTGTTTTATACTTAACCTGAGGATTGTTTTCAGGAGTGTCATTCTTTTTTTTAACCTTTTCTATAGTAATGAAATGGGAGTTTACATTAATATAATTATAGATGTCATTGATGGCCTGGTTCTCTGCATCATTAAGTCTTTTATTCCAATATTGGGCATAGTCAGCTTTCAGTTCTTCCTTGCTTTTATCCTGGAAAACTGTATTATCTTTGAAGTTACAATCTTTCAGAAAAGTGAATACTTTATTAAGAGCGTTATATCTACATCTTGCAATGCCTTTACTCTGATATTGCAGTTCTATAGCCTTTTGTAATTCCTCCATTGTCATAATCTTGAATTTTATCTTTCTTACAAAGAAAGAAAAACTAATTCATTCGAGAAAAAGAAAGTCGCCATACTTTTTGCAGTATAACGACTTTAACAAAATATGCACTATCCGTTCAATTTATCCAGTCCACTACGTTTTCTCCCTTGTATCCCTTTTCCCAGACAAACCAGGCATAGGCGATTGCATTTTCTTTTGCTTGGAAAGTTGTAAAATCTCCACCTTTGGCTACAACAGCACGGGAAGAAAAAACATGGATTCTTCTTGGCGGGTTACTTTGAAAGAATGGTTTACGCCTTTTCCCCTCCAGGAATGTAAGTTTCAGGAACATGGCTATCCTGGTTCCTTCTTCGGATATTTCCAGGGCCTTCTTTATGAATTCCAACGCAATCTTGTAAGGCGGGTTGGTAATGATGTCTCCATAATGATTTTCAACAGCTTTCAGAAAATCAACGTCACCGGTACCATACCCCCGGTTTATCAGGTCAGTCGAATAGACAGTTTTACCTAGCTTTATCATCCTTTCAGATAAGTGTCCCATTCCACAGGCAGGTTCCCATATAGTATCTGAAAATGTTTCCACTTCAAACAACCTGTCTATGGCTTCGGGGAATGTCGCATAAAAGTCATGTTCCTCTCTGATTGTATCGGAATGATTGGATGCTCCGATGGTTGTATATATTGTTTTCATAGTTAATCGGTTATATTTATTATTATCTACGCTACCATCTTTCCACCCCATTGATCAGCCATTGCATCTGCTATTCCAGGGAAGGTCTTGCTCCTCAGTTTTCTTCTCTCCTCCGCTGATACACCCGAGAAAAATATATCAGTAAACCATTTGGGGGACTTATTTCCACTCTTTGCTATATAAACATCACCTTTGCTGACTATATTTGTAGGTGTCAGGAGGGGTAAGTTTTTCAACCACAAACAAGTTTTCTTACTCGCTTCATGACCGAACATCCAAGGCTCTATTATCTGATCCGGCTTTCTCCATCGGCTGCTCATAATGCCGACCGGATTTTCTATAGCTAATTTATCCACTCCAATCTTTGAAACATCCATGAAAAAACTGACTGCTTCTTCACGGTCTCTTGCTCTGTCAGGGAACTTCGGATGTGGTCTTCTCTGGTCTATTGGTAGGTTCTTGTCGTCCGGGTGATAATACCATCTAGCTCCTGAAACAGCTAAGAATGTACACGGTGGATGGGCTATAACCAAATCCCAGTTGGCATCAAGAAAATATTTGGTTCCATTTTCCAGAGTTCCACCACGGTTGGCTATCACATCGAACATATCCCCTTTGAAATGATACTCCGGATGTCCGCCGCTACACTCCTGAAGGTCACAACTGAAAGCGTTATGACCTAATCTTCTGAAAGCCAGACAAACAGCCTGACTTTCCTCACAAGCTATCAGAACATTCATAAGGCTAGAATATTATCTGCATTAAAATCCTGTCAGAATAGGGCCTGATTCTGAAATCTTCTATTTTCTGTTCCATCATCATGAATAGTAACAGTTTATAGAATCTTATGAAACAGGTTATATCGGTGTAAAAATTCTTACCAGCAAAATTCAATGGAAAAAGTAACGGATATCCACCAATAGATAAAGGTTGAAAAGCAGTAATGTCTAGTCCGGTGATTAGAGACATATCTGTATCAAAAATTATCGGTTCATTTGGATCCTGCATAAAGTCCCGGAAAAAGACCATTCTTACTTCTTTCTCACTGATACTTTTAATTTTGAAAATAGCCATCCCGGAAGTGGTTTCATCAAGACTATTTTGTACTTGCATTTCAATATCTTCAATGCTCATATCGGTGTTTAAGACTTCACCGTTTGCAATAAAATAATTTTTCATAGTTTAGTTTTTTGTGATTTAATGGTTAGTGTAATTCCCTGTTCTCTTTTTAGATAAGATATAAGTCCTGCATAAGCATCAATTCTTCTCCTTTCTCTCGGCATGATTGATAAGGCTTCTTGGAGAGTTAGTTCAATGCAGAGTCCAGTTTTAAAAGCAGCTCCATATTTGTTTCGGAGAGCTTCAACGTCTTTCTCATATTTGTCAGGGATTGGTTTGCTGTCTTTTTTTTCGGTAACACTTGGAGCAGCAGTTTCCAAGCGATTAGAAGTTGCAGATTTTAATTCAGCTCCTAATATTCGGTTTATAATATTTTCAAACATAGAATTTAATATCTTTATGTTTCAAATATTAGGATCTGAGCTGGTGAGAATGGCGAAAAAGCGATTTGGAGATAAGGAGAAAAAAGAAACGCACTAAGATTTATGTCCTAGTGCGTTTTGTTTATTAATTCGTTAACAAATTTCTTAAAATTTGAATTGCAAATTAAGGCAAGGGGAAGCAACTTATTATTTTGTAAATTTTCTACTAATTTATCTTCCATAATTTGTTCTACCAGCTCTACTATTTGCTTATCCATCCACTTGAAAGCTTCTACAACTGTTAATTCCAGGCCGCAATTATGTAATTTTTCATTATTAAATATAGAGATTGAATTACATGATTCGATAATATTATAGATACTCTTCAACGCTATATCTTGTTTCTGTTTTCCTTCAAATAAAAATGGCAGTGTTACAACCGCATCATATTTCAAGTGATTTTTCACTAAAGCATCCGTTATCTGTGGAATATATTCGTTACAAGTTCCACCTAAAGTGGAAAAGAGAATAATCTTTTGAGCATTCTTCTGGATATGGTTGATAATATTTTCAATAGAAATTTCTTCTTTTTTTATTAGCATTTTTCTATTTATCAGAAAATAATGCAGTTCAAATCCGAAGTTTTCAAATACAGCCGATTCTGTAATATCTGATGCCCCAGTTCCAATAGAAATAATTGTACCTTTCATGTTTTTTACCTCCTTGTTAATTATTTTTTTAGTTTAACATAATCCTATACAGTCTTTACACACATCTTTTCCACCACACTCTTGTTTAAATTGCTTCACAAAATTTATTATTTTACTATTTCCATCTTTTATTTCCCGAAATGCAAATTTTCCTGGAATTTGGATGCAATAATAATCTTGATAATTACCACATTCCGAGAAAGTTTTTATTTCACCATGCCATTTCTCCTCAAAATAAATGTCCGCATTCAACAAAAGCTTTGGATTATTATAATAATCCTCACGTCCACACATTAAAAATATATTTCGCCTTTTTCGTAAGGATTCTATTTCGTCTTTAGGAATGTTATAATATTCCTTACCGGCTAAAAGCAATGCATTATAACGAGCATTAAACCTTTCTGATAAGCATGAATGATCCTTTATTCTTTCTGCTGCAATTATTATATCCGGACTTTTATAACCATCAACAAGCTTTTTCCTCAAATTATTCAAGTAATCCACTCTATCACTATCTTGATTTTTATAATAATAAGCGTCATAGTACCGTGTCCTGCTATTTCTTCCTTTAAGTCCCAATCTTTCTTCCAGTTCATGAATTTCTTTGTTACGTTTTATCCTTCTTGCGATTTCCCACGGCATACAGGCATACATCCATTTTAAAATATAATAAATAGCAATAAACGGACTACATATCAACATTACGAGACCTAGCAAATACATGGAAATATCAAATCCGTCTATATCAAAGTCGTATTCTGTTAGAGATTCCTGCTTTGTCTTTTGAAGCGATAGGTTGTAAACTTTTACAGAACACCACTTTAAACATTCATAAGTAACTATAAGCGGACCAAACAATATTATTCCAACGCCTAATATACCTAACATGATATTATCCATCCAATTTGCTTTCATTTTTGATATTCTTTATCTATTCTCATTATTCCTATGTTTTATATAAAACTGATAATATAGAGGGAAAAGGAGCATCAGACTATCGCTTTCCTAACTACTAACCACGATGTTTACCTGATAGTTATCTCAGACCATTAAATATACCAATACTCATCAAATGTACTTGTTAGTTCAGCCCATCGAGTGATGATAAATTTAGCATATAGATGCGGAAACAGACCATAACATCCGAGAGCATATCCTTCGTTTACTTCAACCAATAGCGTTTTACCATCTGAAGTAACTCCGAAATCAATACCATACGCATTGGGTGCAGTTGTATATGACTTTATTGCATTTTCAATCACATTGGAATCATAATGTGCTTTCCAGTCACCTTTATAGGGTCTGACATCGAGTATTTTTTTATACCTGACAAACACTCTCCATTCTGCAATAAAATCAACCGGATTACTACATAATACTTCATAATTATCACTACAGCATCCACACCCCACTAAATCATGAATACTATTAACAATTCTTCCTGACAGTTTTTTCCCTTCAACTGATTTGACAAACACAGGCCATATAGTGGAAGTATTCGCTATTTCATTAATGGTTGATTTCCATATATTTCTTCCAAGATATCCACTTAATTCTTTAGGATAATTTATTGAAATACAATCAATACCAAAGTCTTTTAGCCTCCGTTTAATCATCCCAATACCACTGACTATGAGTTCTTCTTTACTATGATTATGCTCTATAAGCTCTTCATATTTTTGAAAGAAGATACATTCATAACCCATTGCCCGCAAACCATCAAATGCCACGAATGCGTTTGAATTGCAGGGATGCCCGGTAAAATCACATTGTATAAATGCTCTCATTGTTTTAAAAGCTAGTAAAAAATACCACCATTCCCTTTTGTTTTTTTGTGTGGCTCATACTTCTCTATTCTTCACAACTCTTCGGATTACCTGCAAGCCTGGTTAACAAGTGACATTATGATTGCCTGTTTTTATCTTCTTCCAGCCAAATTTTTTCATAGTAAGTTCTATCAAAAAGTAAATAACCATCCTTTGGCATCGTATGAAAACTGCCACATTCTGGACATTTTTGCGGATCTACGAAGAGCTTACAGATAGGCCCTCCTTTCTCCAATCAATTTTTCAAATATATGTCCACAATTATCACATATAAAAGTATATGCTTTTTCAGTATACATAATATTTTCCTTTCTTAATTTTAGTTTATTCCTTACTGAATCATAAGTTTACCTATTCTATAATTTAATATAGACATTCGTGTTGGCTTACTATTCTAATATGCGGACTTTTTCTGTTAATGCCACACGTCAGCATAATCAACTAATATTTTTAAGATTCATTTTTCCCCTTTTCCATATCTTTCCAAATCTTTTTGTAAAACGATGTAAACAGTATATGATAAATAGGCAAAGTTCTAATACTCCCACATCGTTTACAAGGTTGGGGACTAGAAAAAGTGGTAGCACAGTATTCTAAATCGGAAGCTACGAAAATTTTACCACATTTAGTACACCTGAAAATAGTTTTTCCTCTGAGCATAATAATCTGTGTATAATAAAGAAATTGTATCAAAATTTCATCAATAGACAACCAACGTTTTGTACAATTTCCCCGATTACATATAAAAAATAACTATTTTACTTTATCTCATAAAATACAAAGTAGTTTTTGCTCTTCTATTGTTAGACTAGACATTTTTCTCATGAAAGCAATTTGAATGCAACAAGGAATCGTTACTCGATAAGCAGGTCCAGCCAAATCTGCTGCTGTCCAAATAACAGTAATAAGCCATCCTATCGGCCCTGCAAAAACAGCCATATATCTCGTAAGTCCAGCATTCATTGCTAATGACAATCCACGTCCTAACAAGGCCCGACAAACCCCATTCGCTACAATTACGGCTATTTTATATGGGGCAAAGCCACCCATGCGTATTGCGACCTGTAATGCTGCAACCATTGCCTCTTTTGAATAACTTGCTGTTTTTATATTTGCTGATTTAATTAGCTCTTCCATGTCTTCTATAGACATTCCTTCAATAGCTTTTTCTGCAACTGTACGCAACAAGGAATCTTCTATCAGTTCTATCGCAGCGTTCTTGTTGAAATTAACTTTCATGTGTTTGCACACATCTATCAATATTTCACGATAAGGAATTCCATGCCCACGTACAGCGTTCAAAATCGTATTTCCTCCAAACTTCTGTAATTCGTGAGCTATATCGCTCCACATCATAGCCAATTTATCAGGATAGCAGTCTTGATATACCTGTGATTTAGTAAGCTCTTCACACCAACGATACTTGCCGTCTTTGTCTGTTGTCAAATAATCTGTAAGTACTCTCAAATCATCATTGCGGCATGATGAAAGGAATTTCAAGTCTTCATCTACAATTTTCATAAGTACAAATTTTAAAATTATGCCACAAAGAAAAACAGCCGATAAGACAGAAGTTGTCCTATCGGCTAAGAAATATTAGGTTTGTTTTTTTTATAAATCATTTTGGCAATACGCCCAATCTCCATCCTTACACATAAAGGGGATAAGACTTCAAAATTTTCTCCTAACGCCAACAAATTACTGTAAAGTTCGTCTGTCAAAGCTATTTCATAACAGAAAACACCTTCACCCATATTCTTTTGTGAAGAATGAAACGGGAATTTTATAATCCTATCAATAAGTGAAGGAGAATATCGCACAATAATCTGTTCGGCTTGACTATATCCATTTTCTATTTGCCCATAAAAATAGTTTGGATTTTCACTATAATATTTATCAATCAACTTCAAATCATCGACTGTATCCAAACTTATAAATGTAGCATCCTCTTCTTTTTCAATATGGGCAATTAAATACCAACGATTATCCCATACTTTCAAAAAACACGGAGTTATCATATATGATGCAGTCTTTTTATGAAGCATAATTTTCTGCTTCCGATCTAGAGCTTCCAATATAATAGACAAGTATTTAGCTCCATCCGGAGGTTCTGGCAAAAGAATTTTATCTTTGTGCTTCGTGGATAGCAAAGACAAACTATGAACATGATATGCAGACAACAAATAAGAATACAATTTATTCTTTCTTATGCTTTCCACATCACATATCTCATAACAAAGTTGCGTTTTATTATAGTCTATGTCTATTTTAAATATTTCGGCAATTTCATTTTTATATCTGCCAAATGATTTGGGTGTAATTTCTTTATCAAAATATTCGGAAGAAATCCATCGATCATTCAGTTCCTTTAAAGATCTTCCACCATTCATTAATTGGCTAATGATAAACAGACATTTTTCTATTTTTTGCTTCATAAGATATTAATATTATATCTTTTTAAAATCAAAATAGCCTCCACTCAATATACTCTCATGTCCTTTAATATCAAACCCTTGTAGTTCTAAAATTTTTGTCACTCGGTTTTTACTATCAATTGAATCAAACGGCAAATGTCCAAAAGGCAAGTTTACAATGAAAGTTTGTCCTTTTTCAATCTTCATCCCACCATTTAATGGAATGTTTACTTTGGGAGTTAAAATAAATGCCGACATATCAGTTTTCTTTATATGAAATTTGTGATAACAATTATTACATATATATTCAAATGATACCAAATCATTCATTTGATTATATGTTTTAAACTCTCAATAGCTTTTTCAGGTTCCTTGATTAACCAATCCATAGTCAATAAAGCAGCCGGATAATTCATCTGTCGCTCTGCTTGTAATTGAGAAATAGAATAACCAAGGGTTACAAAATCTTCTCTACAAGATTCATCGCTGAGCCAACGTAAGAGATAGTCACTAAGAGGCTTACTCAATTGCGACAAATCTTCCGCGGCTAATTGGGAAGTATAGGTATTGTATCCTCTTTTCAACAAGACATTATATATATAATCTTTTTCCATCATACCATCTGTTTTTGTTCAAACTTGTCCAATACATCCATTGCAAAATTACGTGCATCTATTTCTATGGATTGCTGTTCATAAAGACGCAAACCAAGAAATGTACTTGTATCACCATGATACCCCCATTTTCCACCTTCCATTGTTTCAGCCCAACTTGCGACTTCACTATGACGAGGATGTATTTCGCAAACATTCACATTATAATCCTGATAAGCATGTCTTCCTTCATGAACCAATGTATCTAATACTTCCCTGAACATATTACGGTCATAACCGGAACTTTCAATATAAGATGCATTAATATTAATAGTTTTGGAATCGGGACTATATCCTCCAAATTGGTGCGACGGCATATCCAATGCTCTAATAGGACATGCCTGCCTATGTTCTATTTCTGCAATTTCCTGTTCTAAATCATTTAATACCTCAACTTTTTCCGACAATTCTAGACTTTGCCAATTTTCGTATCTCAATTCCTTGCATTCAGAAAACACATCGGAGATTCGTTCTATTTGGATATAATCTTGTGGTGCTTCCAACTGTTTATAGGCTTCCATTATTCCTGAAGAATATATTTCGGAGAAAAGGACTTCTCTATTAATGTTTTGAGGAGTATTAATCTCATTGAAACGTTCCAATATCAAACCTAATTGTTGGGATTGACCTTCTTTAGTCATACCTTCCCAAACATCTGAAGGAATATTTAACTCCTTCAGATATTCAGCTTGCAGTTTACCCAATTCAAATGCATTCTCCATTCCAGCTAAATCAGGAACTTCTTTTATATCATTACATTCTTCTATCATATTCAATCATTTGACTTTCGCTATTTTAATCCAATGCTTATCAGGAGATAATGCTGTTGAAATAATACATTGCCCTACTAAAAGCTTTGGAATAATCTTACGTTGTTCCTCATTTATTCCCATAGATTCTCCCACAGCCTTGCAATCATCTTCCGCAACAAGACGATGGGTTATTTTTATATTAGTATTTTTTATTGCATCAGGAATCAGACGAGTTGGAATCTGATCTACAAGAAACATACCCTCACCATAAGCACGTATTTCTGAAAGCATATTACTAAACATCATTGCCGATTTATATTGGGGAAGCTCCGGATTATCACATTTCATCATAACCCGATGTGCTTCTTCAATCACCGTCAGATGTTTGCAACCGTTATCATTAAAGTCAATCAGCCCTAATTCAGCTTTAGCTGTACAATATTCATAAAGGAATTGCAAAATCAATGCCATGAAGAATGATTTATCCGTATCATCTCCCACATAAGAAAGATTGATAACACATGGTTTTTCAAACACTTCATTCCAAGAAGTGGAGTGCATAGTATTTAGCATCTCACCTTTCCAACCACGTTTCAAGCTGTCAATACGTGTATTAAGACAAGCTTTCATATTACGCTCCACACGCTCCTCATACTGTCTGTTACCAATAACCTCATCAACAGCAAGACTCATACTGTTCAATGTTGGAGGAAGTGTCTTACCGAATACAGTCTTTTTCAACAACCAATCCGTTGTGTTGTTTTGATATATTGTATAAATAAGGTCTTCCATCAGCACAGGCAAAATGTCATACATTGGAAATGCTGCTGCAAATGTTGATTTCAGACGATCTATATGGGTTAGTACGTTAGGTTCCTGCTCTTTATCCAACCAAACTATTTCAAAAGGATTAAGTTTCAGAGGAGTTATCTTTATATCCTGCCTATTCGTCTTGTCTTTGTAAGATTTACATCCGGGAATAAATATGGATATGGGACTATCAGGGTGCTGTTTGTTATACTCAATAGCCCAATCTACGTATTCTGTTTTTGCAGGCTCAATAACTAGAAATGGAATATTTCCAGAAAGCTTGTTTAAAATGGCTTGTACCGTGTTTGTTTTGCCAATCCCATTAATCCCGGACAGCAGAGTATGTTTAGCCAATAAACTTACAGGAAGTTTATAAAGAATTTCTGTTTCAGAGCCACCATATAGGAACTTTCCGAAGTCAATTGTACTTTCCCCTGCTATTGTTTCAAATTGGTTCAAGCTAAATTCCGGTGAACTGTCAATCACACTTATTCCGGGAACAGAACGAAGGGGAAAATTGATAAGATAAGATAATTCTTTCGTGGTAAGAACTGTTCTTAACTCTTTATAGTGTTCTCCCAACGGATGATCAAAACGTTTTCCATTCCGGGTATTTATCATCAGAGTCGGTGCACTCAAATGTCCCAAACTCATTTCTCGCAAAGTTTTATTGTCAATACCATCTTCTTCATCCAGTATATTAGATATGTCATGAATACGGATTGGCTCAAAAATAGATTCCTGCCCGCTTAATATGGAACGCAACTGTAAAGCCGCTCCTTGTATATCCGATTTCTTTTCTGCCATCAGATAAGTCCCAACTTTCCATAACCCGATAGCCTTTCCCGTCTCCAATCGTTTGGAATGATAGAACAAATGTTCTGACACAGCCTCAATATGTTTATTTACTATATTTCGGCTTAGGCTTTGGGATTGGCTTTCGTTAGTACCATAAGTATCAGTAGTTCCTTTAGTAGTAGATTCAGATGTGCCTATTGTTTTAGATGGTGCTGTTCCGGTTAAGATATTACCTATTCCTGCTAAACCAACAGTGGCACCCAACATGTTTGCTGCTGTAGGTAATAAAGCTCCTGTCGCATCAGACAATCCTTCCAACAAAGAGCCTGCTGCCGGAAATACGGATGCAGCCAATCCTAATCCTGTTGCTTTTAAGGCTAATCTTCCAAGTTTTGAAAAATCCCGTTTCTGAGTACTCTCACTTGTTCCTTGTGTATAGCTATCAGAAGTCGAATGGGAATTAGATGTACCCCTGGATAAACTCTCAGTTACATTCATTGATTTTAAGGATTCTGCCTGTCCATTCATTTCTCTACACTGATAAAGCATAGCATCCGCATCATTCGGTTCAATAGGGTCTGCTACTACCAAATAGGCATAATGCTTGCTTTTGCTCATACCAGCCATGAGCTTATCTATCGTAGCAGGATATAGGTTTTTATATTGCCCTTCCATAGACGGAATTCCGGTCAAAGCATAGATATTCTCAAAAACTTCATCAGAGACATCTTTCTTAAACCTCACCAGATTTTCATCTGCTTCCGAAACTACCAAGGTTTGCAATCCCGGCCATGTACCTTTTATAAATTCATTTAAATATTTGACTATACTCTTGGAATGTATATTCTCTCCCATAGCACGTAGTCCCAAATACAATTGGGTTTCTACCCCGTTGCCTACAATTAGAAATAACAATTGGGTTTCTTTTGGCAAGAAACATGAATACAGAATCTTTTGTATAGCGGTAAAACAACTCTCAGCAGATTTCTCCAGCGGTTTTCCTATTTGTCTGATTTCAATCCATGTAGCCTCCTCCCTTAAAGTACAGGGAATTGCTTCCAATGAAAAGATGTCATTCAAACTTTTATCCCCAATCTTTTCCAAATATTTGCGTTCTGTACAAAAAGACAGCGATTGGGACAATGCTGTGGCTGCTAATACTTTAGCCGCAGGTTCTAATGTTTGTAACTGATTTTCCATATTTTTAATCAATTAAGATCCGTGCCTTTTTCAAGCTCTCTTTATAACTCTGCAACAATTGATAAGTAGTCTGATTGATAGATTGCTTTATGACTTTATTTCGTGAAATAGATTTATAAATTGACTGACGAATGTCCTCTTGAATTTCTTCCCATTTTTCACTGATTGAATCAAACACTTTGGCTCTGCCATCTTTATCCAGTTCCTTTTGCATAGCCTCTTGTTTTTTTTCTTCTTCTGATTTACCAAAGAACATCTGCCCCAGAAAAGCGGCTCCACCGACAATCCACGCCAAAGGTCCGCCTAATAATAAAGCTATTGCTCCACCAACAGCAGCTCCGGTGATGGCTCCTGCCCAATTTCCACTTTCTGAAGCAATTTTCTCTGATATAGAATGTAATATGCTATCTAAATTAATATTCCCAGTATTCAATGTGTTTATATTCAAACTTGGTTTTGGTATATTAATACCTTGATTGGAATAATGAGATATGATATTTTCTACTTTCTGTTGAATTTCCTGTGTATTCTCCGATATGGCTTCTTGCATATAAGAAGATATATTGGGAATTATTTCTTTTATACCCTCTTGGACATTATTTGCGATTGCATTTTGTAAATCAACAAGGGAGTAATCTTCATCTGCATCTCTAAATGCAGTTACAGTTCCACCGACCTCATCTGTTATGCGATCCCATAAAGCATAGCCGAATTTTTCAACAAAAGTATCGTAAATCGTATCAGCATTTTGCAGCCTATTTATAGTTTCTTCCAACCCCTCATCCATACCTTCTGTTCGCAAATCCATGCGGGCTACTTCTGCCACTCCTTGGGAAATAGTCAAAGAAGGATCTTGATCTCTATATATTTGGGATTCAGGAATATTCCAACAGCGACTTACCAAAGGCTTAATAAAGTCCATACGGGAAGCTCCACCTGTAAGAAATACGCCGTATATTTGGGCGTTATTAGTATGATTTACAATAAAATCACGGGCAGCATCTTCAAGTTTTTTTAGATAACCGACCCGTTCCAATAAAGCGTTCAATTCTCCAGGTTGAAATATCATTTTAAAACGGTCATCTTCAAAATCTTCATCATCTATAAAGTCTTCAAAGTTGATAGTCTTTTTTACTTTTAAGGAGGGATCAAAATAAATTTGCTCTTTTATTTTTCTTGCCTCAAAAAGGAGGAATAGCACTAATCGAGGATATTTATCTTCAAAACGGTGAATAACAGAATCACTATCTTCGCATTGCTTAAAAATTGTTTTTTCAATAAATGAAGCTCCGCAATCATAGCCGTGATCTATCAACTTATTACCAGAATTCATATAGGTAAAATCCAATGTGCTTGAACCCATATCAAATACTATTGCTCCTTTTTCCACATATTTCCCTATTCCGGATGTTACATCGTGCTGGGCACGAACGAAAGCTGCTCTGGATTCCTTTGTTAATCCCGCAATAGGAAGTCCCGCTTGTTTTGCCATTTGCAGATATAAATTCTGCGTAACTTTATCCCAACCGGAAGGCGTTGCAATATAAACCAAATGGTTGTTATCAGTCAACATTGCTGAGTTATTTTCACGAATACGGCGATATACTTCTTGCATATAGCGTATCATCAATTTTTCTGCTTTTCCGTTGATATCTTTGGGAGCCTTTTTAAAACATACATTGACATCTGCCTGTTTCAATATTTCTGGATTAAATGCGGAATCTCCAATATAAGCAGTTCCATTATCCAAAACTGTGATTGCAGAAGGAATTACTTTTTTATTTCCACCCATCTCAAGATCTTTGGCTGGATCTAATTGCTCAACGGGCGTATCCCATTGCAAAGGACAAATAGCCGCAGAGGTTTCACCATGTCCTAAATCTATACCGATTATATATTCATACTTTCGATTTTTCATATTTATCATTTGCTTATCATCAAAGTGCTCAGATTCTGAATAAGAATAGTTGTACTCATTTTCAGCCTGAGCGTTAGATTGTAAATAACTTATAGCATCATCAGGTAAATTTTGTTCTATATAACTTGCAACCTGACTTATAGTCATTGAAGAGTCGAATTTAATTCGAGACAGACCTGCATTAGAATGGAAAAAGGAATAAATGTCTTGTTGCAGTTTGTACTGATTCAATCCTGCAAATCCTACACTACAACCTTCATTCAAACGTGAACGTGATGAACATTCTGATATAATCTGTAGAATACATTCTCTTAAACTCATACTTATATCTCCTAATTGTTTTTTTAATTTGGCATAAAAACTCTTCCTTTTAATACCGCATGGTTATCTTTTACAATTGCAGGAAATACTTGTGTCAATACCGTTACATTGGAGTCTTCAATAATATCAAACCAAGATTCATGCTCTTCTGTATAGTTTTCAACGGTTAAATTGTAATTTTCCAACAATTCACCCATATCTTCTATACGCTCTTGAATTTTTCGTATGAACTTTTCATCCTCACTATGAGCACGTTTATATCCTATTAATGATTGTATGCCTTCCAATAGAAAGCGATACTCTCTTTCTATAGTTGGTTTTTCTTGGCTTTCATACTTATGTACTACCTTATTGATTTGCACCCTAAATGTGTCAATTAAAGAATCCACACTTTCACAAATACTCTTTATTATAGAAAGAAATAAATCGACATCCAATTGGGATTGTACTATTTTAGGTTTTTCAATGGTAGCAGGAATCATCTTAGAAGTAGATTTGGATTCAGTAGAAGCATAATACAAGACAATTGCCGTGCCTGCAATAGCTCCAAATACAGCTCCCCATGTACCTAATAACGCACCACCTATTCCACTACCTATGGCAGTACCAGCCAAAGTTATAGGATATTGCTCTTTTTTCAAACCTTTTTGAGTTGATGATTGTAACTTGGCTACCGGTTCTTGAAGAACAACATTTGGAGTAATTTCTTTAGTAATAGATTGCTGTGCGTTCAGTAGTGAGAGTGCTGCCTGGAGGATATAATCTTCCGATTGTGTAAGTCCCTGACGAAACTCACCTTCATTATCAAACATTTCATTCAAATAATTGTTAAGGATGTCTTGAATATGAGATGCATCTGATGGAAGCCTCAATCCTTGTAATTTTTCTTTTAATACAGCCTGATTACTATCAAAAACAGCCGTGAGTGATTGTAAAGCCATAACAAAAATATTATGCGCCTATAAGTCCTCGGAATTCAGCATTAGATTTAACTATACAAAAAAGGCGTGAGGACTTGTCTGCTATTCATCGCAACTAGGCATCGCCAAACGCCATACAGAAATGAATATGAAGAAACAATACTCCCACGCCGTATGATATGTTTATTGATACAACATTGGCTATATCAGGAACATATACAAACAGAAATGAGCGTAATATTGTCTTTCATCCTTCTGTTTTTTGAAATTGGCGATTTCAGTTGCAGGACAAAAGCAAAAACGCTTTCTATGTTAAGTCTGACCATTTCTCCGATCAGACAATGCAAATATACGTTTTTCGTTCAATATTACGCTCTTATTTTGAGTATTATTTCTTCAATAATAAGGCAAACAACACTTTCAGAGACGGTAAAATTAAGAAAATATCATTGAATGGTTAACTTTTAGCATAATAGAATTGATACTTTTACTCTTATACTATGCTTCTCTCTATTTTATATTCTTGTATCGGTTAATCGGAGATAGAAGCCTATATGAAGTATGAGTATAGTACATAACCGAAGGATAAATGTTATAAAAAAATATCTATAATCACTATTCTTTAAGCATTTTGCACTCATTTGCAGACTTTTTTATAACACTTCCATCTTTCTAAAGAAAGTTATGTATCACATTCCACTACGTTCCATACCTTTGTCTCCGACTAACCCTTATACCTAACAAAACAAAAAAAGAGAAACCAAGTATTACCTCAGTTTCTCTTTATTACTTTTATTCTGCTACAGTCAATTCATATATCTACAAAATTATTGCCGTACCAGTTCGGCATATTCTGCCTCTTCTCCATTTTGATAACAGTAAACGTCTAAATTCCCGGTAGTCATCCATTGACAGTCATTGAGCCTAAATCCATATTTTTCTTCGATTGTCGAGAGAAAAGATTCGAAATCATCATATCTCTCCGATTCTCCCAGTTCTTCATCCGTAAGCTTTATGATATTCAAAATTCCGGTACAGAAATCTAAAATTAAAACATACTGCGGTTCCATAATTCAAATTCATTTTAAGTTATACCTTTTGATCAGTTTATATACAGTTGATTTGGAGAAACTGCATCCTTGGGAAGTAACAAATCCCTCCCTGTTCAGAATATCCGCTATCTCCTTCAATGTATGGTTCTCCTTGATTAATGTACGGAGCATTGCAACAGCTCTCGTATTATTAGGGTTATTGTCCGCTTTCTGCTTACAAGTCCTGATGCTGTTTTGAATGGCCTGCTCATGTTTATCCATCAAATGTTCAGGATTACCCAGACTGAACCCTCTTACTTTTTTGGCCTGTAGTGCTGACCGGGTTCTTGTCGCTATCAATTCCGCTTCGTATTGTGAAATCGCGGACAGGATATGCAGCACCATCTTGTTCGCTTGTGGAAAATCGCAGAATACTATTTCCACATCGCTTTCCAGAAGGCTTGATAAGAAGGAAACGTTTCTTGCCAGCCGGTCCAGTTTGGCGACTATCAGTATGGCTTCTGTTTTCCTGCAAAATTTCAACGCCTCAGTAAGTTTTGGCCTGTCTTTCTTTCGACCCGATTCTATTTCAACATATTCAGCAATCGGAATTTTGTTATGGAGATGTTTCTGTATTATCTCCCTCTGCGCATCAAGTCCTAATCCTGAATATCCCTGTTTTTGTGTACTTACTCTAAGATAAGCCACATATTGATTGTCATTCCTCATTGTTATTCATTTTTTAACAATAGTTCCACAGGTTAGATGAACGTCTAATCTATGGAACTTGATTCATAAAAAAGGCTTCCTATGAGATTTCGAGTTCTTATAAATTCTACTCTCCCACAGAAAGCCTGTCATCACATATCCCGATTTCCCGGAGAAGTACTAATACCTTATTATCTTATATGTATCAGAAACCCTCTTTTCATAAATACAGTGTCTCCTCCTCATCCTCGCTCCAGAACATCCGGTAATCCTCACATATCCTTTCATAATCCTCCGGTTTCAGACAGGGGAAATTAGTGGAATACATGTCATAAAGGTCTTCAGGAGTAAGGCCGGGGTTATTGGCAAGTATATCATAAATCTCATCCTCGAACTCATAAGAATTATCATAAGAGTCCGTTGGGACATGAGGATAGACGTCCGTACAATCCTCTATGATATGTCCGACGAACAGCAGGCATTTCAGCAGGTCTTTCTTCACCGTGATCTCCTCATCAGTATGGGCATTATAATAACCACACGAAACGTTAATACAGGAAACCCCAAGCCCGTTCTCCTTCAAGGCCAGGAGATCGGTCATCAACCCGCTTTCTTCCTTATAATTCCATTTCTCAGGTTCTATCGCTTCGATGAACCCTCCGGAACACAACTCCGAATAGCCTATAGCCGTAATCAGATCAGAGTTCCCTTTCCGGTCAGGCTGGACGATGAATCTTACATCATCAAAGAAGGACATTACCGCTTCCGAACTGCCCCGACATCCGGTTTCCTCCTCCCTGAAAAAGGCCACTTTGATGGAATCATACTTTTTCAGGCATTCCAGGCAGATGAAAACCCCGTTCTTGTCGTCGGCGCCCAGATTCTCAAACCTTCTGTTCCCCGGCGAATAACCGAATATAATATCTCTGGTTTCCACTGCCTTGAAATCCCCTGAATGGTTGCAGTGTGATACCTGGTCGATATGGCTCACCAGACAAGGATACGTCTCTGATTTTCCCTTTACCACATACAGGTTCCCGAACCTGTCCTTTGAGACCGATATGTTTCCGGGAAGCTGTCTGATATAGGAACAGAGGAATCTTATCATCCTCTGCTCCTTTCCGCTCGGGCTGTAGATACTATACAGCCTCTTCAACAATTGCATGTTCATGGCCCGTCTCTTTTTCAAGTTCATAACCGTATGGAAGATTGGTGGCCGGATTTACCCTGTCGAATACCTCCTCACCGAATTCCCATGCCTCCTTATTTTCCAATAACCTGCATAACGTATACACATTGATGCTTTTATCCTCATAGAAACCTTCCGATTCATTCCAGATATGGATTCGGGTTATATCGGTGTAATCCTCGTACCATTCACCGTCATACTCCGAGTAAATCCAATTTTTCCGTTTGAATTCCCCTTCGGCTTTCTCCATGCACTCCCTGCAACAATAGTATTCCTCTGTCATCTCCGAGTATTCCGCATCGTCCGTCAATATATCCGTCTGGCATTCATCACAGCAGACACAATCGTCCTCATGGTAATATTCCCCTCTGGATTCTACCCATACGAAATCATCCATGTTATTCACATCCACCCGGATTTCCCTTCCATTCCGGTAGCAGGACCTTGTTTCGTAACAGTAGTACTGGTGGTAATCGTCCCATTCGTCATCATCCGTATCACCGTAAAGGTTCAGGTCCGTAGTATCGAGATTATGCGAACAACAGGGGTTATGATAGTTGTAGGCCTTGTTCATGCTGTAGCTGTACCATTTGAAGGAATCCTGATAGGAAAGTGTATCCCACTCTTCCAGACAGCACTCTGTCTCAAACCTCCTGTCCGCTAACGGATTGCCATGAATATCCACGAACGCGTTGGATTCCTGACAGGAGGCTCCTACAATCTTATAGCCGTCTATATAATCCCCCTTGATAAGTTTGTCCACAAGCAGACGTTTCAGCACGTCATTGCCGTCCGAGGAGTATTGCCTTTCAAGCAGCCTCCATTTCCTGCCGTCCTGGTCCGTGACCTCGGTAAACAGAACCGCCCGTGCCACAACCAGCCCGTCCCTGTCGGTTATATAGGCCGCCTTGGCTTTTACCGAATCCTCATAGAACGAGGTCCTGCCCTTATCCGTCATACATGAGCCGAAATCCCCCCTGCAACAACTGCTGTCATAGATTCTCCGGAACGCATCATCGACATGCAGTTCCATATCGGGGACATGACCATAGGTATAAGTGCACCAGTTTTGGGTGAATACATCTCCTGAAATCCAGTTTACAACACATGGAGAGAGCAGTTTCCCTATCTCCGTTTCAAGGATGAGCTCCCTCATGAACTTTCCTGCCCTCATCTTGAAAATCCGGTTGCGTTCAATGTTGATATAGCGGATTGAATTCCTGTCCAGATCCTCGCATACGCCCCTGGCTTCATCAGTCCGATACCTGGAGGACCAATAGGCCGTGCCTATCAGCTCCACCTTATAAGGCAGTCCTTCATCCTTCTTCCCTGATTCGATGACGGCATCCGTCACCTTTTTCTGTAGGCCTGCCATATTATATATATGCAGCAGGGTATAGTCGTCGTGTTCCCTGCAATATCTGAGCAGCGCGGGGCTTTTCAGATGTCCCAGCAGTATCCTGTTCTTCCTTACCGCTGTACCGTTCTCCCTCTTTTCAAGGCCGAAATATGCCTTGAAACCTTCGTAACCACAAAAATCATAGTATAACATAATCTTCTGTATTTTAAATTAAATAAAAAAGGAGGGATACTTCCTTTCAGTCGGAAATATCCCTCCTCGGAATATCAGTCGGTATGTTTCAACCGTTTCAGATGAATGGTATCGTCTCGTCCTCCAGAACTCCCGATTCCACTATCTTTTGACATATCTCATGCGAAGCCTTGTTCCTCAGGTCATATCTGTAATCCTCACTTCCCATAATTTCAATCACTTCAACCATGCTTCTGAACAAGGTCTGTTGTAAGGTCCTGTGGAATGTAGTCACCGCCAAAGCGAATCTCTTTTCATTCCACCCATCGTCGTTCAGGGCATGTTCCAGTTCTTTGGCAGCCTTGAACTCTTTACTGTTTTCATTCAAATATTCTCCGTTCATGTTCTTACAGGTTTTAAATAGGTTCAACAAAAAAAGGGAGAAAGACCATGTTTGTCATATTCAGATCTTTCTCCCTTGTGAGTTGGTTTGTTTTCCGGTCTAACTCAGAAACCAGCCATAATTCTCTGTATCATCACCGTTCAAGGCCCTCTGGATACCGGCTGCAAAATCAGTGCAGTTCCGGTTTCTCTCCAGGAACTTGTCAATATAGGATTGCTTGGCTGCATCATTAAGAAGCTGCATCAAATCCCAGCAGGAAATCTTGTCTCTGCCACGTAGTCCGAAATTAGGATTCTCTATGTAGCCTTTCGTTGCCGCATTGATATTCGAATCGCCCAGGATAACTTTTGGCAGTTCTTTAAGCCCGGACGTCGGCAAGACCTGGTACAGTCTCAAACGTCCTATTATCTGACAGAACTGTTCCTGTGAAATCATTGTTCTTCCTAAGCCTTCAAGTAACCTGAGATTCTGCTCCGGATTGAAATCTTGAAACAGGCTGAGTGCCGAACTGTAGATATCCGCATCACTCATTACCTCCAGCCTTCCGGTCAGTCCGTCATTTGTCAACATAAGGTTGCTGCATACACGCACACGCCAACCGATGAATATCTTGAATTTCTCGGGTGATTTTCGGGCGTATAAGTTTTCTTCATTCAGACTTCTAACGCCGCCGATGCAAAGATGTACCTCCTCACCATTCATTTTTCTGCTCATGGTTCTGATATGAAAGCAAAAAGCCATTCGCTGATAATAGACAGTCTCGTCCTCCGGTTTAAGCTCTTCTTTTTTCTTGGTTAATGCACCCGGTACACGTCCTAAGATTTTATGTGACACTCTGATTTCCGTGTTCCCGAAGTTCTCGCCTGCAAAATATACTCTTGCGGCATCCTCTACCTGGTGAATAAATGCCTGGTGACTAATTGTTAGCTGGTTGTCACTGAAACTTGGTACGATACAGTTCCTTTCAAGTTCTTCAAGTGTGATACCCGAAGTGTTTGATTCGATGAAATTAGGATGTTCTTCTTCCGATACGATTACGGCATCTTCAACATTGATTGCATCCGTCATTCCTGTTACCATTCCGATTGTCC
>NZ_KB894167.1 GCF_000374365.1 Bacteroides gallinarum DSM 18171 = JCM 13658
TGTAATCCCGTTCTTTTTCTGTAATCCCGTTCTTTTTCTGTAATCCCGTTCTTTTTCTGTAATCCCGTTCTTTTTCTGTAATCCCGTTCTTTTTCCGTAATCCCGTTCTTTTTCTGTTAATAAACGACAAATGTGACCTCCTTCATTTAACTTCTCCGCCTTTTATCTTTCTAACTTGTAAAACCTGGATAAATCGATGATAAACGAAGATAAGATTTGGCAAATATATAAATCCGGCCGCGAGCAGGGCTTCCGATTGTTGGTGGACTGCTTTCAGGAACCGATATACTATTACATACGGCGTTTGGTGGTGTTGCACCAAGACGCGGAGGACGTGTTGCAAGAAGTCTTTATCCGGATATACCGGCATTGGGAACAGTTCCGCCATGAAAGCTCGCTTAGCACATGGATTTACCGGATTGCAACGAACGAGAGCCTCCGCCTGCTGAACAGCCGCCAAAAGCATGAAACCGTTTCTACCGAGGACATTCAGGACACCCTGATATCCCGGTTGAAAGCCTCCGACTATGTGGACTATGAGAACGAGCTTGCCGTAAAGTTCCAGGAAGCTATCCTGCGGCTGCCGGAAAAGCAGCGGCTGGTGTTCAACCTCCGCTACTACGACGAACTCGATTATGAGGAAATCGCTGCCATACTCGACAGCAAGGTCGATACCCTCAAGGTGAACTACCATTATGCCAAAGAGAAGATTAAAGAATACATACTAAATAATTAAGACTATGGAGAGAGATTTCGATTTTGACGATATAGGAAAGAAAACACCCTACCGCGTACCCGAAGGATTCTTCGACGAAATGCAGCGCAATATACGGAAACACGCGTACGGAGCCCATTCGACAAGCCGTCGTTTGTGGATAACCCTTTCTGCCGGGGTAGCTGCCGCGGCGGTAGTGGCAGGCTTGCTGTTCGTGTCGCTCCATTCCGGGCAAGACGGCAGCAGCGGCGATATGCAGGTACTGGAAGCCGGAAACCGTACGGCAACGGCGCTTGCCGATAAATGGATTTATGAAATATCGGACGAGGAGCTGGAAGAGCTCGTCAGCTTCTCCGAAAACGATATATTTTTAAACTAACAGTATTATCTACCTAAAAAAGAAAAGATTATGAAAATGAAATTTATCTACGTATTCCTGGCATGCCTTATGATAGGCAGCCAGCTCGGTCTTGCCGCCCAGAACCAGACGGACAAGGACAAAAACAGGAAGAAACGCCAGACGCCGGAACAGCTTATGGAGCGCCAGACCAACCAAATGGTACGGACGCTGATGCTGGACGATGCCGCCACTGCCAAGTTCGTCCCGGTATATCAGAGCTACTTGAAAGAACTCCGCGAATGCAGGATGATGAACCGCAAGCAGCCCCCCGCAAAGCAGAAAGCGGGAGCGCCGGGAGTGAAACCGGAACCTAAGCCGCTGCCCACAGACGCCGAGATAGAGCAGCAGATAAAAGAACGCTTCGCCCAAAGCCGCAAGATATTGGACATACGCGAAAAATACTACGATGAGTTCAGGAAAATCCTCTCTCCCAAGCAGGTTATGAAAATCTACCAGAAGGAACGGAGCAATGCCGACATGTTGAAAAAGGAGTTCGACCGCAGGCAAAGGCAGGCCGCACAAGGCAAGCACAGGCATCCTGCACACTGTTGTGCACATCCGGCGCACTGCGCACACCCTGCACACTGCGCGCATCCTGCACATTGTGCAAACCCGGCACATCCCGTACCCCCTGCTCCGGAGCCCTGAGGATATTAGTGAAGTTTAGTTTTTCTTACAAGACGGTTGTCCCGCAGCGATACCTATGGGTATCCCCCGGCGGCAGCCGTCTTTTTATGCACCTTCCCGCCGCCTCCCGCCGGCGGAGATAAGAGGTGAAATAAATATAATAGGATACGGCTCCAAAACTTCGCCGGAGTGAAATTGTTGTAAAGGATGCGGATAACAAAGGAAAGCTCCATGAAGTTGTTTCAGAAAATAAAGAATTGGAAAACGGTTCGCGGCTGGCATATCTGGAAATTGAAACTGGTAGATGCCCGGCTGTACTTTGTCAGCATGATTGTAGGTCTGCTGACGGGGCTTATTGCGGTTCCCTACCATTACCTGCTGTACTACCTGCTGCACGTCCGCGGCGATTTTTTCGCATCCCGCCCGGCATGGTACTGGCATATCCCGCTGTTCCTGCTGTTTTGGGGCATACTGGTGTTCGTATCCCGCCTAGTGGGTAGGATGCCCCTTATCGGTGGCGGAGGCATTCCGCAGACACGCGCTGCAATCAACGGGCGGATTACCTACCGGCATCCGTTCATAGAGCTGGTTTCCAAATTTGCGGGCGGAGTACTCTCGTTCTCCGTAGGGTTGTCATTGGGGCGCGAGGGACCCTCCGTACAAATAGGCTCCTACGTGGGCAGCCTCGTTTCGCGGTGGACGCATATCCTGCGGGGAGAACGCAAGCAGTTGCTGGCGGCAGGAGCGGGGGCAGGGCTGGCGGCGGCTTTTGCGGCGCCGCTGGCATCCTCGCTTATCGTTATCGAGTCTATCGAACGTTTCGACGCACCCAAAACAGCTATAACCACACTGCTGGCGGGAGTGGTAGCAGGGGCGGTAGCCAGCCTGGTCTTTCCGGTCAACCCCTACCACCTGATTGAAGTGTCGGAGCCGGCTTTGACCTTTTTCGTCCAGATGAAATACTTCCTCATCCTTGCCGTTATCGTCTCCATTGCCGGCAAAATCTACTCGGCGCTCATGCTTTCGTTCAAGCGGGTATATTCCGCAACCAAGTCGCCCGTTTACGTCAAGATGTTCTACCTGGTACTGGTTGCCTATATCATTTCGCTGATGCAGGTGAACCTGACGGGCGGCGGCGAACAGTTCCTGCTGGAACAAGCCCAGAACGGCAGTACGGACATAATGTGGGTGCTTGCCGTTATGCTGCTGCACTTCGGCTTCTCGGTGTGCTCCGTCTCTTCCGGGTTACCGGGAGGCAACTTTATCCCCACGCTGGTTACAGGCGGCCTGCTGGGGCAGCTCACGGGGCTTATTGCGGTGAAGTACGGCATTATAGGGCACGAGAGCGTATCGTACGTCATGCTGGTATCCATGTCCGCCTTTCTGGTGGCTATCGAGCGTACGCCGCTTACCGCCATAGTCCTGATAACGGAGATAACGGGGCATTTCGAGGTATTCTATCCCTCGGTGGTAGTGGGCGGCCTTACCTATTATTTCACGGAACTGCTCCAGATGCGCCCCTTCAATGCCACCCTGTACGAAGACATGATTAACTCCCCCGATTTCCGGGAAGAAAAACGCTACACGCTGTCCGTGGAAGTGATGACCGGCTCGTATTTCGACGGCAAGCAGGCAGACGGGCTGTCCCTGCCCGCACACTGCGTCATTGTCAGCGTGCACAGAGACGGAAAAAACCTGGCCCCCGCAGGCACATGCCTTATTCCGGGAGACCAGGTGCAGATTGAAATGGATTCGCAGGACATAGAGAAACTCTATGAACCGCTTGTCAGTATGGCGAATATCTATTAGGCAAGCTTGCCGATTTCGTCCAGGTTCTTCCGGATGTCGCCGTCGGTCAGCTCGTAGTTCTGCAAATCGCCGGCAAGGTACTTGTCGTACGACGCCATGTCGATAAGCCCGTGGCCGGAAAGGTTGAACAGGATAACCTTCTCCTCGCCCGTTTCCTTGCATTTGTTGGCTTCGCGGATAGTAGCGGCGATAGCGTGGCAGGACTCCGGTGCGGGGATGATACCCTCTGCACGGGCAAAAAGGCAGCCGGCATCGAACGATTCGAGTTGCTGGATGTCCACCGCCTCCATGTAACCGTCCTTCAGCAATTGCGACACGATAACGCCTGCACCGTGATAGCGCAGGCCGCCGGCATGGATGTTGGCGGGGGCGAAGTTATGCCCCAGGGTAAACATCGGCAGTAGCGGGGTATATCCCGCCTCGTCGCCGAAGTCGTACTGGAACTTGCCGCGCGTCAGCTTCGGGCAGGAAGCCGGCTCGGCAGCGATAAAACGCGTCTGCTTCCCTTCCAGGATAGTGTGGCGCATAAACGGGAATGAGATACCGCCGAAGTTAGAGCCGCCGCCGAAGCAGGCGATAACCATATCGGGATACTCGCCCGCCATTGCCATTTGCTTTTCCGCTTCCAGGCCTATTACGGTTTGGTGCAAGGTAACGTGGCTCAGCACGGAGCCGAGCGTATATTTACAGTTGGGCGTGGTTTGCGCCAGCTCGATAGCCTCGGAAATTGCCGTGCCCAACGAGCCCTGGTGATTGGGGTATGCGGTCAGTATATCCTTCCCGGCGCGGGTAGACATGGAGGGCGAGGGAGTTACCTGCGCACCGAAAGTCTGCATGATGCTGCGGCGGTAAGGCTTCTGCTCGTAGCTGATTTTTACCTGGTAAACGGCGGCCTCCAGCCCGAAAAGGCGGGCGGCATAGGCAAGCGAAGCTCCCCATTGCCCGGCTCCGGTTTCGGTGGTGACGTTCGTTACGCCCTCCTGCTTGCAGTAATAAGCCTGCGGTATGGCCGAGTTCAGCTTGTGGGAACCCATGGGACTTACGCTCTCGTTCTTGAAGTAGATGTGCGCGGGGGTTCCGAGCGCCTTCTCCAACCCGTAGGCACGTACGAGCGGCGTGCTGCGGTAGTACTTGTACATTTCGCGCACTTGTTCGGGAATTTCAATCCACGTATCCGTCTGGTTAAGCTCCTGGCGGCAAAGTTCCTCTGCGAAAACAGGATACAAATCTTCCGCCTTCAGCGGCTGCTTGGTGGCGGGGTTGAGCGGCGGCATGGGCTTGTTCACCATGTCGGCCTGTATGTTATACCAATAATGCGGGATTTCGTCTTCCGGAAGGATAAATCTTTTTGTCTTGTTGTTCATAGTGGTTATACATTAAAAGTGATTGTGTGTCCAAATGTAGCTATTATTTTTAAACCAATTTCTTTTTTCCATTGTTTTTTGTTTATAAAGGCAGATTTGTCTAAGTTTGCCGTGTCTCATCAATCGGTATCTTTATGAAGATTTATCACAAATTCCTCTTGTATCAGAATAAATGGATTCATCCCTATATCCGTGTGGCGCTGGGCGTGATGACCGCCTTGACCTACCTGGCGTCCGTCCTGCTTATCGTAGGTCTGGTATACGAGCACGGATTTACAATATCGGGCGCGGAAGCCCACCGCTTGCAGCGCCTGTACCACGGGGTATGGATAGTGTTCCTGGCGGATATATCCCTGCGCATCCTGCTGGAGTACAAGGACACGAGGCGCACATTCAGCAAGCTGACGTGGGCGCTGACCTTCCTGCTCTACCTGACACTGGTTCCGGTCGTTTTTCATCGCCCGGAAGTAGAGGGAGGCGTGCAGGCAATCTGGGACTTCCTGGACGGCAAGCTGTACCACCTGGCGCTGCTGCTGGTACTTTCCTTCCTGAACTTGTCCTACGGGTTGGTGCGGTTGCTGGGACGGCGCACGAATCCCTCGCTTATTCTTGCCGTGAGCTTCCTTATCATCATATTGGTGGGGACGGGGCTGCTGATGCTTCCCCGTTCTACGGTGGCAGGCATCTCGTGGGTCGATTCGCTGTTCATCTCCACCAGTGCGGTATGCGTTACGGGGCTTACATCGGTGGATGTGGCGTCCACCTTCACCGCTACGGGATTTGTCATCATTATCCTGCTGATTCAAATAGGCGGCCTGGGCGTAATGACGCTGACGAGCTTCTTCGCCATGTTCTTCATGGGAAACACCTCCCTGTACAACCAGTTGGTGGTGCGCGATATGGTCAGCTCCAACTCGTTGAACTCGCTGCTGTCCACGCTGGTCTATATCCTCGGCTTCACGCTGGCGATAGAAGGTATCGGCATGCTCGCTATCTGGAGCGATATCCACGGCACAATGGGAATGGATGTGCACGAGGAGCTGGCGTTCTCCGCCTTCCACTCCATTTCCGCCTTCTGCAATGCCGGATTCTCCACCTTGCCCGGCAACCTGGGCAATCCGCTGCTGATGACGGGGCACAACCCGTTCTACATATACATCTCTTTGCTGATTATCCTGGGCGGCATCGGCTTTCCGATACTGGTCAACTTCAAGGACATCATCCTTTACCACCTGCGCCGCCTTTGGAGATTCCTGCGCACGTGGGAGTGGGACGGCCGCCGCTTCTACCACCTGTATAACCTGAACACGCGCATCGTGCTGATTGTTACGTGCCTGCTGCTGGTGGCGGGTACGGCGGGCATCGCCTTTTTCGAGTGGAACGCCTCGTTTGCCGGCATGCCCGTTGCCGATAAGTGGACGCAGGCGTTTTTCAACGCCTCCTGCCCCCGTACGGCAGGCTTCTCCAGCGTGGATTTGGCGGGGCTGAGCGTGCAGACCCTACTTATTTACCTCATCCTCATGTGGATAGGCGGCGGCTCGCAGTCCACCGCAGGCGGTATCAAGGTAAATGCGTTTGCCGTCGTGGTGCTGAACCTCGTGGCCGTGCTGCGCGGCACGGAGCGGGTGGAGGTTTTCGGGCGCGAACTGTCTTACGACTCTATCCGCCGCTCCAATGCCACGGTGGTGATGTCGTGCGGGGTGTTGTTCCTATTCATATTCGTTATCAGTATCCTGGAACCGGAACTTTCGCTAATGGCGGTCACCTTTGAGTGCGTATCGGCGATAAGCACGGTAGGCTCCAGCCTGAACGCCACCCCTCTGCTGGGCAACGACAGCAAGCTGCTGGTAGCGCTCCTGATGTTTGTAGGCCGTGTGGGGCTGATAACGCTGATGCTCGGCATCATCAAGCAGAAGAAACATACGAAGTACCAGTATCCGAGCGGACAGATTATTATTAACTGATTGAAAGCCGGCGGGCAAGAGCCGAAAGCTGCCGTGCGGAATGCCGCATCGTTTCGCAGGCTTCCGGCTGCCGCCTGCCGCTTCCGATTACCAATATACAACTTATATGAAATACATTATTATCGGTTTGGGAGATTACGGCCACGTGCTTGCCGAGGAGCTTTCCGCCCTGGGGCACGAGGTGATAGGCGCCGATATCAGCGCCGGGCGTGTGGATAGCTTGAAGGATAAGATTGCCACCGCATTCGTAATCGACGCCACGGACGAGCAGGCATTGTCCGTGCTCCCCCTGAACAGCGTCGATGTGGTTATCGTAGCTATCGGCGAGAATTTCGGCGCATCCATTAGGGTGGTGGCGCTGTTGAAGCAGAAGAAGGTGAAGCGCATCTATGCCCGTGCTATCGACGGGGTGCACCGCTCGGTGCTCGAAGCGTTCGGGCTCGAACGCATCCTTACGCCCGAGGAAGATGCGGCGCGCGGCCTGGTTCACCTGTTGGAGTTCGGGGCGGATATCGAGACGTTCCGCGTAGATTCCAACTATTATGTAATGAAGTTCACCGTGCCCGAGAGGTTTATCGGTTACAGCGTGAACGAGCTGAAGCTCGACGAGGAATTCGGGCTGAAACTGCTTGCCTTGAAACGCGCCGAGACTTTGAAGAACTGCCTGGGCATCTCTTTCATAGAGCATGATGTGGTGAACGAGCTGCCCGGCGACGACCGGATACAGGCAGGCGACCAGTTGGTGTGCTACGGGCAGTACCGGGATTTCCGGAAGTTCTGGAAAGCGTTGTAGCCGGCGGCGGAAATATTATTTTTCCTTTTTCTGCGGTTTTTATTGCTTTTCCTGCACGGGAGCAGTACCTTTACTGCCTGATGTTAAACCGTTCCGCCACGGGGTAAGTTTTGTTCTGCCGGGGAGAAAGTTTTGTTCCGTCACGGTGGAATGAAACTTACCCCGTGGCGGAACGGTTTAAAGATACGGCTTTCTCTCTTTGTCACCGTGGGAAGGGATGCCGGGCATAGCGATGGTGAAACTTAACATTGAATGATATGAGTGCTTATTACGAGCTTCTCGAGAAACCCGATATTTGCCGTACCGGGGAGCAGCAACCGCTTTATGCCCGTTTTGTGCCCAAAGGCACCGTAGGCAGGAAGGAGTTTATAGACCGCGTACATCTCTTTACGGGTATCAGCCGCAGTGTGCTCGAGGGTACAATGGCTGCTTTTATGGACGAGCTGCGAGACTGCCTTGCCAACGGCTGGACGGTGGAACTGGGAGAGTTGGGCTATTTCACCCCCTCCCTGAGCTGCCGGCGCCGCGCTATGGAGAAAGACGAGGTGCGTGCTGCATCCGTGTCCTTGCGCGGGCTGAATTTTCGCCTGGGGAAAAGGTTCCATAAGGAGTTGGGCGGGAAGATGAAACTCGAGCGTCGCCCGCAGCCAGCCTCCGCACCGGTGTCTGCCTCCTCCTCCCTGCCGGTGGAGCAGCGTTTGCGGTTGCTTACCACATATTTGCAGGAAAACCCTTGCATCAACCGTGCCCAGTATGCCCGTTTAACGGGGCGCAGCTACAAGCAGGCAGTCTGCGATTTGAACCGGTTTATCGGGGACGGTGTGCTGGCGAGGTATGGAATGGGGCGAAATGTGGTGTATGCCGTAAAAAAATAAAATAAATTTTTTATAGTTTGTACTTTCTTGCTTATCAGTGCATTAACCGGCGCTGACCGCCCCTTTTCTGCCTTCTTTATCCATACCGGAACGTACTGAAACGGAGGTTAAAGCACCATACCGTTTTGCGCCCGACGTATCTTTGTATCGTGGTCACAGAGAAAGGGGTTTTGCAAACTGACGAGCGAACAAAACCGGAAAACAAATTTATCAATCATTTAAAAATTAAAAGATTATGGCATTTAATTACGAAGTGAAAAAGAGAGTGTTCGGTTTTGATAAGACGAAAACGGAGAAGTATGTAGCGCAGATGAAAACGCTGGGCATGGTGGAGTTCGGAGACTTGTGCGATGAGGTTACCAAGATAGGCATGGCGCCGCGCGGTGTGGTGAAAATGGTGCTGGACGGCTTGATAGATACGCTGAACATAAACATCAACAAGGGTTTCTCGGTACAGTTGGGCGACTTCGGCTGTTTCCGTCCGGGGCTGAATGCGAAAAGCCAGGATAAGGAGGAGGATGTGAAGTCGGATACGGTTTACCGCCGGAGGATAATTTTTACTCCGGGACAGTATTTCAAGGAGATGCTGACCCGTGCCAGTGTAACGAGGGCTGTATGGGAGAGCTCGGAGAATGCTTCGGGAGGAGGTTCCAAGCCTGATACCGGCGGAAACGGCGAGGAAGAGAATCCGCTGGGATAATGCGGGCAGCGCTGCTTGCGGCATCCGTAAGCGGACGGACGGCAGGGTATGGACTTTTTTATAGAAAAGTCCGTATTCTTCCTCCGATTTGCTTGACTTCGCCTTCTGGATGTCGTATCTTTACGCTGGCTGTTAAAGTGATTTTTTACGCGGCGGTTGAAGCGATTTTATCCGGCAATCAGAGCGATTTTACATCGGCGGTTAAAGTGATTTTATACCGGCAATCAGAGCGATTTTACATCGGCGGTTAAAGTGATTTTTATACCGGCAATCAGAGCGATTTTACATCGGCGGTTAAAATGATTTTATGCCGGCAATCAAAGCGATTGTTTACACCGGCAGTCAAAACGATATAGTAACGATTAAACCTGCAAAACTATGGAAAATGAAAATGATTTTCGTATCCGGACTTATACCAAGAAAGAACTGGCATGTCTGTATTGTCCCGGTACTACGGCGCGTTGTGCTATCCGCACGCTGACGCGCTGGATTAAGCGCAACCGCGAACTGTATGCCGAACTGCTCCTTACGGGATACCATGTAAGGGTGCGCACGTTCATGCCCAGGCAAGTGGGGATTATCGTGCATTATCTGGAGGAGCCTTGATGTGCCGGTAGTTTTCCGCTCCCGCCGTGTATCTCCGGCAGCAATAAAAAAGGAACCGTATCGTTACTCTGAGTAGAGTCCGATACGGTTCTTCGGGTATGTACGGTGTCCTTTTTATTGTACCTGGACAATGTCGTAGTTCAAATCGCTGACGGCTTCTTGCAGGCTGTCGTTTACCAGCCGCAGGGTAGTGTCGTTAACAACGACGAAGTACACGGGAGAGTCGCCGTTGTCGGGAGTCAGCTTATAGGCCGTTTTCTTTTTGTTGCCGGCGTCTTTCCGGATAACCTGGCGTTTGCCCGTGGAGGTGAAGGATTGGTTTTTCCCCTTTCCGGCGGCATCCAGGTAGGTCGTAACCAGGGTATAGCTGCTTTCACCGTTAGGGCCTATGCTGTCTACGCTCAGCACGTACTGTATGCCCGGGCCGTCGGCGGCAGGAAGGATGCCTTCGTAAACGGCTACTGCGGATGAGTCGTTGCCTGCAACGGCCATGACGCCTTCGTCCATGGGGGCGTTGTTTTGATTTCCTTTCGATTGGCAGGATACCAATGCAGCGGCAATCGCTGCAATCATCATTACTTTTTTCATTGCTTTAATGGTTTAAGTTAATATTAAGAGACGCCGGTAGCGTTATTCTTCTTCATCGTCCCGTTTTATAACGAGCAGCTTATCCACCCTGCCGCGGTCCATATCCACTATCTCGAATTCCAGGTTCTTGTAGCTGAAGATATCGCCGGCTTTCGGAACCCTTCCGATAAGGAACATCGCCAGCCCGCTCAGGGTGGTGAAGTCCTCTTCTTTCAGGTCGTCGTAGTTCAGTATGCCCATTGCTTCCATAAAGTCGTCTATGTTCATAGATGCCTCTACCAGCATGGAGCCGTCTGCCCTGGTAACGATGTCTTCTTCTTCCGTTTCGTTCTCTTCCAGGATGTCGCCGAAGATACTTTCCGTCAAATCGTGCAGGGTGATGATGCCCTCTGTATTTCCATACTCGTCTACAACAACTCCGAACTTGTTTTTGTTCTTCTTGAAAAGCTCTAAAACTTTCTTGGCATACAAACTTTCCGGTATGAACAGGGGCGGGCGGGCGATTGCACGCAGGTTGAACGGTTGCTCGCCGCCCAGCATCAGGATGATGTCTTTCACGGAAACCACGCCTATGATTTCGTCCTTGCCGCTCTCTACCAGCAGGTATTTGCTGAAATGTTCGTCGTGGATAATCCGCAGGACTTCTTCCTGGGTGTCGGTGGGATGCAGCACTATCACGTCGCGGCGGTGCGTCATCAGGTCGTTGGCGCGTTTGTCGGAGAAGCGGAATACGTCTCGCAACATTTCTGTTTCGTCCTTGTCTATAACGCCTTGCTCGGAGCTTTGGTGCAGAATCATTTTCAGCTCTTCCTGGGTCATCTGCCGCTCTTCCCCGTCTTTCAGCCCGATAAGCCTGTTAGTGAGTTTGGTAGAGGCGCTGAGGAGGCATACGAACGGGTAGGACACTTTGGTCAGGATAATCATGAACGGGCTGAGCAGGGTGGCGTAGCGCTCCGGGTTGTTCAGCGCCATGGATTTGGGAACCAGCTCGCCGATAATGAGCGACAGGTAGGTGATGACTGCCACGACGGTAATCATGGCGAGGTCTTTGGCGTACGTTTCCAGCCCGGGAATCATCGCGAATAGCGGAGCTACGCTGTCGGCTATGGCTACACCGCCGTACGCACCCGATACGATGCCTATTAATGTGATGCCGATTTGAATGGTGGCGAGGAATTTCTCCGGTTCTTCCAGTTGTTTCAGGACGCCTTTTGCGCTTTTGTTTCCCTTGCTTACAAGGGTTTCTAAACGTGCTTTACTTGAAGATACTAATGCGATTTCGTACATGGCAAAGATGCCATTCATGATAAGTAAAAATAGAATGATAATAAATTCCATGTTTGGATTACAAAATTGTTTGTGCACAAAGATAATGTTTTTCGAATATTTATTGTTAATATTGCCATCTCTTAAGAAGATTAAACATTTTAACATGAAAAGCAGGTATTTTTTATTCGTTTTTTTGCTGCAAGCGGCAGCTATATGCGTACAGGCTGCCCGTGTGGATACGGTGTTCGTAAAGAGTGCTTCGATGAATAAGGAGGTAGAGGTGGTTTATATCCTTCCCGACAAGTCCGTTGCCGGAAGCCCGCAGGCTTGTCCGGTGGTGTATTTACTGCATGGGTATGGCGGCAATGCGCATACTTGGCTCGGGCTGAAACCGGAGCTGCCCCGGATTGCCGATGAGAGGGGCATCATATTCGTGTGTCCCGACGGCGAGAACAGTTGGTATTGGGACAGCCCTAAGGATGCTTCTTACCGTTACGAAACTTTCATTTCGTCGGAGTTGGTGGATTATACGGATGCGCATTATGCCACGGTTGCGCAGAAGCGGGCACGTGCTATCAGCGGCTTGAGCATGGGCGGGCACGGCGCGTTGTGGAATGCTATCCGCCATAAGGATGTTTTCGGGGCTGCCGGAAGCATGAGCGGCGGGGTGGATATCCGTCCGTTCCCGGAGAACTGGGAGATGAAGAAGCAGTTGGGCGAGCTGGCGGCGAATAAGGAGGTGTGGGATAGCCATACCGTTATCAACCAGGTAGGCAAGCTGGCTAATGGGGACTTGGCGCTAATTATCGATTGCGGCGAGAGCGATTTCTTCCTGGAGGTGAACGAGGCGCTGCACGGGCGTCTGCTGGAGAATAAGATAGACCACGATTTCATTACCCGTCCCGGCGGGCATACCGGGGGGTATTGGAATAATTCCGTGGATTACCACATTTTGTTTTTCAGCAAGTTCTTTAGCAGGTGATTATTCGATTGTATAGTTTACGGTACGGGTGTAGCTCGTACCGTAGCTGTTTGTGACCTCTTTGCAGGAGGTGATGAGGTTGCGCCCGTCGAAAGAGTAGGTGTAGCGGGTTACTTCGCGGCTTTCCGTATTTCCGTCGGGGATGATTTCGTCTGTCAGCACTTCGAAAGGTTCTCCCAGCAGTTTGCCGTACAGGGCGGCGGTATGCAGTGAGAGCGGGTACAGGCTGGTGAGGAACAGGGCGGGAACTTCGGAACGGTTCGGCGTGCCGTTGTAGGACGCGGCTGTATAGGCTTGCTCGTAGGTGTCTGTATGCTGTACGATGCGCAGTGCCCGTAGGTTGCTGTAATCTATGTCGATAGAGGCGTAGGGTTCGCCGTTTATGCTTTCTGCCAGGTGTTTCAGGTAGCATTTGCCTTCGATGTCGAAGTAGGAGAAGGTGTAGGTGCGGGTAGTGCCTGCTTCTTGCCGTGTGCACTGCACGGCATAGCCCCGGTCGTTCAGGAGGTAGGTGGATACATTGCCGAAGTTGTCCGTTACTACGGCTTGCTGCCCGTCGTAGGTTACTGTGGCGTAGTTTTCTATCTTCATCGTTTCGCCTTGCACGGAATAGCTCTGCACGGTGGTGGAGCCGGTCAGCATGCCTCGGTCGTACAGATAGGTCTGGGTAGTGGTTACCGTGGGTACGCCTGCCTCGGCGGGGCTGTTTTCCGACAGTTGGATTTTGGAGAAGGGTACGGCGGGACGGTTGTCGCTGCCGTCGGTATCGTTCTCGCAGGCGGTTATGCCGATAGCCGCCACCAACAGGGCAAGGGTGAGTTTTTTCATTGTTTTCCGTTATTTTACAATCAGTCCTTTGCGGACGTTCTTTTTCGTTGCGAAGCTTTTTACTGCGGTTGTGCCGGCTTGCGGCTCGGGCAGTTCGATAGCACCTGTAATAACTCCCAGGGCTGTATTGAGGAGTATCTCATAGGGACTGCCCAAGGGGAGGTAGTATGGCAGGTAGGAGGATTCGTTGACGGAGATGTCCGGCTTGAATCCCGTGCTGTAGTCTGCTTCGCCCTCGGAGTTGAATACTTCGCACACTACCGGGCGCACTGCCCACGGGTATTTGGGGTTGATGAAGGTTTCCGTGGCTACGTATTCGCCTTTGGTGCTTTGCCCGATGAGGATTACCGTCATATAGGGTTTCAGGCAGTTGATAAGCATTTCCGCAGCGCCGGCGGTGGTTCCGCTGGTAATGATGTAGACTTTGGAGAGGTTCAGGTTGACGCCTCCTTGCAGGAGCTGCGAATCCAGTATGAGGTCGCGGTTCTTGGCGCTTTGCTTGTCGTTGTACTGCAAGAAGGCGAAGGGGCTTTCCAGCTTGTCTGCGGGTACGAGGATGTCTGCAAGGAGTTGCACGCATTCCATTTCTCCGCCGGCGTTGTAGCGGAGGTCGAGCACGAAGTCGTCGATGCCCTCCTGCATACATTGCCGGGAGAAGGTGCGCAGTTCGTTGTTGTATTCTTCGCTGTTTTCCGCAGTACCGGCAGTGAAGGAGTTGTATGCCAGGTAGGCTACTTTATGGCCGGCGAGTGTTATAAATCCCTTCTTGTAAACGGCTTTTTCCGTTACGGAACGGACGGCAGGCAGTGTGACGTCTCCGATTTCCTGTATAACTCCTATGCCTTCGTCCTCATCTTCTTCGTCGTTGCTATTGTCGTTGTCGTTATCATTGTTGTCGCTATCGTTATCGTTGTCGTTATTGTTGTTGCCATTATTATTGTTGTCGTTATCCGTATCTCCGCTTTCTCCCGTTTCCGTGTCTGCATCTCCTTCTCCTTCCGCTGGTTCCTGGCTCTCCTCATTCTTCACTATCACGTACTTGCCGATGCGCAGTTTCCGTGTGCCGCCGTCTGTCAGCCGTTCTTCCGTTTTCTTGGTAATGGAGTCTCCGTCGATGAGCATTATCCAGTCGCCGCGCTCTAATCCGGCGTCTTCTGCCGGGGAGTTTAATGCGACGTAGGAAACGAGTGCGTTATAGGTGGTGTCACTGGTGGCTACCTTGTATAGGGTATAGTCGAAGCCGTAGCTGGGCAGGGGAGCGTCCGTTATCGTATCGACGGTCGAGAAATTCTTGTCTTTCGATGATAGGATGCTTTTCAGGAAGGCTTCCGGGTCTTGGAAGTAGTTCAGCTCTTTGGAAGCGGGGATATCCTCGTACCACAGGTAGACTTCCCGCATCAGGCTGTCCATCCACAGGTCGCGCCCCGTCAGCGGGTAGTATTCCTTCCAGCGGTCTTCTCCGCAGGAGAACAGGCTTGTCAGTGCAAGGAGTCCCAGCAAGGGGAAAAGTAGCAGCTTCCTTTTCTTCATCGGTCTCTGTGTCATTTGGTTTTCGCCCGCAAAAATAACGAATAGTTCTTGTTTCTACCACAAATATGGTATAAAATTCCCTATCATATGTCATTGGCTGCATGGTTTTATCCCTCTATCTTTGCGATGTCCGAATGAGGAGGCTTATTATTCAACTATAAATACGAATGACAATGGAAACAAAGAAATTACATTTTGAGACGTTGCAACTGCATGTGGGGCAGGAGCAGCCCGACCCGGCAACGGATGCGCGCGCCGTGCCTATCTACCAGACTGCCTCGTACGTGTTCCACAACTCGGCGCATGCCGCCGCGCGCTTCGGCTTGCAGGAGCCGGGCAACATTTACGGCAGGCTGACGAATCCTACGCAGGAGGTGTTCGAGCAGCGTATCGCAGCTCTCGAAGGGGGTGTTGCGGGGCTGGCTGTGGCTTCCGGTGCGGCGGCTGTGACTTATGCTTTCGAGAATATTACGCGTGCCGGCGACCACATCGTGGCTGCCAAGACGATTTATGGTGGAACGTACAATTTGTTGGCGCATACGTTGCCCGCTTATGGGGTTACGGCGACTTTTGTAGACCCTGCCGATTTGTCCGGCTTCGAGCGGGCTATCCGGGAGAATACGAAGGCTGTGTTTATCGAAACGCTGGGAAATCCTAACTCGAACATCATCGACATCGGTGCGGTTGCCGGGATTGCCCACCGCCATAAGATTCCTTTGATTGTGGATAATACTTTCGGCACTCCTTACTTGCTCCGTCCTATCGAGCATGGTGCGGATATCGTGGTGCACTCCGCTACGAAGTTCATCGGCGGGCACGGTACTTCGCTGGGTGGCGTTATCGTAGATAGCGGCAAGTTCGACTGGGTGGCTTCCGGCAAGTTTCCGCAGCTTACCGAGCCCGACCCGAGCTATCACGGCGTGCGTTTTGTCGATGCGGCGGGTGCGGCTGCGTATGCCGTCCGTATCCGTGCCGTCTTGCTGCGCGATACCGGGGCTGCTATCAGTCCGTTCAATGCGTTTATCCTCCTGCAAGGGCTGGAAACTCTTTCCCTGCGTGTGGAGCGCCATGTGGAGAATGCGCTAAGGGTGGTGGAGTTCTTGAAAAGTCATCCTAAGGTGGCGGCTGTAAATCATCCTTCTTTGCCGGAGCATCCGGGGTATGCGCTGTACCGGAGGTATTTTCCCCGCGGGGCGGGTTCTATCTTTACTTTCGAGGTGAAGGGGGGAGCGAAAGAGGCGCAGGCTTTTATCGACAGCTTGCAGATTTTTTCTTTGCTGGCTAATGTGGCGGATGTGAAATCGCTTGTTATTCATCCTGCCACTACCACTCATTCGCAGTTGAACGAACGGGAGCTGGAGGAGCAGGGCATCACGCCGGGCACGGTGCGCCTTTCTGTGGGTACGGAGCATATAGACGACCTGCTGGATGATTTGTCGCAGGCGCTGGAGAAGATTTCCTGACGATTTCTTGACGTATATAAAGTTTCAGATATATCATGGATATTGCCGTTTTATTGTCCGGAGGCGTAGACAGTTCTGTTGTCGTGCATCTTCTTTGCGAACAGGGGTATCGTCCTTCGCTGTTTTACATAAAGATAGGGAAAGGGGATGCCGGTTATACGGATTGTCCGGCGGAGGAGGATATGGAAATCGCTTCTGCCATTGCCCGCCGTTACGGGCTTTCGCTGGAGGTTGTCGATTTGCACCGCGAGTATTGGGACAGGGTGGCTGCTTATGCTATCGATAGGGTGCGGCGCGGATTTACTCCGAACCCGGATGTGATGTGTAACAAACTTATCAAGTTCGGCTGTTTCGAGCAGCAGGTGGGCAGGGATTTCGACTTTACGGCGACCGGGCATTATGCCGTTACCGTCCGTCGGCAGGGGAAGGTCTGGCTGGGAACTGCTCTCGACCGGGTGAAAGACCAGACGGATTTCCTTGCGCAGATAGATTATCTACAGGTTTCGAAGCTGATGTTTCCCTTGGGCGGGTTGATGAAGCGGGAGGTGCGCGACATCGCTTTGAAGGCGAAGTTGCCCAGTGCCCGCAGGCGCGACAGCCAGGGAATTTGTTTTTTGGGGAAGATTGATTATAACGGGTTCGTCCGCCGTTTCCTGGGCGAGAAGGAGGGCAGGATTGTGGAGCTGGAAACGGGAAAGGTGTTGGGCGTGCACCGTGGTTATTGGTTCCATACTATCGGGCAGCGCAAGGGGTTGGGGCTGGGCGGAGGTCCCTGGTTCGTGGTGCGTAAAGATACGGAGGAGAATGTGGTTTATGTGTCGCACGGTTATGATACGGAACAGCAGTATGGGCATGGGTTCCGTATGAGGGATTTCCATTTTATCACGGAAAATCCGTGGGAGGCTGTGAAGGGGGAGATACCGGTAACGTTCAAGATACGCCATACGCCGGAGTTTGCCAGGGGCAGGCTGGTGCAGGAGGCGGCAGGTTGCCGCATCGTTTCGGAGGAGAGGTTGCAGGGGATAGCTCCGGGACAGTTCGGCGTGGTGTATGATGAGGCTTCCAGGCTGTGTATCGGAAGCGGGGAGATAGGGCTGTAAGGCGGTGGGAGTGCTGGGAGAGTCGGGAGCGTTAGGAGCATCGGGAGTGTCGGGCTGCGCTTTAGATATAGTATTCCACTAAATCCACGATGCCTGCTTTCATGGCGTATTTGGTGGCTTCGTGCGCGTTGTTCACGCTCAGTTTCCTGAAGATGTTCTTCCGGTGGCTGTTCACGGTATGGAAGCTGAGGTTTCTTTCGGCGGCAATCTCTTTGGTTGTTTTTCCCAGTGCGATTTCTTTGAGTATGCTGCGTTCGGCAGGGGTCAGCAGGCCGTCCTGCAAAGCCGGGTGCGAGGCGGATGCCTGGCTGTTCCTCGCAAGCAGCAGGTTGCTGACGTGATTGCATATGAAGCGTTCCTTGCGCGATGTGCATTGCAGGGCGGTGAGTATTTCTTCTTTGGAGTTGTCTTTCAGTATGACTCCGAATGCGGTGCTGCCGAATAGTATTTGTTGCAGGAAACCGATACTCAGTTCGTCGGAGAACAGTAGCCAGTCTGCCTTCTTGAAACGCTCGTGCAGCACAATCAGTTCGTCGGCGCCGGTGAAGTCGAACAGCGTATAATCCAGTATTACCACCGCTTCGGGGTGCAGCCGCAGTTGTTGCACGAGTTCTGCCTTGTTGCCGGCATCCAATAGCAGGGCTGTTTCTTTCTGCTTGCCCAGCAGAAACATCATGCCTGCCTTGGTTATATCCTGGTTGTCTGCGATGATAAATTCTCTCATAAACGAATGTATATATGTATATAAAAACTCCGCTGCAAATGTACGCTTTTTAAGCGATTTGCAGCGGAGTCGGGAATATATATATTGTAGTGGGCTTACCAAGAACGTCCCTTGAAGATGTTCGACTGGTTCAAGGGCAGCAGGCTGCCGCTCAATGTCATGGTGTTGGAGTTGAAGTTCGGACTGATTGTGACGGTTGCATTATTGCCGCCGTTAGTCAGCGTGAGGAATATTTGCGCGGAGATGCCGATGCCCTGGATGCTGAAGTTGCAGTTTATATTGCCGCGTTTGTCGGTAGATGTTTTCATTTCCGATACAGTACCGTCCACCGTTACGCCGCCGATGCCGTTGGGACCGGGGTAAACTGTATTGAAGGCTACTTGTACCGTACCCCGTCCCTGGTTCACCAATACGAAGTTGGTGTTGGAGGTTACGAAAGCGGTCTGCCCGTTGCGGAACATTACCTGGTTGGCTTCCAGGACGAACTTCTGTGCTTTCAGCGCTGCTACGGCGTCGTCGTAGGATACGGCATCGGCTGCCTGCTGTTCTGCTTTCAGGCGGGCGCGCTCTGCGTCTCTCTGGGCTTTACGGTCTGCACGGCGTTGCGCGCTACTCTCTTGTGCATATGCGGTAGTTGCTACCATGCTTACTAATACTAATGCTGCTAATGCGATAAACTTTTTCATACTTAATCTTTTTGTTTAGGTTTATATTATATCGTTCGTTATAAGTTTATTACAGAAACAATTCTCCGCCGGGATTGTTCACCGGCTTTTTATTATTTTATGTCCGGCGGCGGCAAGGGCATGTTCGTTGCAGTACGGCGATGCCGAAGGGGAGGGCATACGGTTACTCTGTTCTGACAATATGATATGATACGGCAGCTATACGGTATCCGGTATTCTTCTCCTTTCCGGTTCTACCGATAAAAATTATTAATTCTTTGTGTTTAGTCGGATATTTGATAGTATATTTGACTTCTTATTGATGTATTCGGATATAATAAGGCTTATGAAAAAGAATTCCCTTTCTACCGGTAAGAAAGTCGTTACTTTCGGTGAGGTCATGCTACGGCTTACTACGCCGGGGTTCCGTCGTTTCTCCCAGACCAATGAGTTTATCGCTACGTATGGCGGCAGCGAGGCGAATGTGGCGGTGTCGCTGGCGCACTTCGGTATTCCTACGGAGTTTGTAACCCGTTTGCCCGATAATGCAGTGGCGCGCGCCTGCATCGCTTCGTTGCGCGCCTGCGGTTTGAGGACGGACGGCATCGTATTCGGCGGCAAGCGCTTGGGGTTGTATTACCTGGAATGCGGCGCTGCTTTCCGGAACTCCAACGTGGTGTACGACCGTGAGGGTTCCTCCTTCGCAACGCTTCGCCCGGGTATGATTGATTGGGAGAGTATATTTGCCGATGCCGGCTGGTTTCATTGGTCGGGTATTGCCGCCGCTCTTTCACAGGACGGTGCGGATGCCTGCCGCGAGGCGCTCGAGGTAGCCGACCGCATGGGGCTTACCATTTCCTGCGACTTGAATTTTAGGAAGAAGCTTTGGAATTATGGACGTACGGCCGCCGAGGTGATGCAGCCGTTAGTGCAGTACAGCGATGTGATTTTCGGCGCCGAACCGGAGTACCGGGAAATTCTTGGCGTGCAGCCCGTGGGTTTCAGGGCTACCGGTGCGGACGATAGTTCTTTCGAGTCCGATTTGCCTTCCTTTGAAGTGTTCGGGCGGGAGGTAGCGCGGCTCGTTCCCCGTTGCCGGAAGGTTTTTCTGGAATTGCGTAATTCCGTTACGTCCAATCATAACCTGCTTGCCGCCGTTCTTTATTCTGACGGTACTCTGAAGCATACGGGCATTTATGATATCGAGCACGAGGTAGACCGCGTGGGGGCGGGCGATGCTTTTGTCGGCGGTATGATATATGGTTTAATCACCTATCCGGACGACGACCAGAAGGCATTGGAGTATGCGCTTGCGGCTTCTGCATTGAAGAATACCGTTTATGGGGATTTCAATCTGGTAACAGCGGACGAAGTGGAAAGTCTGATGAGCGGAAATACATCGGGAAGGGTGTCGAGATAGGAAAGGCATTGCCCGTAAACGATAGCCCCTTTCCGCTATATTCCATGCTCTCTTGTAGGATAGGAGGCGGATAGCGGAAGGGGGCTTCGGTGTTTTTCGATAGCAGTTTATACTTCTACTACGGTTTCCATTGTTTCCGGTTTCGGCTCTGCTGTCAGGTTACGGTAGATAATGGCGTTGCATCCGAGTGCCGCCACTGTGTAGACTATGACGATAAGGAATAAGAGCAACATGGCGAATCCGCCGTCTGCAATGCTGAATATAATCCGGGAAAGGATGTAGAAGGCTATGCCCAGGATGAATGAAACGCCGAATATCGTCCATTTATAGCCGTAAGTGGCTTTGTTGCTCTGAATCATCGCTTCGCCCGGAGCCACACCTTTGTCGAGTAGGATATAGATTGCGAGCGACCAGCCTATGGATATGATGATACCCGGTATGAGCATGAAAAATAAAGCAGGGATAATGGCGAGGTACATCAAACCTATCAGTGTGAAGTATTCTCCCATGAATTTGCGGTATTTTCCGTCGAAGATAAATAGGGGAGAGATTACTTTGCCTTTGCTCAACTCAATGGGAATGGTGGTCATGGCAATGGAAGTGCCGACGTTTAAGTAGGGAATCCAGATTGTAAGCAGCCAAAGTACGGTGGCTCCCAGCATGGATGCCGCATTCTTGATGCCTAAACCGATACCTTCGGAGAGAACTCCCGTCACTGTAATTTTCTTTTGTGTGTCCATAATACGATAGGTTTTGATAAATATTTATTAAATTATACCTGTTTTGACAAATGTATAACTTTTATCGGAAGAACCAAAATATATTGAAATATCTTTTTGGGTAAGAAAAGAAAAATGCACTACTATGGCTTGCCGAGTAGTGCATTTTTCTTTTATCGTATTTCTGTGCGGAACGCGGTATTATTCCTTGTACCAGTCCTGGTTCTCTTTGCCGTTGCTGGTAACTATATGCAACGATTGAAGGATGTACAGTGTCTTGGTTATTTCTCTTTGTAGCAAATGGTAATCAGGAGCGATAGTACGGTCAGGGCAGTACCTATGCAGGTAACGCCGCCCCAGCCTCCCGCCTGCCAGCAACTGCCGGCAAGGAAAGTTCCTAACGAACCACCTATAAAGTAAGTCGTCATGAAAATAGTGTTTACCCGGTTGGACGCTGAAGGGCAGATATCGAAGATGCTGGTTTGATTGCTGAGCTGGATACATTGCATGCCGATATCAATCAGTATGACACCTGCAATGATGCCGGCATATGTGTTTCCGCAGAAATAGAGCGAAGCCCATGCCGATAGGATGAGTCCGCAGCCTATGAAATTGAAGTTGCGTATTCCTACCTTTTTTACATATTTTCCTACGAAAGAGGCGGTCAGCGCACCTGCTATCCCGCATAATCCTAAAATACCGATGATATCGCTGTTGGCATAAAAAGGCGCTTCGCCCATTTTGAAAGCGAGACACGACCACATGGCCAGGAAAGAGCCGAATGCGATGCCCGCGCGTATGGAGTAGATACGCAGGGACGGATATTTCTTGATAAGGGAGAAAAGAGATTTCATCAGGTCGCTGTATTTTCCAGGAAAAGTCGGCCGTATGTCCGGCAATACTTTCAGAACGACGAGGGCGCACAACAGCATCATGCCTGCGGCGATGAAGTACATTTCGCGCCAGCCCAGCACCTCGCCTACAAACCCGCTGACAACGCGTGAGGCAAGTATGCCGGTCAGCAGGCCGGAGATGACGATACCTACATTGCGGCCTTTATTCTCCGGGCGGGAAAATTGCGAAGCTATCGGTACGAAAATCTGCGGTATCATGGAGCAAATACCGGTAATGAACGAAGCAGCCCAGATGATATGGATGTCAGGCGCCGTAGCTATGGCGATGAGCGAGAATACCAATAAGGTAAAGTTTATCAGGATAATCTTCTTCCGCTGGTAAAGGTCGCCTAACGGAACGATGAATAACAACCCCAAGGCATACCCCGCTTGCGTTATCATCGCAATAAGGTTCGTCTTAAATTCGGATACGCCTAACTCATGGCGTATCACATTCAGCAAGGGCTGGTTGTAGTATAAGTTTGCAACGGATACGCCCGCTACGATAGCGAGCGTCCAAAGTATATGCGCCGGCAATCCGCCGTTTTCTTTTAATTCCTCTTTCATGCGGCAAAGATAGCGAAAACAAATTAAATCCCATTCCGGTTCCCGGAGCCGGACGGGTGGCGCTCCATATCAATCTTCCCTCTGCCTTACCGGAATCCAACTGTTTACCAGTTCCCGGTTCTCCTTCATCCATTGGCGTGCGGCATAAGTTTCCGTTTTCTGTGTCTGTTCCACGGCAGTCATCAGCGAGCTTATCTGCCGGTCGGTCAGCCGGATGTTCCGTAAAAGTCCGGCGGCAAACGGGTCTTTCTCGCTGAACCCTTTCCAGGCTACGGTATGAATGGACTCGGCTTTTCCGTACACACGCTTGGGGTCGTCGAGCACTTTTAGCTTATAACGTCCGAACATCCAGTGCGGAGTCCAGCCGGTCACTACTATCCATTCCTGCTTCTGAATGGCTTTTCCCAGCGATGTAGTCATGGCAGGAGCACTTGCGGTCTGTAACTTATACTCCAATCCGTACTCATCCAAAGCCTTTTCGGTTGTTTTCATAATCCCTGCCCCAGCATCGATGCCGATGATTTTGCCGGCAAACCGGTCTTTACACCCGTTCAGCTCTTCGATAGACCGGACGGTAACATATTCCGGTACTACCAGGCCGATGCGTGCGTTATCGTATATATCGCCGATGACTTCCAGCTTATCGCCGTACTGTTCCATATAATCGTGCATGGTTACCGGCATCCATACATCCATGAACACATCCGCCTTTTTGCGCGATAACGAGGCGAAGATAGGAGCCAGGTCTGCGTTCAGCATTCTCACGTCGTACCCCTGTTCCTCCAATATCACTTTGGCAAGGTGAGACATTGCGATGCCTTCCGACCAGTTGGCATAAGCTATACTGATTTTCTTGTTGTTGCCGAGGTCACCGCAAGCTGCCGACAGCAAGGCTGCCAGCAACAGTACGGCTATCATTTTTATCTTATTCATATTGCTGATTCCTTTCCTTTTCTATTGTTTTTTCTTTTTACCCTGCGCCATTCCCTGGGTAATGCGGTCTAACACGATAGCCAGTATGACGACAGCTATGCCGCCTTCGAAGCCGAGTCCGATTTTCATCTGCGTAATACCTTTCAGAACGATTTCTCCCAGGCCGCCGGCCGAAATCATCGCGGCAATCACCACCATGGACAAAGACATCATGATTGTTTGGTTTATTCCCGTCATTATGGTGGGCAGGGCGAGCGGTAGTTGTACCTTGTAGAGCAACTGCCAGGGAGTGGCGCCGAATGAGCGCGATGCCTCCACTACATTTTGGGGAACCTGCCGTATACCGAGCCCCGTCAGGCGCACTACGGGCGGCATTGCGAAGATTACGGTAGCGAATGCTCCCGGTACGGTCCCCAGCCCGAAGAACAGCACCGCCGGAATCAGATATACGAAGGCAGGCATCGTTTGCATGAAGTCCAGTATAGGCCGCATAATCTTATTGCACCGGTTGCTGTTGCCCGTCCAGATACCCAGCGGCACTCCCATTAACAAGGCGAGGCAGGTAGACGACAATACCAGAGCCAATGTCTGCATGGTTTCCTGCCAAAAGCCCATTCCGTAAATCAGCAGCAGTCCCAGAACAGTAAATACGGCTGTGCCCTTGCCGGATTTCAGCCAGGCGAGGACTGCCAACACTGCGATAGTGATGTAAAAGGGAATTCCGTACAGCACATGCTGGAAACTGTCTATAAAGCTGCCGATACCTATGCTCAGCGTATCGAAGAAAGTGGCGAAGTTCTCGGTAAGCCAATTAATGGCCATTTCTATATATTGTCCTATATTTATCATAATTCTATTGCGTTTTGAATGATTTCATTGATTTCTTCCTTGTTCTTTCCGGTCATTTCGATGATAAGCGAAGATAGAGGGACTACCCCCTGGAATTCCCGGTTCCCATTCACTACCCAGATAGGAGAGTTGGTATGCGTCATAAGCGGCAATATATCCTCGAGTATGGTATCACTCAGTACGGAATGCACCTCATGGCGTACCGCGGTATCTATGGAGCGGATTTGCTCCTTTCGCAGCTTTACCAGGTCGCTCAGCCTTACCTCCCCGACCAGGATGTTGTTGGCATCTACCACCGGCAATACAGTCAGGTTGCGTTCGCGCATCTTGCGGATTAGCACCTCCGGACCTTCCTTTCTCAGCCGTGCCACAAGCGGCTTGTCAATCATTATGGAACTTGCGGTGATAATCTTGGAGCGGTCTACATTCTCCACGAAGCGCGCTACGTATGCATCGGCAGGCTCCGTCAATATCTCTTCCGACGTACCCGTCTGCACTATTTCGCCGTCTTTCATAATGGCGATGCGGTCACCCAATTTAATGGCCTCGTTCAGGTCGTGGGTGATAAAGACGATTGTCTTCTTCATCTTAGCCTGTAACATCAGCAGCTCATCCTGCATCTGTACACGTATCAGCGGGTCCAGGGCAGAGAAGGCTTCATCCATTAACAGCACTTCTGGATTGTTGGCGAGGGCACGCGCCAGCCCTACACGCTGCTGCATACCTCCGGAGAGCTGTCCTACCATTTGATTTTCATACCCTTTCAGCCCCACTTGTTGCATGCATTCCATAGCTTTCTTCTCGCGCTCCCCCTTTTTTACCCCTTGCAGTTCGAGACCGAAGGCGATGTTGTGCAATACGGAGCGGTGAGGCAGTAACCCGAAGTGCTGGAATACCATAGCAAGCTCTTTTCTGCGTATTTGCAGCAGCTCCTGCCCGGAAGCTTTCGAGATATCCGTGCCGTCGATTATTATTTCTCCAGAAGTAGGGGATATCAGGCGGTTTATACAGCGGAGCAAGGTTGATTTTCCGCTTCCGGACAATCCCATGATAACGAATATTTCGCCTTCGCCGATAGAGAGGTTTACATCCTTTACGGCAACGGTACATCCGGTCGCCTTCAATATCTCCTCTTTGCTTTTACCTTCTTTCAACATTTTCTCTGCCTTATGCTTCTCTTTCCCGAAGATTAGGTATAGGTTTCTAATTTCTATTTTGCTCATAATAATATTGTTTATTTTAGACAATGGTTTAGGTTTGCATTTCATATTCAGGCCGGGAGCCCTCGTCTTACTCTGTCTGTCCTGGGCAGGACGAGTAAATATGGAATTAAAATGAAGTATTTGCCGTTTACTTATATAAACGTGCCTGGATATACTTTGTTCAGGAATGTATAAAAAAATCCGCCTTGTTTGCGGATACGGAACCCTGCTTGCAGAGACAAGGCGGGGAGAACGGCAGAAACTGCAATCGCCCTTTTAAGCAAGACAAACGAAGTAGAAAAGATGATTATCGGTACTTTTTTATCTAGGCGTAACCGAAATAATATGTATTGGAGCGATTATTTACGCCAAACATTTGGTAAATCCGAAAACTTCCCCTACTTTTGCGCCCCGATAGGGAGAGATGCTCGAGTGGTTGAAGAGGCACGCCTGGAAAGCGTGTATACCCCTAAAGGGTATCCGGGGTTCGAATCCCCGTCTCTCCGCATTGGTTTTTAATCAATATTTTGTAAGTTAAAGGGGTTGTGTCAAAACGTTGGCACAACCTTTTTTTATGATTTATAGTCCTACTATCTTTTCTTTTGCTTATGCTGCTTTTTTCTCATTCATTTGGTAAGAAGTTGCCATCTTCCACTTGTAGCGGTTTATAAACAGCCCAATAAGCATAGATTTAGCAAATGTAATAAGTCCCTTTCCTGCTTTTCGCATTTTTGCACACATCTTTTTGATATTAAAAGCTATGGCAAAGAAGGCAAAGTCCATTGTCACCTTGTCTTCTCCCACATGCCGGAACCTTCTG
>NZ_KB894168.1 GCF_000374365.1 Bacteroides gallinarum DSM 18171 = JCM 13658
CCTGTGGATTTTCTTTGGAATACATACGGCAAATGCCGTACTGATGATAGACAAGATCAGGAACAGGACGGTGAAAGCGGCATGATATGATTTTACAGGCAGAGGCAGAAGATGTCTTCAGACTTCTTCCCGAGCGTCATGTCTTGTAGGGTAAGATTGTGTGAGAAATTACAGGAATAGGACTATAAAAATGGCATATGAAGTGAGTATGCTCTATCATCTTCATATGCCATCTTGATTTTTAGGGACATTTACTGAATATCCCTATAAAGCTGCTCTCTCATTGTTCCCGACTATCCCCCCCCATTGGGATATGAAAGTATAGGCTTTATTCTCTTATCACCCATTTTATGGTACAATCTGAAATCATAATCAGGCTCGTATTAATGTCCGAAACGTGATGTATCCACACCTTTAACTTCTTGTTTTTTATAACCACCGAAACGGTATGTGAAGTTCAGAGATACTGTACGCGTATAGAATCCGGGGTTCATATCCAGATACTGTCCTTTAAAGCGAACCTTCATATCCGGCATACTGGAGTTGAATATATCATTGCAACGTACAGTAAGCGAACATCTGTCTTTGGCAAAGTTCCATTTCATTCCGGCTGTGAGGTTGAATGAACTGGCGAGGTCCAATGTTCCCTGAATGAAAGGTGTCTGTATGTTTCCTGTCAATTCGAATGAAAGGTTCTTGCCGACCTTGAAGGTATTGTCAAGTGTACCGGCAAACAGCCATTTCTTGCGGTCAAATGGCACATCAAAGAACTGGTTACACTTCTGCCGTGCCTGCATACCTACAAGTGTGAGCCTTGCATCGTACCAGTTTCCTATACTGAACGGTAGAATGACATTTACACCTATCATGCGCATATAATTCCAGTTTGTGTTTTTGTATATCAATGCCAGACGGTCTGTTGCCTGATAAGGTGTCTGGGCAAAGTAATCTGATGTATGCATATAGAATAAACCGAAGATGTATTTCTGTTTCAGTATATATGTACCGTTCAGATTATAATTTGTCATAGGACGCAATCCCGGTGTTCCCTGAAGCTCAGAATATCCGTTCAGGTATGTAACGGACGACTGCATATCCCAGTAACCCGGATATGTTTTATCTGTTGATAGGGATAGCTGGAAGGTATGTTGCGGACTTTTCAGATATGTCAGTGAGGCTTGCGGATAGACCGCCCATTTGTGGTAGTTTCCGATAGTGTAATATTCTCCTGTGGCAGAAACGGAAAATGAAGTTCCGGTCGCCCAGCTTTTACTCAATGAGAAATAAAAATTAGTTGTCTGCTCGTTCAGCCTTGCCACTGTATTTTCAGGTTTTATATTACCTGTAACATTATTGTAAGTCTGAAAATCATAATCTTTTGCATAGCGATAGGAAACTCCATAACCTATCCCCCAGTTATTTGCCAGATTATGTTTTTGGTCTGCATAAACCGAATAACGGTCTATACGCTGACCGCCAATCAATGTGTATGAGTTTTCACTTTTGTCAGAGAGTTGTGTAAACATAGCCTGGTTATTGTCTGAGGTATAACGTGTATAATCACCGCCTACCTCCAGACCGATACCCGAACTATATCGCACTGTTATATTATTCATCTTATTATCCGTAAACTTATCAAGGTCGGATTGCTGAAAACTTCCGTCTGCTATACTACGGCTATGCCCATTGGGTGTAAAGTTTCCTGTATATGCTACATCCAGGTGATTCTTTTCATTGATGTTATACTCCAAAGCTGTCCTCACATTATGCATCCAGCTTTTGGAACTCAGTTTCTCATTCTGTGTTATTTCATATACATTGTTGTTCAATGCGTGCCTGGAAAACAGGTCTGTATATTCCATTGTCCTGATATTGTCTGCTCCATACATTATATCCAAAGTAACTTTTGGAGTGGACAGGCGGAAATTTCCATTTACACCGCCACTACTGAAATATCTGTTTTGATAATTGGTACTCAACTCGCCCTGAAAGGAATAGTCGTGTGAGCGTTTCGTTACCACATTGATAACGGCTCCGCGTACATGGAGTTCCGGAGGGGCACTGTACATGACTTCCGCTTTTTCCACACGATTTACAGGAGTGCTTCGCAACAATGTTTCCAGTTGCCCAGGTGTCATGGTGGTAGGCTTGCCGTTCATTATTATTGTAAGAGAACTTGCTCCGGCAAGAGAAAGTGCTCCGTTGTTTTCCTGCACTCCCGGCAGTTTGGTTATGGCTTCGTAAGCATTGTTTACAACTTGCTTTTCCGATAATACAGAAAGGTCATAGCCAAGCCGTCCGTTTTCTACCTTAACTAACGGTCTTTCTCCCTTTATAACCACTTCGTCCAGATTGTAATCTTTCTGCTCCAGCGTGATGATACCTGCATCTGCTGTTTGTCCCTTTACCTGTTTGACATGATAAAGCAAATGCTGGATTATGAGCAAATAGCTGTCCGATTCCTGCTCAAGCACAAATGTACCGTCCGGAGCAGATATGGCTGCTCCTAAATAAGTTGAATCCGGTTGTTGCATGACGATAGTCGCACCTTCTACCGGTTGTTGTTTGGTATCTATTATTTTTCCTGTTGTCTGACTCCATAGCGAAACAGAAGTGCATATGGAAAGCAATAAACCTGATATAATTTTAATTTGCTTCATTTATCTCTGCAATAAATTCAACTGTTATGGCGGTGTAAAGGTATGAAAAAAGAGGTTGTGTCATGGCGACGCAACCTCTTTTTCTCGTATTCCAATAGAATAGTTCTTGTGATTTGCCTATATACCTGTAAACTTACATGTTCCCGGTTGTCATTCTATTATCGGTACATCTATATCCTCGTTCTCCTCGTTCCAGTTGTCGACAGTAAAGTCGCCGGAAGATTCCTCGGAGAAAATATCGCCCAGGCTCAAAGTCAGTGTCAGTTTCGTATTGGCATTGAGCGGGGCGCTCATTGTCTGCTTAAACGTTTTCACGTTCCCGTTTTTCAGCATGATTGTCAGTTGAAATTCGGGTTTACCGGCAGAGGGGAATAGCATGACCGTGTTATTGCTCATTTGCGTGCCGTCTATCGAGCGTACCAACGGGAAAGCAATGGTGCGCGGTTTGCCTTGCGGTTCCCCGGTAAAATAATTGAGCTCGCTATAAATATTGGTAACACGTACGGACACACTGGCTATGCTGGAACTCAGTACGGCATTGTCTTTGTCTTTTAAGATAACTTTCAGACCGGCTACCACCCGTTTCAAAGAAGCCTTGAGGTTTTCACTTCCGATTTTTATCGGCTGCATGGCATATACCAGGTCGTATACCGGATAATAAACGGTATCGGAAGGTATCTGAAACAGGCTGATAGATTGTTTGGACATGTCTATTCCTATGCTGTGGGCGGCTTCGTGTACGGCAGGGCTGGCATAAATAGGCTCCTGGTATTTGGGAGTTCCCCAGAAAATCATGTTATAAGTACCTGTCGGCAAAGAAATTTCCCTGTTAATGGCATCATTGTAGAAAGTGCCGTCTTTCACTTGGTAAAAGCCATAAAAAGGAGAGAGTTTTCCTCTTACATAATTCCCATAGTAAATAGAACTGTTTGCGTTGCACGGTACAACTGTCAGGATGCCGGTCAGCGGGCTTTGTCCGTCAGTATTGTTAACACTCATTTCCATTCGCGGACTGATAAGATACGGACTGTCCATGCCGTTATTCTCGTCATCGTCCGAGCAGCTTGCGATTATAAAAGCAAGGCTCATTAGTACAATTAGTTTTTTCATTCTTTGTTGAGTTTTAGATTATTCCCATAGATAACATTTTGGAGATGAAATAGTTCTGCGCATTAAAAGAAAAATGTAAAAACACTATGGCATTTTTTCCGTATTTTTGCGAATAATATAGAGAAATAATCCGCGATGAACCATATATTGCTTGCACTGAAACGCCCTTTCATTTGGCTGTACCGCTTCCGCCACCGTTGCGGTTACGGGGTACACTCGCCTTTTGCCTTCAACCTGATTACACACGTAATCTATGAAACCGCTCCGTATTACAAATACAAGGAATTGGCCGCCGCACAAAAGAAACTTGCCGTACAGAAAGGCAGGACATGGAATTACGAATCCGTAAAAGTAAAGCGGCTGTTGTTCCGCCTGGTTAATTATGTGCAACCCGGTACGATTATAGACGCCGGCATACCGGCCGCTTCTTCTCTTTACCTGAAAGCCGGTAAGGAAGGAGCGGATTATACCTCGGCCTCCGAGTTGTCCGAACTCTTTTTGGAGAGCGGTACATCTGTCGATTTCCTGTACCTGCACGATTACCGCCGTCCGGAGTTCGCGGAAGAAGTGCTGCGTATCTGTATCGGCCGCACTGCAAAAACATCCGTTTTTGTAATCGAAGGCATTCATTATACATCGCAGATGCGTTCTGTCTGGAAACGCGTCTGCCGACACGAGAAGGCAGGTATTACTTTCGACCTTTATGACCTCGGTATTATTTTCTTCGATAAAACCAGGATAAAACAAGACTATATTGTCAACTTTTGATTACCTTTAGGCGTTTCAAAGGAAAAAAGACCATTATGAAGAAAAGCCTTGTATATACAAAGACCGGAGATAAAGGAACTACTTCCCTTGTTGGCGGTTCCCGTGTTCCTAAAACCCACATCCGTCTTGAAACCTACGGTACGGTGGACGAGCTGAACTCCAACCTGGGGTTCCTCATTACTTATCTGGCTGACGAGCGCGACAGGCAGTTCCTCCGACAAGTCCAGGATAAGCTGTTCGCAATCGGCTCGTACCTTGCGACCGACCGTGAAAAGACCCGGCTCAAGGAGGTGAGTATCCTCACTTCGGAACAGGTAGAAGCGATAGAACATGAAATAGACCGGTTGGACGATATGCTGCCTCCCCTATCTGCTTTCGTCCTTCCGGGAGGTTGCCGCGGAGCTGCCGTCTGCCATATTTGCCGTACCGTCTGCCGCCGTGCCGAACGCCGTATTCTCGCTTTGGCGGAACAGGTGGAGATATCCCCGGAATTATTAGCTTATGTCAACCGTTTATCTGACTATTTGTTCGTTCTTTCGCGGAAAATGAATCAAGACGAGAAAAAAGAAGAAATATTTTGGAATAATAGTTGCAAGTGAAATATTTTGTTATACTTTTGCCGAAAAATAAAGATAGGACTTAATATTCACAATTTTAATACTTAGAAACTATGTATTGGACATTGGAATTGGCATCTAAACTGGAAGATGCCCCTTGGCCGGCAACTAAGGACGAACTGATAGATTATGCCATGCGTTCGGGTGCTCCGCTTGAGGTTATTGAAAACCTGCAGGAAATGGAAGATGAAGGCGAGATTTATGAAAGTATTGAAGATATTTGGCCTGATTATCCCAGCAAAGAAGATTTCTTCTTCAACGAGGAAGAATATTAACAGCTTTTGGATAGGATAAATAATTAATTATCAGCGCGATAAACAAAAATAATTTGTTTGTCGCGCTGGTGCTTTAAGGTCTTTTAAGGTATGGTTTGTTTGTCTAAATTACGGTTTTTCCTCTCAAAATCGGATTTTGTTTGTCTAAAATACATTACCTTTGCTTCTCCTCAGGAATATTAAAATAGGAGGAAAAAGCGTATGGGAAGACCAAAAAGACTATATCCGTTGGGTAAATATCGTCTTCGCACTCCGAAGGTGATAGATAAAGAGAAAGCCTATCCTATTGAGTTGGAATATACTTGGAACAGGCAAATAATCCGTAAGACTACAAATGTCTTTGTTAAAGTTGCAGACTGGAATCAGAACGGTAATCAGGGACGAGGTGAAATTCGTGTTAGTTATAGTAGTGAATTTAAACGGCTCAATCAACTCTTGTTGTCACGTGTTGAGCGTATAGATTCTCAACTGGCAGAGTATAACGAGAAACATCCTAATCAGATTACTGCAGATGTTATATCCGGTTTCCTCTCAGACAAACCTCTTTCACGTCGTGATCAAGGAAAAGATTTTGTTGAATTCACATTGGAGCATCTTTCTTCCGATTATTCAAGAAATAGAATAGGAAGGAGCCGATATGAGAACGGAAGAAGCTGCATGAATATCTTCCAGACTTTTTTAAGAGCTACCAAGCAGGCGACCTGTGGAAACGATTCTATCTATGTGGGTGATGTAACACCTGAATTGTTGGATAGTTATATTGCTTGGCGTAGAGAAGTCAAACAGAATACAGATGCCACGATAAACCATTCACTGACACCGATATTGAAAGCTTGTGCTTATGCATGTGAAATGAATATCATGGAACCCGCTATAAATGCGAGGATTCAAGATATGCGTATCATTACCAAAACTTCATTATCTGAGGAAGAGAGTGAATTTGACGGTAAGAGTTTGAATAAAGAACAAATGCAGGCTCTCATGGAATATTATAAAACCTGTCAGGAACCACGCAGAAAAGAGTTTCTTGAAATGTTTTTCTTTGCTTTTCATGCTTGCGGACTTCGGGTTGTCGATGTAATGACATTGCAGTGGGGACATGTAAATTTTGAAAAGAAAGAATTGAGGAAGATTATGATAAAGACAAACAAACGTCATGTGATTCCTCTTACAGAGCCTGCTATACATATTTTGAGACAGTGGCAAGAAAAACGTGAAGGCTGCCGCTATGTGTTTAATCTGGTAAAGGAAAATCTGGAACTTGATGATGAGGAAGCTCTTTATAAGGCTCGTAATAACGCAACCAAATGTATTAACCAGTCTTTGGCAGTGGTTGGAGAACAGATTGGGTTGCCTTTCAACTTGTCAATGCATGTGGCCAGACATACATTTGCTGTTTTTGCTTTGAATAAAGGCTTGTCTATGTCTGTAGTCAGTCGTCTTCTTGGACATGGAAGTACGGATGTCACAGAGAAGGTCTATGCCCGCTTCCTTCCGGAAACATTGTCCTCGGAAGTGGCACGTCTAAAAGATGAATTTGCTTCACTTGAGATAATATAATGCTCATATTTAATTTATAATATACTTCTGTATACTTTTCTAATAATAGATATCTTTAAGAGAAATAGTATGTAGTAAGATTGTTTGATTATAGACTACTTTAATGCTTTTTCTGCGTTGGAATTAAATTGCAGATATTATTGTATATATGTAAATTAAAAAAAACTATAAAGCAACAATTAATTTTGGATTTTGATTTATACTTTGTTTACTAGAATGTTGAAAAAAGAGTAGTAATATGTAGTAAATTCAATATTATTTCCTACCTTAGAGACGGAAGAATATTATAAACTTTAATATCAAAGAATTATGAGTAAATATAATACAAAAGGGTATTATGATGACCCTGAAGAAGATGATGAAGATTACTACTCTCCAACAGATTGGGATAAAGATTCTTTTGAATCTGATGAAGATTATGAAGATCGAATTCAAGATCAAGAAGATTATCTTGACAGCTTTAATTAAATTAAAAAATCTAAGGATATTGTAATTTCCGCTCTCTAATTTTAGAATTATGTAGTAGAGGTGATTACAATATTCTTTTTTATGTAGGTTTGATATGAAAAATATCTATAGTTAATAGTTTGTCAATGATAAATTCTAGGCCTTTTATAAATTAGAATCTTATAAACTGCTTATTTTCTAATAGGTATTTTGAGTTTCATATGAGTCAATGTATAACATTTGCGGAAGGGTAAATAAATTAATATTAAATGTTTGATCTCAGATTGATATTATAGTATTTTTAGTTCTGAACAAATAATTGAATGTGTTTTTATGTTAAGAGTAATATTCTTGATTATTGGTATTTGTGTCATCATACTTGCTTTATCTTTTGTTTTTAAGAAACATGCAAGAACGATACTTTGGTCAAGTGCAATAACTTTATTCGCCGGTACTCTATTACTTATCGGAATTGGGGTTATAAATCCTGTTGGTGAGGATAAAACCGGTTCTGTAGAATTTTGGGGTGCTATCATCACTTTGATTTCTGGAGCAGCTTTAGCTTTCTGTGCGGAGAAACTAAAAGAGAAAAATAATGGAAAAATAACCGAAGTGAAAAATGAAGCACTCATTGAGGATTCTAAACAGGAGGAAAATCCCGTATGCAATGAAGGAGAGGTCGTTTTGCCGAAAATATTAGATACAGATACAGCCAGAAAAGTTTTTGCCAAGGCAATAGAAGCCGGATATATTACGGAATGTGGCAGCTTTTATAAATGGAATAATTCAAAGGTTCTTCTGGCATATATGTGTGGTAGAATATATTGTGGAGACAAACCGAATTATTCTAAAATAGAAGAAAAAACGTTCTGGAAATTCGGAAGACAAGATATGTTCCCAGATGCTGAATTAAAAGTTTTGTTTCAAATACAAGATTTGGGACAGTCAAGAGCTAATAGAAAAGATGCAATAGTCCCATTTAAATCAGAAGAAATAGATAAATTCTTTGAGTAGCAGGTGTGCTACTCTTTTTTATTCATTATCAGTAAGTTGTGATTCCAATCCTAACTTCATACTAATACCAGTCCTAACCTATCCTAATCTATCCTAACATCATCCTAACATATTAGTCTAACTTATCCTAACTTTTAAGCCCCTAAGGACTTGCTAAATTCGCAGTGGTTACGGACGATGTGCACAATCGTACCGTGACAAATACCCGGCTTAAGATCCGAATGTGCATAAGGAAGTTTAAGCCATAAAACTGTAGAATATGGCTGAAATTAAATTAGAAAAAACTCCGTGCGATCGAGAACTCATAGAAAAGATTTTCGCCATATTGGAAAAGCATGAAAAATTATTGCCGCAGTTTTTGTCAGACAAACATAAATTGTATGATAATAAAACTTTGATGGCAAAATTAGGGGTAAGAGAGAAGTATCTGAAGAAGTTGCGTGACAACGGTTATCTCGGCTACTCGCGTGAAGGTGATAAATATTGGTACACGCAGGAAGACGTGGACCGCTTTCTGCGTCGTTTCCATTATGAAGCTTTCGCTATTGGCGATGAACTTCCAAAACAGGAAGGAGGTGGTTATGTTTGATACTCTTCATTTGACCAACATGCTTCGTTTGGAAGTGGAAAGTATTCCGGAAACAGGTCTTCCATTGGATGCCTTTCCGGACAAAATACAGGAGATTATCCTCAACCTTGCCAGATACGAAAATTTTAATGTGGAATATACTGCGTCTATTATTCTGTCTGCCGTTGCTACTGCAATAGGTAATTCTTGTCATATCCGTATAAAGGGAGAGTGGAAGACTTGCCCTTCCCTTTATATGATGTTGGTAGGTCGTCCCGGACTTGGAAAGACTCCTCCTCTAGGTTTTATTTATAAGCCGATAAATGAGTATGATGACCGGCTGCATGAGAAATATAACGAGGAATACGATGAATATGAGAGAGCCATGTCAGCAGGTAAGCACGGTACTGACGGGGAAGAGCGGTTGCTCAAAAAGCCTAATTTTATAACTACTGTCATTTATGATTCTACTCCTGAGGCGATGATGAATATTCATCAGCATAATCAGCGCGGAATAACATTGGTAGTTGATGAAATTTTGGCTTTGTTCAATTCCGTCAAAAGGTATAATAGCAAGAACAACCTAATTGAAGATTTGCTGACAGCTTATAGCGGACAGCCGTTAAAGATTATCCGCAAGTCAGAATCACGTCTTGTTCTAATCAAGAATCCATGTATAAATGTCATCGGTTCAGTACAGACAAATATGCTGCAGGAAGTCTTCCGTACAGAATTCCTTGCCAACGGATTGCTTGATCGCTTTCTGTTTGTCTATCCTAAAAACCGGAAGATATCCGGATGGAGACGGGAAGAAAGAAATACACTCCGTCCTGACATCATGAATCAATGGAGAACAATAGTCAACAGAGTTCTCAGTATCCCTTGTATTCTTGATGACAAAGGAACAACGGTAAATCCACGTATCCTTACAATGTCTGATGATGCGGAAGAATGCTTTTATGAATGGTATAATGGAATCATTGATGCAGTAAATGCCATTGAGGACGATGCCGATGTTGAAAGCCGCAAGATGAAGCTCAACGGGCATGTAGCACGTCTTTCCCTATTGTTCCAAGTAATGAAATGGGCTGCTGATAGTGGCGATATGCAATATGTCGAACAGGATTCCGTGGAATCAGCAATCCGTATGATTGATTATTACGAGGAAACATACCGGAGGATTCAGGAAACCATTGTCGCAAACAGTATTGGTGAAACGAAGGAAGCTTGGCTTTCCCTGCTAGGAGAGAGATTTACTTCTGGGGATGCAGTTATTGCCGGTAGAAAAGTTGATATATCCAGACGATCTGTTTATTATGCGCTTGACCAATTGTGTCGACTTCAGCACCCTCTTATAGAGAAGCTTCAGCATGGAGTTTATCGTAAACTTATGACAGAAAACACTGATGCACCTTGCACTATTGCACTTTCATCCCGTCAAGATACTGTGCAATCTTCTCAAAGTGCAAAAGTGCAGAGTGCAACAACACTTAAATCAGAAAACCATGGGTGAATACAGATTTCATTTACAGAGATACAAACCAGGAACAAAGACTACTTGTCCGAGTTGTGGTAAAAGCCGATGTTTTGTCAAGTATATTGATGAATTGGGCAGCATTATCTTTCCAAACAATGTCGGTAAGTGTGATCATGAGAACAGTTGTGGCTGCCACTATACACCCAAAGAATATTTCAAAAATAATCCTGATAAATTGGAAATGAATGTGGATAATGGTAAGCCTCTGCTTTCAGCCTCTTATAAGTCTGTAGATAAAACATCCGTTTGTATTACCCCTTCGTATATTTCTTCATTTTATGTGTTAAGGAGTCAGTCACATTATTCAATAAACCCTTTGTATCAATATTTCTGTCGCGTATTTGGTGAAAGTGAGACAAACAGGTTATTTGACATGTATCGTATAGGAACATCTGCAAAATGGGGAGGTTCAACAGTCTTCTGGCAGATAGATATAAACGGACAAGTAAGAACCGGTAAGGTAATGTGCTATAATGCCGAGACTGGTCATCGGGTTAAAGAGTCTCAGGCTTTTGTCAGCTGGGCACATTCCGAGTTGAAGTTACAGGATTTCCATTTGAAGCAGTGTTTGTATGGAGAATATCTTCTAAAAAAATCATCGTCTCCGGTAATGCTGGTAGAAAGTGAAAAGACCGCTGTTGTAATGAGTCATTTTATCCCCGATTATATATGGCTGGCAACAGGTGGAAAGAACGGTTGTTTCAACAGTGAAGCTATGCAGGTTCTCAAAGGCAGGGAAGTTACTCTCATCCCTGATTTAGGAGCAACTGAACAATGGAAAGAAAAGTCTGCTTTGTTAGCAGGAATATGCAAGTGGGTTGTTGTGTCCAATGTCTTGGAATGTACATCCGATGAAGAACAACGCAGCCAAGGATTGGATATTGCAGACTTCTTTTTGTATTCACCATCAAAAAGGCAGATACTCCATCAGATGATACAACGTAATCCAGCATTGCAGTTACTTATTGATGAATTTGATCTGGAACTTATTGAATAGTAAAGGAACTTGTTCCATGGATTTATAGAAAGTCCATAACACAATAAGGACTTTTTGCCTACAGGCAATAAAGTCTGGTCATTGTCTGGCATTACAGACTGGTTAAGGAGCAAGCTCCAATAATGAATAAACACATATTGGAAAGACATTTATGAATACAGATATAAAACAGGCCATGCATGTCGAAGCTGCAAAATCATTGAATGCAGCCGAGGCTAATGAAAACGAAAGACGTTGGAATGAAACAAAAATAGATAGGAAGAATGAGGATTCTACTAACCATTATGACAAGACTAGAATGAAGTTGAATTTTGAAATAGGTCCTGATGGAAAAATATATCCGTTGGGATATCATCCGAAGTCTCTTGATGTCGGATTACAGGAAAGGCTTTCAGAACTTGGATGGAAGCCATTTAAGCCTGACAGTAAGATTCAGCCGAATTGTTGTGCTCGATTCTTATTTGGCGGTAACCATGATCGTACACTTCAGATGGCTTTCGGCAGCCAGATTGTAAACCTGGAAAAGAATGCCGACAATAGTCATTTACGTAGATGTGAAGAAGTAGAGCTTTGGGCAAAGGACGTTTATGATTGGTGTTCTCGTCGCTATGGTAGGGAAAATATTATCGGATTTCAGGTTCATTTGGATGAAACTTCACCTCATATTCATGCTTTGATTGTGCCAGTGGGTGTACGCCCAAAAAGTGGACGCGAATGTGTCATGTGGTCTGCTAAATTTGGGAAAGACAGGTATGAATATGGAAAAATATTAAAGGATATGCATACTTCTTTATATGAAGAGGTTGGAAGTAAATACGGTCTGGAACGTGGTGATAGTATTGAAGGTCGTAACGTAAGGCATTTGAATAAACGTGATTATATCCGAAAGTTGACAAAAGAGGCAAAACAAGCGGAGAAGGCTGTTAAGGGATTGCAGACAATGATGAGAAAGTTGGAGTCGCAGATATCCAGTTCTCAATCACAACTTAAAGAAATTGACAAGTCTTTGACTTCTGGTAAAATGCTTCTTCGGGAATATGACTTTCAAAAGGCTAGGATACAGAAACAGATTTCAGAGTATCAAATCAAACTTGAAGACAAGGCATGTAAGCTTCATGAAAAAGAACAAGCTTTGGGCAGATTAACCAAAGATCTTGAGATGGCAGGTTCCGTAATACAGCCATTCCGTAACCATAAAGTTGATTTTGAACCGCCTCGTATTTCAGGAAAGGTTCCTTTGTTTGGTACTGACAAGTGGATTGAAACTCAAAATCAGGAGATAGCTAAACAATTTACTTCTACGATTCGTAAGTTAGAAACTCTTTATAGGAATGAAGCTGAACGCCAAGTAAAGATTGCACAACATAATGTATTGGCAGACTATGGCGAACTTAATAAATTGAGAAGAGAAGTTAAGATGTTATCTGAAAGTAATGATGATTTGAAATCAACTTTGGAAACAATACTTGACCAATTGTCTGTTCCATCTTTCCGTTCTCAAATATTTGCCATTGCTGATGCACTTTTAGGGGGAACAACGATTACTGTTTCTTCAGGTGGAGGAGGTTCTACTTCCGATCTTCCTTGGGATGGACGTAAGCCGGATGAGGACGAAGAGACATATCGTAGGAGATGTTTGTTGTTTGCGGTAGGGGTGGTGAAGAGGCAGAATGGAATGAGAAGTTATAGAAGACGTTAGTCTATATAATTATGTTTGCTTGATACTTTCTACATTTATGTGTAAATTTGCACATAAATGTAGAAATGTTTTCTATGGAAAAGAAAGTATATAAAAATAGAATTCGTGTGGTGCTTGCAGATAAAATGGTTACTAAGACATATTTGGCAGAACAGCTTGGAGTGTCAAAGATGACAATAAGTCGATGGTGTACCAATACGACACAACCGAGTGCTCCACAGTTGATTGAGATCTCTCAGATATTACAGTGTGATTTGAAAGATTTATATGAACCATTTGATTAGTTGACAGAATTCTCATATATAGGTAGACTTAAATATTAAGAATGAAACAGATAACAACAAATTCTATAATAGGATGTGGTGATTGTTTGAAATTGATTAAACAATTACCAGATAAATCGGTTGATTTAATATTAACTGACCCACCATATAATTTAGGCCTTTTTATGCATAAAAGAGGGACGAATATAAAAGGAATGAGAAATAATCATTTTGCATATTCGGGTTGGGATGATATGGAGTATTCCCAATGGAGTAGAGTAATGAAAAAGTTTATGAAAGAGTGTGCTAGGGTACTTAAATCAAAAGGCTCACTTATAATGTTTATGTCAATAATGAAGGTTGAAACAATTATAAAATTAGCTACTGATGCTGGCTTATATTATAAAACTGTTGGCGCTTGGCATAAAACTAATCCTATGCCACGAAATATGAATTTACATTTTATTAATTCAATAGAACCGTGGTTGTATTTCATCAATGATGGACATACTGGAACCTTTAATAATAATGGAAAGCCAATACATGACTTTATAGAGACTTCAACCATTTCTGCTTCAGAACATAAATTGGGAAAGCATCCAACGCAGAAACCCAAACTGTTGTTACAACACTTTATAGAAATATTATCAAATGAAAAAGATGTTGTATTGGATCCTTTTATGGGGAGTGGAAGTACAGGAGTTGTATGTGAACTGTTGAATAGAAACTTTATTGGTTTTGAGTTGGATGAGAAGTATTATAATATAGCAACTCAAAGAATATTAGAAAAGAAATGAAAGTAGCTGATTTGTTTGCAGGAGTAGGTGGATTGTCTCAAGGTTTTCTCAAAGCTGGTTTTGAGATAGCTATTGCTATAGAATATGATAATGGAATAGCATTGTCATATAAGAAAAATCATCCATATACTGATGTCTATGCATCTGACATTTGTGATTTGGATTTTAAGGAGATACATAATAAACACCCACGGATTGATGTGGTAGTAGGAGGACCACCATGTCAAGGATTTTCTCAGAAAGGAAAACGTTTAAGTATTAACGATCCTCGAAATTTTCTTTTTAAACAGTTTATCCGTTTTGTTGAGGAGTTCTCGCCCAAATATTTTGTTTTGGAAAATGTTCCTAATATTATAACTACTGAGAATGGCTTTTTTAAAGATGAAATTATACATGCTTTTAACGATTTAGGATATGATGTATGTTGTGGTATTCTTAGAGCTGTAGATTTTGGTGTTCCACAAGACAGAAGACGTGCTGTATTTATTGGGCAGAAAGGAAAATTAGAGGTTGACTTCCCAAAGCCAAACGGTATTAAGAATACGGTTAAAGATGCAATTTCGGATTTACCAATAATATTATCTGGTGAGGGTAAAGAAAAATGTGAATATGATAAAGAACCAGAGTCTGATTTACAGAAAGATTTACGTGGAGATTCTGTGGTTCTATATAATCATGTTGCTACAAAACATAACGAAACAGCATTGCGAAGAATGGCTATGATTCCTATTGGGGAAGGTGGAAAAGTTCTCCCAGAGGAGGAACGTACTAAGTCTATTTATAGCGGAACTTATTGTCGTTTACTTGAAAATGATGTGGCTGCAACTATTACTACTCGTTTTGATACTCCATCATCTGGAAGGTTTACTCATCCGATATTAAATAGATGTATTACAACTAGGGAAGCTGCTAGAATACAAACTTTTCCAGATAGTTTCATTTTTTATGGTTCTAAAACCTCACAAATGAAGCAAGTTGGAAATGCTGTTCCACCATATTTAGCATATGCTATAGCTAAAGAGATAATAAAGAATGAATCAAATATTAATAATTAGTTATTATGGCAATATTACCATCTAAAATAGAGCAAAGGAGCGATCTGGATTGTCGTTTGGGAATAAAGTCCTCTTTAAATCATATTTCGTCTGTCGTAGCTCTTTCTTATCTTTTATATTGTGCTAATGATAAAAGTAATGAGATTGTATATGCAGATGAAGTAAAGCTATCAAATGGAAGAAAGAAACTTGTTTTAAAAGATTGTTATAAACAATGGATTATGGATAATTATACTGTTGATGAAGATTCTTTAGATAATAATCCATTGTTGACATCACAACTTGAGGCTCTACAAGTAGGTTTAGGGTTAATGTTTCATTTGGCTAAGATTTCTTTTGTTGATTTTCCAACAACTGATACAAAGGAAAGAACAGGTGGTGATCGATTCCGAAAAATCATGAAATTTGCATTAAATATGAAATTGTTAGATTTGTATTTAATGGCATGGCCTAATGATTTAATGAAGACTGAAATTATTTCATGGCTTAATAACTCACCGTCTGATACTGCTATAAGTGAGGGACTAAAACAAATTTTGACAGCTTTTTCAGAAGAAACCCAATATAAAATACGTGCTAATGGAGAAGAGGTAATATTTCAACAAATTGGAATTTATAATAATATATCCAATGAGGATGGTGTTATTGCAAAAGATGAACAAGAAGATGTTGGTCCTTTTAGAATCTTTAAATCATTTGTAAGAGAAGGGCTTCATCCGTTTCTATATTTAGAAAATAATGAGTTTCGTTGCAACAAGAGTGAAGAGTTAGATGTATATGATAAAATTGTTGAAACAACTCTTAATCTTTCTCCTAAAAAGACTGTGATATATCAAGAAGTATTAGACGATTTAAAACTCAATAATTCTGAACCAGACAATACACATCAAATAATTTACTATGGTGCTCCGGGAACAGGGAAGTCTCACAAAATAAAGGAACAATTAGAAGGTGTATCAAAAGAAAATATATTTAGAACAACATTCCATCCAGATAGTGATTATTCAACATTTGTAGGGGCATATAAACCGACTAGGGATGAACGTCCATTATATGGATTGTTTGGAAAAGAAACTGTAAGGTTGAAAGATGGTAAGGATTTGAGTGAAGATATCATTACATATAAATTCATACCTCAAGCATTCTTGAACGCTTATATGCAGGCATATAGGAAGCCTAATGAAAATGTTTATCTTATTATAGAAGAAATCAATAGGGGAAACTGTGCTCAAATTTTTGGAGATTTATTTCAACTTCTTGATAGAAATGAATCTGGGGTATCAGAATATACAATAAAAGCTGATGCGGATTTGAAAGTATTTTTGGAGGAAGAGCTTGGCAAAGATAAGCCTGGAATAGAGGATGGAGAGCTGTGCTTACCATCTAACCTGTATATCTATGCTACTATGAATACTTCGGATCAATCATTATTTCCTATTGACAGTGCATTCAAGAGACGTTGGGATTGGGAATATGAACCTATTAAGTATAAAAATACTGATTGGGTGATTGATGTCCAGAGTAATAAATATTCTTGGGTATCTTTCCAGAAGGAAATCAATAAGCGTATTTTTGAAGCTACAAGCTCAGAAGATAAAATGCTTGGTGATTATTTTGTCAATCCTAGTGATGGAGTCATCACTGAAAAAATGCTGTTAAATAAGATTCTTTTCTATCTATGGAATGATGTCTGTAAGGATGGTGAGGGAGATATTTTCAAGGTTAGTGATACAGATGATGTTTCTTTCTCTGAATTATATGGTGATGGAGGAAAACAGAAACTTGCTGATATGATGAATTATCTTGGAGTGAATCGTTTGCAAGAGTTCGTAGAAGAGGATGATGAGAATGATGACTCTGAAGAAGAAAATAATAGTGGTACAGGTAAAGATAAAACAAAATATGCAATAAATGGTAATGGCAAATACGCAAAGAAGAATCTTGCTACAGAATTAGTTAAATTATATGTGGAAAATAATCCTGAAATGTCAGCTTTAGATGTGGTTAGCAAATGGAAATCTTTAGGGTATTTTGTTTCTCATTTTATTGAAACTCAGGAAGATTATGATAAGAGGACGGATAAATCTCCAAGAGTTAATACAATACAATGCAATGGAGAAATTATCTATGTATCCACAAATGGATGGGGTGGACAAGGAATTATGGATAGTCTTATAAATGCTATACCAGAGGATTGGAATTTGAAGGTAGAAAAGTTATTATAAGTATTTATGCTATTATTCATAGAAGGCTACCCATATAATCTGAATGATACTGTCAGAGAAAATCTGACAGTCAGAGATGTGCTCAAAGATGTTGTGTCTGTTCCTGTAAAAGAAGACCAATATTCCTTTGGGTACGTAGGGTATTGTTATAGTAAAGCAGCAAAGGATGTAATTTTCTTTTTGCCAAAAGTCGTCTTGACCGGCGAGCAGAATGAAGAAAGTGGTGATGATACCATCTTCGGTGCATCCCCTCAGGAGATTATTGATTTTGAATCAGAAAAAATTAAATCAAAATTTACAGAAGAAGGATGTAAAGAATATAAGGAGTTTCTTTCTACGCTTTCTATTTGGGTATATAGGACTATAAGTGTATATAAACAGGCACACAATGACAATATACTTGAGAGCAAGGATTATCAGACGGAAAGCCGAGGCAGAAAGCAAAAGCATAACACCTTGCTTGATGTGATTATAGCGCTTAGAGACTTCAACAGAAATAACCAGAATTATTTCACGTTCATTGCCAAAAACGTACATTCCGGATATAACAGAATAAATTGGAGTAAGACTATTGTGTCATCACAAGCTTTTATTCAGAATGGAACTCCTGTTTACGTTGAGCCGGTAAACAGGAAGAAGATGGTTAATTTCGACGAGGAGCTGTTGGTCATTTATTTTTCTATATTGAATTATATATGTGAGACACACGGTTTTTCTTTTGAAATAAACATTCATTACCAGCTAATAAGTCCCGAAAAGCTGAAAAACACATACATAAAGAAAAATTTGGGGTGCAGACGGCTGAAACAGATTAAGTACAAATATTTTTCGGATAAGGCTTTAAGGATATGGGATTTGTGTTATGCTTTCTTTGACAGGGAGTACAAAATATCCATGAACAGAGAGGCAGAAGATTTTTTGCTTGCCAAGGATTTCGATCACATTTTTGAAGTGATGATTGATACTCTTGTCGGAGGTAATGATAAGCAGGAACTGCCTAAGGAGCTGACTGAACAGAAAGACGGGAAATTGGTTGACCATATGTTTATAGGACAGGGGCTTATTGAACAGTCTGATTTACTTGCTGATCAGACTTACTATATAGGTGACAGTAAATACTATAAGCGTTCTAAAAACGACAGGACATTTCTCGGTGAAAGGTCTGTTTACAAGCAATATACTTATGCGAGAAATGTCATACAATGGAATATGAACTTGTTTTTGGATAATGATGGAAATGATGGCCATCCGCAGTTAAGGGATGGGTTGACAGAGGGATATAATCCTATTCCTAACTTTTTCATCAGTGCAAGAATTCCGAATAGACGAAGTGGCGGAGCCAGATTCTTGTCTTTTGATGACAAGGAGTTGAGGTCTCAAGAAGGTGGTGTTCAGTTGAACCGTCAGTTTGAGAATAGGTTGTTTGACCGTGATACTCTTTTGTTGTGCCATTATGATGTGAATTTCTTATATATAGTATCGTTGTATGGTCGTAATAATAAAAGTTCTCAGACAGCATGGAGAGAATATGTACGTAAGGAATTCAGAAGTAAGATTCAAGATACTCTAAATAGACTATATACATTCAGAACTCTACAGCCGCGTGACGGTATGGACTGTTATCAGTTTATCCAGGATAATTTTCAACGCTTGAACGGAAAACTGTATCGCCCAAAGACAGATAGTCATTATTTGGTTCTTGCTTTGATGAAAGATGAAGATAGCGGTATATGGAAATCACTTGGTATTAAATCTGAAACTGTCGGAAAGGAGATTATTCAAAACAAAGAATTATTAGATACACTGCATACTCATTTCCATGTTAGTAACCCTTTTATGCTTGATAATGAATTCCAAATTGAAGGTATTGATAATGTCGGCACTCTTGATAAATTACCAAAGCCGGAGGTTAAGGATGTTCTGACTGGTTTAGTTCGGAGAGCAGATTCGGATTATACAAATTTCTACAATCATGCTGCGAAAACTTATACAATGGAAAAGATACCTACTTCTATTAATGTAATGGATATTAGATATTTTTTACCTATGGTTGGCGGAGATATTGACGGCTATTATAAAGTAGAGAAAGTATATTTTGGTTCAAAAGACAACAAACCATGTCTGAAACTAAATCTATCCTCATTTATTTTATTGGGTAAGGCGAGAGTTCCCATATATCGTATAAAAATGCAACCGGGAGAGTTGATTTCCAATGATATGATGGTAAGATTGTATGAACGAAGAATATAATACTGATAGAAAAACTATATTGATTTAAAAGCTTGATTATTATGAAAATAAAAAGAATATCAATTGAAAATTTCAGATCAATTAAACAGGCAAATATATTAGTTAGTGATTTTAATATATTTGTTGGTCAAAATAATTGTGGTAAAACAAATCTTTTTGAGGCATTAGAGTTTTTCTTTAATGGTTATAAAGGAAATATTCGGGAACTTATATTCAAGAGAAGTTCAGATTTAGAAATGTCTGTTGAAATAGAATTTTCTGATATACAAGACGGTTTGTCTAAAATGCAAAATGAAAAGAATAGGGCAACGTTATCTGGGAAATTAGGTAATGCTGATATTGCTTGTTTAAGACGTAGTAGTAAAGATGCAAAGAAAAGAAAATTGTATATTGATGGCAATGAAGTTGCTCCAGGTACAGGTTTTGATGCGGCATTAAATGATTTCCTTCCCAAATTTGAATATATCACAACAAAACAGTATTATGATTCTGTTGCCAAATATTCAAAAACAACGCCAATAGGTGCGATGCTATCTAATGTGTTAGCTACAATTTTACAGACAAATCAACAATACAGGGAATTTCAAGAGAAATTTTCTGCATTATTTGAGAGTGACGATTCTGAAATTAAAACTGAGTTTGATAGAATTGGTAATAATGTTAAAGTATATTTGGAAAAACAGTTCCCAGACACTTCAAAAGTACGTTTTGAAGTGACACAACCTGCCTTCGAAGATTTGTTGAAAAACTTTAATACAGATATTGATGATGGGATTGAAACATCTGCAGAGGAAAAAGGTGATGGAATGCAAAGGGCGTTGATGTTGTCAATTATTCAAGCATACTCAGATTTTAGAAAGCAAAATGAAGATGCAGGAAAATCTTTTTTGTTTTTGATCGATGAAGCTGAATTGCATTTACATCCTAAAGCACAAAGACAATTGAAAGAAGTGTTGTATGATTTATCAAAAGATACAGATCAAGTATTCATAAATACTCATTCTTCTGTTTTTGTAGCTGATAATTATGAAGGTCAATCTATATTCAAAGTAGAAAAATCCAGTGGGGAAACTTGTATTAGCAATGTAAATGAGTCAGAAAAACCTTATATTATATACGATTTATTGGGAGGTAGTCCTGCTGATTTATTGTTACCGAATAATTTTCTTATTGTTGAAGGGCAAAGTGAATTTGAACTTTTTACAAGAATAATCAAACGTTTTTATTCAGATAAGCCATCTATTCAAATTATACAGGCCCATGGGGATGTAGATCAAGCGGAAAAATCTATAAATGCAATAGAGAAATTATTCACACCATTAAATAATAATATTTATGGCAATAAATTGGTGATTTTAATGGATTGTCCAAGTGATCAAACTAAAGGTGGGGTGGATGATTTTAGAAAAAGATATAAACATCTTGATAAAAATACGCAAATTTTCATTTTAGATAAACGGGATATTGAACAATGCTATCCTAACCGCGAAGATGAGGTCTATGGCAATTGGCAGAAGACACAAGAACAGGTTGATGCAATGAATGGGAAAAAGAAGCAAAAACTGGCAATTAAGGTTGGTGACACTATTACAAAAGATGAGTTTGAAAATAGCATGACAACATGTTATAGAGCATTAGAAAGATGTTGGGAACTGTCTTTTAAAAAATTGTGACCATTTTACATGTATCTAAAGCACTAAACGTTTTTTAATTCATGATTAATTATGATATTGAATAGTAATTCATTAATTGGTGAAACTACTGCATACGACAAGAAACAAATGCTTGAAATCAAGCGGCCTAAAAGCTGGCTTAAGAGCGTGTCTGCTTTTGCTAATGGTGAAGGTGGTACATTGATATTTGGCATAAGTGATGATGATGAGGTTGTGGGGCTTACCAATGCTGAAAGTGATGCGGAAAGAATCAGTGAGGAGATAAAGACCAAACTTGATCCAGTGCCTGTGGTCAATCTTGAATACAAAGAGATTGATGGAAAGAGACTAATATTGCTGCATGTGTATTCAGGACAGGAAACACCATATTACTATATTGGAGACAAGCAGCGATTGGCCTTTGTGCGCGTAGGAAACGAGTCGGTTACGGCAGATCGTATTCAACTGAAAGCCCTTGTTTTGAAAGGATCCGGACGTACTTACGACAGTTTACCATCCAATTATAGATTTGAGGATATGGCTTTTTCAAAACTCAGATCTGTCCATTACAAACGGCTGCAACGTTCGTTTGATGACAGCGAGTTCGTATCATGGGGCATCATAGATGAAAACGGCAATTTGACAAATGCCGGAGCATTGTTGGCTGATGAATCTCCTGTACGACAGTCCCGTATTTTCTGTACACGTTGGAACGGTTTGGATATGACTAGTGGTTTGGGGGAAGCGATTGATGATGTTGAATTGGAAGGTTGTGTGATTGGTCAATTGCAAGATGCTGTGTCTTTTGTGAGAAATAACTCTCATAAGAAATGGTGGAAGGAGAACGACTATCGTGAAGAGCTTCCAGATTATCCGGAACGTGCGGTGACGGAAGCGATTGCGAATTGTATATTATGTAAACATTTACATAATATGCAGTATGTAAAGTCCCTCATTATGTAAAGTCTGTCGTCGTTCATATATACGTTATTGCTGTTATTCAGCAAATTAGTTACATAAAAACTTGGACAGACTTTACATAATATCAGAGCGTATTAGTATTTGGTCTGTAAGCTTTTGAGATAGCCAAGAAGGTTTTTGTTGTCTTGCCAAGACGTTTTACCTTCTTGTACTATTCCCGGATTCAGTTTGGACAAGGCTCTCTGTTTCATCCTTTCACTTGCTCTCGCATACACTTCTGTAGTGGTAGTAGAGGAGTGTCCAAGAAAGTCACGGATGTAAACAAGATTAATGTCTGCTTCAAGCATGTGCATTGCTTTTGAATGCCGGAAGCTGTGACATCCTATGTTGTCAGGAAACAAGTCCGGATATACTGTCCTCGCCTTTGCGATGTATTTTTTGACGATGTTCAGCACTGCCATTCTGCTCATTTTGCTTCCCTGAGGATTCGGGAACAATGGGTGACATTGGTTTTCCGGTCTATACAGATGCTTTTCTTCCATATACAGCTTTAGGTTTGTAACCTGAGTGGCCGAGAGTGGCACGATTCTGGCCTTGCCTCCCTTTCCATGAAGCTTCACAGAAGATGTCTCATCAAAGCGTAGGTCTGAAGGAGTGAGGTCTAATAGTTCCTGGACGCGACACCCACTGTCATAAAGCAAGCCGAGCATTACGAAGTCCCGTCTTCCCTTGGCTGTTTTCAAGTCCGGTTGTCGCAAAAGCAGTTTCAATGCTTCTATCTGCAGGTATGCCATTTCCGGCGAAGATGTTTTCTTGCACTTTATTGAGAGTATGTCCTGCCATTTTGCGAGCCCTTCGACATTCCTGTATTGAAGGTACGCGAAAAAAGAGTGTATGGCACCGAGACGGGCATTACGTGTTGATGTGCTGCATTTGCGCTCTTTTTGAAGCCAGGCGAGAAAATGGATAATCCGCTCTTTCGTAATCTCGGCAAGAGTGAGATTCTCGGGCCGGACAAGTTCCTCAGTCTCCATGTATCCAATGAATAGTGTAAAAGTGTAACTGTAGGTCTTCACTGTATTGGCGGAGTAGCCGCATTCGGATGTAAGGTATCTGCCAAGAAAGTCGGTGAGATGCCTTGCAAAATCAGTCGTCTTCATAGTCGGCATCCTCCAATGATTTCCCCAAATCGGGGAACACACATTTGTAAGCCTCGTCCATCTTCAGTAGCAGATGAGGGTACATCTCTTGCGTGAGTCGTACATAACGGTTGGTCGCCTCAATCGACTGGTGCCCCATGTAAGTCATCAGTACAGGAAGGGCGCAATAGAGGTCCTTGCCTTCTTCTGTCAGTTTCACTAGTGCATTGACACAAAATGTGTGGCGTAAATCGTGCAGGCGAGGCCCCACACCCCGGCCTCCATGCCCTATACCGGCGCGTTGCAACACTTGTCTGAATATCTCATAGACGGAACATTCGGTAAACTTCCGGCCATCGGCGGAGGTGAAGAAAGAATTGTCGGCCTCCACAGGAAGGCTGAGTTTCTGCTTATACGCCACCCAGTCCTTGCACACTTCCCTGAGGGACAGCGACATTGGGACTATACGGTCTTGCCCGTTCTTGCATCCTTGCAATTTTAGCACTCCATGCTCAAAGTTCACATCACCATGATTCAGTTTCAATGCCTCTCCGATTCGTATGCCTGTTCCATAGAGCATTCGTATAAGACTGGGCATCACGCATTTTACGGAGTACATGTAGTGTCTCGACAGAGTAAGTTTGTCACATTCACGGAAGATGGCGGCCATCTCCTGTTTAGTGTAGATGTGAGGAATGAAGTTGCCCTTATACTTTGGCAGTTGTGGCACGTATGACGCATAGCCGACCTTCTGTAAGTATGCAGAAAAGCCTCTCAGCATGCTGATGCGGCCATATCTGGCATTGTCTGATTCCATCGGGAATGGCTCTGCCCAAGCCTCTGCCAGGTCCCTGCTTATGCCTATCTCAGTCTCGCCCCGTTCGATTGTAAGCTGGTCAAAACGCCTGAGACGCTCTTCAGTCTCTTCCATCTTGTATCCGAGGGATCTCTTATGGCTGACATACTCCGAGATCAGCCCGGCATAAATGCCATGGTTTGGAATACGGTTAGCCATACAGATTGTCGTAGAATGAAGATGAAACGAATGGCACGTCAAGTGCACACTGGCGCAGCATATCCACATTTACCCTTGTGTAAACAGTAGTGCTTTCCGCTGTGGAGTGTCCCAAAATCTCTGAGATGACAGGTATCGGCTCGTTCACGCCAAGCAGATTGGTGGCAAGGCTGTGACGCAAGGCATGGGGGCCATGCTTTCTTCCTGTGGAGTCTATGCCGGCAGCCCTCATCCAGTCTGCGAGGTTTGAACCCAATCCGCTTGCCTTCATTGGCCCATACGGTGCTTGCGCCTTTATAAACAAGTATGGGAGTTTGATGTCCGGACGTCCATGACGGATATAGTCGATGATGGCACTGCCCACCTCTTCCGACAAGGGTAGCACAACCTTCTTCCCCGTCTTCTGCTGTATCAGGGATATACGGTTGCTTTCCCATTCAAGGTTGCAGAAACGCAACCCGATGATGTCGGAGATGCGTAACCCGTATCGTGCTGCAAGCAGCACCATGGCATAATCGCGTTTGCCTTGGGGGTGGGTCCGGTCAATGGCATTGATTACCGCATTGACTTCCTCCTGTGTATAAACAGAGGGAAGTTTCTTACGGATGCTCCCTTTCAGTTTGTACACATCCATCCAAAGGCACTCCCTGTTGTCTGGCAACAGGCCGTTGGTGCAAAGATAGCGGAAGAATACACGGATGGTTATCACCGTGTTGTCTCTGTCGATAGGATTCTTTGCCTTGTCCAATATGTCAAGGAACGCCATTGCGTCAGCGACAGTAAATTCTTTGATTGTCTTCTGAGTATCTGCAAGGTAGGCATACAGCGTATATATACGCTCCTTGTAACGTTGGATGCTCGACGGAGCCTTTAGGTGGCTCTGCTCTTCGATGAAGCTGGTGAACGGACTGCCCAACTCTCCTTCGTAAGTTATAACCTTGGGAAGTATATGGCTTCGTCTTACCTCTCCATAATCCGTCATGTCGCTAAGCACGTCTATGTGGCGGACCCGCTCCTGTTGACGGTGGGTCAGTTGCTTATAGGCTTTGTTCCCATGCCAATCATTAAGAAAGGCATCGCCTACTTCGCGACTGTATAGTTCATAACCATTGGCTTTCATAAAGCTGGCCAAATGATCCCATGTGTGGTTGTATCGTTTGATACATGTATCCTTGTACATCATTGTACGCAGATAGGCTTCCACACGAAGCCTGATGTCTGGCAGTTTTGACTGTATCATATAATATAGGTGGTCAATGAGATGACCGACACTATAATATATTATGTAAAGTCGTTATGTCAAGTTCTGAGGCTATGCTTTTGATAATCAAGACACATCTCTTAGGATAGTTGCAGATATTGACATAATGTAATTGTTTACATAC
>NZ_KB894169.1 GCF_000374365.1 Bacteroides gallinarum DSM 18171 = JCM 13658
CGGGGGAATACCTAAAGATACAAAAAAGCCAGCTAATTCGCAATATTTTGTGTATGAATTAGTTGGCTGATTTTATATTATTTACTGAATGTCCCAAAGCAGGGCATGCGTTTTCGTAACGCATGCCCTGCTTTGTTATTTCATCTCCCGTTCCTTTTACGGAAAACGGGGCTCGATTTATCTCAGCCTATCCGCAGCCCTTACCATTAGTTCGTCACGGTAAACGGCACGGAAAGTCAGGTAATCCAGTATGATACACACAGCCGGAAGGCATAAAGCCCACCCTATCTGGAACCCCATTGCATTCAGGTCTTTCTTCAGGATAAACATGAATACGAAAAAGGCAATGTAGTAGCCTATCAGCAAAAGGCTGCCGAATATCGTCATACGAATTTGCAGCATACGGTTACGGAACAGGAAAATAGTGCATAATGCGATAACCGCACTCAGCAAAAGAATGCCGAACAAGCCCCATGTAGACTGGAAATTCCCGTCGGCCGAAGTTACCCCCAACGGCTTGAATACATGAGCCGCCCCATCCGAACCTATGAACTGTCCCACCGGCAGGCAAACAGCCACTACCAGCAGAATAGCCACCAATAACAAATAGACGGATTGAATGCGTTGTATCATTACTGCAATTTTTCTTTTTCCTTAGCAGGATTACGATAATATACCTTACCTTCAAGATATTCCTGAGTGGCAATCAAAGTAGGTTTCGGCAATTTCTCATAATAGCGGGATATTTCAATCTGCTCGCGATTTTCGAATACTTCTTCAAGATTGTCGTTGTAAGAAGCGAATTCCGCCAACTTCTTGGAAAGGTCGTTCTTGATTTCAACACTGATTTGATTGGCACGCTTACCAATAATCGCTACACTCTCATATACATTACCGGTATCCTCACACAACTCCATCATATCACGGGTTACCGTAGTAGCAGGAGCATTCGTCTTTCTGTAATCCATAAATTTCTATCTAAATTAAATTTATTCTATTAGCTATATTCTCTCGGTCGGTCAGTCTTTCAGAATTTTCTGCGCTTCCTTGAAGATGCGGTCGGCATCTTTCATGTACTTGCTTTCGGGGAATTCATTCTTGAAAGCGTAATATTCATCCACCGTCTCGCGATAACGCTCCGCCCTCTTATCCTCTACGCTGTATATCGCCATTTCGTACTTGGCACGCAGAATAAGAATGGACAAGTCCTCGCGCATATTGGTATAAGGATAGTCTTTCAGTGCGTTCTGTGCAGTAATAACGCAAGACTCGTAGTTGTTGCCCAGGTAATTGCCCAAGTTATAATACAGTTTGGCGGACAGGTACTCCTTCATAACCAGCTTATCCTGCAAAGTGAATATCATGCTCTGGGCTTCGTCTTTCTTAGAGCTTTGCGGAAAATATTCGAGGAACATCTGCAACTGCTGGATTGCATTGTACGTGCCCGACTGGTCTAAACGGGGTTCCGGCGTATCCAGATACAGGGCTTTCCCGGCATGGAAACGCGCCAGTTCGGTAAACGTACCGCGCGGGTACACATTGTAGTATTGGGTAAACGTTTGGGCGGCAGTTTGGTAATCCTGCTGGTTATAATAGCTCATGCCCAGCATGTAGAGCGATTCTTCCGCCTTGTCGGTTCCTTTAAGAATGGCAATCAATTCGTTCAGCAGGGTCGCGGCACGGCTATACTGGCCTTTTGCGAAGTAATTCTTTGCCGCTTCATACTTGTATTCGTAGTCTGTGCTTTTCAGCAACTTGTTGTATTCTCCGCATGAGGAGAGCAGCAGTGCTGCAAGCAAAGTTATAAGGATGTTCTTCTTCATTATTTTCGTTCAAACAAATAATGCGCAAAGATAGAGGTTCGTATCGAATTAAACAACGATACGAACCTTAATTTTTCAAAAACTACCGCTCGGCCGCCCGGCGTCCTGCCGCCTTTTAAAGTTTATACAAGTCGCTCGCAGCCAGCAAATCCACTTTTTTCTCCGTCAGCACCCGGATGCAGTTCTCCATATCGTTAGGACGGATGATGACATTGGCGGTCTGCCCATTGGCGAAAGAGTACATATACTCGATGAAAACGCCCTCATCGGACAGGCAGCGGAGCACCTTCGCCAGCGAACCGGGAATATTGGGGCAACTGATACCTACCACATCGGTTACATTCACGGCAAAATGATTATCCTTCAAAGCCTTGTATGCCTTGTCCGGCTCGGATACGATACCGCGGAGAATACCGAAATCTGCATTCTCGGCTATGCAAAGCGCCGAAAGGTTGACGCCCTCCTTGGCAAGGACTTCCGTCACTTCCGTGAGGCGGCCGGATTTGTTCTCCAGAAAAATAGAAAGTTGTTTGGCTACCATAAATTTAATTTAGATTTGACGATTTACTATTTACGAATTACAATTTGCGGTTATCGATGACACGCTTCGCCTTACCTACGCTGCGCTCGATGCTGCGCGGTTCTACCAAGCGGACATCCACCCCCAGGCCGAGTACGCTTTGCAGGCGTGCGGTAAGTTTCTTCTTCAAAGCCAGCATCTTGTTAATCTCGTCGGAATAATATTCCGGACGTACCTCCACTTGCAGCTCCATGGTATCCGTATTGTTCTTACGGTCTACCACCAGCAGGTAATGCGGCTCGAACTCGGGCATTTCCAGAATGACGGATTCAATCTGCGTGGGGAATACATTGACGCCGCGGATGATAAGCATATCGTCGCTGCGTCCGAGAATACGGTCCATGCGCACCAATGTACGCCCGCAGGGGCATTTGTCGTAGTGCAGGGCTGTGAGGTCTTTGGTACGGTAGCGCAACAGCGGCATACCCTCTTTGGTAAGGTGGGTAAATACCAGCTCGCCCGTTTCACCCGGTGCGACGGGTTCGAGCGTTTCCGGGTCTACTATCTCCGGGAAATAATGGTCTTCATTAAGGTGCGTACCGTGCTGGCATTCGCATTCGTACCCCACACCGGGACCGGCTACCTCGCTCAGCCCGTAAATATCGTAAGCCTTTATACCCAACTTAGCCTCTATGTCGCGGCGCATATTCTCCGTCCACGGCTCTGCACCGAAAGCACCTATTTTCAATTTGAATTCGTTGCACGGCAAACCGGAATCCTTAATGGCATCCGCCAGGTACAAGGCATAAGAAGGAGTGCAACAAAGCACCGTAGAGCCGAAATCGTGCATCAGGGTAATCTGCTTCTCCGTATTGCCGCTGGACATCGGAATAACGGAAGCGCCGATATTCTCCGCACCGGCATGAGCACCCAGCCCACCTGTAAAAAGCCCGTATCCGTACGACACCTGGAAAACATCCGAACTGCCGGCTCCGTATGCCGTAAAAGCGCGCGACAGGCATTCCGCCCACGCCGAGAGGTCTTTACGCGTATATCCCACCACGGTAGGTTTTCCCGTAGTGCCGGAAGAGGCATGGATACGTACAATCTGGCTCATGGGAACAGCACAAAGCCCGAAAGGATAATTGTCCCGAAGGTCGTATTTCGTAGTAAAAGGAAGCTTTACGATATCGTCGATGCTGTTGATATCATCGGGGGTAATACCCAATTCCTGCATTTTCCTGCGATAGAAAGGAGTGTCGTGATATACACGCTCCACCGTCTTTTTAAGGCGAATACTCTGGATTTTGCGAAGGTTCTCACGCTCCATGCATTCGATACTCTCGTTCCAAATCATGTTTTCGTTGTATTACATTAATGGTTATTATTGATTTTATATCGCAAAGTAAACAAATAATTTTGTTTATCTCAAAGATTTTCCCGAATATTGCCGCTTCTTAAAGAGAGAAAATGAACAAATTCGAGTTAACATCCGCCTACCGACCTACCGGCGACCAGCCGGAAGCTATCGCACAGCTTACCGAAGGTGTGCGCGAGGGAATTCCGGCACAAACCCTGCTCGGCGTCACGGGTTCCGGAAAGACATTCACCATTGCCAATGTCATAGCCAACATCAACAAGCCTACGCTGATTTTGAGCCACAACAAGACACTGGCCGCACAGCTATACAGTGAGTTCAAGGGATTTTTTCCGAACAATGCGGTAGAATATTACGTATCTTACTACGACTATTACCAGCCCGAAGCCTACCTGCCTTCTTCGGACACTTATATAGAAAAAGACCTCGCTATCAACGACGAGATAGACAAGCTTCGGCTTGCTGCCACCTCCGCCCTGCTTTCCGGGCGCAAAGATGTGGTGGTGGTATCTTCCGTATCGTGCATCTACGGCATGGGCAACCCGGCGGATTTCTACAACAACGTAATCGAAGTACAGCAGGGGAAGAATTACAGCCGTAACGTATTCCTGCGCCGGCTCGTGGACAGCCTTTACGTACGTAACGACATCGACCTGAACCGCGGGAATTTCCGGGTGAAGGGCGATACCGTAGACATCTACCTCGCCTACACGGACAATATACTGCGCATCATCTTCTGGGGAGACGAGATAGACGGCATCGAAGAGGTAGACCCCATAAGCGGCGTTACAATCGCCCGGTTCGATGCTTACAAGATATATCCCGCCAATCTTTTCATGACTACCAAAGAAGCCACCCTGCGGGCTATCCACGAGATAGAGGACGATTTGCACAAGCAGGTGGAACTGTTTGAAAGCGAGGGGCGTTCCTTAGAGGCCAGACGGTTGCAGGAACGTGTGACCTACGATATGGAAATGATACGCGAATTAGGGCACTGCTCGGGCATAGAAAACTATTCGCGCTATTTCGACGGACGTGCAGCAGGCACGCGCCCTTACTGCCTGCTGGACTTCTTCCCCGATGATTTTCTCATCGTCATCGACGAAAGCCACGTCAGCGTTCCGCAGATACGCGCCATGTACGGCGGCGACCGTGCCCGGAAAACAAACCTCGTGGAATACGGTTTCCGCCTTCCCGCCGCAATGGATAACCGACCGCTGAAGTTCGAGGAATTCGAATCGCTGGCAAAGCAAGTGATATACGTTAGCGCCACCCCTGCCGATTACGAGCTGATGCAGTCCGAAGGAATCGTAGTGGAGCAGGTAATCCGCCCTACCGGGCTGTTAGACCCCATTATCGAAGTGCGCCCCAGCCACAACCAGATAGACGACTTAATGGAGGAAATCCAGTTACGCATCGAACGCAACGAGCGCACGCTCGTTACCACGCTGACCAAGCGCATGGCGGAAGAGCTGACGGAATACCTGCTCAACAACAATGTAAGATGCAACTACATCCACAGCGATGTAGACACCCTGGAGCGTGTAAAGATTATGAGCGATTTGCGCGAAGGCGAATACGATGTGCTCGTCGGCGTCAATCTCCTGAGGGAAGGACTGGATTTGCCCGAGGTATCGCTCGTGGCTATTCTCGATGCGGATAAGGAGGGATTCCTCCGCTCCCACCGTTCGCTGACCCAGACGGCGGGACGCGCCGCCCGTAACGTGAACGGCATGGTTATCATGTATGCCGACAAAATTACGGAAAGCATGCAGCTTACTATCGACGAAACCAACCGCCGCCGCGAAAAGCAGTTGAGGTACAACGAAGAACACGGCATTACTCCCCAGCAAATCAAGAAAGCGAAGAACCTCAATGTGTTTGCCGGCACAGAAGGATATGCAGCAGGCGGCACCGGCAAAGAAAAAGCGTCCGGCACGGCTCCCCGTCCCTATGTGGAACAGGAAAGTACCGCTACGCTCGCCGCCGACCCGATTGTTCAGTATATGAGCCGTGCCCAGCTCGAAAAGAGTATCGAGCGTACCAGGAAGCTCATGCAGGAAGCAGCCAAGAAGCTCGACTTTATCGAAGCGGCGCAATACCGCGACGAAGTGCTGAAAATGGAAGAACTGCTGAAAGGGAAAGAGGAGTAAAACAAAATCAGGTCGCCGTTGTTACTTTTCGTATACAAATCATTTAATAAGCAAGTTTATGAATACGAAAAGAGGAATGGTAGCCTTCATGTCCCTGGCTGCCTTGTTTTTACCGGGCATGCAACGGGCGGAGGCGTGTACGCGCGCCACTTACATCGGACCGGACGATATGGTTATTACAGGCCGCACAATGGACTGGAAAGAAGATATCATGAGCAATATCTACGTCTTTCCGCGGGGAATACAAAGAGCCGGATACAATAAGGGCGAAACTGTGAAATGGACTTCCAAGTACGGCAGCGTCGTTGCAACGGGCTACGACATAGGCACGTGCGACGGGATGAACGAAAAAGGACTGGTAGCCAGCCTGCTGTTCCTGCCGGAGTCCGTGTACGACCGTCCGGGAGACACGCGCCCCGTAATGGGCATCAGCATCTGGACGCAGTACGTGCTCGACAACTTCGCCACCGTGCGCGAAGCCGTAGATGAGCTGAAGAAAGAAACATTCCGTATCGATGCCCCCCAAATGCCGAACGGTTCAGCCTCTACCCTCCACATGGCTATTACGGACGAAACCGGCAACACTGCTATCCTGGAATACCTGGACGGCAAGCTGAGCATCCACGAGGGCAAAGAGTACCGGGTAATGACCAACTCGCCCAGGTACGAGTACCAGTTGGCTGTCAACGATTATTGGGAAGAAATCGGCGGTCTGCAAATGCTGCCGGGAACCAACCGTTCCAGCGACCGTTTTGTACGTGCATCCTTCTATATACACGCCATTCCGCAGACGGCAGACGCCGGAATTGCAGTACCCAGTGTACTGAGCGTGATGCGCTCCGTATCCGTTCCGTTCGGAATTACCACACCGGACAAGCCCCATATCTCCTCCACCCGCTGGCGTTCCGTCTCCAACCAGAGAGACAAGGTATATTACTTCGAATCGACCCTCACCCCTAACCTTTTCTGGCTCGACTTGAAGAAGATAGATTTCAGCCCCGGCGCCGGTATAAAGAAGCTTCCGCTGACCGGCGGAGAAATATATGCGGGCGATGCCGTAAAGGATTTGAAGGAGAGTCCCTCTTTCACATTTCTGTTCCAGACACCTGTTCTTTAAGTGAGGATAAACCGCCCGCAGACCGTTCTATAAGAAACGCATGGAAGGGTTGCACCCCAACGGATAAAGAGGTGCAGCCCTTTTTGTACGGCTTGTTTTTCGCACTATCCTTAAGCCTATCTCATGATTTTTACGTATGTTTGCAGATGAACTTCAAAGCTGCAAATCCATATGGAACTATTAGTATATAAAGCCTCCGCCGGTTCGGGAAAAACCTTTACGCTGGCCGTGGAATACATCAAACTGTTGATTCTCAATCCACGTGCCTACCGGCAGATACTTGCCGTAACCTTTACCAACAAAGCCACGGCAGAAATGAAAGAACGCATCCTGACGCAACTCTACGGTATCTGGAAGGAAGACCCTGCATCGGACGCCTACCTGAAACGTATCGAGGAAGATTTGGAAAAGAGGCGGACAACGCCTCCCCTGCCGCGCAATGAGCTGCGCCGGCGTGCAGGAATGGCATTGCAATATATGCTGCACGATTACAGCCGCTTCCGTGTGGAAACAATCGACTCGTTTTTCCAGTCGGTCATGCGTAACCTGGCACGCGAGCTGGAGCTCAGCCCCAACCTGAACATCGAACTGAATAACGCCGATGTACTGAGCGATGCCGTGGATAGCATGATTGAAAAGCTTACGCCCTCCTCACCCGTACTGGCATGGCTGCTGGACTACATCAACGAGCGCATTGCCGACGACAAACGCTGGAACGTATCCAACGAGGTCAAGAGCTTCGGACGGAACATTTTCGATGAAAGCTATATAGAACGGGGCGAAGGGCTGCGGCTCAAACTCCGCTCTCCCGAAACACTGAAACTCTACCGGGACGTGCTGCGCGAAATGGAGACCGATGCGCTGGAACAGATGAAAGGCTTCTACGACCAGTTCGAAGGCGAGCTGGAATGCCATGCCCTCGTACCCGAAGATTTGAAAGGCGGCGCACGCGGAATAGGCGGTTACTTCCGCAAACTGCGCGACGGGCGGCTGGCAGACAAGGATGTGCTAAATGCCACCTTACAGAACAGCCTGGCGGATGCCAAAAACTGGGCTGCAAAAACATCTCCGCGCAAAGAGGACATTATCCGCCTTGCGGAAACCAGCCTGATACCCCTGCTGCAAGATGCGGAAAGGCTGCGCCCGCAGAAAAACCGTACGATAAACAGTTGCCGGCTCTCGTTGCAACACCTCAATAAACTGCAACTGCTGAACCACATCGACGAGGAGGTACGCACGCTGAACCATGAGCACAACCGTTTCCTGCTATCCGACACCAACGCCCTGCTGCACAAATTAGTACACGAGGGAGACTCCTCTTTCGTATTCGAGAAGATAGGCGCCAACATCCGCAACGTCATGATTGACGAGTTTCAGGACACAAGCCGCATGCAATGGGACAACTTCCGACTGCTGCTGCTCGAGGGGCTCTCGCAAGGTGCGGACAGCCTGATAGTAGGCGATGTGAAGCAATCCATTTACCGTTGGCGGAACGGCGACTGGAGGATATTGAACAGCCTGGGAGACAGCCGCGCCAAACCTCAACTCTACGACGCTAAAGTAGAGGTTTACGACGCTAAACCTCTACTTTACAACGACAGTATTCAACACCCGTTTCCCTTTCCGGTACGTGTGGAAACCTTGAAGATAAACCGCCGGAGCGAAGCGAATATCATCCGTTTCAACAACCGCCTGTTCACCTCCGCAGTGGATTATCTGAATTCGCTGCACTTAAAGGAACTGAAAGAGGAATGCGTTCCGCTGAAACGTGCATACGCCGATGTTACCCAGGAATCTCCCAAAGCGGAAAGCAGAGGGTACGTCAAAGTTTCTTTCATAAAGCCCGATGAGGAGCTCGACTATACCCGAAAAACGTTAGCGGATTTGGGTGAGGAGGTACAGCGCCTGTTATCGGAAGGCGTAAAGCTGAACGACATCACCATTCTTGTACGCAAAAACAAGAATATCCCCCTCATCGCGGACTATTTCGACAAGGAGCTGCATCTACCCGTGGTTTCGGACGAAGCTTTCCGCCTGGATGCCTCCCTCGCTATCCGCATGCTGATAGATGCCTTGCGTTACCTGTCTGACCCAGAAGAAAAGATAGCAAGGACTTCGCTGGTTACCGATTACAGACTGCAACAGGAAACTGCCGCCCGTACAGCAGACGGAGCGGCAGAGAGCGCCGGAGAGGATGCGGACAATCCGGAGCAGGTTACGGACGCACCGCGAAGGGACTGGCATAAGATGCTGACTGCCGATGCCGGGGTTGCACTTCCCGCAGAGTTCGTATCACGCATGGACGAATTACGCCTGATGCCTCTCTACGAGCTCTTGGAGGAATTGTTCACGCTGTTCGATATGGGCAGTATCGAAAAGCAGGATGCCTACCTGTTTTCGTTCTTCGATGCGGTAACGGAGTACTTGCAAAACAATTCTTCCGACCTCGACGGCTTTATCCGTTACTGGGACGAAACGCTATGCTCCAAGACAATCCCTAGCGGAGAAATGGACGGCATACGCATCTTCTCCATTCATAAATCCAAAGGATTGGAGTTCCATACCGTTCTTGTTCCTTTCTGCGACTGGAAGTTAGAGAACGAAACGTACAACCAACTGGTGTGGTGTACCGCTCCCGAACCGCCTTACGATGCGATAGACCTCGTCCCCGTCAACTATTCTTCCGCAATGGCGGAATCCGTTTACCGCCGGGATTATCTCGACGAGCGGTTGCAGTTGTGGGTGGATAACCTGAACTTGCTCTACGTAGCGTTTACCCGTGCCGGTAAGAACCTGATACTATGGAGCAAAGAAGGGCAGAAAGGTACTATGTCCGAGCTCCTCTCCGCCACCCTGCCCCAAGTAGCCCAAGCGGGAGAAGGCTGTTGGGATGAGGACGAAGGTGTATATGAAAGCGGAATGATATGCCCCTCGCCGGATTCTTCTCAAAAAGACGCTCCCGCTCCCGTCAACAAGCTTGCCCAGAAACCGGTGAAGCTCCCGGTACATATGGAGAGTATGCGCCATGACATCGAATTCCGCCAGTCCAACCGTTCCGCCGACTTCATAGCCGGAGTGGATGAAGCCGAATCCAGCCGGCGTTTCATCGACCGCGGCCGCCTGCTGCATACATTGTTCTCTGCTATCGAAACGGAAGCGGACATCGACGGGGCTATCAGCCGTCTGGTATTCGAGGGCATCATCGGACGTATCGAAACCGAGGAAGAAATACGCGAACTGACCCGCCGGGCATTCTCGCAGCCGCAAATCAAAGACTGGTATTCGGGCTCGTGGCGGTTATTCAACGAATGCGACATTATCTGGCAAGAGAACGGGGAGTTGCGCAACCGCCGCCCAGACCGTGTAATGATGTGCAACGGCGAAATCGTAGTCGTGGACTTCAAGTTCGGCAAGCCCAACAAGAAATATAACAGGCAGGTACAAGGGTATATAGAATTGCTTGTCCGTATGGGGTACGATGCAAATGCTATCAGCGGGTATCTGTGGTATGTGGAAGAAGAAATAATAGAAAAAGTGTAAATGCTAACCTTTAAAAATATAGGAATGAAAAGAACAACACTCCTACAAATGTGTGCTGGGATTATTCCTGCCATTGCGAAACGCTTGATACTGATAATAGGAATAGCTTCCGCAACAATCCCGGCATATACCGCAAGCTCCGATTTCCTACGGCAAAAGAGTGCCATTGCATTGGATACGCTGACAAACCGGACGATGCCCGAATTTCCCGGAGGAATAAAAGCATTGTTTGAATACCTGAAAATAAAGATAGAACTTCCTATACACGCCATAGAGTGCGGAATACCCGGAAGAGCTATTGTTAGTTTCACTGTCGACGAAAACGGGAAAGTAAAATCTCCTCATATACTCCGTGGCGTAGACCCGCGGCTGGATACAATGGCATTGGAGCGAGTCCAGCAAATGCCACAATGGAAGCCCGCTACCGAAAACGGAAAAGCTGTGTCCTATTGTGACTATACCGTACCGGTATACTTCATTATCGACTACATCCCTTACGAGGAATACATCAAAAATAAACAACAATGAAAACATTCCTTCAATTAGTAGCCCAAGACTTATATTCCAAGATAGGAAACGACCTGTCGCGTACAGCTATCGTATTTCCCAATAAACGCGCCAGTCTGTTCTTTAATGAATACCTGGCTGCCCAAAGTGACCGCCCGTTGTGGTCGCCCGCATACGTCAACATCAGCGAACTGTTCCGCCGGCTCTCACCGCTGAAACCGGGCGACCCTATCCGCCTGGTGTGCGAGCTGTATAAGGTATTCCGCGAAGAAACGCACAGCGAGGAGCCGTTGGATGACTTCTATTTCTGGGGAGAACTGCTTATCAGTGACTTCGATGATGTAGATAAGAACCTTGTAGATGCCGACAAACTGTTTAGCAACCTACAGGACTTGAAGAACATCATGGATAGTTACGACTTCCTTGATAAAGAACAGGAAGAAGCTATACGACAGTTCTTTCAAAACTTCTCCATTGACAAACGCACACAGCTCAAAGAGAAGTTTATTTCCCTTTGGGACAAGTTAGGGGATATTTACAGGAATTACCGGAAGAATCTCTCCGAGCTGGGTATCGCTTACGAGGGCATGATGTACCGCCATGTCATAGAACAGCTCGATACCGACCGGCTGCACTATGACCGCTACGTATTCGTCGGTTTCAACGTGCTGAATAAAGTGGAAACCCGCTTTTTCCAACTGTTGCAGGATGCGGGTAAAGCCATGTTCTACTGGGATTACGATGTGTTCTACACCCGCCTGCCCCACGAACAGCAACCACCGTACATTCACGAAGCGGGAGAATTTATTCTGCGCAACTTGAAGCAGTTCCCCAATCAACTGCCCGAAACCGCTTTCGATGTCTTGCGAAATCCCAAGAAAGTCCGCTTCATATCTGCCCCAACGGAAAATGCGCAAGCCCGCTACCTGCCCGAATGGGTACGTACGGTGATGAAAAACGACGCCGAGGCAAGCAAGGAGAAAGAGAATGCTATCGTATTATGCAACGAAGCGCTGTTGCTGCCCGTGCTCCATTCCATTCCTCCGGAAGTGAAGAACGTCAATATAACCATGGGCTTTCCGCTGGCACAGACACCCGTATACAGCTATCTCAACGCCCTTATGGAGTTGCAGACCACCGGCTACCGAAGAGATACCGGACGTTATACTTACGAAGCGGTGCTTACTGTGTTGAAACATCCGTATACCCGGCAGCTCTCTGCCGTTGCCGAGGAGTTGGAGAAGCAGCTCACCAAAGACAACCGCTTCTATCCCCTACCGTCGGAACTCAAAAGGGATGCTTATCTCGAACAGGTATTTACCCCGCAAAACGGTATTGCCGCCCTTTGCCGTTATCTCACCGACCTGCTGCGCGAAGTAGCCGTTGTGTATCGCCGGGAGAAAGACGAAAAAGATATTTTCAACCAGCTTTACCGGGAGTCGCTGTTCAAGAGCTATACCCTCGTAAACCGTTTGCTCAACCTGATAGAAAGCGATGGGCTGAGCCTGCAAGCAGATACGTTGAAACGCCTGATGAACCGCTTGCTCACCTCTACCAATATCCCGTTCCACGGCGAACCCGCTATCGGTATGCAAGTTATGGGGGTACTGGAAACACGTAATCTCGACTTCCGCAACCTTATCATGCTATCGCTTAACGAAGGCCAGCTTCCCAAAGCCGGCGGCGACTCGTCTTTCATTCCTTATAACTTGCGGAAGGCATTCGGCATGACTACTATCGAGCATAAAAATTCTGTGTATGCCTATTACTTCTACCGTCTGATTCAGCGTGCGGAGAATATCACCTTATTATACAATACGGCATCCGACGGGTTGAACCGCGGTGAAATGTCGCGCTTCATGCTCCAGTTTCTCGTAGAGTCTCCGCACGATATCTCACGCGAGTACCTGGAAGCCGGCCAGTCTCCCCAACACAGCCGCGAGGTGGAGATTTTCAAGACACACGAGGTGTTGCAGCGCATGTACGATACATACGATACACGGCGGCATCCCAACGCGCTCTTTTCGCCTTCGGCACTCAATACGTACTTGGATTGCCGGCTGAAATTCTATTACCGTTATGTTGCCGGGCTGAAAGCTCCCGATGAGGTAAGTGCGGAGATAGATTCCGCTTTGTTCGGAACGATTTTCCACCGTGCCGCCGAGTTGGTATATCAAGACCTTACGGCCAATGGCAAGGAGATACGCAGGGAAGATTTGGAACGGTTGTTGCGTAACGATGTGAAAATACAGATGTATGTGGACAGCGCATTCAAAGAGGAGTTTTTCCACATACAGGCAAACGAGCAGCCCGAGTACAACGGCACGCAGCTTATCCATTCCAAGGTTATCGCCTCTTACCTGCGGCAATTGCTCCGCAACGACCTGCAATACGCCCCTTTCTGCATGGAGGCTATGGAACGGAAAGTAACGGAGACGATAGAGGTGGATACTCCTTTAGGAACATTGACCCTGAACATCGGCGGCACGATAGACCGTATGGACAGCAAAGGCGATACCCTGCGTATAGTGGATTATAAGACGGGAGGTACTCCGAAAACTCCCGAAAATATGGAACAACTGTTCACTCCTTCCGACAACCGCCCGAGTTATATCTTCCAGACTTTCCTGTATGCTGCCATTATGTGCCGCAAGCAGTCATTGAAGGTAGCACCGTCTCTGCTGTATATTCATCGGGCGGCATCCGAAAGTTACTCGCCGGTTATCGAAATGGGAGCACCGCGCCAGCCCAAAGTGCCGGTCGGTAATTTTGCATTTTATGAAGATGAGTTTCGTGAACGGTTATCGGCGCTTTTGCAGGAGATATTCAATCCCGAAGAGACTTTTACGCAGACCGAGGATACGGGAAAATGCGAATACTGCGACTTTAAAGGCTTGTGCAAGAAAGGGTAAAAGAGAGTGGTTTTCACCACAGATTGCACGGATTGCATGGATTAACACAGATTATCCGTATTGATAATCAAATACTTAAATTCAAGCTGTGTTAATCTGTGCAATCTGTGGTGAACTTCATCCCTCTTTATTTATTTTTTTAATGGAATGGAGAAGTAGAAAGTCGAGCCCTCTCCTTTTTTAGAGGTGAACCATAGTTTACCGCCATTTTTCACTACGAAATCCTGGCATAACAATAATCCCAGCCCGGAACCTTCTTCATTCTTCGTTCCGAATGTGCTGAAATGCGTATCGGTATGGAGCAGTTTCTTCTGCCCTTCTTCATCGATGCCGCAGCCCTCATCCTTTACGCTGACTACCACCATGTCTCCCTGTTCTTCCATTTTCACCAGCACCTCGGAACCTTCATTGCTGAATTTAATGGCATTGCTCAACAGGTTGCGGATAACGGTTTTCAGCATATCGATATCAGCGTTGACAGGCAGTTTCTCCGGCTTTTCCTCACGAATGGTTATCTTCTTCAAACCGGCTACGATATTGAAAATATCGACCACACTGTCTACTACTTCTACGACGTCGATATCCTGGTAAACGACATTCAGGCTACCGATTTGGCTCTTTGTCCACTTCAACAGGTTGTCCAGCAGAGAGAATACATCTTCCGTCGTCTGGTTAGCCATAGTCAGCAGTTCGTACATTTCATCACCTATTTTCTCGGCAGGCAGGTTGAGAATCAGCATATTCAGCACCATTTTAATAGACCCCATAGGGGAACGCAGGTCGTGCGCTATGACCGAATACAGCTTGTCGCGGCCTGCAATGGTGCGTTGCAGTTCCTCCGTCTTTTTCAGGATTATACGTTTGGCCGCCACCAACGAAATCTGGTGGGTAACGCGGATTATCAGTTCTTCTTTGTTGAACGGCTTGGAAATAAAATCGTTGGCGCCCACCTGGAATCCTTTCACGATGTCTGTGGTACTGTTCAGCGCCGTCAAAAAGATGATTGGAATATCTGCCGTATCAGGGTTGGCCTTGAGGCGCTGCGCTACTTCGAACCCGCTCAAATCCGGCATCATCACGTCCAGCAAAACCAAATCCGGATGTTCCTTATCCACCTGCTCCAATGCCTGCTGTCCGTTATTTGCCGTAGCAATCGCAAACTTCTCATTTGTCAAGAGTACCTTCAACAACAATACGTTGGACATCACATCATCTACGATGAGGATTTTGTACTCGGAAGGATTTATTTCCATGTTCATCTTTTATTATATTTTTCCCGTTATCGATATTATCAGTTCAAGAACGATACTTCCCAAAGTATTCTATCATGTGGTGCAGCCCTTCTTCCAAATCAACGGCAGGCTGCCAGCCCAGTTTGTTTTTCGCCAGTGTAATGTCCGGCTGGCGCTGCTTCGGGTCGTCATGCGGCAACGGCTTGAATATCAGTTTCGATTTCGACCCCGTCAGCTTAATGACTCTCTCCGCCAGCTCGAGAATGGAAAATTCGTTCGGATTACCCAGGTTTACCGGTCCTATAAACTCGTCTTCCGTATTCATCATGCGTACCATTCCTTCTATCAAATCGTCCACATACTGGAAGCTGCGGGTCTGGGCTCCCGAACCGTAAATCGTAATATCCTCGTTCCGCAGAGCCTGCACCACGAAATTGGACACCACACGCCCGTCATTGGGCAGCATACGCGGACCGTATGTATTGAAAATGCGGATAATCTTTATGCGTATCCCGTTCTGCCGGTGGTAATCCATGAAAAGCGTCTCGGCGCAACGTTTGCCTTCATCATAGCAAGAGCGGATTCCAATCGGATTTACATTCCCCCAATAACTTTCTACCTGGGGATGTATGATAGGGTCGCCATAGATTTCGCTGGTCGATGCCTGCATTATCTTTGCATTCGTCTTTTTGGCGAGTCCCAGCATGTTAATCGCTCCCAATACCGAGGTTTTAATCGTCTTTATAGAATCGTGCTGATAATGTATCGGGGATGCAGGACAAGCCAGGTTATAAATTTCATCTACTTCCGCTTCATAGGGAAATTCCACATCATGAAGTACAAATTCAAAGTGGGGATGCTTCCTCAGGTGAACGATGTTCTCCTCCGAACCGGTGAAAAGATTATCCAAGCATATTACTTTGTGCCCGTCCTCAACCAACCGGGTACATAGATGAGAGCCTATAAAGCCGGCACCGCCACTAACCAATATTCTTTTCATGTAGTACTGTTTTCTACTGTCATAAGACCATACAACCCTGTATGTTCCGTTTATGTGCTGGCAAATGTAGGTGATTTGGTTAAAATATGCAAGTTTGTAAAAGGTTTATTTTGAATGTTAAGGAATATATTCCGGCTTGTTGTCGGGGATGCTGAAATCTTTATTTGCAAATAAGTCCGCCAGCCCTGAAATCTGCTTCAGGCGGAGCAGCTCGTCGCGGTCCATACCGATGTTTTTCATTATCCACTGGTCGGACATGCCGGCATGGTCTAACTCGGCAACGATGTTGCACATCAATTCGATGTTGTGCGCCCCGCGTGCACGATTATGGCGAATGGTGGATGCCATACGGTTGGATAGCTCCTTGTCGATTACGACAATCGGCAACAAGCCGTTTTCGCGCTGGTAAATCCGCTTGGAAGTTTTCAATACCTGATAGCGGTGGTAGCCGTCTACTAAGATATAATTATCTTTCTCCTTATCGTAATAGCATACGCAGGGCATCGTAAAGCCGTCTTCCCAAATAGACAGTTCCAATAGTTTCATTTCGGGCGGCGCCACTACGTTAGGATTATAATCGTTGGCTTGTATCTTTTCCACAGGAACCGCTTTTACATTATATACCGGACTCTTATCTACACTCATAACATCATATTTTTGAATTGTTCCATTATTTTGTCTCGTTTGTATATCTCCTCTTTAGTCAGGGCAAAACCCATGTACTTGCATGCATGGTCGTTCTTCAAGATGCAAATGCACATACGCTTGTAGGTGGGTATCTCCCGGAATTCTGCAATATCGATATCGTCCAGGTAATCCATGCGGACGGGCTTCTTGTTCGTCTTGTAATTGGTATAGTTCACCACTTCGATAGGAATACCTGCGTCCTGCAATTTCTTAATGGTGTTCTCGCTGAGACATCCTCCTTTTGTCCGCCAGAATTCGATGCTGACCGTCAGTTTTTTTAAGTAGTTGCGCCGGGTTTCCTCGGGTAACGTAGAAAGCAGGAATTGCATGAAGCTTTTCCAGGTGTATCCCTTAGGAATGCGCACACTCTGCCACCCCATAGCATGGGTTCCGCCATAAATACCCGTAAAATTCACTCCGTTGACGCGCCCTATCATCTTTCCCCAGGTATTAGGGTCTATCACTTTATATAAAGCCAGGCTTTCCTGCGCTTCGCAAAGGAACGGGCTGGCTACGCGCTGGCGTTCTATATTGACGCCTGCCTTATAATACAAATCGTACAGGTGATTGTAATCGAAGCCGAACTTTCCGTTGGCTGTCCAAATGTCCGTCGTTTTCCAGTCATAGATAGGATAAGCATTGAATATGTCGTTGCCTATTTTGGAAGTCCACCTATAATTATGGTACATCTGGTATTTCCGGTTCAAGTGAATGCTACGCCAACGGTTGAAGCTCTCCTGCGTACGGATACCTATAAGGAAACAGGTACGTACTGCATCTTTTCGTGTATGCAACCATTTGGCAAAATGCATCTGATACTCGTAATCCCACATATTCTCCGTATAGAACGGGAATGCCTCTTTCGTATAAGAATTCGGAGGCATCTGGCGTACCCATATGTCTTTCATGCTTTCGTCCCAGGGACGCCAATAACTCTGATACATGGAAGTACAGGTCGTAACCTTGAAAGGTACGCATACCCGGTAAACTTCCAAAATATCCTTGTTGGCTTCCAATATGCGGTCTACATAGTCTATGGTTACGGTATATTGTATTTCATAATCCATATGAAACACACATAACTTTCGCTTTAAATTATTACGCCGGATATAATCTATGCACAAATTCAGCAATACACCGCTGTCCTTTCCTCCGGAAAAGGACACACATATCGTATCGAACTCTTTAAAAACCAGTTCTAAACGTTCCTGTGCAAGTTCGTATACATTTTTAGGTAAGGCCATAGTTATCTGTCTTTTTTCATTTTCACGTAGCGGGTCCAGACTTTTTCCTCCGAAAAGCCCAGTTCTTTAAAAAGAGAACAATGCTCCATGAAAGTAATTGAAATCAACTCCTTATCTGCGTTTGTTTCCGATACGACTTTCTCCAATAACAGTTTCAGGGTATCTTCATTATTACCTTCTATATAATAGTTGTTAATGATACACTCCTTTTTCTTCTCCTCTACCGGTATAAAGCCTATAACTTTTCTCTTGTTTATAGCTACGAACCAAACAAAATTCTCCGAGGTTCGGAAAGGATAGTTGTAATTTTGTTTTAGTATTTCAGGATTCATCACCAATGGTGCTACGAGCTCATAAAGCCGTTTATCTGTTCCCTGTAATTGTATAACCTGTATCATTTTTTAAGTTATCGGTTTATTTTTTTCGGGTGTTAAAGATATGAATTATACCTTACCACATAAATATGTTTTAAATAGTTTTAAGAATAAACCACTAAATAATAATTCATAGTAAGATATATGAAATATATAAATACAAATATATACTACTTTTTATATGTAGCATTTATCTGCTTGCATAAATATAATATTAGATTTTTAATATTTTATTAAAGCACGATTAAAGAATATTTATATCTTTGCGCAGATTTTAAAGAGTATTCCAAATTTCCTATAAATTATTCTGTTTTACCATTTTTTTTTTACAGGCTACATAAACAATGAAATCGATTATAAACAATAGAATTATGATGCTAAACACAAAGAAAAGACCGCTTATAGCTGCGGTTATATTATTGACATCGTTAGGAGTAACTACATCGTGCATCGATAACAGTTATGACTTAAACAAGGACATTGATATGACAATCAGTGCAGGTGGCGAACATTTGGCAATTCCCGTAGGATATACGGAGAGGATAACGCTGGATAAAATCATAGAATTGAATAGCGAAGATGATTTGAAGGTGCTGGATAACGGGGAATATCATTTATTGAAAGAAGATGAAATTATCCCGAGTACAACAACCGTAAAACAAATAACCGTAAATGGTTCTTCTGATAACCCAATAGAAAAAATAACAGCGGCAAATGAACATAGTTCAATCGAGAATAATGTTATTACAACAAATATCATTCCGAAAAAGGGTAAAATTAAAGCGACTGCAACTCAAATAGATAAAGCAGTAATAGAAATAGGGGAACTGCAAGGTATACAACCAACAGACTTATTATTAAAATTTAAGCTAACAGGAGACCTTAGTTACCAATCCATTAAAGCGAGTTTAGTAATATCTTTCCCTTATTATTTACAATTTATGGCAGACCCTAAGTTAAATAAGGAAAATAATATACTAACTTTGGAACTTACAGAATCAGAATTAAAACTGAATCAAGAATACATTTATCCGCTAAAACTAACAGGATATAAATTTGCAACCCAAGCAGGTACTGATAAAGGGAAATATCCTGGCGAGCAACACAGTATAACTATCAATGATGATGTAACTATCACTGGAAAAACAGAAGTTACGGTAAATAGCGCAGTCAATGGTGCATTATTAGAAATAAATCCAACTGTAGAACTTACTCCTATGCCTATAAAAAGCATCAGAGGTGTTATCAAACCTGAAATAAATGAGACTGTCACTACAGTAAAATTAGAAAATCTACCAGACTTTCTATCTGACGACGCAGTCGAACTTGATATAACCAATCCGCTTATCTCTTTCATCGCTAACAATCCATTGCAAACCCCTATCGTGTTAAATGGAATCATGTATGGTGAAAAAGGTGGTAGTACAATAGAAGGTTCTACCGTAAAAATTGGTAATGAAAGCAAAGATAAAAATAAGATTTTACTGGCTCCTGGTGATAATACAATCATTTTATCTCGTACAGGAAAGAGTGACAAAGAAAATTCTCAATCAGTTCAAAATATCCAAGTATCAGACATTAACAATTTAATAAAAAAAATACCAGATGTAGTAAATGTAGTTTTAAATCCTATAGTAGAAAACGAACAATATTATACGGTAGAACTGAAAGATTATGAAATGACAGGTAACTACGACATCGACATCCCCCTGAACTTCGGTAGCGCTCTGAAAATCGTATATGATGAAACTATCGACAACTTCGACCTCGACCTTGAAGATGTGGATATCAAGAAAGCCATTCTCTCGATAAATGCAGTCAATACCATTCCTTTGGCAATGGAAATCAAAGACGACAATGTCAGCGCAGTAGATGTCAACGGAAACGTGATAAAAGACATCGATGTAACCGTAGAAGGTACTATTACAGAAAGCAAAGACGGCAAAACCGAGGTTACGAGTACGCTCAATATCAATTTGGACGAAACGGCAGAAGGTGCTATCAGCAAGCTGGACGGTCTGAAACTGAAAGTAACGGCCGTACCGGGACAGGCAACCGATGTTCAGTTGTTAAGCTCACAATGGCTACAGCTTAAAGACATGAAACTAAAAATACCCAACGGTATCAAAGTGGATTTGAACTAAGAGAAACATACTTCATACGATACAAACAAAAGATTCAACAATCATATATAATGAAACGAATGAGAACAAATGTTTTAGCGATTATACTCTCCGGAGCAACTGCGGTGCTGACAGTCAGTGACGCAATGGCACAGACACAAAACAGCCGTTCAATCTATTTCCTGGAAGGAAGCACCTATCGCCACGAACTCAACCCGGCTTTTATGGGTGAACGCGGCTACGTCAGCCTCCCCGGTTTGGGAAATCTTACAATCGGCGCACAGTCCACGGCCGGTGTAGGCGACTTCATCTTCAAAAAAGCCAACGGCGACCTCACCACCTTTATGAACGAAGAAGTCAGCAGTGCCGAATTCCTGAAAGGATTACCCAAAAGGCTGAAAGTAGGCGCCAACATAGATGAATCGATACTTTCCTTAGGTTTCCATGCCTGGGGAGGCTTCAATACATTCGGCATTTCCGTAAAGTCGAATACCAATATTTTCATGCCCGACGAACTCTTCAAGTTCATGAAAAACGGAGTAGCCAGCGAAACGGGAAGCAACTACAATGTAAAAAACTTGAATATCGTATCGACCAACTATGCTGAAATAGCTTTCGGCCATGCACGCGAAATCAACGAACGCCTGACAGTAGGTGCTAAAGTGAAAGCCCTCGTAGGACTGGCAAAAGCAACCATGCACATCGACGAACTGAACATCCTTGCATCGCAAGATAAATGGACTATTACCCCGAAGAATGCCGAGCTCTACATGTCTGCCAAAGGCCTCATCGTACCGACCAAAGGCGAAACCGGCAACTACCAGGAAGACGATTATACACTGGACGCCAACGGAGACAGAACACAGACCCTGAAAGAAGGTAGCGACGGGCAGATTTCCTATGACGACCTGGATTTCGATACGGACAACCTCGGCCCTACCGGTTTCGGTATGGCTATCGACCTGGGAGCAACCTACAAGCTGAACGATGAATGGACATTCTCCGCCTCTTTGCTCGACCTCGGCTTCATTTCATGGAAAAACACAACCAAAGGAACAATGAGCAAAGAATTCACTTTCGACGGTTTTAGCGAAATCTCCGTAAAGGATGACGGAACCAGCACTAACAAGAAGCTGGACACCCAAGTAGACGAATTGGTAGACGACCTGGCAGACCTCGCGAAGTTCGACAAAGTAGGCGAAGGCATGAAACGTACTACCGCCCTCGCAGCCACCCTGCACCTGGGCGCCCAGTACACTCTGCCAGCCTACGACCGACTGAACTTCGGCTTCCTCTCCACTACCCGCATGCAGGGCAAGCACTCATGGACGGAAGCCCGTGTTTCCGCCAATGTTGCTCCCCTCTCCTGGTTCGAAGCATCGGTAAACTACGCCCTATCCAATTTCGGTTCCGATGCCGGCATCATGCTGAACTTCCACCCACGCGGTTTCAACTTCTTCGTAGGAGCGGATGTACCCATGTGTAAGTTAGAATCCGCCTATGGAGCGCCTATCAGCCGTGCCTCCCTCAATGTAAACTTAGGTATCAACTTCACTTTCGGACCGAAGCACAAACGTAAATACAAAACGGTAGAAACCCAATCACTCTAAATTCATCAACTAAAAGAAAGAAGAATATGAAAAAGATATACTGTCTGCTGTTTGCCATACTGCCCCTGGCAGCATTTGCAGGTGAGGTAAAAGTCACCAAGCCCGTATTGACATTGGAGAACGATACGCTGACGCTGGATTTCAAGTTCGATATGGAAGCCGTAAAAGTCAACAGCACGCAATCTTACGCTTTCACTCCGGTACTATTTGCAGGAAAAAACTATAAACCTCTGCCGCCTGTCGTAGTGACTGGCAAGAAGAAATTCAAAATGCGCCACAAAGACCGCAAACTTGCCAAGAAAGGCCATTATGATGCACCCTATACTATAATAAAAGGAAAATCTGCCGACCGTCAGAACCTGGTGAACTATACCATATGCCTTCCTTACGAAGAATGGATGAACCAGGCAGACATGTGGATATTGCAAGAAGGCAAAAAAGACTGTTTGCTGGAACTGCCCGAAATCCGGGTGATAGAACCCGTAATTGTCGTAGAAGAAGAACCATTACCCCAGAAAGGAGCAATTTGCGAACCTTGTATGAGCATGGTATCCTACCTCACTCCGACGGAAAAACCGTTGAAAGTCCGCTCCGAACAAAATACCCTATATATAGAATATGCGGTAGGCGGTACGGAATTCAAAGCCGATTTCAAGAACAACGCAACCGAACTGCAAAAGCTGAAAGAAACCCTAAACCCGCTGACCGAAGGCGATTTGGTAACTTTCAAAGCTATCAACGTATGCGGATATGCCTCACCCGACGGCTCTGCCAAGACCAATGACCGTGTAGCAACCAAACGGGCAGACTCATTCGCTCTCTACCTGAGAGGAAGCTATAACTTCCCGGACAGCATACTGAATGTAAGTTCGGCCGGCGAAGACTGGAACGGACTAATTAAGATGCTCGAAGAAGACAAACCCGCATACGCAGACAAGGCACTGGAAATCATCAATAAATACACTAACCCCGATGTGCGCGAGGCACGGCTGAAAAGTGGACTGGGCATCACCACGTACCGTACCATGATGAACGAATACTATCCCCGCCTGCGCCGTCTGTCTATCTCCGTAGACTACGAAATCCGTGAAGTCCGCAATGCGGAAGCGGCAACATTGATTTACACCAATCCCAAAATGCTGAACCTGCAGGAAATGTACGGCGTAGCCAAGAACTTCCAGCCGGGTACGAAAGAATACAAGGAAGTGTATGAAATCGCTGCTGCCAACTACCCCGCAGACATCGTTGCCAACATCAATGCTGCCTCTGCCAATATCGTTTACGGCGACTTCGACCGTGCAGGCCAATACCTGGAAAGAGTAAAAGACGACCCTCGTGCATGGAACAACCTGGGTGTATTGGCATGGCTGTCGGGCGACACGGAAATCGCAAAAGAATGGTTCACCAAAGCCTTAACGGTAGAACCCGGAAAAGCACAGGAAAACCTGAATAAGATGAAGTAATACACATCTTGACATACACTGTAAAAGAGTTGCAATAGTGGATTTTTTTCCCTACCTTGCAACTCTTTTAGTATAGATATAAGAAAGAAATGAAGTACCTGGTCTTATTCCTTACATTTGCCAAAATAGGAATGTTTACTATCGGTGGCGGCTATGCCATGATACCGCTTATCGAGCGGGAGATTGTAAATAAAAAATGGATGACTAAGAGCGATTTTATGGAAATGTTCGCACTGACCCAGTCGCTGCCGGGAGTATTTGCGGTGAATATATCCATATTCGTCGGTTATAAACTGCACAAAGTAAAAGGCAGCCTGGTGTGCGCTTTGGCTACCATACTCCCTTCTTTTGCCATAATGATGCTGATAGCTATGTTTTTCGCGCATTTTCAGGACAACCAAGTGATGATACGTATTTTCAACGGTATCCGTCCGGCAGTAGTCGCATTAATCGTGTTCCCCTGCATTTCCGCCGTACGCGCTTTAAAACTGAAATATTGGCAACTGATACTTCCCGCTATCGCTACACTGCTTATCTGGCAGTGCGGATTGTCGCCCGTGTACATCGTCCTGGCAGGCATTGCAGGCGGGCTGATTTACACATTATGGTTAAAGGATAAACTGGCAAAACTACAAGCATGATTTACTGGCAATTAATCTTAGTATATTTGAAAATCGGAATGTTCGGGTTCGGAGGCGGCTATGCCATGCTCTCATTGATTCAATATGAAGTAGTAGACCATTACCACTGGCTCACGCTCCAGCAATTTACCGATGTCGTAGCCATTTCACAGATGACACCGGGACCTATCGGCATCAACAGCGCCACTTACGTAGGCTATGCCGTTACCCAAAGTGTATGGGGAGCCGTCGTAGCCACAGTAGCAGTCTGCCTGCCCTCATTCATATTAGTGCTGCTCATTTCTTACTTCTTCGTAAAATGCAAGGACAACAAGTATATCAAGGCTGCCATGTCCGGACTGCTACCGATGTCCGTTTCGCTGATAGCCGCCGCAGCCCTGTTGCTGATGAATAAAGAGAATTTTATCGACTACAAAAGTATCCTGATTTTTGCCGGTGCATTCGGAATTACCTGGAAATGGAACATACACCCCATACTACTGATAATACTCGCAGGAATTGCAGGCTATATCCTATACTGACACACTCTCTCATCGTACCTTTCCGGCAACAGCCAGCATTTTACGTGCATAGCACCAAAGGGACATTCAGTAAATAATATAAAATCAGCCAACTAATTCATACACAAAATATTGCGAATTAGCTGGCTTTTTTGTATCTTTAGGTATTCCCCCGCAAATAAGGTTTGAAGGCCAAAACGGGGGAAATTCCCCGACTAAGATATGGCTAAGATACAAAATATTTCCGAAATTCACCCAACTTTGGGCTTCACAGAATTTGATGTTCTGGAAAAATACCGCAAAAGTTTTAATGAGAGTGAGCTTGGCAGGCTTCACTCAGTGTTCCCGTTTGAACGCATGGCAAAA
>NZ_KB894170.1 GCF_000374365.1 Bacteroides gallinarum DSM 18171 = JCM 13658
CTGCGGCTTTTGCCATGCGTTCAAACGGGAACACTGAGTGAAGCCTGCCAAGCTCACTCTCATTAAAACTTTTGCGGTATTTTTCCAGAACATCAAATTCTGTGAAGCCCAAAGTTGGGTGAATTTCGGAAATATTTTGTATCTTAGCCATATCTTAGTCGGGGAATTTCCCCCGTTTTGGCCTTCAAACCTTATTTGCGGGGGAATACCTAAAGATACAAAAAAGCCAGCTAATTCGCAATATTTTGTGTATGAATTAGTTGGCTGATTTTATATTATTTACTGAATGTCCCTAAAGCACAGCTTTTCAGGAAAACGAAGCCCCCGCCATTCATTTTTTCTGCCCAAACAGCCAACTCATAAAATCATAATAGTTAAAAGCCGGATTCCAACTTGCATGCTCACATCCGACGAACTCGATATACTCGACATCCGCTCCAAGAGCCTTTAAAGCCTTGTACGCAATACGGGAGGCTTCGACAGGGACAACGGAATCGGCATCTCCATGAAAAATACGGAATTTAACCTCTTTTGCAGCATCCAGGCGTACCGGATTCACCGCGCCGCAAATCGGAACGGCCGCGGCGAAAATTTCCGGATAACGGATAACCATATCGTAAGTTGCCATTCCTCCCATGGAAAGTCCTATTATATAAATACGTTCCTTATCAACCTGCGGCATATCGAGGTAAGTATCAAGCAGGCTTTTCAATGTGCGGGTTATGGCAGTCTGCTCCGGCTTTTCGGGCATCCCGGACGGCATGAAAGATGTTGGACGGGAAACGTATCCCCAATAATCTCCTGCCGGGCATTGAGGATATAAAACAAAAGCCGGATACCTTTCACGATTTACCGGATTGAGCCACATACCGCCGCCATGCGTCAGTTGTTTCCGGTTATCATTTCCACGTTCGCCAGCGCCATGCAAGAAAAGCACTAACGGATATTTTTCGCCTTGCTTTTCTACAACAGGACGCAATAAACGGTACTTCAATGAATCACCCTGGGGAGATACATACACTTTTCTCTCATACTCCTTATAAGAATCCTGAGCGGATACATGCACTGGTACGGAGATACACAACAGTAACACCAAGCAAAATATATTCTTCATATTTATATGATTTGATATTTATCCTTTTATTTATCAAAAAAAGAACGGAACAGTTGCAAATATACACAACTATCCCGTTTACTTCTCAAATATCTTACATTTAACATCCGGATTTTGCCTAAACAAGCTCTCCGGGCAGGTTACTCTTTATTTAAAGAATGACAAAACGCTTATCGGCATTTTTCCCTTAAATACAGATGTCATTCACCGCATTAGTCAAGGATGCCCTGCTCCGCACCCACAAGACAACGGCTATCCCAGCAACTGTGCAAACTTGGCGGACAGCTCGGTCTTATCAGCACAAACGGATAAATTCCTGCCTTCGGCATCCGTTATAAAAGCGGCGTTTTGTGAAGCGACGAAAGAGGCTGCACCGGCCGATTCCTCAACAAAAACACAACCGGGGAAAAGGGGTGCAAACACTTCCTTCGTTTGCCCGTTCCATTTCCTGAATACGATTTGCATAGGACAAAATGCAGTATATCCTGCGGCATTCAGACGCTGCATCAACTTACGTTCCGATTTTGGTGCTGTATGCAGAGCACACCAACGACTCATACTATTAGCCATCATATCGCTTTGTTTGCTTTTCTCCATCCTTTTAATAAATCTTTCACAAATAATATCCAGCCTACACATCCTACCCCTGCCAGGAATACAAAACCGATAAGAATCATGACCTTATTCGGCTTGGAAGCGCGCAACGGCACTGTGGCGGGTTGTACGACCGTATATACCGGAGTGATTTCCTGCACTTTGGCTCTTGCCATTTGTAATTGCCCGGAAACCTGCGTATAAACGGTGTACGCCAGTTCCACCTCATTTTTCAGGCGCTCCTGCTCGGCACGGTAACTCAATAAGATGATATTCTGGTTAGCATCTGCAAAAGTAGCATATTTTTTTTGAGCTTCCTCATAATCGGCCTTCGCTTCTTTATAAAGTTTTTCAGTAAAAGCTAAATCATGGCGTGCTTTATTGGTACGGTAATCCGTGATATAATTTTGCAGGCAGTGCATAACCGTATCTGTCAGCGAGGCGGAAATCAGAGGGTCCTGCATGGTAACTTCCAAAGTCGTAACCCCCGTTTTCTTATCGATTGTAACCAAAATACGTTTACTCAATGCTTCTGCCACCCGTGCCTCGTCCATGGTCAGGCGAAACGGGTCGACCTTGCCTGTCCGCTTCTCCGGCTTATCCTTAAACAACGACATAGTCCAGCCTATCGCCTTGAAAGGTGCGGAGAACACAGCTCCCATCCACGATGAACGCTGGTACTTGTCCAGATAAGCATATAAGGTCGTATCTATCTTGCCCTTCTGGTCTTTTACTTTCACATCGAACAGCTCCAGCAGGAAAGGCGTAGACTTTACAATGTCAGGGTACAGCTCGGGCGACAGAGCATCCTCCCCTCCGGAAGCACCGCTCAGATTGATACCGGCCATGGCAGCCAGCGCACCCATACTCCCGGCATTCACCTTACTGCTACTCTCAGGCGCCAGTGTCACCTCCGTAGAATACTCTTTAGGAATGCTGAATCCTACAACCAGCCCTATCAATGCGGCAATACCGCATACTTTATAGAGCATTTTGCGTTCAGCCCATACCTTCTGAGCCAGTTCTATCAAGTCTATTTCCTGTTCCTCCGGTTTCTGCGGAGCTCCTTGCATCTTGTCTTCGCTCATGTCTTTTATTTACTTAAAGAGATTAACCAAAGTAGCAATCATCGTACCCAAAGTAGCAACCGAAGTACCCATGCCCACCATTTCCGCAACGCTCATACGCTTGCTCGGGTCTTTGCTCGGAACTATAATCTCGCATCCGGGCTCGATTGCCGTTTTGCTTCCGGCGCGTATACGCGACACAGTACCGTTCATGTAAACGACGAAGGCTCTGCGTTTCTTGGCATTCGTAGCATATCCGCCGGCCTGGTTGATGTAGAAACGGCTGTTTTCGCCTTCCTTATACAATACCGTATTGGGATACATCACAGCACCATTGATTTTCACGGTACTTACATATTCGGGGATGAACAGGATATCGCCTTCGCGCAATACCATGTCGTAGTCCGAGCCCGGATTCTTCAAGGCTTCATCCAGGTGGATACCCACCGTATATACATATAAGGTAGTGGAATCCGCACCTACCTTTACAGCCATGCGGGTAGCATCTTCTTTTCTACGGAGTTCTTCTTCGGACATCTTGCGAATGAGACGCGCTCCCCTCACATAAGCATCGGAGGTTACACCGCCTGCCTTAGCTACCAAATCGCTCAAACGTTCATTCTTCTTGGACAAAGCATAAGTGCCGGTAAACAGCGCCTCGCCTATGATGCCCACATTTTTCTGCTTACGATAGGCAGGGCTCTTGCGTACATACACTTCGTCGAAAGGTTCCAGGTAGAAGTCCCCGCTTCCCTCGCCTATCAGCAAGCCGTCTTTCAAATCGAACGTATAGGTCTGGCCTACGACATTGCTGTCGTCCGTGCTTTTAGGAGACTTGATACGGCGCGAAACATCTATCTTGGTAGTGGAAGCAGCTTCGAGCAGACCGCCGGACTGCAACACCAAATCCTCGATAGTCATCTTATCCGCATAAAGATAAGTGCCCGGGGAGGCAACCTCTCCGTGAATGGTTACCGTAGGTTCTTCCTTCAAATCCTGAATGCTGGGGATATACAATATATCGTTCTTTTGCAAGGGAATATCCGCAACCGTACCTTTCAGCAAGCCTTTCAGGTCTATCGAGATAATCTCGCGCGTCAAGTCCTCGTGCTCGCGGTTGATTACGGCACGATTCAGGAAAGCATCTCCACGTACGCCCTCGGCTTTCTTTATCAGTTGCTTCACGGTATTCACCTCTCCGCTCAACTGGTACAGCCCTTCACGGTAAACAGCACCGCACACCTCCACACGATTTTCAAAACGGTTGAGGACGGAATCTACCGTAATGACGTCGCCGTCCTCGAGGCGGAATACCGAATAATCCATTTCGTCCACATTGAATATCTGGTGTTCGCGTCCGCTCTTACGCACAAGCCGTACGGCCTTTTTGTATGCGTCGCCCGTAAACCCGCCGGTATATTTCAGCAAAGTGGCGATTGTCTCCGTAGGCTTCATTTCATAATACATCGGGCGCTTTACCTTGCCCAATATCTGCACCAGCGTCTGATAAGGATTGACAAGAATCACATCGCCGTCCTGCAGGCGGATATCGTCCTTCAACCGGCCTTCCATAATAAAATCATAGATATCCAAATCGGCAACCGTTTTTCCGTCGCGCACTACCTTGACGTCGCGGAGGCTACCGATTTTATTGACTCCGCCCGCCCAATACAGTGCATGGAAAACAGATGCGAACGAAGAAAGGGTATAAGTGCCCGGCACGGCAACCTCTCCCATGACATTTACCTGTATGGAACGTATTTCGCCTAAAGTCAGTTTTATCTCGGTATTAGGAGTCTCGCCCGTAACGCCGGCATATATTTTGGCGAACTCACGTTTCAGATAGTCGTTGGCTTCCGCAACGGTTTTTCCACCCAGGTACACCGGACCTAAATTCTCGATTTGCACAGTGCCCTCGGGCGAAATCGTTTCGCGAATGGTTTTCTGAGAAGCCCCCCATACATCGATGATGACTTCATCGCCTGCACCCAGGCGATAATTGTTGGGGGTCGCGACGTTTATATTAGGCTCGAACGTCAGATACTCGTTATCGAAAATATTATGTCCGAAAATCTGCTGGGTAGGGTCTATCTCCACATCGTTGAGATAGATATCGCTTCCAAAGTACCCTGCTTGCCCGTCGACATCCAGCCCCATTCCATATCCGCTACGTTGCTGGGTGGCCTTTGTACGCAGTCCTTTGATGCTTTGTTTTTTAGAGTTGATACCGTCCACGCTGGTATCGTCGTCCTGCGGAATATCTTTGTTTTTGTTTTCGTAGCTTTTCTGAGTGCGCAGACGCGAAGTCGCCTCTCCCATAAAATCGGCATCTTCTCCGACACTACCGTCCGACTTGCCGGAATATTTAGACTGTATTCTCTGGATTTGCTCTTTCGTGACTCCTTTCTTCATCAACTCAACCAACATCTGCTGTTGTGTTTTTCCTTGTTTCTGAGCCTCTTGCACATACAGAACGACTTGTTCATCCGTCATTTGTTGGGCAAATACCACATTTGCCGCTGTAAACATCAACAAACACAATAGTATAAATCTGCGCATAAGTAAGATATTTGATTAATCCTTTAGTTATCTAGTACGTTTTTAAATTGGGGACAAAGGTAACACTTTATTTTCATAATATACATTTATTTCATTCCGAAGTTTCAGAAAAAGAATTAATTCCGTGCCCCAATACTGCCGAGGCCTTCCCATAACTATTGCCTACCTGGAAAGCCGCTTTGCCGGCCTCGTTTACAAAGTTAAATGTTTTTACTCCGCATTCCGTAAACCGGACATACACCGGCAGGCTATGCCGGCGCAACAGCACGGCTTTCAAACCGGTAGACACCACTGCTTACCCGGACGGCACACCTCGAGATACACCTCTATCTTGTTTATCAAATTATAAAACCCGTATAGCCCTACCCTGCACAAAGCAGGCAAACGCCGTTCCGTTATCCGGCTTATTCCGTCTTCTCTCATCAACTTCTATGACAGACGTTTGCCAATGCCGATTCAAAATCGTTCAATGTTAAAATCAAGGAGTTACGGCACAGTTTAGAGGAGGAAAGGACAGGGCTTTCCTTTGGTTCTGATTAACTAAATTTATGTATAAAGCGAGCATCCCTCAGGGTTTTACGCTACCCTGTTGCATTACCCCTTCTTGTTTACGTTTATTTATAGCAAGCGGCTATCCTGATTTACGTTGCCCCCTGATTCCATGCCTTCTGTTCTTTAAGACCTTTCCCTTAAAAATTGCCAGATTGAGAATTATCATGGGATAGATTGCAATTATTTAGTTTATTGCCAATCTCAATACCAAGTCTTTATATAAAAGAACAACAGATGTACTTACAACAGTGGAAACAGAAAAGATAGATTGGTATGCTGTTGGCAATAACAGAATTTCTCCTATCGCATTTTAAATATTAAATGAAAAGAGTGGCAGTCCTTTGAAATATATGTGTGCTTATAGTACAAGGAATGCAAATTCGAGTGCCTATTCAATGTCAATAAAGGATGATGTAACTAACAATGGCGATGCTATTATGTAAGTTCCTGCTGATGCTTACTCAGTTCTGTTCAGTGTGTGTGTTCTTCGATGTAGATGAATAAATTTTCAATAATAGGCATTATAGAATATAGAATAAGGTTTTAGGGTATTTGACTAACAATTCCCCAAAACCTTATTCCGTATAAACTCTATTTATTCAATACTTCTGATTCAATAAAATCAAAGCACTCCGAATAATATTTTCTATTATTTTCTACCCCTTTAATTCCATGCCCCAAACCTGGAAACTTAACAAAGCGATAAGTTTTTCCCAAATCCTTTAACTTATCAGCCATAAACTGGGAACCTCCGATATCTACTCTATTATCGTGGTCACCGTGAATCAACAACAATGGTCCTGTAATCTTATCAGCATGCGTTATCGGAGAACGGTCGACTAATTTTAAAGAATCCTTTACAGGGTCACCAGCCTCAAGAGCAGTCCAATCCGGAATATTAGAATGATGATGTTGCCAGATAATATCACAAAAACCAGCCGTTTCTATTCCGAATCCAAACGGGAACTCTGCTTTATGCCCATTTACTTCACCCGGGAAAGTCATTAAACGCATTGTTTCATACCCTCCATGACTCATACCAAACACTCCGACCCGTTGGGAAGGAATATTCAGCTTATCGGCTACATAACGAGAAACATAAATCATATCCAACGTTTCATTACCTCCTAAATCATGGTCGTTCATGGCTGCAAAATCACGGCCAAACCCTGCGCTTCCACGAGGAGATGCACTCAACACATAAATACCCGCCTGATTAAGTATCTGATACTCGGCTGAATATTGATTTTCACCTCCATAAAAGGACTCAACCATCAATAGCTTTTTATTTTCCGGCAATGGATTTTTCGGCTTAAAAAGATAAGCATGCAAAATACGTTGCTTACCCGTTAAAGAGTCCACATCAAAAGTCGGTATCTCTAATCTTTCAACTGTAGAATGAACCAACTTATTTTTCAGGTCATCCGGGATACCCATTACTGTTTCCATTTTTATTTGCGACGGCTCTACAACCGCCTTTACGACTTGAAACAGAGTCGTAGTTCCACCAGCCAACATGGTAACCGTATTCTCGGAAACGCCTCCAAGTTGCAAATTCAACGATGACTCTTGGGTATAAACAACCTTTTCTGATTCTGGGTCAAACAAAATCATATTAGTATGCACAGGATTGCTTTGAAGTGCAAAAACCATTTTCTTATCCTTTACGGAAAGTAAACACACATTATCCAAGTTCATCGAATAATGAGTCAACTGTTTTACTTCACCCGTCGATAAAGTAAATGAATACAGGTTATTATACCCATCCTGGTCAGAGATAAACAAAGCTTTATCCGATGAAACCCATTCAGGTAGTACCATCGTACCAGAAAGACTTCCTTCTTTAGACGGATCGGTCAGCACTTTTGAAGTTTTTGTCTTTAAGTCTATATACAGAACATTAGTATAAGTACGGTCCATATCCTTTAAAGCCAACAACATGACTCCTTTACCTTCTGGCTGCCAACTAATATCTCCCCAAGTATATCGAAAATCAGCGTCATCTGTTCTCAACAGACTGTCCTGCAAAGTTTTTAGGTCTAAAATGTGCAGTTCATCCAATCGTTTTTCATTTTGCCCCATTCTAGAAACATAAGCAATTTTAGTTCCGTCAGGATTAAAATCCCACGCATATATATAGGGAACATCTGTCAATTTCTCTACTTGATTAGACCCTGGTACTGTACGATAGATGTTTATGATTTCTTCATTATGTTCATCGCCAATCCAATAAACCATATTATCATTCGCATTATATCGAGCATGCCAGCCATTTCTTTTAGCAAAATCTATATCTACCACATCTTTTGCTTCGCATAAATCAGCTCCTTTAGCAATATTCATCCACTGGAGTGTTTGCTTTTCGCCTGTTTTGAAAAACAGAAGTTTGTCTCCCTCCTTACTAATAGTAAATATAGAATAAGGAAAATCCTTAAAATAAGGCGCAATATCTATAGAACGGCCTTCAAAATCAAGCACCAAGGTATTATCGCCCTGTTTAGTTCCACACCCGCATAAGCCCAATGCCATACAAACTATTACCGCTATCTTTTTCATATTTTCATATTCCATTTATAAGTAATTCATTAAATTTGTTTTGAGTTTCATTTTGTACCTTCATGTTATCATAACTCCGACAAATACTTTGTGTACAAATAACTATCTCCAATATTCATTCTGGTCATCTGATGTGGTGCTCTTATTATAATCCAGTTCATCAGCAGGAATCGGGAACATCATTCTCGGACTATTTGCCGGCAAATTAATCACATCACTCCAATGTTCTTCTCCGACCCTTTCCAATGGTTTTTGTAAACGTTTGATATCCGGCAAAGCAAACCCTTCTCCATATAGTTCACGCCGGCGTTCTTTCCATATTTCATCCGATGTAAACTGAGCAGAAGTAAGCTGAGATTCTCCTCTCTTTGCACGCAATGCATTCAATATCTGCAAACCTTTTGCATGATTAGGCTGGCTGCCTTTTAACAAACACTCAGCTTCTATTAAATACGCTTCAGATAAACGGCACATCGGATAGTCGGCTATACCTAAGGAAACCTTAGATGTAAATTTAGAAGTTATATAGCCATCTTTACTATCCAGATAAAAAGGAAACAGTTTCCGACAATCATTATCTTCAAATATATCGACAAATGATTTTGCAGCCCTTACAGTTCCATAGCCCACCAAATAATCCACGCCATTTTCCAACAGATAATCATAGTCGACCTGAGTACCGTAACCGGCTGTTCCATAGCCGGAATTTTTATCCTTAGCTACCGCTACCTGATAAAAAGAAGGTATGGAAGCATAGATATTGGTTGTTTCCGAAGTGAAATTAAATCCCCATAGCCACTCTGAGTTGATAGTATTGAAACCTGATTGATATTCCTCTTTAGTCATTAAATCAGACCCGTCAAATGGACTGCCAACAGCTTCTGCATACATCTTTGCATTATCATATTCCCCCATATCCAAATAAGTTCGGGCCAATAACAAAGCAGCAGCACGCTTATTTATAAAATAAGTGTCTGTACCTGTAGAATTTTCATATACATAAGTAAAATCGTCAATTATACGCTGCATAGATGTAGCTAAATCAGCTCTCGGTACATTATCTCCTGCGGCATCAGCAGGGGTCAAACGCAAAAAAAGACCTTGCCCCGAAGGACCGGCAGACGTATATGAAGCGCAATACAAATGATACAGATTTAAAAAGTTCCAACCTCTAATTCCATAAGCTTGCGCCAACAAGTCCTCACAGCCTTCAGGAAGTTTATCTGCATTTACAATAATCTGATTGCATTCATCTATCGCTTTATAAGCTTTTTCCCACATATAAGGAGAATAAGCGCTCCACCAACCGTCAAACTCGCGAGGATACTGCTGGTAAGCATACGAATACATCAGCCAGTTATATGTAGAATAATGATAGTTACCATTTGTTATCTTCAAGTCATTTCCCATTACATCGAGTGAAACTTGGCCGATAGTCAAATAATGAAAATGACCAGTCCAAGAATATGCCCCCATTAGGACTGCCTTAACATTTTCTGCACTTTCCAGCACACTCTCATCCGTTAAAGAAGTAGACGGTTCCTGATAAAGCAAATCATCTGAACAAGATGAAAATGAGAGTAAAAATAATACAACATATAAATATTTAGCTTTCATATCAATATCTGTTTAGATTAAATTTTAAAAAGTCAAGTTTGCACCAATAGAGAATGTCCGCGGAGTAGGGAATGAATACGGATAAGTCTTATATCCTTGTACTCCGTATATATCAATATCATCATAACCCTTATACCCTTTGTCCGCAAACCAGGTACACAAGTTATCAGCAGAGACCCAAAGCTTTGCTCCTGAAACTACTTTGGAGAATACTCCTAAATTTTTAGGTAAAGTATATGACAAAGTAATTGTTTTAACCTTTATATTCGTTGCGTCATAAAGGAAACGAGATGACAAACTTGCTGAATTCGTGGCATTATTAATAGCATATTTAGGAACGCTGGTCTTTTGTCCCGGGGTCGTCCAAGCTTCCAATGCATTTACGTGCATATTTTGAGCAGTAGTAGTTCCGTCGTGCATCATACCAGCGTAAATATTATCATAAATCTTGCCACCCAAAGAATAATTCAATTGAATCGTCAAATCAAAATTCTTATAAGAAAAAGTATTTATAAAACCACCATAAACCAATGGAGTAGCCCGGCCTTGTCTCTCGTAAGTGGCTTCACTATAAGCAGAAGTAGTAGTACGTGTTCCATCGTCATTGACTTTATACCAAAGGGGATTTCCATTATCAGGGTCTACTCCTGCCCAAGTAGGCATGTAAAACTCATACTGGCTACCTCCGACAGACCAGATTTTTTGATAATCCGTCATACGTACATCATTTTCCCCATTCAAATCTTTAATTTTATCTTTAATGAATGAAGCATTCAAATCCATATTCCAAACGAATGGTCCTCTTAATATATTAGCCCCCAAAGCGATCTCAAATCCCGTATTAGAGGTCTTTGCCGCATTCATCGTGATTGAACTCAAACCATTTTGTAAAGCCAATGGAACATCATACAGCAGTCCGTCCGATGTTTTATGAAAAAAGTCGACCGACCCATAAAAACGATTCCAGAAACTAAAATCAATTCCCACATTAAACATTCCCTGCTTTTCCCAACCTAATAACGCATTTACCAATTGTTCGTGCCCAACTCCAATATTCGAGCCATATAAATAATCGGAAGAAGTCGTCCATAAGCCCAGAGAAGCATAACGGGCCAATCCACTTTTATTACCTGAAGTACCATAGCTCAACCGAAGTTTCAGATTGTCAACCCACTCGATATCTTTAAGAAAATCCTCTTGATTAATTCGCCAAGATGCTCCTAAACTCCAAAACGTTCCCCACTTGGTGTCAGCTCCAAAAATAGAAGAACCATCCGCACGAAGACTTGCCGAAAAATTGTACTTATCTTTATATGCATATTCAGCACGTCCAAAATATGAAATCAAAGTTTCTTTAGTCGTCTCAGAAGAAGGAGAGAAAGAGCCTGAAGCACCAGCCAATTCTTGCATATCTCCAAGTAAATCCCTGCCTCCGGCATACAATGTTTCATAAGAACTTTGCCAGTACTCCAAGCCAGCCATTACATTTAAGCTATGAACATCTTTAAAAACGCTCGTATAATTAAATGTATTGGTAGATGTGTACATCAAATCTACATGATGATATTTATCCAAACGTCCGTTATAAGTAGGACCGTTCCCATGTTCTTTATTCCAATAACGATGCTCGTCCGTTGACACGTAATCCGGAGAAAAAACCGTTTTAAAAGAAAATCCTTTAAAGAAGGTTATCTCGGCATAACCAGAAGCCAGTAAACGATAAAATTTACTTCTATTAACATCCATTGAAGGTATTGCCAGAGGATTAAAATCACGAGAAATAGGATTGGTAAAATTATATTGCTTGTTACCATTCTCATCAAGAACCGGATTACCTTCATCATCTACAATATACGCAGGTACCGCATTAGGAAAAGATAATGCATTATATAAAGGACTCGCACCTGCCGAACTCTCCACCGTAGTATTTTGAATAGAGTGAGAGAATGTAACATTTAAACCTGCATTAAACCATTTATTTACGTTGGTATTAATATTGGCTTTAGCCGAATAACGCTTAAAATCACTCGCCGGGGTTATACCTCCTTGCTTTGTATATCCTATCGAAAAGAAATAATTCGTCTTGTCATTCTTTCCACTTACATTCATATTATAATCCTGTGAAGGAGCGGTACGGAACACCTCCTTCTGCCAATCCGTATCCACAACCAATTTAGCACCATTAACCAAATTTCCATTTTCATCCAACGGATTTCCTACATTATAAGGATTATGTGTTAGTGTACCCTGTGTGCTGGCATTCGCTTCTTCCATGGTTTCACCCTTGGCACGGTATCCCTGATAAATCATTTTATACATATCAGCGGAACTCATCATATCATAAGCCTTTCCTAACTTAGACCACGAGAACTGTGCGTTAAAGTTAACACGAGCCTTTCCTTCTTTTCCACTTTTTGTAGTAATCATAACTACACCATTAGCAGCACGCGACCCATACAAAGCCGCAGCTGCCGCATCTTTTAGCACAGTGACTGATTCGATATCATTAGGATTAATAGAAGATAATATATTTGAACTGGATTCATTCTCTTCTGCAATAGAGCTATACTCTGTAGAAGTCGTGGCAACGCCATCTATCACATAAAGAGGCTCATTCGAAGCTTTCAACGAACCGGAGCCACGAATACGAAAAGAAGTGCCGGAGCCTGGCTGTCCAGAGTTCGACATAACTTGTACACCCGATACCTGCCCTGCTAAAGACTTGTCAAAAGACACAGCAGGGGATTTTATTTTTTCCTGATCCACAACTGCTGCTGAACCCGTAAAGGCTGATTTTTTCACTGTTCCATACGCAACAACCAATACTTCATCCAGTAACTCCGTATCGGACTTCATCGCAATTTTCAGTACTCCTTTTTTTATCGCTACTTCCTGGCTCTTCATCCCCACAAATGATACAACCAAGGTCTTGCTGTCAGCGTTCACTCCTGAAATCACAAAATTGCCATCCACATCTGTAATGGTCCCCAAGGTAGTACCTTTCACCAATACCGAGGCTCCGGCAATGGGCAATCCGTCTTCTTCGGAAGTTACCACACCCTTTATTGTTACTTCTTGCGACCATGCTACACCTATCCATACAAACAGTAAGGCTAGCATCGATGTTAATTTTCTTTTCATAAATACCTCCTTGTTTAGTTGATAATACTTCATAAATACACATAAAACTCATTAACAACGACACAAATATATATATTTTTCAAATAAATAATAAAATATTATCGAAAAACACAATTAAAAAAGCAAAAAGACATTATAAATGAAATTAAATCGGAATAAGTTATCAATAGTAAATCGTGTTATGATGTAGTAAGTTTCTTGCTTATGACAAACGGCTATCCTAATTTTATACCTTCCGCCCTTTAAAACTTTTGCTTAAAAAATCGCTGGTCTGAAGGTTGCCATAATAGATTGAGTTTAAAAGGATAAGTTTGGGATAAGTGCTACAGTCCATTGGTGAACCCTATATATCAGCTAATCTACGATAGAAAATAAAAAAGTCTCGTAAACCCAACGATTTACAAGACTTAATTTATTGATTTTCAATAATTTGCGGAGAGACAGGGATTCGAACCCCGGGTGCCTCGCAGCACAACGGTTTTCAAGACCGCCGCAATCGACCACTCTGCCACCTCTCCAAAACATTTTTGAACTTCCTTTTCAAAAAGCGCTTTTTCTCTTAAAGCGGTGCAAAGGTAGTACATCTTTTCTTAATTCACAAATAAATCCAAAATAAAATAAATCCGGAGCCACTAAAAGCTGATGTGCGGCAGGGCAAGAAGTAGGCTTTCGTCACTGAAATCTTTCCGTCCGACAATTGTTTTGTTTACGTCCGATAGCTGTTGGACGAAAACTAAACAACTGTTGGACGAAAAGAAAACAGTTGTCGGACGAGAAATATAATAGCACGGGAGGAATAATTATCAGTAAGAGGCTATCAATCCGATGAAATGCAAACATCACTTCACAGGCATGCGGCAACCGGCAGTTGGCCGTATCTGCTACCTAATAATGGTTATTTTATGTTCTTCAACATAAAAACTGCCCGCTTTATTATGCAATTACGGAAAAATTTCCATAATTTTGCACGCTCTAAAGGATAACATATCTAATCACCTTCAAAAAAGAATATTATGGAATTGAACAAAACCTTTATCGACGGGCTTTGGAGCAAAGAAATCAATGTAAGCGATTTCGTCAGTAAGAACCTCACATCCTACACCGGAGACGCCTCTTTCCTGCAAGGGCCTACGGAGCGTACCAAGCACATCTGGAAGCTCTGCCTGAAAGCGCTGGAAGAAGAAAGAGCCAACAATGGCGTCCGTGCATTAGACCATACCACAGTATCTACTATCACTTCCCATAAGGTGGGCTATATTGACAAGGAAAACGAGCTTATCGTAGGCTTGCAGACAGACGAGCTGCTGAAACGCGCTATCAAGCCTTTCGGCGGCATCAACGTCGTGGCAAAGGCTTGCCGCGAGAATGGCGTGGAAGTGGACGATAAGGTAAAAGATATCTTTACGCATTACCGCAAAACGCATAACGACGGCGTATTCGACGTATATACCGAGGAAATACGTTCGTTCCGCTCGCTGGGCTTCCTTACCGGGCTTCCCGACAATTACGCCCGCGGCCGTATCATCGGTGACTACCGCCGCCTGGCATTGTACGGCATAGACCGCCTTATTGAAGCCAAGCAGGAGGATTTACGCAACCTGACCGGTCCGATGACCGAAGCGCGTATCCGCCTGCGCGAAGAAGTGGCAGAGCAAATCAAGGCTTTGAAGGACATCAAAGTCATGGGCGAGTACTACGACCTCGACCTCAGCCGCCCCGCCACATCCGCCCAGGAAGCCGTACAGTGGGTATATATGGCATACCTCGCTGCCGTAAAGGAGCAGGACGGTGCTGCCATGTCGTTGGGTAACGTATCTTCTTTCCTGGATATCTTCATCGAGTACGACTTGGCTCACGGTAACATCGACGAAACTTTCGCACAGGAGCTGATAGACCAGTTTATCATCAAGCTGCGCATGGTGCGCCACCTGCGTATGCAGTCTTACAACGACATCTTTGCCGGCGACCCTACTTGGGTAACCGAGGCTATCGGCGGACGTTTCAACGACGGTCGTGTGAAGGTGACAAAGACTTCCTTCCGCTTCCTGCAAACGCTGTACAACCTCGGCCCGTCTCCCGAGCCTAATATGACCGTGCTGTGGAGCCCCGAGCTGCCGGAAGGTTTCAAGGATTTCTGCGCCAAAGTATCGGTAGACACCAGCTCTATCCAATACGAGAACGACAACCTGATGCGTGAAGTGCGCAACTGCGACGACTACGGTATTGCCTGCTGCGTATCTTACCAGGCTATCGGCAAGCAAATCCAGTTCTTCGGCGCACGTGCCAATCTTGCCAAGGCGCTGCTGCTCGCCATTAACGGCGGACGCTGCGAAAACACCGGGACTGTAATGGTGAAGGGCATCCCCGTGCTGACTCACGACACGCTGAACTTCGAAGAAGTAATGGCGAACTACAAGAAAGTGCTGACGGAGATAGCCCGCGTTTACAATGAGGCTATGAATATCATCCACTACATGCACGATAAGTATTACTACGAGAAAGCCCAAATGGCATTCGTCGATACCGACCCGCGCATTAACCTTGCCTACGGGGTGGCAGGCCTTTCCATTGCTATCGACTCGCTGTCGGCTATCAAGTATGCCAAGGTTACGGCGCGCCGCAATGACATCGGTCTGACGGAGGGCTTCGACATCGAAGGTTCTTTCCCCTGCTTCGGCAACAACGACGACCGGGTAGACCACCTCGGCGTAGACCTGGTGTATTACTTCAGCGAGGAGTTGAAGAAGCTACCCGTTTACAAGAATGCCCGCCCTACCCTGTCGCTGCTCACTATCACCTCCAATGTGATGTACGGCAAAAAGACCGGCGCCACTCCCGACGGACGCGCCAAGGGCGTAGCCTTCGCTCCGGGAGCCAACCCGATGCACGGGCGCGACAAGAACGGTGCTATCGCCTCGCTGAGCTCCGTAGCCAAATTGCGCTACCGCGACTCGCAGGACGGTATCAGCAACACGTTCTCTATTGTTCCGAAGTCGTTGGGCCCCACTGCTGAGGAGCGCATCGAGAACCTGGTTACGATGATGGACGGTTACTTCACCAAAGGTGCTCACCACTTGAATGTGAACGTGCTGAACCGCGAAATGCTGGAAGATGCCATGGAGCATCCCGAGAAATATCCGCAGCTTACTATCCGCGTTTCCGGTTATGCCGTAAACTTCGTGAAGCTGAGCCGCGAACACCAGTTGGAGGTTATCAGCCGCTCGTTCCATGAAAGAATGTAAGCAACGCCCCTGAGGGTATGATTTTTCGGGCACGGATTACGCGGGTTTCACGGATTAGACAGAGAATCCGGACAAATCCATGTAGTCCGTGCCTCTTTTTCCGGTACATCCTTACTTAATAACTATACGCGATTATGATTAACGTTCACTCATACGAATCGATGGGTACTTTCGACGGCCCGGGGCTGCGGCTCGTGGTGTTTCTCCAAGGCTGCCCTTTCCGCTGCCTTTATTGTGCCAATCCTGACACCATAGACATCCGGGGAGGCAACCCTACTCCTGCCGGTGAAATCCTGCAAATGGCAATCAGCCAGAAGGCGTTTTTCGGGAAGAAGGGGGGAATTACTTTTTCCGGCGGCGAGCCTACATTGCAGGCAGAGGCGCTGATACCTCTGTTCGGGGATTTGAAAGCCGCCGGCATCCACATCTGCCTCGATACCAATGGCGGCATATGGAATGAAAAGGTGGAAGAATTGTTGGACATGACAGACCTGGTGTTGCTGGATATCAAGGAGTTCAACCCCGAACGCCACCGCATGCTGACCGGACGCGGCAACGGGCAAACCCTGCGCACCGCCGAATGGCTGGAAGAGCGGGAGCGTCCGTTCTGGCTGCGCTATGTACTGGTTCCGGGATACAGCGATTTCGAGGAAGATATACGCGGCATGGGCGAGCGGCTCGGCAAGTACCGGAACATACAGCGGGTGGAGATACTCCCTTACCACCGCCTGGGGGTACATAAATACGAGGCAATGGGCTGGGATTACCGGCTGAAAGAGGTGGCGGAGAATACGCCGGAGCAACTGGAACGGGCAGAACGGCTGTTCAAGGAGTACTTTGCCACGGTGGTAGTCAATTAAGCGGCTTGCCGTCCTTAATGGTTCGGTGCTCTTAGGGGTTTGCTGTTCTTTGTGGTTTGGTGTTATTGGCTTACCGTTCTTAGCGGCTTGGTGTTCTTGGTTTGCTACTCTTGGTTTACTATTTCTTATCAGTACGTCAACCGTATTCCTCCCTGCAAGGTAAAGTTGCAGGGATTTTCTTTCCGTATCGTCTGGATTTCGGAACCGTCGTCGAAGAAGTAAGATACTCCCGGCTCTACATAGATACCTACCCTTCTGCTTATGTTGTACTGTGCACCCACCGCTCCCATTACAGAGAATTGCAGGGGGTCTACCGTTTCGTTCCGGCTGCCTATCTTACCGTAAATACATTTCTCCATGGCGCCGCCGGCGGAAACGTACATGATAAAGGAAGTCTTATCTACGAAGTTCCAGTTTGCCCGCAGAGGAATGCCCAGGTAATGCAGTTTCTGGCTGACCTTCGCCGAGTTTCCCGCAAACTTCACATCGGAGGCAAGGTAGGTATAGGTGAGTCCTGTCTCTACCGAGAAGCCTCTCGCAAGCCCCTTGCGCACCGAGAAGCCGAAGGATAGAGGTTGTTTGTGGTCTATATCCACTACCTGGTCTTCGTTCTTCATCAGATAGGGCATGCCGTTCTTGAATACGAGTTCCTGTCCTTCCGGAACATCCATAATGGAGTTGACTACCGTATTGAGGTCTACTCTGCCGCCGGAATAACCGAAGCCTGCGTCGCCTTGCATCGGGTTGCCTCCGCCTACGCTATTGCCCGAAATCAGCCCGCCCGTATTGCCTACTGCCAAGCCTACCGACCAACCGCGCGACTTATCTTTTTTCGGTTTTCCGACGGGTAAGTGCAGCTTGTCTTTGCCCGACGGACGACGGCGTTCAACCTGACGTTTCTCCTCTGCCCCGGCTCCGGTAGTAGCGGTAGGTTCAGCGGTGGCGGCAGGAGCGGTTTCTTTTACTTCTTTTGCTTTTGCTTCTTCTTTTTCTTCTTCTACCGCTGCTGCTATTTCTGCTGCTGTTGTTGCTGTTGCTATCGGTGCGGGCTGTGCTTGCGCATTTTCTTGCGCCTTGTACCCGGCACTCGAAGATTGTGATGCTTCATGCCCGGTTCCGCCTGCGGCATCCAGTTGCTGTGCCAACAGGGGACGGTGTGCCTGGCTCTCCTGCGGCGCTTGTCCTTGCGCACGATAGCCGGGTTCCGTTATCTCTGTACGTACGGAGGGGGTCTGCTGCTCCGGCAGTTTATCCGGGGCAACTGCCAGCGCGGGGGCGGAAGTATTCCGCACTTCCTCTCCTACGGGGCTTTGCAGCAACCATATGCTGACCGACGACACTGCTGCAAGCAGCACCGCAGCGGCAGCCACAGCCCACCGGCGGAAAGGAATGATGCGCCGTTTTACAGTTACCGGCGGCTTCGAGACGGGCAATTCTTTCTCGAGCCGCTCCCAGCCGGAAACGGGCAACGGTTCGGAGTAATCGTCCAACCGCTCCTTTATCTTTCGCATCCACAATTCATCTTCCATACGTTTTTTCATTTATGCGTTCTTTTTCATCCACTCCCTGACTTTCGCCGCCAAAGCAGCCTTGGCACGTACCAACTGCGAAGCCGAGGACTTTTCATTGATGCCCAGCAGCCGGGCAATCTCTTTATGGGGCTTATCTTCAAAAACAAACAGGTTGAATACGGTACGGTAGCCGGCAGGAAGCTCGCTGATAAACTGCATCAGTACTTTTTGAGGAATGGCATCTACCACCGAGGCGTCCGGTTCTTCATACGCCTCGGGCACATCGTCCAAAGCGGCGGACTGGTTCATCACATCGTTTTTCCGCAAATACTGCAATACCGTATTCACCATTACACGCTCCATCCACGCCCGCAGGGAACCTTCGCCCCGCCATGTGAACTTATCGAAAGAATCGAAGAGTTTCAGGAAGCCGTCGTGCATCAGGTCTTGCGCGGTTTCCCGGTCGCCGGCATAGCGCAGGCATACGCCGAGCATCCGCCCCGCATACCGCTCGTACAGTTCTTTGCGGGCAAGGTTGTCGCCTTGCCTGCAGCGCTCTGCCAATACCTGTTCTTCCATTCTCTCTTTTAACACGTGTTTACCTTATAAATGCAACGGGCACAAAAATACTGCATCCGCGAAACAAGATTTCTATTCTTTATCTTCTTTAACAATCTTATAAGCAGTATTTATGCAGTTCGGGCATTTCCTGAATACAAGATTTAAAAACAGAACCAGTTATAAAACCTCTACTTATGAAAAAGTTTAGAAAAGCATTTGCCGTATTGCTGCTGTTATGTATGGTTGTGCCCCTGTTGCAGTCCTGTCTGGACGATTGGGACGACGACGACCGTTCATCGCTCACTATCGGCACTGTACGCATCATCGACGGAAAAGACTACTATTTCGCCCTCGACGAGGGAACCAGGATGTATCCCGGCGACACCACCCAAATCAATAACTACACGCTGGTAGAAGGGCAGCGCGCCTTCGTGTACTTCAACTTACTGGACGAGAAGGCGGACGGCTACGACTATAATGCCAAGATTAACCATGTGGAGAATATCCTCACCAAGGATATTTACTTCATGCCCGCCGAGAAAGCCGACAGCATCGGCGACGACCGTATCAACATTACCAATATGTGGATTACGGACAATTACCTGAATATCCAATACCAGTTATATCATAGCGGCAATGCCGACAAGAAGCATATGCTGAACCTGATAGTCAACGAGGCTTCCGACGGCGCGAACGACAAGGAGGGTTACATCACGCTGGAGTTCCGTCAGAATGCTTACGATGACGAGCCCAGCAAGCCGGGACAGGGGCTCGTTTCTTTCAAGCTGGATAAAATTGCCGGCTTGTTACCGGGTAAGACCGGGCTTAATATCCGCGTGAGAAGCCTGTACGACGGCGAGCGTTACATGACTATCGACTTCAAGCCGGACGAGAACTAAACTATTCTAATTGTCAGGATTATTTTTACCACAGATTACACGAGCTCACACAGATTATTATGGATAAGTAACCGATAAGGTCGTATAATGTTTCAATGTGTGTGAGCTCGTGTAATCTTGTGGTAAATCTTGGCATATTTTCGGTTTTTATTATCCTATCACCCATTTGCTACCGGGCAGATATGAGATGAGTTTCGTTGTGAGATAGCAACTGACAAAGGTGAGTGCACTGACAAGGGGAATAGCGATGGCAACGGATGTTTGCGGCTGTATGACCGAGAACCAGAACGGCAACCAGAGCAGGTGCATCAGGAACATGCCGTAGCTGTTCACGGAGATGCTCTTGACCAGGCTGTAAGCCCTGCCTTCTTTCCGGATAGTAGTGAACAGCAGAAAGGCTCCGAAAGTGGCTACTACGCAGTTGATGATGCAGAAACACCATGCTATCTCCAAATCGGCAAGCTGCTGCGGAGTACCGGGCTTTGCTTGAAGGTAGAAGCTGAGGATAGTGAAGGAAGTGCCGCACAGCAGGCAGGCAAGCCCTATAACGGAGCGTTTCAGGCGGCTCCAGTCGATGTGGTAGCGGATGTAATGTCCCAGTACCAGATAGCCGGGGTAACCGCTGAAGTCGTACAGCATATAGTACTGATTCCACCAGCATTGTCCCAGCACATCGCCATAGAATTTATTCACAAACGGCAGGCAGGTGGTCAATGCCCAAAGGTACAAGAACATACGTTCTTGCTTGGCCGTTGCCGTACGTAGCCAGGGCGAGAGAATAGGGATGAACAGGTATAACCCGATAAGGGGATACATGAACCAAAGGTGAAAGGCGTTCATCGGGAAATTGAGCGGTAGCTTGCAGACGGCTACGCACATTTCTTTCCAACTGCCTCCTTCCTGCCACACCGGGAGTACGGCGTAGATAACCATGAACACAATCATGGGTGGCAGAATGCGGAGGAAACGCCGCTTGAAGAATTCGCCCCACGGTTGGTTTTCTTTCATCGGCACTAACAGGTAGGCTGAAGTTATGACAAATAAGGGAACCGAGATACGGCTCATTCCGTCCCAGACCGCAATCCAGAGTTTATGTGCTTCCGAGAGGATTGGCACATCACCTCCCCCGTAAAATGCTTCACTGGCATGCACCATCATCACTAAAAAGCATGCAAAAATTTGCAGATAATCCAAAAATACGACTCTGTCCTGTTTCATATGATTTATTTTGTGTTTGGGGACAAAAATATAAATAAAATAGAACAATGCCATTACTGCCCGTTCCTTTTTTAAATAGGATGTGACGCTGGCTCGATACAGAGAGTATGGCGTAGGCAGGTGTTCCCGTTATATGTTTCCCGGGGGTGCTACAAAATCGGGCTTGTTATTCCGGGGGTATAGAAAAGAGGGAGTAAGATGTTATTTGAAGGATGTAGAAGGAAGGCATGCCGAAACGAAATAGGTGCAGCCTATGGAGCGAGATGTTATTTCGAAGGATGTAGAGGGAGGCATGCCGAAACAAAATAGGTTCAGTCTATGGAGCGAGATGTTATTTCGAAGGATGTAGAAAGGAAGCATGCCTGCGATGAGAATCGAATCGGTACTCAGCTTTGCCTTACAGTTTCGTAAGCGGTTAATTTTCAATTATATTTCTGTACTTTGTCCCATACTTTACTTTTTTATATTATCTTTGGAGAGCGGCAGCCGGTAAACTGCGGTACAACTTAGAATGAAACTCGTTAAGGGAATAGTGCATCCGGGTTGTCGGGCTTTTAGGACGTTCTCTACGGGCATTAATTAAACTAAGTAGAAAATAAAATAACGAAGCTCTTACAGTAAATTATAAATGGAAAATACAATCCGGATAATCTCTACAAAGACAAGGATTATCCCCCATAACTAATAAAATAAAATAAAATAAAATAACAAAATGAAACAAGATTTTTGCCAAAGCTGCGGTATGCCTTTGACCGATACGAACAAGGGAACGAACGCCGACGGCAGTTCCAATGAAGAGTATTGCACGTACTGCTACAAAGAGGGTAAGTTCAGCCAAGATTTCACCATGAGCCAAATGATTGAATTTTGCGCCCAGTTTACCGAACAGATGAACAAGGAAACGGGGTGGAATCTCACGCCCGAACAAGCTAAAGAGCAAATGCACCGGTTCTTTCCCCACTTGAAGCGCTGGAAGCGGAAGGATGAAAGGACACTCGCAGAGAAAGCCGCCGCGTTACTATCCCAATGCAGCGAGGTAACAATCGCTTCAATAGATGCCCACGGCTTCCCCCGCCCCGTACCGATGTCGAAAATACATACGGAAGGCTGCAACGAAGTATGGCTGGCAACAGGTGCTGACTCCGTAAAGGTTGCAGATTTCAAGCAAAACGGCAAGGCTGGGCTTTGTTATTCTTATTACGGCGACAGTGTGTCGCTACGCGGAACCGTCGAAATCGTGACCGATGATACCGTCCGTAAAGAGATGTGGCAGGAGTGGTTCATTCATCATTTTCCCGGCGGCATTGCCGACCCCAATTATGTGCTTTTGCACTTCACGGGCTCGGAGGCTACGTTTTGGATTAACGGGGAGTTTGCGCACGAGGAGTTATAAACAGCGGTAAGCCTTACAACGCTCCACCTCTTTTTCAGCACGGTTCTCATTACCGGAATAAAAAGAGAGGTTGTGTCAAAATGTTGACACAACCTTTTTTATGCACAAAGCCCAGACTTTCCCAAGCCCGGGCTTTGTTATTAGCCAAAGTTTATGTAACTTTAGGCATCAGTTTTTTCGTTATGGCAAAGTTACATTTTCGTCCTTACATTCCCAACCAAACGGTTCTTTTTCCACAAAGAATTGATGAAAACATAGCTGCGGGCGACCCTGTCCGCATAGTCAATGCAGTTGTTGACAGTCTCGATCTTGATAATTTCAAGAAGCTTTATAAAGAAACGGGGCGCTCAGCTTATCATCCTAAAATGATGCTCAAGGTAATTATCTACGCCTACGTGAATAACATCTATTCCTGTCGTAAAATAGAGAAGCTTCTTTTTGCGTGACATCCATTATATGTGGCTTGCCGGTCATGAGCATCCGGATTTCATAACCATCAACCGTTTTCGTAACCGTGTAAAGGAGGAGATAAACAACGTCTTCACGCAGTTGGTCCTTGTCCTTGCCAACAAGGGGTTCATCAGTCTTGACGTGGAATATATCGACGGCACCAAGATTGAATCCAAGGCCAACAAATATACTTTTGTCTGGCGTAAGAGCATCGAAAAGAACCGCACAAGGTTACTGAATAAGATTCGCATCCTTCTGGAGCAGGTGGATGAAGCCATTGTACAGGAGAACTCTGTAAAAGATACATCCGTGGAGTTGACTCCCTCCATGCTCTCTAACATAGTGGATGAACTTAAAGAAGTCCTGGAACGCCAGCCTACAACACAGGACAAGGAAGAAAAGAAAACCCTGCGCGAAAAGAAGAAACAAGTCAGGGAACTTGAGGGGTATCGTGACAAGCTGGTGGAATACGACAATCACCTTGAAGTCCTTGGAGAACGTAACTCCTATTCCAAGACCGATCCCGATGCCACATTCATGCGCATGAAAGAAGACGCCATGAAG
>NZ_KB894171.1 GCF_000374365.1 Bacteroides gallinarum DSM 18171 = JCM 13658
TTTAGGGATATTCATTAAATCCTATAAAATTATCCAACTAATTCATACTTAAAGTATTGCGAATTAGTTGGCTTTTTGTATCTTTAGGTATTCCCCCCTAAAATACGGTTTGACGGCCAAAACGGGGGAAATATCCACACTGATATGGCGAAGATACAAAATATTTCAGAAATTCACCCTACTTTAGGGTTTACAGAATTCGATATTCTGGAAAAATATCGTAAGAGTTTTAATGCGAGTGAACTTGGCAGTCTTCATTCCGTGTTTCCGTTCGAGAGTATAGTCAAAGAGATAGGCCTTTCACAATCCCGCTTGGGTCGCAGGAACAGTTTCAGTCCTTCCGCGAAGATAGCCCTTATGGTACTGAAGGCTTACACCGGATTCTCTGACAGGTTATTGGTAGAACATCTTAACGGAAACATACACTATCAGTTGTTCTGTGGTATCATGATAGACCCGTCCTACCCTATAACGAACTACAAGATAATCAGCACTATCCGTAATGAGATAGCATCCCGTCTTGACATTGACTCCCTTCAGAAAATCCTTGCCTCACACTGGAAGCCTTATCTTGAGAACCTTCACGTATGTATGACCGATGCCACATGCTATGAAAGTCATATGCGTTTTCCTACGGACATGAAGCTCCTTTGGGAAAGCATCGAATGGCTCTACCGGCATATCTGCATACATTGTGAGCAACTCGGCATAAGGCGTCCCCGTAACAAATATACGGATGTTGCGGTATCCTATCTGTCCTATTGCAAGAAAAGAAAGAGGAAGGCTTCGAGGACGATGATGCTGAAGCGTCGCATGATCAGACTCCTGGAAAAACTCATCATACAACGGGATGACATTCACAGAAAATACAGCTCTTCACTCACATATACACAGGATTATCAGAAACGGCTTTCCATCATCAGAAAGGTCCTTGTACAGGAAAAGGAGCTCTTTGAAGACAGGAAGATCAGTGACCGTATTGTCAGTATTGACCGTCATTACGTACGCCCTATCGTAAGGGGCAAGGAGACAAAATCCGTCGAGTTCGGTGCAAAGGTTAATAACATACAGATAGACGGGATCTCGTTCATCGAGCACGTCTCTTTCAAGGCATTCAATGAAGGCATACGTCTGAAAGATTGTATCCGTATGCATCAGAAGTTGATGAATGTAAGGGCAGGGTGTGTGGCCGCCGATTCCATATACGCTAATAATGCCAACAGGAAGTTCTGTACAAAATATGGGATATCAACCTCCTTTGTACGCAAGGGAAGAGCTGCAAAGGACGAGCCGTTGAGGAAGGTTCTCAGAAGTGAACTCTCCAGGGAAAGAGCCACCAGGCTTGAAGGCAGTTTCGGTACGCAAAAACAGCATTATTCGCTATCGAAAGTCAAAGCACGGAACAGGAAAACAGAAATCCTGTGGATTTTCTTTGGGATACATACGGCAAACGCCATATTGATGATTGATGATTGATAAAATCAAAAACAGACAGAAGAAAGCTGCATAGTATAAGTATAAAGAATCTATTAGAAGAAGTCTCAGGTTTCTTCCGGAACATCGTGCCCAAAAGGAGAAGATTTTAGGTCAGAGAGAAAAAATAGGTAATAAAAATGGCATATGAGATGATATTAGCAAGTCATCTTCATATGCCATCTTACTGTTTAAAGACATTTACTGAATATCCCTAAAATAAATATGTTCTTTTATTCTTATGTCTAAAAAACTGCGTCTGAAATGTTTGTGCAATTTTGCCTAAACCGATGAGCGGTTATTCACCTTCCGGACTATCATCGGAAGAGGTCTCGTCCGAATATGTATATGGTTCCCCATTTTTATAAATATCCTCCACTTTACCGTCTCCCTGAAAACCACCCTCATAAGTCAGGTTATAGCCATTACCATCCAGAATACAGCCTTCCGGAATATTATATCTGTCATTCTCATTTCCATCCCAAGTGACATGGGTGAAAAGATTGATTCTTATTATGTTTTTTCCATCAGCTTTTTCTTCTGTAATCAAATCCGGAATCAACTTTTTCAATTTATCAGCTGTGAGTTCTTTCGTTTTCAATGCAGCCAGAAGCTTCTCAGCATCCTCCTCTGTATAAACTCCCGGTTTGCGATATTGCGAGATGGTCCCCTTGTCTTTTATATCCCAATCCACTATCGTACAACCTACACCTACAATATTACCTCCATCACTGACCAGTAAATTCAATAGCAGACCTTCTCCTGCCTTCAACTCACTCAGTGCCAGATAATTCAACGTTCCGGGATATGTTTTGGATGGCGCTTTCTCATCTTTTTTGTCACTAATAGTCAAAAGGAAAAAACCTAAATCATCTTCGATGCCTGTCACCATATCCTCTTCCTTTCCTGCAGGGCTTGCAGCTCCGGATTCGTCAGGAGGACCAAACTTGAAAGGATGCACATATAAAGGAGTAATATTACCGTTGTCATCCTTTTTCCACTCCCAAGTAACACCTTTATCTTCCTTCGAGGGATACAAGCATTCACTACAGTCATCGTCTGCCCTCTTGAACCTAAATGGATAGAACCTCGCTGTCTTGGAAAGATTAGGGAATTCGATTGAACATACCTCATAGGGAACTTGGGAACCATCGCCACTGACCTGCTTCACGCTTTTCAACATGATCTTGCTTATCGGCCGGTCGAAAAATAATGCGACATCCTTTCCTATTTCATCATACGTGATCGGACCTTTCTTCGTAACAACAAACCTCTCAAAGTCCGCATCCGAACCAAACGTAACGGTCCTGTAAAATTCGCCCTTATTAAAGGTAGGTGACGCTTCCTGTTTTCCATATTCGGGAAGCTCTGTTACATCAACTTGTGTTTCACCATCATTTGTTTTAAATACCTCCTGCGGCAGTGTCCAAGCATAAAAAGTATGTTTGTACGTTTTATCCTGCCAGCTCAAAGGTGTTGCACCTTCACCGGCTTCTGTTTCATTCAGTGCCAAACCGCCTTTCTGTCCCTCAACCTGTTTATAAGGCAGGAAATAATTATACGTGTTGGTATTATCACCATCTGTATATTCCTGCCACATGTAGAAAGTATCGTTAATTCTGGTTGACTCTGACGCATTCAGATAATCATAATTATCCGGATCCGAGTCTCCATTGTCGTCTGCATCACCTTCTGCCCGTGTTTCCACATTCTTATGTTTCAATACTGCCCCCGAAAACTGAATCGTTCCCGGTTCTTCTCCGTTGTCCGGAATCATTTCGTCCTCCTGAGTGCAGGCGGCCAGTAAACCGCCCAGCAGTATTCCTGTGTATAATATATTTCTATTCATATCATTTACTCCTTTCTTATGGTTTTCACTCGGTTCCCGGGGTATCTTCCGTATCATCCGGTTCTTGGTCGTTGCTTACCAGACCGACTTGATTGAAATTTGTTTGAACATTCACCTCATTAGTTGTGTCCTTACTTATATTGTCAGGAGCAATTCCTGCCAGCCATCCCACCATGCAGAATCTCTCTTCATTTGTCAGGCTTGAATCTACCCCTACATAAACCTGATTGTCTTTTATCACAGGATAATTCTCCGTATCGGCACTCTCCGTAGGCATAACGGTTCCGACCATACCTCCGATGGAATAATATACCATCTGATCTTTTTTTTCTATCGTAGCAGAGATTGTTTCGCCGCTGACTACGCATCCTTGGATATCAGACTTCGACAAAGCGTAACCGACCAGTCCTCCGGTTGACGAATGTCCCCGGCTGTTTTCCACAGCCTGGTTCCTATGGCATGTCCCGCCTTTTACGCTTCCCTCGTTCATGGAGTTCCATACTTTGATATGAACGTTTCCTTCTTGGTTGCCTCTCATTTGCCCGACCAAGCCTCCCGTATAAACAGTTCCTCCATTGGCTTGGGAAGCATCCACATCCGCCCGGATATTGCTATTCAAGATATTGCCTGCGGAAACACCCGCCAAGCCGCCGGTATAAATATTGCCGGTTTGGGCTGTCAGCTTGTTGGTGATTGTTATCCCTTCGGCTCCCGAGATGCTTACCCCGTCAATATCCTTGCCATCTCCCAATTGTCCGACCAGTCCTCCAAGATACAGAGTCCCTGTTTCTATCTGTGTTTCGTCTACAACAACCTCCAGCCCTTTGATTTCGATGCCGGATATGTCGGCTGTAGTCTGTCCACCCAACACTCCTACCGAAAAGATATTGTCACTCGAAGAAGCGATGCTCGAGATCTCGATGCCGACATTCTCCAGACGCAGGTCTGCAATCTCACCTTTTATCTCTCGAGCCAGCAAGCCGACATTTGCATTCTCCTCCAATTGCACCTGCTCCAGCCGGCTGTCTTTTATGCCGAGGTTTTGGATCTTGCCATTCGTGGCTTTGAATATATTTCTTTTTACGTTCTTGAAGAAATAGCCGTTTCCGTCAAATGTGATGCCGCTGTTTAAGTCTACCGGCGTAAAATCCCTCTCATCATTGAAGTCGACACCTTTCAACAGGTACACAGAATTGCCGTCCTCTTCCAGTACTTGGACTTTTTTTCCATTTTTATCAAAGGAATAGGCGGTTCCTGCTGCCAGCGCATCAAGGAAGTCTTGCAGTTCAAAATCTTTGGCGTTGACATAATCCCCTTCTTCCTCTCTCCACCAATCATCGTCTTCATCGATGATAATGTTGCCGGATATTTCTTTCAAAGAAAGTGTATAAGAGTTTCCTGCTTCTAATTTATTCAATTTAATTATCTCCTTCCAACTAAGCAAGGAACGTCCCAAACGCCGTGTCAACGACACATCGCTATAATCACCGGGCGGCAGGAAAAACACGAAAGCTTCCTTTTCTTCTTTTACTCCTTCTTGCCCTTGCGTGGTAATCTTATATTTCTTGCCTCCTATCGAGGTAGTGCTCTGTCCTGAGACCGTTTCTGCTACCCACTCAAGGTCGAATGACAGTTTTTGGTTTTCATTTCCCGTTACTTCTTCTCCACCCGTTGCTTCTTCTTGCTGGGTGGTTTCCTCCTTCACGCTCAGTTTGAAAGCATTCGTTTTCCCGCTTTCATCGCCTGCCACCGTCAGCCATAACTTGTCGTAAAAGCCGTTTAATACCTCCTCTACATCGGTCAATATCAGCCGTGTGCAGGCATGTTTGAACTCGAGCTTGACTGCCTGTCCATACTCGATCTTCTCTGTCATCTCAGTCATCAGAGGGTCTGTGTCGATTTCCAGTTCATCCAATAAGACAGCTTCGGTAGATACTCCCGGTTCTATCAATCCGTTGTACTGGGGATAATAGAAAGCGGAAAAAGTGCCCCATTCCGACTCGAAAGGCCAGTACAAAGACCTCTCTGTGTTATTTACCCATTTCCCGGGTCCTCCATCACTGCCCGGGGCATATGTCAGATAGCAGCAGACCGATGATACAAGCGTTACGTTTTCTTCCGTTTCCGTGCCGCTGTAAAAGTTGCCCACTACTTGTATGATGTCTCCTTCCACGAATTCAGTCTTTTCGCCGACTTCTGCCAGTTCACCGTCTTCTGCCCGCGTAAGAAGTCCGCTTTGGGGCAATTCCATGATAAACTCCACCGGAACCTCTCCGTTCTGCTCCCGGTCTGTTCGCCCTTCCATCCAGGTGTCGTCTTGGCAACCCCACAAGAAACAGATGGCAAGGCTGTATATGAAATATGATAAATTCTTCATATTAATTCTCCTTATCTGGCTCTTTATTTGATTGTAATATGAATATCTTTTCCGTATTGAACGTTGTAAAATCGGTCAGGCCGAACCCATTCTCCATGCTTCCAAAAAGATTTCTTACCGTCTCCGGACTGTTTATTGTCACACCGCTTCCCAAAAACAGCCTTCCCTCGAAGGTGCATTTCTCCACTGTTCCGGTTCTCGTTTCACTATCGGGTTGTGACGTTCCGGGTTTTGCTTTGCCGGCGAGTGCGCCTACATGTCCAGCATCGCTGGTAATACTTATGCCTGTCACTTTGCAGCTTCTCACCTCGCCGCCTTCGATGACACCGGCAATCGTACCGATGCATGTTTCCTCGCTGGCACCCTCACCGGTTGCGCCTTCTATGGTTATATTGTCTATTTTCAGATTCGTTACGGTTCCTTTCAATGTGCCGAACAGTCCGATATTGCCTCCGCCATCGGCTGTCTTTTTCAATGTCAGGTTGCTTAATGTGCGCCCTCTGCCATCCAGAGTGGCATCGAACGTGGAAAGCAGTGATTGAATCGGGGCATCCGCAGTCGGCAGGTTTGAACAATCTATATTGTCGTTGATATAGAAGGTCCACTTGCCATCATCGGACTTTTTTCCAAATTTTTTTAATGTCTCCTCTGATGGACTTTCTTTAACCATCTCCTCACTCCATGTTTGTAAATCATCTGCATTATAGATACCGGCAACTTTTTCTATAGTAATGCTTTCGTCCGTCCATTCCGTAATATCATGCGGATAAATAGTCGGTTCAAGTCCGTCCAGTTCAACGGTTACCGGATATTTATTACCACCTTCCAGTTTGCCGAAGAGCGTCTGTCCCTCTTTCGGCTTTACATACTGCCAATCTCCGAACTTGTCTTTTATCTTGATATAGTCAATTTCCGCACTCGGAGGAAGTATCACCGAATAGACAAGAGAAGGCTTGGTGGTTCCCGGCAGGGTATAACTGTCACACTTATTCATCGGGAGCATCACTTCATCTCCTGTAGTAGTACCATTCCCTTCGGTTTCAAGCGACCAATTGGCGCCTTCGCTGACGGCATATACATTTATTTTCTCTTTCAGCTTAACAACCACCTCTTCCTCTGTGATTTTATCGTCATCTACATCAAATCCATCACCTATGTAGAGCACCAACATGGCACAAGCATGTCTCAGATTATACATAAACATCCCTTCTGAACCGATCGAACCGTTGTTGCTTGCCACCAATAGATCGACTACTTTGTTATTATTGCCTTCTGCATAATAAATTTCACTATTATCTTCAGTACCAACGGCATAAATATCTATCGGATATTTCTTTTTTTTGTTTGTTGAAAGGTTTTCATTATCAACATTATTATTTGTAGAATAAGGATAATACGCAAATGTACATCCCAGATTACTTATACTTGGTATGACGATATCCGCTTGAAAGTAGTTGCCCACTCCTACATGCGTCAGATGGAGGTTCTTCAGATTATTATCATCCTCGTCTCCTTTGATGCTGCGATAGGAAAACATACCGATTTTACTTTGTGATGTAAACGCATTGCCATCATTGGAAGAGCTGTATGAATACAGTTGATCTAGCGGGACACCAGCTCTGTCTTTGAGTGAGTTAGTGGGAGTCCCTTCGTTTTCATCTCCTCTTGTCTGCACCAATACGGCATCCCCGATGGTGGCCATCACTCTCAGGTAGCCGGACTCTTCGTTCATGCCTTTTCCTATCCCTTCGTCTTCCGAACAAGCCGTACATCCGAGGATAGCGGCACTAAACAACAGTCCGTATCGTAGTATTGTTTTTATATTTCTCATGATTCTTTCCCTCCTTCTTCTTCTGGCTCTTCTTCTGGTGCATCTGTATTAGTTCCAAATGTACCATTTTCTTTTACTGTATGATCATTAACCGTGCAGGTACCAGCATTAAATGTAAACGATACACCATCTTTTGAGTCAAAATTTAAGCCATTACTAGTAACATAACCGTCTTTCGTTATCGTGATATTCCTATAAAGAGAAAACGTCCACATAATTTCGGTTTCATCAGTCTCGCTCTTCATCCCATACTTCCTTAATATCTTCTCATTCAGTTCACCGTCAGAGTTCCAAGCATCTATGAGCTCCATCAATTGTGCAGCAGTCCAAATCCCGGCTTGCCTAATGTTCAAATCCGTCTCCTTCTGGTATTTCCATTTCTCTACCAGAACCGGTTGGAAATTAATGCTCATATCAGTGGTATTGTGCAGCCCTGCTTTCACAGTCAGATGATGTCCTTCCTTGAAACTCAACAATTCCGTGACACCACTCACCTCCATCGACTGTGGCAATGTGCCGCTATATACCTTCTTTGTTCCTTCCGAACCTGTCAATGTGACTCTCAGCTTCGGTTTCTCTTCGTTATTCACAAACTCTTGGGGAGGAAATATCCAGCCACCCGTGGTATAGTGAAGGTTGCCATTCTCCCCTGATTGTGCATCAACTCCTGCCGTCAACTGTATCGGGTTCTCATCAACTGCATCGGGCACTACATTTCCGGTCAGTACCAGCCTCTGAAATTTTGTTATCGTAGTGGCAACATGATGCAACTCCACTTCTATCCCTTCGATACTGCCCATATCCTCCGCAACATCGTCAAAGATGGTTATTTCGAATGTCAATTTGGACATCTTGTGCTTCAGCTCGAAATGTAGCGGATCCAGCACCACCTGCTCACTTACATACAATCTCTTCCATAATATGTCATTCCCTTCTCCATCCTTGTCAGGAGCCGGTTGTGCTTTGTATTGTTCTTTTAACTCTTTATACGTGTCTTCAGAAAAATCAATCGTAGGATTATCCACACCTTCACTGATAACGGGGAAATTATCCAAAACAAAGTAGTTGCTACCCCTGTTGACATCAGCCCACGTCAATTGTGTACCGGCTCCCGTCTTGTCTTTCCACGGTATTCCTTCTTCGGAATTGTCGAATATCACCTCGATTGTCCTATACTTGTAGTCATGAGTATCGTCCACATCCACATAAGAAAAATAATACATCCCGTCCGTTACCGGTGTCCCGTCAGCGGATCGAGTAGGCAATACATCACTTATGGAAGCGGTCATTGTCAAAGCCCCGTCCTCTCCGGCTGCCGGTGTGGTACGCGGTTCTTCATTGGAACAAGCCACTGCCCCCAGGCAAAGGCCTATTGTCATTATCGTCTGTTGTATTTTCATTGCTCACCTCCTCCCTGCGGCGTTTCGTCTTTGTTATCATCTTCCCCTCCTCCAGGCGTTTGAGGCTCCTCTTCTTCTTCCGGAGTTGTGCTGTTTTCCTCTTCTTCCAGAAGTAGTGGCATCTCTGCTGTAGCCTCTTCCCAAGGGATTATCTCAGCTTTTACAGGCATCTTAAGAACGTCCTCCTTCAGTTCCACCTTCAATGTGACGATATGTCCGGCTTCCAGGACCAGACCGCCGTCTTCATCGGGTACAAACCGGTAGGTCTTCTCTGTGTCATCGTCATATCGGACCACAAAGCGTACAAAATCGTTGTTCGTGATCGTATGGTTTGAGTCCGGGCTCGGAATAATGCCTAAGAACGTATAGGTTTGTGTCTCGCCACTAACCGAAGAGTCGTACTGCCACATCTTGACTTCACTGCCTTCGCCTGTTCCTGTTACGGTCCGTAGTCCGTTATTGGGAATCGTGGTGACATAATCTACTTTAAAATTTCGCTGTACGTTTTGCAGCGTTGCCGATTTTACTGCATCCTGCGGCAGACCGAGCGCGCCGAGCGGAGTCGCAAGAATCACCCTTACCATGACAAATATATGGCGGAAATCCAGATAGATATCTCCAAATCTCTCTTCCAGCGGCATGCGGTGGTGTGCCAGCATCAGGTCGGAACCCCAGAAGCCTTTTCCATTTTCGGCATCCTGGTCTGCTGCGACCTCTTCCAGATATTCCCCATCCGGGAGGTAGGATGCTTCGAACGTATAGACGTACGTTGTAGGGGAGAAATTGTTCCAGTTGAGCGTATTTCTTCCGTTCGAATTTTGGGTAAATTTATAATAAGTATGCCCGTCTTTAGTATTTGTCTGCTGTGCATAAGTGAAGATAGCCTTTTCTTCACTAAAATTCGGCTGGTTGAAGTACAAGGTATTGGCAAATCGAATCCTGTCACCTTCCTTAAACGTGGTGCTATTGATATCGTCTGCCCGCGTATTGATTTCAATGCCTGTCCCTGCCCGGGAGGCGAACAAGCGGAATTCGGCGTTTTCGCTTTCACCTCCACCTTCTCCCGACACAGTCTCCTCCGATGTGCATGCGCCCAACAGTGACAGCCCGGCGAACAGGATTATATATTTCAGTCTATCCATACTCTATTCTTTTATTGATTATTGGTGTGAATCAGGAGTTAAATCCCAATTTGTATTATTCATCGTCCTCATCCGTTTCAACCGGTTCCAAACCTCCTGTTACCGTGTTCCCTTCTTCCCATGGCACTTTTCTTGCCCAGATCTCAACATCTCCTTCTTCAACCGTTATCTTTTTCACAACCACCTTTATCTTTACATGGGTGCTGCGGAACAAGGAAGACAGTTCATCACCCTCTTCGTTTGCTATACTTTTATAATATGTCTGATCGTTTAAGACAAGTTTCAGCATGTAATGTTGCCCCTTGTCATCCGGGAAGAGGTTGTCATACTTGCTTTCATTGGCATAGAATGTCGGGACGGTGTAAGCCTCGCCTGACGCAATCTCTTGGTTCAGAGTCAATGTCATATCTTGATGAAGTTCCGTGCCGTCTGTGGTTGGGGGAACTTCATAATCTGTTATGATTTTATTCTCAAAGTTCTGAGTCCATTCTTCCCATTTACTGGCAGGGTGCGGCAAGAGATAAGACGCCGTAGCCAAGCGGGATATCTTCACAGAGCCGACAGTCAGTGTGCTGTTATTGCCATTACCGTCCTCATCCCCATTGTCCTCGCCTTCTTTGCTTTCTGCCATCTGATTTTCGAACTCAAACGAGAATTTGACAGCCGCAATCGCAATGTAACACTCTTTCACAACATCTTCTTCCGCCACCTTGATTTCATATTTGGAGGTAAACGGAAGCGGGTCGGTGTTGGTATCAGATGCATCATAAGTCTTGTCATCCACCTGGTCCGCATCCCATGTTGCTTCCTTTGCGATAGAACCCAAACCGGATAATGTGCTTACCGTATTTCCTAACAGATAAACCAGCTTTGTTCCGTTCTTTTTTACGGAAATGTCATAGCTGCTTTCCGGACGGCTGAATGTGCATAATTCATTATATTCCACCTCATTCGTCTCTTTATCAACAACTATGATGCGCAACTGCTCGATTTTCTCCCGATCCGGGACATCCGTTGCATCTCCCGCTTTTGTATCTACACCGGGCACGCCGACATGCAGCGTCAGGTTGACATCCGCGCCGACCGGCACCTGCCCGTCATTTTCATCCGATGAACACGAAACAAGCAGCAGGAGGGCGCAAATCCAACTTAATCCGAATATATATGTTTTCTTTCCTCTCATGATACTGATGCATTATTCAGTCGTACAACCCAGTCATTGATGATAATTTGGGCGTTTGTCCACAGACGGTTCTCGTCCAGAAAGAAAACCATCGCCCATTCGCTTTCGCGGTCCAGGAATTCCTGGTCGCCCATCTCGGCATAGAGGTCGCTCTTCAGGAGCAACAGATAGTCGTTCAGCGGAATGTTCACCACCTCGTCTCCATTCTGCTTGTTATAAATCACCAGCCGCGGATGGTTTCCCACAGTCAGGCGTGAAGTGGAGAATTCGGCGTAAGCCACCGTCACCTGTGTACCTTCGCCATCGGCATCGCCCACCGTCCCCTGTCCTTGCGACCAAGGTAGGTAGGTGACAGAGCCGTTCTCCAGCAGGCTGTTGTCGTGGGCAAACAAGGTGTTGTCATCGTTTATAATCCGAAAAGTGAAATCCTCATCGGATACGGGTTCTCCGTTCATCTGCTGGAGGACGATGCGGATGTTGTTCGTATTCTTCATCATGTGGATGGTAAGCTCCCTATACATGTCTCCGTCCACCGCCACGTCCAGAGAACCGTGGAAAAGGCCGTGCAGAGCCTTGTCGGAAGTCAGCTCGTTGTGCTCCATCACTACAGAGAGGTCGGAAAGCAGGTTTGCCGCCGCTCCTGGTTCGGAAACCACGTGGAAGGAATGCTCGGCGCAAGCCAGTCCGCCGTAAGCAACGAAATGGTATTTGCCGGTCTCCAGATCAATCTGCATGCGGTAATTCTCGTTGCTCAGCACGTCCGTTGTCTCGGTGCGGGTTGCCACGTAGTTGCCTTGCTCATCGTAAATATAAAGGGTCAGGCAATCTACCTTGCTTGGAAACGCGTTGGCATACTCCATATTATAATCATACACAAAGCGCAATGATACACCGCGTGGACAGGGAGCAAGGTCGTCATGGATATAGTTGCACGAAGTGAAGGCAACCATCGGCAAGACGAGCCCAAGTATCGGGTATAAGAGTTTCTTTATTATTTTATGTCTCATGACTATTGTTTTTTATCATTTTATTGTAATTGTATATTCACGCATCACCCAGGGGAGCACTTTGACTGTCAATTTCAACTGTACCGTGGTCGGTCCCGGTTCCGGTTCAGGATCGGGATCAGGGTCGGGTTCGGGATCCGGATCATCGGGGTCGTCATCATCGTCATCGGGTTCTTGCTCATCCGGAGTGTCCGGATCCGGATAAGTGCCCTCCGGATAGCCGAATCCATAGAGGGCATCGACTTGCAACTTATACACATTGTTGCGCACAACGGCAAATTCCATCGATCCCGATACGGTGTCTTGCCCGTTGTCGTTGTGCCGGCTCCAATAATAATAATAGGTATAATAGTTGCCATCATCGGCAGGGCAGAAGACGGTGAAGCCTGCCTCCTCAGGGGAGGTACCGGATTCTACGGCATCATACGCCTTCTTCAACTTTTTGCTGTTGCCGCTCGTGGCAGCTTCCTTTACGGCATTCCAGTCGCCGTACAGCTTGTTTTTGAAGACATAGACTGCCTCTCCTGCATCCAGTTGCCCTTCCAGTGCGCAGCCTTCCGTTGCCCGGATGACGGCCTTGAAGAGGATGGCGGTGGTAATGCCGTTTCGTTGCCGGTTGGCATCCGGGATGGTGTTCTCGGTGGCATACCGCCAGATGTGGTATCCGTTGTGCTTCTGCTCATCGTTCCAAGACGTGTCTTCGTCTTCCTCATTTCCGGCGATGTCGCTGATTCGGGTGAAAACCCGGTCGGCGGGTGTCTCCAGGTTGTAGAAGAAGTAGTCCGTCTTGTCTTTCCAACCCTCTTTCGTGTAGTCTTTCTTCCGGGCGGCATCCGTGTCCACCACGTAGTTCGTGTGTGTCTCCGTTCCGCTTATCACAGGGTCGGACATGCCATCGGCAGCGTTCGACACACGTCTCCAGTAGTAGAAGCTGCGGCTCATATTGACGAGCGCGATGTCCGTCAGCTGGATGTACACATCCGGATTACGGTCGTAAGTGGTGGAACCGTCCGTCTTGTCATACACCCGGTAGATGTTGTCCTTCATCTTCTCCCGATAATCGAAGCGGGCGACAGAACGTTCCACCCGGATGGTTCCAAGCTTCCAGGGCGTGCTCTCGTTCCGGTAGTCGGACCACGAACCGGGGAAATGGACTGCATGGGGAACTGCGTTCGACATGAAGAAACTGTCATCTTTCCAAGCTCTGCTTTCTTCACTCTCCTCGTCCGACAAGGTGTATGCCCCGTCCAGGAAGGCGGACAAGGTGTTTCCGGCGGTCAGCCCGCTCGCAGCGCTTTTAAGTTCCTCGGTCGGATTGCAGAAGAGGTAAACCTGTATGTCGCCTTCCTGGTCGTATGATTCCAGTTGCTCCAGCGGCATGCTGATGGTATAGGCGTTGGCAGGCTCCTGCTCAATGGGGTAAGCCCCGGAATGGATATACTGCCCTTTGGGGTCGGCAAAAAGCAGCAGGATTTCCTGGATCTGGTTTTCCCGGCTTTTCCCGATTTCTTTCCCGTCTTCCGAGGTCACGTATCCATCATCGTCCGGATCGGCCGTTGCGCCCCGGGTTGATAATCCGCCCGCACGCATCTCGACCTTAAATTCAATATACACAGGGTCGCTTATTTCCGTCCCGCCGGGGTTTCCCGTTGGCAGTTCATCGTTGCAGGCTGCTCCCGTCAGGATTAGCAACGTCCCTATGAGTAATTTACTAAATATCTTCATTCTTTACCCGTATTTCAATGTTTTCTACTCGGCTTTATTCATTCCGTTTCGCCGCAATCTGCTTCAGGTTTTCTTTCGCCTGTGCCGACAGGGGCGAACCTTTTAGGCTGGTAAGTTTCGCTTCCGCTTCGTCCAGCTTGCCTTCAAGCATCAGCAAGGAAGCTTCTGCCAATTGCTTTTCTGGCGTGTCGGCGGCTTTCTTCAGATACTCGCGGGCGGCTTCCAGGCGTCCCGTGGAGATGGCTGCCAAAGCGGCATTCAGGTTGGATACCGGGTCATCCGGATACATGCGGACGGTGATTTCGAATATTTCGTTGTATTTATCGCTACCCGGTTCGTATGTTTGTGCCACCTGGTACATCTCGTTCAGGCTCAGCTGCTTCGGGTCTTCGTAAATCAGCTCCTTCGCTTCCTCGACAGTGAAGTTGCGGATGGTATATTTCACGGCATAATCGGAGTGGCGCAGTGCCGGATAGATGTCACGCAACAGGATGCGGTAGTCCGCTCCTCCATTGAGCGTTTTCAGCTTCCATTCCCGCTGGTCCCAATCCTTCGGGGTATCCGCGTGGATAATATCCAGAATTTCGGCTTTGTCGGCGAGGTCGGATTCCTGTACACGGCGTTCCAGCCCTTCCCAGTCTTCCGGTTCGAAGTCTACGGTGAAGTGGGCGTCTTTGAAGTCGTACAGCCCTTTTACGTAGTTCAGCAGTGCCTTGGCGCGGTTTTCCGCCAGGTAGGAGTTGTTGGCGTAGGAACCTTCGGGAGAAGCATATCCCTTGACGTAGACTTCTGTAATCGTGGCGTATTTGTCATTCCGTACAGACTCGATTGTCTCACGTATCTTCTGCAACTCGGCAGGGTTGTTGCGATAGTCGGGATGAATCGTGGTCTTGTTCACCGGGAAGTCCAGGAATGCACTTCCTACCTTGGAGCGTGCCTTGACTGCCTTGGCTTGCGGAACCAGATAGGCTAACGCAGGCTTTAATACCACCGGCTGCGCCATATTGATGGGGAAGAGCGGGGACTTGTCGTTCTGTAATGCTTCCCAGCCGCAACCGCAAAGGTCTGTCACCAAAGAGACTTCCGACTTTTCCATCCATTTGCGGAAAGGAATGCGGGCGTGATAATCGAAAGATTGTTCCGTGTCGTTGTGCCGGCGTAACTCGTATTCGTTATTCTCTTGCAGGTTGCGTCCCGTCCGCTCATAAAGGATGTGGCGGCTGCGCCCGTTGATGACCAATTGAGGAAGTACAACCAAGCTGTCGCCTCTCTCGATGACCGGGGTACAAACCACGCTGTTCCCCGAAGAAACCTCTAGTCCGCTTAAATCGATAACCATGTTTACAACGAGAGAGGAATCGACACGTTCCACCAGATTCTCTTTCACCAGGATTTTCCCTTCCTCTCTTTCCTGTGCCGACACAAACGGCAACGAGAAGAAGGCTCCCGAAACAATAGATAATATAGCAACTGTTTTCTTCATTTTTAGTTTCCTCCTTCTTTTTAGAATTGATAAATCAGGTTTACAGCAGCTTGCGTGGGTCCGAAATAATGCTTTTTCACGGTCTCAATTTTGCTGCCGCAATTGGTGCAGGGGTATTTGTCGGACTCAAGGTAAAGGTAACCGACACCAATCGTTGCCTCCAAGTTCCAATACTTGGAAAGCAGCCAGGAATATCCGTAGCTGATACCTACACCTGCGCCCCATCCTTGATGCCGTTCATTTTCCGTCCCAAGGAGCTTGATGTCTGATATGTTATACAACAAGTACGGCACATGCAGTCCTATAAAATGTTTGTAGAACGATTCGCAAAACCAATAACGCAATTCAGGGTGAATGCGTAAATGCTTGAGAGATTTTCCATAACTGCCATCATCGTTTTTGCCGGTAAAAGGGTTCAAACCGGCTTCCACATCAAACGTCCATTTCTTTGCGAGACGTACTTCCAAACCCGCGTTAAATGTTGCCGTTCCCCAATAAGGCAGGTTAGTCTTTAGTCCGACAACAGAAGTCTTCGTTTGGCTGATTTCGTTTTGGGCATATATGCAGAGCGATACGCATAGCAACAATGCACCTGAAAAAAACTTCTTTAAATTCATCTGGATTTTATTTAATTGATTAGTAACTTTAATAGAGTATCATTTCTTTTGGGGAATCCGTATCCGCTTTGCCGGATCATATTCCCCGAAAACATACTTGAGAAACATATGCGCTTAAGGCACGCAAAGGGTCGGTTTTCAGGCGTTCTGTTGCCAGAATTCACCCCCTATAGAGGTGTATGAGCCTGTCTTTATCGCTGCTATAAAGGCGTGTGGCAATGCGGCAGCTGCATTTTTTTTCATATTAATCCTATTCATAACAATATATATTTTTCAACGTTTACAACATCTGACCGCCGGTATGATGACTTCCGGTAGGAAGGTCTCTCGGGGACTATCAGTACGGAATAATTGTATAGTATAAAATATATTGCATATATAAATGTTTTTTCCTATAAAAAAAACAAAATATTTGACATTTTTCTTTTACTATGCGATTAGTTTCCAGTAGCAAAGCCGGGAATTTATAAAAGATATGTTAAGAATGCAAATCGGGAGCTAACGGGAGTTTGGCAGAAGTTATCGTTCGTTTCGCTCTCTCAGGGAGTTAAAAGCCAATGGTTTTGACTGTCACTCCTGTAATATGTAAAAAGTACTACCTTTACAAGGTAAAAATGTGACTCCTGAAGATTACAAAGAATTACTCAAGGAGATAAGCGAGTTGAAGAAAAGCCTTGCCCAGGAACGCTTGCGTGCTGATTTTTATGAGGAAATGGTCGCTTTTGGAAAAGAAGTGTATGGGATGACCTAAAAAAAGCTGGCACCAAGTAGCAGGTAGGCTGCACAATAGGGACAAAAAGCGATATTGCATTGTCCCTATGTGTCGTCTACTTGGTGTAAGCAAACAAGCCTACTATAAACATCAGGACAAGCTGATGCAAAGATTGGCGTTGGAATCATTTGTGATAGAATACGTTAAAGAAGTCCGCGCCAAAGACCCCGGAATAGGAGGAAACAAACTCTGGCTGATGTACCGTAGCCGATTTGGTCAGGAAAACAGCGTGGGCTATAATCGTTTTTATGATATACTGGATCGTTTCTCGCTGAAAATTCGCAAACGGCATCATCGTACCCGTACCACCAACTCAGAACATGACCGTCCTGTTTATCCCAATCTGGTTAGAAACTTCCTCCCCGAGGCTCCTTGTCAGCTGATGGTCAGCGACATTACCTATATTCATCTGGGAGAGAATCCGGTAACGGATAAAAATATTTTTTGTTATTTGTCAGTCGTCACCGACGCTTATAGTAAGGAAATCATAGGATATAGTATTGGAGAAACGTTGGATACGAAATATCCCTTAGAAGCTTTAGAAATGACCATCAGCCATTATCACAGACAAGACTTGTCCGGTTTGATCCATCATTCTGACCGTGGTATCCAGTATGCCAGTTATGCCTATACAGCCCGCTTGAAAGACTGCGGAATCCGCATAAGCATGACTGAAAATGGCAACCCCAAGGAAAATGCCATAGCCGAACGGATAAATAATACCATTAAGAATGAACTTCCTAAAGATATGAAGTTTACTTGTATCCCGGAAGTGAAAACTGCGGTAAAATCGACTGTAGACTTCTATAACAATGAACGTCCGCATTGGAGTCTGGACGGTATGACCCCGTCTCAGGCTGCACAGTGCAGGGGAGAACTGAAGAAAAGGTGGATAAGTTATCGGGAAAATGCCATTAAAAGCCGGATAAACGTAAGTCTGACTGGATAGAAGAATATCAGGCTGAGGAAGCTCTTTGGAGGCTTCACGCCTCCAGCCGCATGGCAATCCTCCGCGGTGGTTTTTCATGATTTATTTGGAGAGAATCATACCCTTGATTATTTTTACCGGCAAATAATTAGAGAGTAAACCTCTTTCAGAAATAAACGACAAAAGGGACAACCCTTTTTATTACTAACTATAAACCGAGTCAACCCTTTTTATAGATTGGACGGAAAGTAGTCAACTAAAATCGTTAAACTACACAAACTGTTTCCTCCTATGAAACGAACAGTTTCAAGTAATGAAACAAAGAGTTTCAAGCAATGGAACCGATTGTTTCACTTAACTGCGGCGAAAGTTAATACTTTTTTTGTTTGCTTTGCTGACACAGTTTAAATTACAGCCTCTCTTTGGTCAGTCCGGTGGCTCCCATTATCAGTTCGATGGAAGCTCCGGATGATTTCAAGTTACGGGCAATCTCTAGGGTCTTTCTTCTTTCACCTTCCACAAGTCCTTCTGTCCTACCCTCTTCACGCTCCGTATTAATATTATCCCGGAGAATCACGATATTGTCCAGGTGGCGGTAGTAAGCTGCAAGTTCATCCTTTGTCATGCTATCCAACTTCAGGCGCTCGCGTGCCTCTTCCAGACCGGGAGCTGTAGCGGTAGAAGGTATTTCTCCGGTGTTCAGGTAGTAAATCCATTCTTCCAGAGGACTTTTAGCCACCTGATTAAAACCGTTCACCTTCAGGATATAATATTCGGGATATAACTGACTCACCGTATCCACCTTGAATGTCTGTTTCTGAAATGGAGTAAGTTCAAGAACATCGTTAGTATGAATACCCCTGAATTCAGTCTTTCCATGATAAACGAAATCCTTGCCGTGTCCCAATGAGAAATAGACTATATTTACGCTATAGACCTTACGTACCTTATCATAGCTTTCTCCCCTGTTGATGTATTCGGTGACAAGCTTGGATGTACCGAACAACATACGCTGGAAGTAGGCATATTCATTATTGTTCTGCACCTCTATCAGTACCAGTTCACCCTTGGAGTTCTCGGCAAGCATATCGACACGGTTATACTTGTCATACTCGTCCTCCTGATTGCTTTCGCTTTCAAGGAGTCTCTGGATAATAATCTTCTCTCCCAACAACGTAGTGAGCAGACCTTCAAGGACACTGAAATTTGCCTTGTTACGGAGCAGACGTTTCATTGCCCAGTCAAAACGGATTATTTGATTTTTATTATCGCTATTCATAACTTTCCAATATATTGGTTACTAACAAAAGTAATCAAAATGCGTCAAAGTACCAAGAAATAGAATACCATCCTTCCTAATTCCATATTATTCCCCATAATATCGTCCCTTCCCTTTCAAATCCCCTCAAACTCTTATATATGATAAAAGCTTGAAGCCTAATAAGCACCGGATAAAGGGTGCTCAGCTTCAAGCATGACAATAATAAACCAATTACCGGGTCACACTTATTTTCAGACGATGGATAAGACGGAGATTCGATGATGCGTAGCAATTTTAGTATGTGGACAAGACATAAAGATCCCCACGAAAGAATGTATGCCGCATGATAGGCCAAGTAAATGCGAGGAGCCATTTATAACGGTTCAACTATCACGACCAGTCGAAAGACTGGTTCATTTTTTCTTCTCCTGTCTCCCCTTTCTTTCGTTCCACCTCAAAGCCTTATATATGAGAATGATAAATGATATATAATAGAAACAGAGAATAGGAACAATAATATTAACAATTTAAAATCAAGAGAGAAATGGGAAAATTAATAAAAGGAATCAAAATCGCAGCGTATCTAGCCGAGATAATTATCGCAAGCTCAGTAGTAATCGAGCTTATGGAAAAGTATGGCGGCAGATATAGGAGAAAATCCGCCGCTGGTAAGAAAGTTGATGTAGGTGATACAACAACCGAGAACTGATATGACGTCTGGGAATGGATTATGACAAGAAAGCGGACGTGATAATAACTATCCTTGAGGTGACAACATCAATCCTCAAAGGAATCAAGAAGCTAAGAAGTTTATTTTTAAAGACAAGGAAATAGACCTCTTGGCTTTTTTTCGTTTATCGGATTTTATTAACAACCAAAAAACAATAAGAGTATGGAAACAAGAGAACTTACCATCATTCCAAGGACAATCGGAATGGTAACAGGAATGACGGATGCAATCAATGTTGAAGATGCCGTAATCGTATCGGAAGAAGAACATCCTAATTTCATCGAATCAAACACTTCGGGTATCACACTTGAAGAACTTGAAAGGAACTGTATCGTACCAAGTTTCAGTGACAACCAGCTAACAATTAGTCACCAGGCATTTATTCACCAGGTAGAGGATGCCGCAAGAGTATATTTTGCAGGCGAGAACTTCGGGAACACGGAAATCAGAGTGTCACATAAAATCTTAGGACGTGTACCGGGTGCATTAACCAAGAAAAAAGAAGAGCTTAAACCGGAGGACGAGACTGTCTATTATCAGCGAATGGCTTTTTGCTTTCATATCAGAACCATGAGCAGAAAAATGAATGGTGAGGAGGTACATCTTTGCATCGGCGGCGTTAGAAGTCTGAATGAAGAAAACTTATACGCCCGAAAATCACCCGAGAAATTCAAGATATTCATCGGTTGGCGTGTGCGTGTATGCAGCAACCTTATGTTGACAAATGACGGACTGACCGGAAGGCTGGAGGTAATGAGTGATGCGGATATCTACAGTTCGGCACTCAGCCTGTTTCAAGATTTCAATCCGGAGCAGAATCTCAGGTTACTTGAAGGCTTAGGAAGAACAATGATTTCACAGGAACAGTTCTGTCAGATAATAGGACGTTTGAGACTGTACCAGGTCTTGCCGACGTCCGGGCTTAAAGAACTGCCAAAAGTTATCCTGGGCGATTCGAATATCAATGCGGCAACGAAAGGCTACATAGAGAATCCTAATTTCGGACTACGTGGCAGAGACAAGATTTCCTGCTGGGATTTGATGCAGCTTCTTAATGATGCAGCCAAGCAATCCTATATTGACAAGTTCCTGGAGAGAAACCGGAACTGCACTGATTTTGCAGCCGGTATCCAGAGGGCCTTGAACGGTGATGATACAGAGAATTATGGCTGGTTTCTGAGTTAGACCGGAAAACAAACCAACTCACAAGGGAGAAAGATCTGAATATGACAAACATGGTCTTTCTCCCTTTTTTTGTTGAACCTATTTAAAACCTGTAAGAACATGAACGGAGAATATTTGAATGAAAACAGTAAAGAGTTCAAGGCTGCCAAAGAACTGGAACATGCCCTGAACGACGATGGGTGGAATGAAAAGAGATTCGCTTTGGCGGTGACTACATTCCACAGGACCTTACAACAGACCTTGTTCAGAAGCATGGTTGAAGTGATTGAAATTATGGGAAGTGAGGATTACAGATATGACCTGAGGAACAAGGCTTCGCATGAGATATGTCAAAAGATAGTGGAATCGGGAGTTCTGGAGGACGAGACGATACCATTCATCTGAAACGGTTGAAACATACCGACTGATATTCCGAGGAGGGATATTTCCGACTGAAAGGAAGTATCCCTCCTTTTTTATTTAATTTAAAATACAGAAGATTATGTTATACTATGATTTTTGTGGTTACGAAGGTTTCAAGGCATATTTCGGCCTTGAAAAGAGGGAGAACGGTACAGCGGTAAGGAAGAACAGGATACTGCTGGGACATCTGAAAAGCCCCGCGCTGCTCAGATATTGCAGGGAACACGACGACTATACCCTGCTGCATATATATAATATGGCAGGCCTACAGAAAAAGGTGACGGATGCCGTCATCGAATCAGGGAAGAAGGATGAAGGACTGCCTTATAAGGTGGAGCTGATAGGCACGGCCTATTGGTCCTCCAGGTATCGGACTGATGAAGCCAGGGGCGTATGCGAGGATCTGGACAGGAATTCAATCCGCTATATCAACATTGAACGCAACCGGATTTTCAAGATGAGGGCAGGAAAGTTCATGAGGGAGCTCATCCTTGAAACGGAGATAGGGAAACTGCTCTCTCCATGTGTTGTAAACTGGATTTCAGGAGATGTATTCACCCAAAACTGGTGCACTTATACCTATGGTCATGTCCCCGATATGGAACTGCATGTCGATGATGCGTTCCGGAGAATCTATGACAGCAGTTGTTGCAGGGGGGATTTCGGCTCATGTATGACGGATAAGGGCAGGACCTCGTTCTATGAGGATTCGGTAAAAGCCAAGGCGGCCTATATAACCGACAGGGACGGGCTGGTTGTGGCACGGGCGGTTCTGTTTACCGAGGTCACGGACCAGGACGGCAGGAAATGGAGGCTGCTTGAAAGGCAATACTCCTCGGACGGCAATGACGTGCTGAAACGTCTGCTTGTGGACAAACTTATCAAGGGGGATTATATAGACGGCTATAAGATTGTAGGAGCCTCCTGTCAGGAATCCAACGCGTTCGTGGATATTCATGGCAATCCGTTAGCGGACAGGAGGTTTGAGACAGAGTGCTGTCTGGAAGAGTGGGATACACTTTCCTATCAGGATTCCTTCAAATGGTACAGCTACAGCATGAACAAGGCCTACAACTATCATAACCCCTGTTGTTCGCATAATCTCGATACTACGGACCTGAACCTTTACGGTGATACGGATGATGACGAATGGGACGATTACCACCAGTACTACTGTTACGAAACAAGGTCCTGCTACCGGAATGGAAGGGAAATCCGGGTGGATGTGAATAACATGGATGATTTCGTATGGGTAGAATCCAGAGGGGAATATTACCATGAGGACGATTGTGTCTGCTGTGATGAATGCCAGACGGATATATTGACGGACGATGCGGAATACTCGGAGATGACAGAGGAATACTATTGTTGCAGGGAGTGCATGGAGAAAGCCGAAGGGGAATTCAAACGGAAAAATTGGATTTACTCGGAGTATGACGGTGAATGGTACGAGGATTACACCGATATAACCCGAATCCATATCTGGAATGAATCGGAAGGTTTCTATGAGGATAAAAGCATCAATGTGTATACGTTATGCAGGTTATTGGAAAATAAGGAGGCATGGGAATTCGGTGAGGAGGTATTCGACAGGGTAAATCCGGCCACCAATCTTCCATACGGTTATGAACTTGAAAAAGAGACGGGCCATGAACATGCAATTGTTGAAGAGGCTGTATAGTATCTACAGCCCGAGCGGAAAGGAGCAGAGGATGATAAGATTCCTCTGTTCCTATATCAGACAGCTTCCCGGAAACATATCGGTCTCAAAGGACAGGTTCGGGAACCTGTATGTGGTAAAGGGAAAATCAGAGACGTATCCTTGTCTGGTGAGCCATATCGACCAGGTATCACACTGCAACCATTCAGGGGATTTCAAGGCAGTGGAAACCAGAGATATTATATTCGGTTATTCGCCGGGGAACAGAAGGTTTGAGAATCTGGGCGCCGACGACAAGAACGGGGTTTTCATCTGCCTGGAATGCCTGAAAAAGTATGATTCCATCAAAGTGGCCTTTTTCAGGGAGGAGGAAACCGGATGTCGGGGCAGTTCGGAAGCGGTAATGTCCTTCTTTGATGATGTAAGATTCATCGTCCAGCCTGACCGGAAAGGGAACTCTGATCTGATTACGGCTATAGGCTATTCGGAGTTGTGTTC
>NZ_KB894172.1 GCF_000374365.1 Bacteroides gallinarum DSM 18171 = JCM 13658
TTAAAACTTTTGCGGTATTTTTCCAGAACATCAAATTCTGTGAAGCCCAAAGTTGGGTGAATTTCGGAAATATTTTGTATCTTAGCCATATCTTAGTCGGGGAATTTCCCCCGTTTTGGCCTTCAAACCTTATTTGCGGGGGAATACCTAAAGATACAAAAAAGCCAGCTAATTCGCAATATTTTGTGTATGAATTAGTTGGCTGATTTTATATTATTTACTGAATGTCCCTTCTTCAATGCCTTTGCTTCGCAGATAGTCGTTTGCCTTGCTGAAATGCCTGCATCCGAAAAAGCCGTATTCGGCAGAGCGGGGTGAAGGGTGGACGGTAGTCAGTATAAGGTGTTTGTTGCCGTCTATCAAGGCTGCCTTTTCTTTGGCATAAGCTCCCCAAAGCATGAATACCAGATGTTCCCGTTCGTCGCTCAGTTTCTTGATTACCGCGTCGGTAAAGGTTTCCCAGCCCATATTCCGGTGCGAGCCGGTTTCGTGGGCACGGACGGTGAGGACGGAGTTCATGGGGAATACTCCCTAGGCTACCCAACGGTCTAAATTACCGGAGGCGGGAATCGGTTTGCCCAAGTCCTGGTGTATCTCTTTGAATATATTGGCAAGTGACCCCGGTATGGCTACTCCTTCGGGTACGGAAAAGCATATTCCGTAGTATTGTCCGGGATTGGGGTAGGGGTCTTGCCCCAGGATAACCACTTTTACTTTCTCGAAAGGGCATGAGTCGAAAACGTGGAAGATAAGGTGTCCCGGCGGAAGCACATGGGCATGTCCGTATTCATTCTTTACAAAGGATACCAGTTTCCCGAAATAGGGCTTGTCGAATTCTTCCTGTAAACGCTGCCGCCAGCTTTCTTCTATCTTCACATTCATAGGGTAAGGATATTGTATCTGGGTATGATGCGGCAAATGTACGAATAATACTTGTGAGTGCGTATGTATTTGGCAAATAAAAAGAAAGTTCTATGACGTTGCATAGAACTTTCGTGTATCGCTTATGCCTTTAGGGTTGTTATGACTTTTCCTATCATCGTCCATATGTGGTTCTCCTCCTGGGCGGTGTAGAAGTTGCCGTCTATTTCGGAAGGGCTGTCGGTAGCTTCTCCGTTCTGGATAGCCGGTTTTGCCAGCGGATGAACGGCGATTTTCTTACCTTTGGTGATACCCGTAAAGTCGAACAGCATGGCGGCTGCGCAATGCCCTATCATGATTTTACCTTTCTCGCCGAATGTCTTGATAACCTCCAGCAATGTAACGTTATAGGGCTTGTCGGCATACTGCTGGAATGCGGGAACGGCATCGCCGCAGGAAAATACAAGTGCATCGTATTCGTCTTCATGCCCTTTCAGGTTTGCTATCACATCGTCGGCAATCAGGGTGATGCCGGAGTTCGTCTTGATTTCCCTGCCGTCTGCCACTGCAAATACTTTATAGGGGATGCCATTCTCGAAGAATGCTTCCAAATACTGGAACAAACCGCATCCGTTGACCGGATTTACTGCCAAAACTGCAACTTTCTTTGCCATAGTTTTAATTATTAGGTGAAACAATCGTTACGTTCGGAAACGTTCATTACTTTTGTGTAACAAAGTTAGGATTTTTATGCGTAAAAACAAAATGCCGCATGTTTGGGGCAGTCTCTTACGGAAGCGGGATATCGTTCGGTATTGTGCAGATTATGACATACAAATATTCCGGTTCGTTGTGAACCGGAATACCTTTCTCACAAGATTTGTTTTTCAGAAAGAGTGTTATTCTTTTAGCGCTTCGCCTCTTTCATTCAGAATTATTTCCGTCTCTTCGCCTTCCCGGGTGATAATGCTGAGTTTATAGATTTTCGTTTCATCTTCTTCCTTTACATAGATTTCCTTGACAAGGACACCCTCGTAATCTGTTGCCAGTGTCACCATGACTGCTTGGGGCAGTTCTGGCGAATCCATTTTTACGAATTCGTCCTGTGGAACTTGTATTTCCGCTGCAATGGCGGATGAACTATTCGCTTCTTGTGCGTACATTGCAGAGCCGCTTGTACCCAGTATCATTGCCAATGCTGCCAATGCTTTCTTCATGGTTTTTTAACTTTAAATGAATATCGGGAGTTGTTTTCCAATATTAATTACATAGCAAAGAAGATGCCAAAAAAATAAAAAGTTTATATCTTTTTGATTTATAGTAAAGTGCGCGATGTGTGATGTATGGGAAACTGTGTGGAAATATGTGGAATACTGTGGAGCCGGTACACATATCTGAGGAATAATTACACAGAATTTTAGCGGACTTCTTATTTATTCTATATAAATTTGCAACATACTTAAATATGGATACGAATATGATTAGACTGAATGTTTTTATTCAAGTGAGTGCGGACAACCGTGCTGCCGTTATGGAAGCTGCAAAAGAATTGGTGGCTTGTTCACTGAAAGACAATGGTTGCATTGCTTATGATATTTTTGAAAGTGCGACTCGTGAGGATGTCCTCATGATTTGTGAAACCTGGAAGGATGCGGAGTCGCTGGCTGCACACGAAAAGGCTGCTCACTTCGTAACCTTAGTTCCTAAAATTCAGGGATTGGCTTCTATGAAACTGGAGAAGTTCTGCTTCTGATAATGCGTTATACTTCATTGTTCAACTTGTGAAACATCGACTCTGCATATAGCTGTGCTCCACGAATAGCACCTCTCATCTTTGAAGCTATTCAGCTATTCGGGTAGGTTAGGATAATCTGCCCCAGAGTTTTATTTTCATTCTTATTTATCCGTGCTGCATCATATTACCCTGTTCTGAGGTAATATGCGGCAGTGCATATTGTTGTCGAACAATGAATTATACTTATAAACAAATCTGGCTCATCAACTTTCCGGTGATGATGAGTATTTTAATGGAGCAATTAATCAATATCACCGATGCCATTTTTTTAGGTCATGTAGGAGAGGTGGAGTTGGGAGCGTCCGCCCTTGCAGGTATTTATTATCTGACGGTTTATATGCTGGGCTTCGGTTTCAGCGTGGGGCTGCAAGTGGTGGTGGCACGCAGAAACGGTGAACGGAATTATAAAGAAATTGGTAAGGCTTTCTTTCAAGGGCTGTTTTTCTTGTCGGGACTGGCTGTATTATTGTGCCTGTTGGTACATTGGTTGTCTCCTGCCGTTCTGGAGGGGCTGATAACTTCTCCTGATATCTACCGCTCGGTCGTTCAGTACTTGGATTGGCGTAGCTTGGGCTTGCTCTTTTCTTTTCCGTTCCTGGCTTTCCGTTCCTTTTTCGTGGGAATAACCGAAACGAAGGCGCTCTTGTGGGCTGCCGTTGCAGCCGTATGTATCAATATACCTTTGAACTATCTGCTGATATTCGGGCTGGACTTGGGTATTGCCGGGGCTGCTATGGCTTCGTCGTTGGCTGAGGCAGGCTCTTTTATCATATTGCTTTTGTATATGTGGGTGAAGGTGGATAAAATGCGTTACGGGCTGAAAGCCGTATATGACGGCAGGCTGTTGGCAGGTATTCTGCGGTTGTCCGTTTGGAGCATGCTTCATTCTTTTATCAGCATAGCACCGTGGTTTCTGTTCTTTGTTGCCATAGAACACTTGGGTAAAACGGAGCTGGCTATTTCCAATATCACCCGGAGCGTGTCTACCGTGTTCTTTGTTATTGTAAGTTCGTTTGCCGCGACTACCGGTTCGCTGGTGGGCAATGCGATTGGGGCGGGGCAGAGGCGATGTCTTTTTCCTATCTGCGGTAAGGTGATTAAATTGGGGTATGCAGCAGGACTTCCCTTGATTGGACTGGCTTTGCTGGGGAACCGTTGGATTATAGGTCTTTATACAGATAATCCTATATTGGCTCAGCAAGCCGTCGTACCTTTTATTGTAATGTTGATGAACTATATCTTCGCTGTGCCGGGATGTGTGTATCTCAACGCCGTGACCGGAACGGGCAAAACGGACATCGCTTTTGTCTTTCAGGTAACGACTATCGGGGTATATCTGCTTTACCTTTACTGGATAAGCCATTGCCTGCACGCTCCGTTGGCTGTGTATCTGACGGCGGAATATGTTTTCGTCATTATGCAAGCAGTCCAGTCTGTTATTTATCTGAAAAGAAAACTGTATCGAGACTGATTTTTATATAGGAAAGTCAACCATAATGTCGGCTTTCTTGTTATAATTTCCATATAGTGGAATTATGAAACAAATAATCTTTATTTTTGCAATGTTAATAAGTTGTCTGTCTTGTGTAGGTAAACCGGCAGGGCAGGCAGAAAGGAGAACCGATATGAAATCAATGAAAGAGATTTATCTGGCAGGAGGATGTTTCTGGGGGACGGAACATTTCCTGAAACAAATAGAAGGGGTAGAGGCTACCCGGGTAGGATATGCAAACGGCAATATAGCCAATCCGACTTACCGGCAGGTATGTACCGGTACTACGGATTTTGTCGAAACCGTGGAGGTACGGTACGATTCCGATAAGGTAGACTTGCCTTTCCTTATCGACCTTTATTTCAAGACGATTGACCCTACCAGCCTGAACAGGCAGGGAAATGACCGGGGCAGTCAATATCGTACGGGCATTTATTATACGGACACCGCCGATTTGCCTGTTATCCGTGAAACCGTCGACCGCCTGGCAGCCGGCTATACGCGTCCATTGCAGGTAGAAATCGAGCCGTTGAAGAATTTTTATCCGGCAGAAGATTATCATCAGGACTACTTGGATAAAAATCCGGGAGGATATTGCCATATTGACCCTGTATTGTTCGACTTGGCGCGTAAGGCGAAGGTGAAGAAAACGGCGGCAGTGTACAGCAAACCGGACGATGCTGCCTTACGCTCGCAACTTACGGCAGAACAGTATGCCGTTACCCAGAAGAATGCTACCGAGCCTGCTTTCCGTAATGCTTATTGGAACGAGTACCGTCCCGGTATCTATGTGGATATTACTACGGGAGAGCCTCTGTTCGTCTCTACCGACAAGTTCGACTCCGGTTGCGGGTGGCCTAGTTTCTCCAAACCGATTGACCGTGAACGCATCCGGGAGAAAGTCGATACTACCCACGGCATGATGCGTACGGAAGTTCGCAGCAAGGCGGGGGATGCTCATCTGGGGCATGTCTTTACGGACGGGCCTAAGGAGAAGGGCGGGCTGCGCTACTGCATCAACAGCGCCTCATTGCGTTTTATTCCAAAGGATAAGATGCAGGAGGAAGGATATGGCGAGTATCTGAAGTTGGTTAAATGACGGATATGTGATTTTTTTGAAATAATCTCTTCTCGTCCCTAAGGGCAGGACTTATCTTTGCATCATAAACAGATAGATGCAGATACAAAAACAGTTGTCCGGAAATTTACTTCGAACAACTGTTTTCTGTACTCTTGAATTTTAACCTTTCATAATGCTTGCCATTATCAATCGTCGATATCGATTACTCTCATTTGGGAGTCGAATGTAATTTCCCAACGATTGGATAATTTTATCTCGTATTCATTGTGGTCGAATTCTATTTCGAGAATTCTTGCATCCGGGTAGTTCGTTTTTACATAATTACGGATAGCTTCCGGTACAATCTGTGCGGGAACCTCGCTTTGTCTGCACCGCACTTCTTTCCATTCGCCCGCTTTATCGAATTCTACCTTTTCTCCGTTCGTAAATACCACATCGTAGCTTTTGTAAAATACTCCCGATTCCTGTTTGGCTAACGCCACTTTGTGATTTTTGAAATGCGTCTGGATAAATGTTTGCGCCTTTGCCGGTAGCTGGCTTACTTGTATCGGTTTATCATTGTCTGCCATAACCATTGTGTGCGCTGCAAACATACAAACTAACATCATAATTAACTTTTTCATACTTCCTTATTTTTAACGGTTAATACTTTATTTGTTTTTGTATTGCAAATATGAGAAAGAAATCTGGAAAGAATTGGGAAAAAAACTCTATTTTTGAAAAAATATCGGTGTGAGAAAAAAGTAGCTTTGATAAAAAGACGCTTTCACTGTAAAAGATATATTCCGATTGATAATACAAATATAAAATGATATGTTAGAGCTACCTGAAGTTGTCACGCTGAGTAATCAGATTAGCCATGCCCTGGCCGGTAAGACGATTACGCAAGTGTTCAATGCTATCAAGCCGCATAAATTCACCTTCTACAATAATAACCCGTTAGAGTATGGTAAGTTATTGGTCGGAAAGACTATCTTATCGTCCGGAGGATATGGTATGTTCGTTGACTTCTATCTTTCGGAGGGTGTGACGATGAATATTGCTGATGGCGTCATTGTACGCCATTATCAGTCGGGTGATAAAATTCCTTCCAATTACCAGTTGTTACTTACTTTCGACGATGAATCTTTTCTTGTTTTTACAGTTGCTATGTACGGCTTTATCAGTGTTTATCAGGGGGATGATATCGGCAATAAGTACTATGCGATTAGCCGCAACAGCATCTCTCCTTTGAGTGAGAAATACACGGAGAGGCAGTTTGATACACTCTTTTGTGGTGTTAAAAAATCCCTGACAGCCAAAGCTTTGCTTGCCACCGAACAGCGCATCCCGGGAATAGGTAATGGAGTTACGCAGGATATTCTGTTCAATGCCCGTATTCACCCTAAGCAGAAAGTATTGAATTTGACGGATACCCGGAAGGAGGCCTTTTTCAATTCTCTAAAGGCTACTTTAACGGATATGACTTTGAAAGGTGGTCGCGATACCCAAACAGACCTTTACGGTAAGTACGGCGGATACCGAACCATTCTTTCTGCCAAAACATGGAAAAATCCTTGCCCCCGTTGCGGAGGGATGTTTGTGAAAGAGGCGTATTTGGGCGGAACGGTTTATTACTGCCCGCAATGCCAGCAAATGGAGGAATAAGTATTCTCTTTTATGTTTTCAGCGTTTCTTATTCTTCTAAAGCTTCAAGCAGTTCGGGCGTGTGCCTTTAAATCGGTGGAGCCGGTCGATGTTTGTCCGGGTAGGTAAGTTGAGGATTCTGCTTCTTGGGCATCTCCCTTTTTTAGTTACAAGATATTGGTTAGTGGCATTACCTGCATTTTAATTTTCCCTTTCTCTCGTATTATTCGCTTCTATGATACTTAATGTAATTCTTATGATGAAAAGGAGTACGACACCGACTACAGCATACATCGACAATATGAATAATGACAGCATCACCGGAAAATAGATAATGCAAACTTGTACCAGCGGCTTGCCATGATGTCGTAGCACAGTAACGAACTGGATGAATTGAATAATAATCATAACGCCTGCATACACCAAAGAGAGCGCTGTCATAAAATGCCAGAAACCGTAATCGAAACATATAGCTCCCCATATATCGTTTTTAGGGAATATGTCTGTCGCTCCGCTAAACAGTATTTTAATAATCATAATCACCAGTGGGACGAGGATTGCATAGGCTGAATAACTTAAATCGATTGGCGATACTTTCCGTCCTATCCAGTTCAATACGTTCCGAAACAATATGAATTCTTGATATACGATAAACATACTTCCCAAAATTACCAATGTCATATTTCCTAGGTTGTTGTTTACTAATTGAAGTGATGCGAACATCCCCGCCCGTGAATGAATCATCCAGGCAAATGTGCATATCGTTATACCAAGGAGAGTAGCCAGCGATATTCTATTGAAAGTCCTCCATGAAAGATATTCACCGTTCGAGAAGCGTATTATAAGATTCAGAATCATCGCTAAGATAGTCAATGATGCAAGTATCGCCGGAAATATATATTGTGTAGCAGTCATAGCTAAAGGTTTTTGATAAGGTCTTTAATAAAGAAATCCCTGAACTTCGATGAAATTCAGGGACTGCATGATTTCTTGAAAAGTGGTGTCACCAGGAATCGAACCGGGGACACAAGGATTTTCAGTCCTTTGCTCTACCAACTGAGCTATGACACCATTTTTATCTCTTTTGCGGTTGCAAAGGTAGTGAAAGTTTTGGACTATGCAAGAGGTTGGGAGATAAAAAACGCTGATAGTTAGCTATGCGACTAAGTATCAGCGTTTATTATTTATGAAAAAATACTGAAAAAGTTTGTAAGAACTTTGTTTTTGCAGTTTCTTGTCCGGACTTTCAGTTTTATTCCCTGGCTTTTCAGTTTATTCTCCGCCCTTTCGGTTCTACTCTCCGTTTTGAGGGCTCTATTCTTTAGAGTTTTACATATCCTTATTAGATACAGACGCTTCGGAAGCGGCAGACTCCTTTTTGAGCGGATTCCAACCTTGCGCTTTCAACTCAAATTCCTGGCCGTCGCGGGTGATAAGGGCACAACCCAATTCCGGTTTCGTGATATGGCCTATCAGCTTGACCCCTTCCATTTCGGACACCTTTTCGTGGTCGGCAATAGGGACGGTAAACAGAAGTTCGTAATCCTCGCCGCCGTTGAGGGCGCAAGTTGTGAGGTTCATATTGAACTCCTCTGCCATGACAGCCGTCTGGTAGTCGATAGGGATATGCTCCTCGTAGATACGGCAGCCGACCTTGCTTTGCGTACAGATATGCAGCAATTCCGAGGACAGGCCGTCGGAAACATCCATCATGGAAGTGGGCTGAATACCCTCTTCAGCCAATTTCCGGATAATATCACGACGGGCTTCCGGCTTCAGTTGCCGTTCCAGCAGATATTCCTTGCCGGCGAAGTCGGGTTGCAGGTCTTTGTCGCCTTTGAGGACTGTCTTTTCGCGTTCCAGCAGTTGCAGTCCCATATAGGCGGCGCCTAAATCGCCAGACACACAAATAAGGTCGGTTTCTTTGGCGCCGTTGCGATAAACCGTTTTACCTTTCTCACCTTCGCCGATACAAGTGATGCTGATAGTAAGCCCCGTATAGGAAGAAGTCGTGTCGCCGCCTACGACATCCACGCCGTACTCCTCGCAGGCGAGACGGATACCCGCATACAGTTCCTCCATGTCTTCCACGCAGAAACGCTTGGACAAGCCCAGTGAAACGGTGATTTGCCGGGGCGTACCGTTCATGGCGTATATGTCGGAGAAATTCACTACCGCAGATTTATATCCCAGGTGCTTCAAGGGTACATAGGTCAAGTCGAAATGTACACCTTCCAGCAATAAATCGGTAGTAACCAGCACTTCCTTCTCCGCCGGATAGGAAAGCACAGCGGCATCATCGCCGATACCGTACCGGCTCGATTTGTTTTTCAGTTCGATACCTTCGGTGAGGTGGCGGATAAGCCCGAACTCACCGAGAGTCGCTATTTCTGTTCTCATTCTTAATTAGTTGAAAATTGATAGTTGAGAGAATAGTTGAAGGTCGATAGTCAAAGTTAATGGTTGACAGATAGGAGTTTATAGTGAACAGTTGACTGTTTGCCAACCTTTACGCCCTATTAATCAACTCCCTCATAATCTCCGTCATCTTCGGCTGTGCGGCGTCCGCAGCTTTCTGCACCTCCTCGTGAGAGACTTCCACAATCTTACCTTCCACACCCAAGTCCGTGATTACCGATACGCCGAACACCTTGATGCCGCAGTGGTTTGCTACGATTACTTCGGGAACGGTAGACATCCCGACCGCATCCGCACCCAGGATACGGAACATCTTGTATTCCGCCGGTGTCTCGAACGTAGGCCCTTGCGTACCGATATACACGCCATGCTGCACCTTGATACCCTTTTCGGCGGCAATTACATCCGCCTTGCGGATAAGCTCCTTGTTGTATGCCTCACTCATATCCGGGAAACGTGGGCCGTATGGAATATTCTTGCCGTGCAGCGGATGTTCGGGGAAGAAATTGATATGGTCGGTGATAATCATCAGGTCGCCGATTTCAAAATCGGGATTCGTACCGCCGCTGGCGTTAGAAACGAATAAAGTCTTGATACCCAATTCGCGCATCACACGTACCGGGAACGTCACTTCCTTCATGGAATATCCCTCGTAGAAGTGAAAACGTCCCTGCATGGCCAGAATATCCTTGTTGCCCAACTTACCGAGAATCAGCTTGCCGCTGTGCCCCTCTACCGTAGAAACGGGGAAGTTGGGAATATCCTCGTACTTTATTTCATACTTCTCGGTAATCTCGCCCGCAAGACTGCCGAGGCCTGTTCCGAGTATGATTGCTGTCTCAGGATGCGTGTGCATCTTACCTCTCAGATAAGCTGCGGTTTCTTGAATACGTTCTAACATAGCCAATAATGTTTTGGTTAAATATATATTGTTGATTTTGCAAAAACTCAATCTCGATAGGAAGCACATAGATGTACGGTTTCAGTACTCCGCCCAGGGCGGGATGACTTTTCAGCCGGGCGGCATCCTTCTCCGTAGTGATAATCAGCCGCTTGCCTTCTGTTAACTGCAAGAAACGTTCCTCGATGAGTTGCACGTCTTTCGTGCTGAAATCGTGGTGGTCGCCGAATGCCAGCAGGCTAACGTGGGAAGTGTACGATTTCACTTCTTCCACCAGTGGGGCGGGCGAAGCGATGCCCGTCACAAGTAACACTTGTTCATCTCCCGTGCAAGATATTCTTTTTTTCGCCTTTTCGGGGAACAGCGGCATTAGCGAGCCATAACGGAACCTGGAGAAATACAACTGCTGGTACGGATACAGATGCAACCGCTTGGTGATGATGTTGAAATCTATCGGCTTGATGTTGTCCGGGCATTTCGTTACGATAACTATCTGCGCACGGTTCTTGCCGCTGGCAGGTTCACGCAACCTTCCCGCAGGCAGCAGGACATCATCGCACAGCAACCGGTGGTAGTCGGTCAACAGAATATTCATCCCCGCCTTTACATGGCGGTGCTGGAAAGCATCATCCAGCAACACTACATCCACAGCCGGATTTTTCAGCTCCAATAACTGCCCGATACCGTGGCAGCGGTTTTCGTCCACCGCCACCCGTATGTCCGGAAACTTGCTCTTTATCTGGTACGGCTCGTCGCCGATTTGCTGCACGCTGCTCCCGGCAGTTGCCAGCACATACCCCTTGCTTTTTCGTTTGTAGCCGCGGCTCAATGTGGCTACGTTGATGCCCGCATGCTGCAATAACCTTATCAGATACTCCGTATGCGGCGTCTTGCCCGTTCCGCCTACGGCAAGGTTACCTACACATATCACAGGAACGTCGAAACTCTTCGACCGGAGCCAACCCCAGTCGAAGAGCTTATTTCGCAAGCATACCCCTATCCCGTAGAGCCAGGACAAAGGATATAGCCAATGATGTATTTTTACGGATGCATCTCTCATTTAAAATTATCGTATGTTCAGTTCAAACGGCACACGTGCCTGTATACGGTCTATCTTGTCGAAGTTCTCGATGATACCGAACTGACGGTACACGTCGCCCATTTTGCCGTTCAGTACACGCGCTTTGATGTAATTCCCGGGATTCGTACTCATCAGGCTCTCGAAGAAACTCTCTTTCTTCGGATAACTCATTACGGTGTAGGCATCTACACCCGCTTTGTCTATGGCGATTTCCAACGCTTTATCCAGGCCGCCCAACACATCCACCAGCCCTAACTCTTTGGCGGTGCTACCGGTCCATACGCGGCCTTGCGCTATCTTGTCCAGTTCTTCCATACCGATGCCGCGCCCGTCGGAGCAGCGGGTCAGGAATAACTCGTAGCCATGATTTACGTGCATCTGCAGCAGCCCTTTCTCATCGTCGTTCATCGGGCGGGTTATTGTGCCGAAATCAGCATACGGGTTAGTCTTTACCACGTCGAAGTACACGCCGATTTTCTCCGTCAGCCCCTGTACATCGGGCATCATGCCGAAGATGCCGATAGAGCCGGTCAGTGTGGTAGGCTCGGCAACAATCGTGTCGGCATTACAGGAGATGTAGTATCCGCCGGAAGCGGCATAGTCGCCCATGGATACGATTACCGGTTTCTCCTTCTTCAGTTGGCTCACGGCATGCCATATCTGTTCGGAGCCGTAGGCACTGCCGCCAGGAGAGTTTACGCGCAGTACAACGGCTTTCACGTCTTCATCGTCTTTCAGCTTGCGCAAGTCTTTGATAACCTTTTCGGAGTTGATACCCTCGTCGGCAGAAGACGATGAACTGCCGTCGATTTCGCCGTACGCATAATACACGGCAATCACATTCCCGCTTTTATCCCTGGGTACATTCTTCTTTACATTTATCATGTCCTGAAGCCCCAGTACCGGCATACGGTCGTCCTTGTCGATGCCTATCAGGTTTTTCAGATAGTCGCGTACATCATTCTTATATATTAAGGTGTCCACCAGGCCGCTTTTCACACTTTCCTCGGCGGGGTGGAACATCAGCATGCGGTCGGCAGCCTTGTTCAGCTCCTCTACGGACAGCTTGCGCGACTGGGCGACGTCCCCCGTTATCCGTCCCCAGATAGAGGTAAGATAAGCATTTACCTGCTCACGGTTGGCAGGGCTCATTTCGGTAGCGATGAACGGTTCTACCGCCGATTTGTACGTGCCTACCTTGAATACCTGCATTTTCACGCCGATTTTCTCCAATAAGTCCTTGAAGAATATCGGGCTGGCAGCCAACCCCCGCCATTCGAGCATACCCTGCGGGTTCAGCAGCACTTTATCCGCCACGCTGGACAGGTAGTAAAGCCCCTGCGTGTAGGCATCACTGTAAGCCACGATGAATTTTCCCGACTCCTTGAAGTCTTGCAACGCACTGCGTATTTCTTCCAGCGAAGCAAATCCCGTACCCAGCGAGGTTGCCTGGATATAGATACCCTTGATGTCCTCGTGCTCTTTCGCTTTCTTGATAGCAGCGAGAATATCGTCCAGACCGTAGGTCTTATAATCGTCTCCCATAAGGAAGTCCAGCGGGTTTTCCTGGCTGCGTTCCGCCAGTGTCCCGTTCAATTCCAGCATCATAACGGAGTTCTTGCGCACCTGCGTTTCCGACTCCGAGGAGGATACCATACTGAAAACCATGAGAATGCTGATGAAAAACAAAACGACGCTCGATACGATGATACCCGTAACGGTGGCGAGCGTAAATTTCAAGAAATCTTTCATTGTCTTATTGTTTTTGGTATGCTAACTCTTTAAGCTAACAAAGATAAATAATTAGGTTGATATTTTCCCTATCTGTCGCATGAATTTTCGATTTATCACACAAGCGTTTTTTATTTCCTCGCTTCCTTTGCTTTCTCTTTATAAACATTGTGCCCGATAGTTCGTTTTAGGGTAGTGTTATCGCATATATAATTTAAAAACGAGAAGTTATGAAAAGAAAAGATTTAGAAGAAGATGAAGAAACGGCCGAGTTGTCGTGTTACATGATGAAAGTAATCGATGATTTAACGGCAGACAAAAAGTATCCGGCAGTACATACCTATATCAGTACGCTACGTTCTTTTGTCCGATTTTCCGGTGGCAGAGACGTTAAGTTACCGATGCAGCAAATTTTTACCCCCGGACGTTTAAAAGAGTATGAAAGTTGGTTGATGGTGCAGCGTAAACTGAGCCTGAACACGGTTTCCACCTACATGCGCACATTGCAGGCGGTCTATAACCGTTGGATGCCTTTGGGTAGCAGGGATTATAATCCCAAACTGTTCGATGACGTCTATACCAAGGTAGAGCCTCATATCAAGCGGGCATTGACGGAACAGCAGATGAAACGGCTGATGTATTCCGAAGCTGTACCGATTTCCGACGAACAGAAAAGAACTCTTGCATATTTCGTGCTTATGTTCCTGTTCCGTGGCATGCCATTCATAGATTTGGCCTACTTGCGTAAGAAAGACATGAAAGGTGGTGCGATTGTTTACCGCCGGCATAAGACGGGTAAGCAAATGACAGTGCATATTCCCCGCGAAGCAGTACCGCTGATAAATGAATTCCGTGACAAGAATTCCCAGTCGCCCTACCTATTTCCTATACTGGATGCAGGATTGCACAGCGAATGGGAACTGTACCGATACTACCAGGACGCTTTGCACCGTTTCAACAAATCCTTGGGTAAGCTGATGCGCCTGCTATTGCCCGGTTTCAAGGTAAGCTCCTATACGGCGCGCCATACGTGGGCTACCCTGGCATTTTATATGGGTATACCCGTAGGTATTATCTGCCAGTCTTTAGGACACTCTTCTATCCGGGTTACCGAAACATACTTGAAACCTTTTGAAAATGAACGGATAGACAAGGCTAACCGGAAACTGATTTCTTCTGTTAGAAAATGTAAATGGGGAAGTATACCGCACTATAACAAGTTGTAAAACACGGCATTAGACAATAATTACTTACCAAGTAATGGTCAGTACAGATTGCAAATATCTTATATTTTTTACATATGTGCAAATAAAAATTAAATAATTTATCCTACCGATTACAGAAAAACACAATAATGATTGATTAAATAAAGAAATTTCCTCTGGTTTATTATTAAGCAGTACATGAAATGATTTATCCGTCTTGTCAAGCGAAAAACGGAGCGACTTTTCGTTGCCTTTATCACTCCTGAAAAGCCTTTTTCTTCTCTGAACAATGCAAACCGGAGAAGCGTCCCCGGTTTGCATGGAATAACAGTTGATTGTTACTTGGTAAGTAACCGCCAAACGGCTAATTGTCAAACGGGTTTAATGGCAGAAACTATTTTGCCCTTATTTAAATATCGATTTTTATGTTGAGAGCATCTATCATATTCTCTGTTTTTGCCTTACAAATCCTTTCCCTTGCAGCTCGAGAGAAGATAGATAGCATATGTACGTTCCGTTTCTGCCTCCGCCGGGATATGTTTTTCGTACCTTACAAAACCAATGAACCCCAATTGGAATACCTGTTGGCTTTTGTCGGGCAGCACAAAGAAGATATTCTCAACCGGCGCATATTTCTCTATGTAAATGGCTACTGTAACTCATTACCCACCCATAAAGCCAATCTTGCCATTGCCAAACTACGTTCCAACCGTGTAAAATCTGAACTTATAGTGCGCCGGGGGCTTAAAGAATACTGCTTCATCACCCGGAACCATGCCGAAAGCGGTGAATATGTCACTGTATCCGTGTACATACCTGCATCCCTTGCAGACACGTTGTCCGGGGTGGGCGGAGTGGCTCCTGCTGCAATGAAAGCTGTGTCTGTACGGTTCCCCGATACCCTTGCGCATCTTTCAACCCTTGCCGTTCCGCCGCCCGTACCAACCTTCGTGTATCCGCTGCCCGCCCTTGCCTTCAGGCAAGACAAGCCCGTACTGCCTTTCTCCGGTATGCAACAAGCCTCGGCATCACCCGTTCCGCCCCGTTTCGCCCTTAAGGCCAACCTGCTCTATGCGGCCGCCCTGCTGATTAACGCCGAAGCCGAATTTTACTTTAAGCGCCGTCTGTCCCTCAACCTCGATTGGCAATACGCCTGGTGGAGCAACCGCGGCAAGCACAAGTACTACCGCATAGCCGCCGTCAGTCCGGAACTCCGTTACTGGTTCGCCTCCACGGAAAACTTTCGCGGACACTTCGGCGGTTTCTATGTGGGTACAGGACTCTACGAATTCATGGCACATCCCACTCACGGCATCCAGGGCGAATTTTTCATAGCCGGCGGACTAACCTACGGCTATATGTTCCCCCTGGGTAAACGGCTACGCATGGAACTCTCCCTGGGTGTAGGCTACATGATGACCGAATACCGTCAGTATCATTGGGACAGGGGATGCTATGTTTACGAGAAAACACAACGATATTCCTATTTCGGCCCGACAAAAGCAAAAGTTTCCCTGGTTTGGCCGCTAAACCGGTTTAAATGGAAACCGAAAATAGAATAGTAATGAGAATAGTTATGAGTGTACTTGCCACATACCTGATACTGCTTTCCGGTTGCGACCGCAATGACCTGTGTTACGACCACCCGCATGAAAACCTTCATGTCACTGTGGTGTGGGACTCCGTTCCTGCAGAATTACAGGCCTCACTGCCCGAAGGCGTGCGCATTTCCATGTATGCGGTACAGCAAGCACGTCAGGAACAGTCCGGTGCTAACTATACTTATTACCGCGATACCTATGGCGGCGACGTAACCGTGCAGTCCGGCATATACAACTTCCTGCTTTTTAACAGCGATACCGAAAGGATACAACTGCGCGGTATGGACAACATATACGCTGCGGAAGCCTATCTGGATACCCGCACGCGAACCCCTTATAACACCCGTGCCACCACCAACAAAAACATCTATTATTCTACCACCTCGAATGCCAACCTGCACACCCGCAGCGAGCTGCTGATATCCGAGCCCGACCGCTTTTTTGCCACTTACAGTTCCGTGGAAACAGTAGAGGCTTTCGACCGAAACCACCCCGACACCATTTACGCCTACCCATGCAGCCGCGTTCTGCAGGTAGTACTTACCGTAAAGGTACAAGGGCTTGAAGGGGCAGCCTCCTGCCGCGCATCGCTCTCGGGAGTGGCGCGGGGCATTTACCTCGCTACGGGCGAATGTACATATGATACAGGTACTGCCATTTTCTATATGGACAAACAGTCCGACACCTTCCTGAGACACGAAATCAACGTCTTCGGACTGGTACGTTCACCGGACGGAACCCCGCAGGAGGAGCAGGTACAACATCTCGTCCAGTTGGAGTTCGTGATGCGCGACCACTCCGTCGTCAATTATGAATTTGAAATCTCCGACCAGATAGACTTCAGCGCTATCGAACCCGAAATCGTGATACCCATTGTCGTAGGAGAGGTGCAACTGCCCGAAGTCGTGATACCCGATTCGCCCGGCGGCGGTTTCGATGCCGGGCTTAGCAACTGGGGCGAAGAAATAGATATTATTTTATGATACTTATTATCGAACATGTAATAAATGAATAACCGGAGTAAATAACAGCAGAATACAGAAACAGGGAGACGCATGACGAATAACAGTAATCATTCTCGCAGATAAGAGGGGAACAGCCGCTTTATCCCGGAATAGCAGAGTGGCAATTTTATAATTAACTAATAAAGAATATGAAAAAGATTATTATGAAGGCTGCCGTAGCGGCCGCAGTTTTGACGAGTTGCTCTAATAGCGAGCTCGTAGAACTTTCGGATAGCAGAGCTATCGGATTTGAAACTTACGTAGGCAAAGCCTCTACAAGAGGAGTGCCGGTTACCGGAAACAAATTTGCCGACGGCCAGTCCATAAAGGTATGGGGATTTTATACAGATGACCAGATGACAGGTACAACCTATGATGCTACAGCCTCTGCAATCCCTAACCTGGAAGGTGCGCAAATAACCAAGACCGCAGGAAACTGGACATACTCTCCGCAAGCTTATTGGAAAAACGGTAAAGCCCATACATTCTTTGCAAGCGCACCGGGAGAAGCTACCGCCACATTGGCTGCCGGAGTCTTTTCGTACACAGTGCAGGATGAGGTTGCCAATCAGGTAGATTTCATGGTCGCAGACGCATTGAAAAACGATAAATGGGACGAAACGTCCACGCCCGACCCCGCTAAGCAGGTTTTTGCTTTCCGTCATGCACTTTCGCAGATAAAGTATTCCGTAGGGCTTACGGAACTGGCAGAGACAGATGCAAGCGACGTAAAAGTCAAATCCGTAAAGATTGAGGCTTTGGCTACTGGCGACGACGAAACCGTTGCCGGACTTTATACCACAGGAAATATCGACATAGTAGGCCGTGCTACTGATGCCGGAGCACTGGTTTGGACTAACCTTTCCGGAGAAAATAAGACAGGATACATGGTAACGCCCGATGCTGAAATCGCTTTGGGTGATGCTGTCGCTGCATCCTCGGCTGATTATACGCTTGTACCCGACGCAACCGACGGCACGCTGATGCTGCTGCCCCAAACGACGGTGGGCAATGTCAGATTTACCGTGACCTTGTCGTATAAGGCGCTGAAAGAAACTGGTACTCCTACCAAAGAAGTCAGCGTACTTATCAATACCACTGCTACACAGACGTGGGAGGTCAATAAGATTTATCATTATAAGTTGGGCATCAGCATGCCGCAGGCGTTGAAGCAGAAAGCTATCGAGTTCGATGATACAAATATGACAATAGAACCTTGGGATACTACTGTAACCGATACAGAGCTAACCGGAGGAACAGTCAATCCTTAAATTATCCGTCATTCGGACACGTAGTGAAGAATGACCGGTAACCCCACAGGCTATAAGGGGTTGAATGTCCTCTTATAGCCACTACTGCCTTTGCGGTACAACCAGATTAAGATGAAAACAAAAGCATAATGAAGAAGTATTTATTAATCAGTTTCAGCCTGATAGCCTTACTGTCGAGCTGTTCTACGGAAGAAGAAGTCAGTCGTTCCTCTTTCATGTCGCTTTCTTTCGAAACTTTCGTGGGTAAAGGAACCTCCACCCGTGTTTCCAGCCGAACAGACTTTACCGAAGGAGATAACTTCGGAGTCATTGCCTACCGGCATGGTGCAGACTCGTGGGCAGACGGAGTTACGAAAAAGCTGTTCATGGATAATGTCAAAGTAACCCGTCAAGGCAGCGAATGGACGTATGCTCCCACCAGATATTGGGAAGAAGGCGTCAACCACACCTTCCTTGCTTACAGCCCTTACAATGAAGATTATATGCTCAACGGGCAACAACTCGTCAACATCACCACTGCCGACGCCGTTTCCGCCCAGGTAGACCTGCTGTATTCCATTCCCGACGTAGGCAGTAAAGACCTTGTATGGGCCGAAGGACAGAAAGTCGTTATGACCTTCCGTCACGCCCTGTCCCAAATCCGCCTTTCCGCCTCCACCGACCAGGACTATACAGGCTATTACGGCGTAACAATCCGCAAGGTAGAGCTGGCAGGCATCCAGAACATGGGCACGCTGAACCTGGATGCGTCCGACGCTTCCGTTTCTCCATGGAACTATCAGGGGAGTAGCGGGGGCTACATTGCCCATACCGCAGACCTTACCGTTGCCTTGAGCACAGAAGAAGCCCTGCTCAATGCAGGCGATAACCTCTTTATGCAGATACCGCAAGAGATACCCGATGCCGAAACGGCAAGTTTCAAGATTACCTACGACATCGTCGCCACCGAAGCCGGCAATGCCTCCAATTCGAGAAACGGGCTGGTAACCACCGTTCCCATTCCCGCGATAACCTGGGAACATAATCGCATCTATCACTACAAGATACAGATGAACCTGTTACAACTGCTCGGGCTGAAATCTATCGAGGTAGGAGAACCCGATGTGGTAGAGTGGGAGACAGGCGGCGAAATCAAACTGCCCGCAGACCTTACCGTCACCATTGTACCAACAACCTCCGGTGATACCGAACAGGAGGGTACGGGAAGCGCAACGCTGGGTATTACCAAGAGCAATGCCGCAGGTCAGATACAGGCGATAAAAATCGTAAATCCCGAGAAAAACGACCAGTGGATTGTAGAGGTAGGTCCCGAATTGACGGATGATGCCGCTGTCGCCACCCTCGCTGAAAAGAAAGAACCTGCCTCCTGGCTGAAAGTGAGCAAAGGAACGGGGAAAGCCGATGCCAGTAAACTCTACGGAAAGGAAGATGCCGAGATACAGATTAAAATAGTGGAAGCCAATACTTCGGCTCAATCGAGGAAGGCGGAAGTCACTATCAGGCGTGCTCTCTCGGGCGTAACCCGTATTGTGGTGACGCAAGAGGAAGCTCCCGCCGCTATTATCGAGGCAAACTCCACACAGTTCCCTATGGAAGGCAGAAGTAATCAGTTAACTATTATCAATCCGGCAAGTAGTTCTGCATGGTCGCTCTCACTGAGCGAAGGTGCGGACACGTGGCTTTCGCTGCAAGATGAAGACGGAAATCCGGTTACTCAAGGCACTGCCGGGCAAGTTGTCAATGCGGTTGCTGCCGCCAATCATACCGCCTCTGTACGCACTGCCACCATTACCCTGACGCGTGAAGCTCAAGAGCCGGTGTTGGTCGAAGTTACCCAGGCGGCTCCCGAACCTATGTCCGTATCTGCCACAGACTTCTCCTTCTCCTATCTGGCAGGTAGCCAAACACTGACCATTACCAATCCCGAAGCCGGGAAGGAGGACTTTACGTGGACACTGGCAGGAACTTCTCCAGACTGGCTTACAGTGAGCCCCACTGCCGGAACTACAGATAAAACCGGGAAACTGACCTTTACGACCCTCCTCAATACAGCTTCTATCGCCCGTACCCCTGCCGCTTTTACGTTACAACGTGTGGGACAGGCCGACATCCCTATTACCGTCAGTCAGGAAGGGGCGCCTGTTACCGTACTATCGGCCACCGCCCTTACCGCTACCTATGCTGCGCAAACCAAGACATTCAATATAACAAGTCCGGCCGGTATTCCATGGAGTTTGGCAAACTCCGCTGCATCCTGGATAGAAGCGTCCCCTGCATCGGGCAGTGGCAATGCCACGGTGAACCTGGTATTGAAAGCAAACACATCGAGTACCGCCTCCCGTGGAGGTACTGTTACCCTAACCCGTGACGGGCAAAGCCCTCTCGTCCTTACCGTGACGCAAGAGGCTACCCCCGCCCAAAAGACAACGGTGTCTCCTACAAATATCAAGGGAGTGCCCAGTAGCAGTTGGTCATCTACAATCACGGTAACCGCTGCACCGGGCATGACATGGACGGCTACGGTCGATGCACCTACATTCGGGCTTTATCCTTATTTATTTATCAATACTAAGGGTACTAAGCAGATAACGCAAACCGGTTCGGCCACATTCAAACTGATAACCCCCGGCCTCCCTTCGACCGGGTCTTATATCGGTATAGTTTATATAAAAGATGAACAAGGCAAGACTGCCATTACCATTGCTTTGGCCGCATAATATATTAATGATATGATGAAATATGTGCTGACAATTTTGATAGCCGCCATTTTGTCGGGTTGTTCTACGGAAGAAGAACTCGATGTGACGGAGTACAAAACCCTTTCTTTCGAAACCTTCGTTGGTAAAGGAACTCCCACCCGTGCTTCCGTTCGAATGGATTTTGTCGAAGGAGATGACTTCGGAGTTATTGCCTACCGGCATGGTACAGACTCGTGGGCAGACGGGGTTACGAAAGAGCTGTTCATGGATAATGTCAAAGTAACCCGCCAAGGCGGTGAATGGACGTATGCCCCCACCAGATATTGGGAAGAGGGTATTAACCACACTTTCCTTGCTTACAGCCCCTATAATGCAGGCTATCTGCTTAGCGAAGGGCTGCTGACGGGTGTCACCACGGCTACGGAAGCTTCCAGCCAGGTAGACCTGCTTTACTCCATTCCCGACACCGGCAGCAAAAACCTGATATGGGAAGAGAAAAGGAGAGTGATGCTCAACTTCCGCCATGCCTTGTCCCAAATTCGTATATCGGCTTTTACCGGCCAAGATTATTCGGGTTACTACACGGCTACCGTTCGTGGGGTAAGGCTGACCGGCATTCATAATACCGGCAATCTCAACCTGAACACTTCCGATACCGGTACCTCTCCCTGGAACGCGCAAGCCACTGCTTCAGACACCGGTTATTCCGTCAGCACGGGCGGACTCGATATTCCACTCTCCATAGCCGAAGTCCTCCTGAACTCGGACAGCCAGCTTTTCATGCAACTGCCCCAGGAAGTTCTTGCCGGAACGGCAACTTTCGAACTTATCTGCGACATCGTTGCCACCGAAGCCGGAGATGCCGCTCGTAATGTTACGGGTAAGGTTATCTCTATCGCGATACCTGCGATAACCTGGGAACATAATCACATCTACCACTATAAGGTACAGATGAACCTGCAACAAATACTCGGCCTTAAACCTATTGAACTGGAAGAACCTACGGTGGAGTTGTGGGAGGCTGAAACGGAAACGCAACTGCCCGGTACTACCTTTTCGCCTGCTAACGGATATACAAAGAGCGCTACGGAAGGCAATGGCTCTTATCCTTTTACTGTCAGTGCGCCTCCGGGTAGAAAGTGGACTGTTAAAACTGCTACGGCAGCTACTGTATATAAACTTAACGCTTATATGACTTTTATATATAATGGTGTTGAATATCCGGGTGTAGGCGGTGAATTTTCAGGTACAGGACCGGGAGAATTTACGATTGTTGTGGATGGTTTTAATGAGGTTATTACCGGTATAACAGTAGGAGTCTTTACGCTGACTCCGGAAGGTGAGGCTTCAATCGGAGCCGGTATAAAACTAACCTCCGGCAGTTAATTGTATTTTCAAAAAGAAACGAGCATATCATGAAAACAACAGATGTGGAATTGAACATAGACGACCGCGTTTGGGTACAAGAATACGATGCCGACGGCGAACCCTTGCGGCTGCGTTATGCCAAAGTATTGGGTATTGTGCCTCATAAAGAACAGCCCCCAGAGGTTATGGTAAGTTATCTGGACGGGCGGCGGAAGGATGAATGCGTTCCGTTGGAATACATAAAGGAATACTGTAAGAAAGAAATTTACTGATGCTCATTAGGGGAGGCGTACAGGCAAACCTCATTATAAAGTGTCCTCCGGATTCTTTAATAAATTTCCTATGAGTCATCAGTAAAAGTCGCTTTTTGCCTCTTTCTTCCCGAACAGCCTCCTCCACAAAAGGTATCTTGCATTTACCATATTCGCTGATTTCCTCCTAATCTTGAGAGCCGCCGAGGGTGTCATAGAGGGTAATTTCTAATTTTCCACAAAGCTATTGGTCTTATCGAAGTATAAGTCATTCTATAATGAGGTCTGCATGTCTTTCCTACGTCGGCATATACTTAAAAGGCTTCTAATATGCCATTAAAAGGCTTTTAATCCCCTATTATAAGCCTTTTAATAGCATCTCAGTCGTTGCGTCATCCCTTTCTTGTTTCCCCGTCCTCCCTTTTCTCCGCGGAGCGTATGCCTCCTCATCCCCCTCCTTCCTTCGGCCTGCTCCCCTCCCGCCTTTCCCTATCGAATGCCTCCATTGCCTATACCCGCATACACCTCCGCGCCACCGTCCACCCTCGGATTTGTACGGACGCCCGCCTTTACCCGTCCGCACATGGAAACGCGTACTCACGCCCTCCATGTGCGCCTTTATATATTATAATGTGTACCCTCCACTGCCTCCCTTCCTTCCCCTTAAAAAATATCCCCTCTGATATACCTATCAATCAACCTTTTACGAAAAACCTTCGGATAATTAAGTAAAAAACCTTCCCGTATATTTGGTTCATATTCCCAAAAGCCCTACTTTTGCATCCGCTTTCGGGAACGGAGGCAGCGTTGAATTGACATTCTGACAGAAACGGTGTAAGAAGCCTTTCATTTTTCTTCCATAAATGAGCAGTTTCATCCGAAACGTCCTCCTTTAAAAAGAAAAATGAAAAAACTTCCAAAAACATTTGGAAGTTATCCGGTAAAGTCCTTACCTTTGCACCCGCTTTCAGGAACAAGGCGGCGATTGAACA
>NZ_KB894173.1 GCF_000374365.1 Bacteroides gallinarum DSM 18171 = JCM 13658
TTCAAACGGGAACACTGAGTGAAGCCTGCCAAGCTCACTCTCATTAAAACTTTTGCGGTATTTTTCCAGAACATCAAATTCTGTGAAGCCCAAAGTTGGGTGAATTTCGGAAATATTTTGTATCTTAGCCATATCTTAGTCGGGGAATTTCCCCCGTTTTGGCCTTCAAACCTTATTTGCGGGGGAATACCTAAAGATACAAAAAAGCCAGCTAATTCGCAATATTTTGTGTATGAATTAGTTGGCTGATTTTATATTATTTACTGAATGTCCCTAAATCAATAGTTATCTTTTTCTTTGATGTATGTCGCGTTATCGGATTATTCTGTCATCTTCGACGATGAAATGGGTTACATGAAAGCAATTCAAGATAGAACGCAGCAGATAACACGGTTGCTAAATCATTACCTCAAAAATAGGTAATCCTCCCAAGATCCTTTGTATAAGGCTCTAAGAAAAATCTTCCAGAATTACATTAAAAACGGTCACAAAAAGTTCACAATCACTATTCATCCTGATCGTTATTGACTTGCCTTTTGCAATCTCTCTAAATTCCGAATTGGTTTCAAGTACCTTTTTTAAGTCACGGGCTACGGCTGAACCTTTCTTTAAGGGAATTACAGTGTCAGAAATATCTAGTCTGAAAGCATATCCGGAACTTTTTCTATTACCTACGTTTTTAAAAATTGCAGAACCAATTTTTTTTGAATCTTGTCCTTTCCTGATAGCTGTAATAATAAAAGGCTGTATTTGTTTCCATATTTCAACATATAGTCCATGTCCATTAATTTTCTGGGTCTTATTGTTTATGTTTACCATAGGTATGGTGCTGACAGTTAAAAGTAATCCCGCATTCCTAAGCAGACTTAATTCGTTTCTAAACTCTTTGTTTACAGCATTACGATTTTTGTCTAAATTTAAGGGAGGATTGTATTTCTGGATTAGCTCTTCTTCGAGATTTTTATAATATTCATTTGGATAATAGAATACCACGAGATTATGTTTCATCCATATTGTTAATTGATTTTCATCTTCTGGATTAAATTTTGTCTTTTCATTTTTTTTCAAAATTTCTATCTCTTGGAATCAAGCTATAACCAAATAGGCAACCTAAACTTTTTCTCAGTGTAGAAGTACCTGCATTACCATTAAAATGTTTTTTTACATCCCGATTCCGTAAACTGTTTCCTGCCAATCCTGTATAAATTACATTCATTCCCTGAAATGTATGAAAAGTAATATCTATTCCTATATTTGGCAGGTTAGAATCTTTACGTAAGGTTATAATATAATTACCAGGCAAATCCGGAACCATTTCTACTTTATCTTTTAATGGATTGAATAAAATAAATGAAATGTCGTTCATAGTACATATATATTTTCTCGTAAAGATATGAGAAATGATATAAAATTGCAAATCTGAAAAAGTGAATATAATCACTTTTCTTTCCCTACCTCAAAAGGAAGAAGAGGGGAAAATGGGGTAGAAAAGACTATTTTTTATAACACCTGTCCTACGGTTATGTACCATACTCATACTTCGTACAGGCTCCTGTCTCCGACCGACCCGCATATTTTTTCTATCCTTATCCCTCCGTCATTATTATAAATGCAAATATAACAAAACTATAACCGCATGATTTTATTAACGTTTTTTTATGACATAAGATGGGATATTCAGTAAATGCCCCTAAAAAATAAGCTGGCATATGAAGATGACAGCCCATCGTCATTTCATATGTCTTTTTTATTGTAATTTTTCTATCCTCTCCCTACAACCTCATCCGTTTGGGCATGATGTTCCGGAAGGAACCTTACAATTTCTTCTGATTCTGTCATAAAAATCATGCTACGCGGCTTTACTCTGTCTGTTTCTGATTTTGCCAATCATCAGTATAGCGTTTGCCGTATGTATTCCGAAGAAAATCCACAAGATTTCCGTTTTCCTGTTCCGTGCCTTGATTCTTGATAGTGAGTAATTCTGTTTTTGCGTACCGAAACTGCCTTCAAGCCTGATGACTCTCTGCCTTGAGAGTTCACTTCTGAGAACCTTCCTCAACGGCTCGTCCTTTACAGCCCTTCCCTTGCGTACAAAGGATGTGGATATCCCATATTTTTACATAACTTCCTGTTGGCATTGTTTGCGTATATGGAATCGGCAGCGACACATCTCACCCTCACGTTCATCGGCTTCTGTCGCATGCGGATACAGTCCTTCAGATATATGCCCTCATTGAATGCCTTGAAAACGGGACGTGTTCGATGAACGATATGCCGTTTATCTGTATGTTGCCCGCCTTTGTACCGAACTCGACAGATATTGTTTCCTTACCTCTTATGATAGGGCGTACATAATGACGGTCAATACTGGCAATACGGCCACTGACCTTCCGCCCTTCAAACATTTCCATTTCTTGTACAAGAACTTTTCTGATTATGGAAAGCCGCTTCTGATAATCTTGTGTACATCTGAGTGAAGTACCGTACTCCTTGTGAATCTTATCCCTTTGGCAAAGCCATTCGATGCTCTCCCAAAGTAACTTCATCTCTGTAGGAGAACGCATATGGCTTTCATAGTATGTGGCATTGGTCATACACACGTGAAGATTCTCGAGATAAGGTTTCCAGTATGAGGCAGGGAAGTCCTAAATGGAATCGATGTCAAGACGGGATGCTATTTCTCTACGGATAGCACTGATTATCTTGTAGTTAGTTATAGGATAGAACGGGGCCTATCATGAAGAAGAGAAAAGAACTGGTTCTCATGCGGTACGTTTCATAAAAAATGACGGCCATGTTTTCGATGGCCGCCATTTGGCATAATCTCGGTTTCCTGTCAGAAAGCGAGGACGGGGCGCACACTACGGGAATTTAAGTTTTTCTGGGCAGTGCTAAATGTTATATTATTCTTGCTCGGATTACAATTTACGCCCGACTTTGCGTTATATTCCGATGAAGTCCAAGTATAACCGTTGCCAAATTCCTCTTTGTCTTCCTCGGAAATTTTTTCCATCCACTTGTTCATTGCAGAAAGAATATCTTCCTTCTGATCTTCCGGCCTTATTGTAGGAGTGCTACTTAAATCTTCTTGTGAAGTCCGGTACTCCGTTTCTGCCATTTCTTGAACACCGCCCAAATTTTGCATGATGTCCCACCACTGGCCCGAAGCCGGCAGGTACCAGCCCGTAGTCTTATTGCCGTCGGGTATGGGGCAGATTTTCCCGTGCTCGTCCGCCGCCTTGAAAGCGGGGAATCTATCGAAACTTCCATACTGCTTTTTGATATACCTGCAATTATATAAGCCGCTGATATTGTTGTAACAGTCCCCCAGCGTCGTGCAGTTATACAGTCCCGTATCCTCCCCGTCATTAGACCAATAGTTTTTCGGTTCCGTTACTCCAAACTTTACAGACACGACCAGCCCGTGCATCTTCTCCCGTCCCCCGAAGAAGTCCTTCTCGGCAGTGCCGAAGCGGCGTTTGTCGGTCTGGAACACGATACCGGAAGGTTCGTCGTTCTCGGTAAGCTCTTCTACCTCGTGAGGCACGAGATACCAGTCCGAGCGGTTTGCGGTCGGACAGAACAGGTCGCCGACGCGCACCAGTCCCAGTTCGTGGTAGTCGCCTTCTTCCATCTTCAATCCTTCGGCCACTTTGTAGCGCATGTATAACCCTGCCTTTAGGTCGGATTCGCCTTTCTTCACCGTGAAGTCGTAAACGTACTCGTTAGTCGTGTCCGTGTAACTCCCAGTCAGGGTAAAATTCCGTTCGGGGTGGACGATATAGCGGTAGCAGTGGTCAGATGAGTAGAAGTACGGTTGTGTATCGCCGGTAAATCCGATGTCCGTGTGCGAGTAGATGGTAATATCGCACTCTGTTTTCTCCGAATTGTAAGTGGTGATGTGGTAACGCGTGCAGGGAGCTTCCACAACGGCCAGCGCCATGCAGTGCATCAGTGCGAAAGAAAGCGGTACGACATGGTTTTCCACCGTGCCTACCGTACCCTTGCCCACCATCAGGTCGGAAGCAGTATAGGCGGCATATTCGGTCTGGTCGGCTTTCGGTTGCCAGTCTTCGATAAGCGGGGCGAAGAAACCTTCGGCCGAAGCCGTGGAGTTTGCATTCACCTTATCCGTCATGTCGTCCTGATAGGGATAGTACAGGAAATAATTCATATCATCACTATGCCAAAGGGATGTGCCCTCGGGCAGAGACCATACGATTTCGCCGGTACCGTCTTCGGTCGCCGTAACCTTCACGTTCTTCAGCTTTACCACTCCGTCCGCATCTACCGCATACAGCCCTGCAAGGTCGCCGTTCGTAAACTCGGTCGCATATCCTTTCTCCACGGCACGGGTCTGCGGTGCGTCTACCGACGCAAAGCCGCCGTCGGACACGGTAATCGAGTAGTTCATACTGCCGGATGGGTATGTACCGTCCTCCAATATATCTTTGTTGCTGCACGAGGCGGCAAACAGCAGGGTTGCCAACAGCATACCGACAAGATGCAGCCATCCCGCCGGTCTCCCTGAAAAGTGTCGATTGTTATATCTTACCATCGTTTTCGTTTTTGTCGGTTAAAAAGCAAGGACGGGGCGCACGTCTTGGGAGCCTTCCTTGTAGTTATATATGCAACTCGTCTTAGAATTATTCATTACTTGCCAGAACCGAGCGTGCTTATTGTTGTATTCCGAGGATGACCAAAACCATTGGCCCTTGTCACTGTTGAATACATCTTTATCGCTGTCGTCAATTTTCACCATCCATGCGTTCAGTGCAACCACTGGATTGTGCGGAGAAGACCATTCGTAAGTTCTTCGGGGTTCTGCTCCGGTTCCGATATCATTTGTGTCCGACTGTTGGGCAGGGTCGGACAAACCGGGAACTTTGGCCAGATATTGCATGATGTCCCACCACTGACCCGAAGCCGGCAGATACCAGCCCGTCGTGTTGGCAACCGGACAGTTCTCGTTGTAGTCGTCCACAGCCTTGAACGCGGGGTAAACGTCGAAGCTGCCGCGATTCGTCTTAATGCGGTTGCAGTTATACAAGCCGCTGATGTCATTATAATTATCGGCTTTCGTTTCGCATTTATTCAATTCTTCATCTATTCCCTCAGGCCCCCATTCCTCTAAGAGCGCGACGTTCTTTACGGACATGACCAGACCGTGCGGCTCGATACCGAGCCTTTGCAAGGTGGCCTTTTCTTCCTTTCCGAAGCGGTCGGGATGCTCGTCATAGACAAGGTAGACGATACCGACGACTTGCTTGTTCTCTATCGGTGTGGGTTTCGGGGCGGCTATCACATACGAGCCACCCGCATCGATACGGCGCAGTCCGCCGTCGGACCATGTACCGTCCGCGTATAAATAGTCGCCCACTTTCAGTGTTTCCGGAGCGTAGGAACGTGTGATGGGAACGTTTATTTCCTGACCGACACCCCATTCCGTAACCTTTACGGATTCGATTACCAACTTGTCATCAAGAATCTTGATGGTATAGGTTACGTGGTCGCCCGGCTGCCATTGCTTGCCCTTGAGGGAAGCGGTCAGAGTACGTGGCTCTTCGTTTTGCGGCGTATAGTCGATTACGAGTTCAGCACCGTCACCCAAGGTCTGCGGCAGCAGCATGAAGGTCTGTTCCTTAGTGGTGATAGCTTTGCCTTCACTGTTCGGTACGGACACGTTCAGCATCTGTGAAAATTCGCTGTCCGGTGTGGAAAAGCTCGTCCACTTGTTTGTTTCCGTGTTGCCCGTATTGTATGTAGCGCTTCCGTACAGTCCCTTGAGCGAGATGCCGGTGATGGTTCCCTGAGCCATTTCGCTGCCCTCGATGAAGCTCACGGCTGTCAGCGCGTGGGCAAAAGTGAGCTTCACCGTACCGTCTTCCGTTCCGCCATTGAGGGTAACGGATGCGGCAAAGCACAGGTCGGACTGTTTGGTTACGTCCGCCGGTACCGTGTAGGCATACGTCGGAGCACCGGTTATTTCTTTCTGCGGGACAGTCAGCCCCTCGGCTTCGTAGGGAGCGTAGGCAAGGAAGGTCACGTCCGTCCCTTCGCCCGGCACGAAATAGGTGTCGGCGGTGGCATAATCCGTTCCGTCCTCTCTCGAGGCTTCGATGTTGTACATGAACTTGGGGGCAGCCTGCGTCCATTCCGAACCGGAAGGATAGGAATACCCGAAAACCCCGAACGACTCATGAAAATCGTCCGTTTCGACGGGCATCGCGCGTGTCGCCGCCCGTTCAGCACCCGCCTCTCCCTGCTGCGAGACACTGAAGCGCAGCTCCCTCTCTGCAGAAGAGGAAATAGGCCCGTCGTACTCCTTGGAGCAGGAGGCGAGAAGCGAGCCTACGGCAAGAAGTAGCGCAGCCCTGCGGAGTGTCCCTGTAAATACCTGTTGTCTTATTCGTTCCATCATATCGCAACATTCTTTTTCATTCTTTTCGGTTTGCGCTTCCGACAATCTGCCGGAAAGCGTCTTAGTGACCGGGAAGGGAACATTCAACCCCGCCCGGCCTGTATGTTTGTCCGTCATCGGTTCAGACAGACAAAAAGTCATTAGTTACCGTCATCAGTGGTGTCATCCTTATCCGCATCCCAAGACAGGTCGGGAGAATCCGTCTTTTCTATCCACCCTGTTACATTGACCTTGAACTTGATCGGGCCACCGAGAACCGGATCAACCGGTTCGTCCGGATCAGGTTTTTCCGGATCAGGTTCGGGCTTTCCGGCACCTTCGGAGAAGTCAAGCGTGTAGATGTAGTGGTTGCCCATCTCCCATTTCGTGTCGATGCCTACGGCTACCCATGCGTATTTTTCAGTATCGACAGCAGTTGTTTCGTCGTACTTCGGATAAACCTGCGCACCGCTCTTGGTCTCAATGTTTACCAGTACAGCCAGATAAGTACCAGTATCGCCATTCGTACCGTCCCATGCAGTCAACTGCTGCGGGATAAGCATGGCATTATCACCATCTTTCGTCATGATGGATTTTGCCGTTTCACCCAAAGAGATGGCTGTGTTGTACGTGACCGTGTAGCTGGTCTTCTCGGTTGAAAAGTTCGACCATGCGCTTGCCTTGTCATTTTCCGATACCGCCTTGTCGAAGCTGAGGTCGCCTTGTTTCTTAACATTGGCAATCTTCACGCCCTTTACGTTGTACTTATAACCCTTATTATTGTTTATGGCCTTGATGCTAACCTGCGAGAGCATGTGCGAGAAGTTCAGTTGTACGCCCGTAGTCTCGTTATTCTCCTTATTGCCGGTAGCAGTGGCATAGATAAGGTCCACTTGATTGGCGATTACAGTTGCGGGAGAAAATCCGCTCAGCGTGTTGTTGCCGTTTGCCAGGTTGAGCGACATGGTGCCACCGATTGTTTTTGCATCCGGAGCGTATGCACGGAACGTCAACAGGCTGTTATCGCCCGGCCAATAATACAGCGGATCGGAAGTGAACATAGTGTTCTGTGTACCCGTAAACGGTTGGTCCGCGAAATACTTGTCACCCTCCGTGTCGAACGCCGTCACGTAAAACTGCGTGATGTTGCTGTTGTTGGTTTCGGTACCGCGCGTAATCTTGTCTGCCGAGGTGCGGAAACCGATACCCTTACCCTCGTTGATGTCGATCGTCTCGTCCTGCGAGCACGATGCCATGGCTATTGCTGCCACGGCCAAAAAGAAAATCTGCTTTTTCATAACTCAAAAAAAATAATCTGAAAGTTTGACATTATTATAGTTCTACATTTCTATCACCTCGTCCACCGGCTTCCATTCTTCCACGTCGGGCTGGAATCCACCGCCGTTAGTGATAGGTTTGGGCAGTTTGAAACCGTCCACCACGATATGTACGTTGCGCTTGTCCTTCGCCTTGTCCACCTGCTCGGTCACATCGACCGAACCATACACCCCGTTACCGTCCTCCATCCACGCATAGACGGTGAGCAGGTGCCGCTCGTCGTTCGCGTCATGGTGACCGAAGGTGTGGAACGCCCCCGTAATGGTCGATACGCCGTCCGACGAAGCCTCGAAAGGAAGGGTGACGCACTCGTCCGTCAGCTTCTCCTGGGCGCAGAACACCGAACCGGACATACCCGAAAGCGAGGCTTTCACCTGCGTGGCGTATTTCAGGTTCTCCACGTTGCGCACCTCGAAGGTGTAGTCGCATACCTGCTCATGGGGCATCAGGCGGAAAATATTGTCGGGATTGTCAATGGTGGTGATTTCTGTCTCGCCATCGCGGATAAACCAGTAGCTCAAACCGTCCTCGGTAATTTCGACATTCATCGCATTGTCGCCCCACATCTTGTCCGGAGTGATCCGTACCGGCTCGTTCTCCGCGCCCTCGGCACGGGGCATGTCCGAACCTCGGACTCCGGCAAGCGCTTCCGAGATGCTTGTGCTACGGGTGTAGCACTCGTGCGTCAGGAAAGCCTCCACACCACGGAACTGTACCCGTTCGTAGTCGTTGTTATAATAGAGTACCTCGTAACGCCCTATCGGGATATTGACCTTTCCACCTTTCATCCCCTTCAGGCTATGGTAAATGGGTTCGCCCGTGCGGTTGCCGCCTTCATCGACGGGATAGAACCACAGGCACATGCTCTCCACCTCGTTGTTCTGCTCCGCGTCGGGAGCATAGTTCCAGTCGAAGACCACATCCACATCCGTCGTGTGCGGGTGGTCGTAACATAAATCCTTGTGTTCGCAGGCGGTCATTGTCAAGGCGAAAATGCAAATCGCCGTATAAATGCTCTTTCTCATTTCGCACCTCCTTTCCCCTTGTTGGTATTGCCTCGGCCAATCAGCCATACGAGTGAGATTTCAGCCTTTGTAGGCCCGAACCAGTGGCGTTGCTTGGTCTCCTGCCATACATAGTGGTTGTCGTTGGGCTTGTATTCCTTGTATTCGCCGCCGAGGTAGCCGATGCCGATGCCGAAGTCGATGTTCAGCCGCTTGGCCACGGGCAGCGAGTAGCCGTATTCGATACCGGCATGGTAGCTCCACTTGTCACCGAGGTAGCCTTTGCCGCCCAACTCGAAGTCGTAGGTCACAATGCCGCCGTACACGCCGAGGTGGTGGCCGGTGAGCGGTTTATCCTTCGCTTTCTTGCCGAAATACTTTCTTACGTCCAGCTCGCCGCCGTAGATACGCCAGTAGTTGTGCTTGCGGTCACTGTTCCACCAGGCGTACATCCAGTTGCCGCCGATGGTCCAGCCCTTGCCTAAGTAAAACTCGACCCCGATATTCGGAACGAGGGCGGCATCGTAGAGCATATTGGTTTTCAGTGCCATATAGAACGGCTTCTTTTCTGCCTCTACCGGTACTTCGATATAGACCGTATCACGCAACCAGACCGTATCTCTTATGCAGATGGTATCCCTCATAACGGGAGGCTCGACACGCTTGTAACGGAGCTGTACCTGAGAGGTACGCAACTTGGGAAAGAGGTTACGGTACATATAGTAATAAGGTACTCCACCATGGAAGCGTACCAGGCGGGTCAGCGGGTCGGCAGCATCATCGGCCTGCCCGCAGATTTCCCGCAGCAGTTCCAGGGTCTCCTCCCGGTAAGGCACTTCGGGAGTGGTTTCGACCAGCCGGAGCAACCCCTTCCAGTTACGCCCCAGAAACTCGGTAGTCATTACCGAATCGGGCAGAGATACGTAGCGCGAGAGGTAGTCGAACAACACTTTGGCACGCTGTTCGGACAGCTCGTTGTTTCTTGCCACGCCGCCTTCGGGCGAAGCCCCACCGACAAACACGATACGGTCGAGACTCAATGTATCGCCCCGTTTCTCCCACAGCCGTTTCAGTATACCTTCCAAGGCGTTGCGATTGTCCCGGAAGGACATGTCTAACTCCGACTTTCCCTGACGGAAATAGACCCGGACGGAATCGCGCATCTCCTGCGCGAGCACCACTCCACCATAAAACAAAATGAACAATATCAAGGTTTTTCTCATATCTACTACGTTTAGTTTATCTCATTCTCCGTGATTTCCACATCCATCCCTACTATATATGCAAACATTTGCAATAACCAATCCGGATAACGAACAGAGTTAGTCATGCTATCGGTTATCTGTTTTTTTAATTCATAGTCTTAATTATACATTCAGAATCTTCATGTATTCGTCATCTATCAATATTGGGCATCTTTTTTGAAACATTGTAATTACCGATTCAAGAGTAAATCCACAAAGCATTTGGGATGTACCACCCTCAGACAATGGCACTTCAGTAAGAATCAGCTCAGGGAAATAATTGTGCAGACGAATGGCCGATTCTCCAAAAGCTGCAGGAGAACCATCTTCGACGAAGTGGATACAGATACTTTCTGTATTCTCATTTCTTGTGATTTCAGCTTGTTCAGACCACATTTTCATATTTATTTTAATACTGTTTTTTCTGATCCTTTATCCAGCAGCCTTTCATGCTAGTGCATGACTCCGGATTTCATCGGCGCAAATATCTTTTGACACAGTATCACCCACACCATTTTCAGGGAAGCTCTCATATTGTTTTCTCTTGGCTGAAAACTGAATTCAGCCCGATGTTTAAAGTTACGTTTCATAACGCTATAATTGCCTTGTTTTCAATCATGTGACTACATCAAGCATAGTCTAAAAAAGTCTCCCTCTTTCTAAGAGGGGGACTGAACTCGGGGAAACAGCCTTGTTTGACTGGCTTAAAGCGTTGGTAAACAGATTGCTATTTAGGGTAAACTTAATTACAATAAACAATGGGACAGATAAGGAATACAAGTAAATTGCAGCATGTACATGAGCATCTTGGTTGTGTAAATTATGCAACGGATGACCAGATTGTTATGAAGGTCGTAGAATTAGAGGCAGAAAAACTTTTAATCCGTAAAGATTTGCAACGTTCAGTATTGGTATTCATTATGGGAGGAAACGTTTTGGTTACCATAGGAAAATGTATTGAAAAATCCATCTCCTGTGGCAATATGTTTCTTGTTCCGGCAGGTGGTAGTTGTTATATCCGTGCAACATCTCATTCTGTAATAATGAGATGCTCTTTCGGCAACGAGATGGCTTTATGTAACAAGGTTACACTAAGCCGATTGGCACATTATGCGACTATGGTAAATCAAGAACAGACATTCGTTGTTCTACCTATCACGGAAATCCTTTTCCGTGAACTGCAATTAATTAAGGATGTTATGGATAAGCAAATACTATGTATTCACTACATGAAATTAAAAATGGAAACCATCTTCTTGGAATTGCGTTGCTTCTACGGAAGAGATGAGTTGTCCGCTTTATTTGCACCTATATTGGGGAAGGATTATGATTTCAAGACGAAAGTCCTGATGACTTATCTGCAGGCAGCCAATGCCCGAGAACTGGCAGGCCTATTGAATATGTCCTCGTCCAATTTCAATCGAAAATTTAGGGACACATTTGACATATCTGTCGGCAAATGGTTGAGAGATAGAAAAAAAGAAAGGATATACAGTGATATTCTAATGACCGATACACCCATATCGGAAATAGCATTCAAATATTCTTTCACAGTGAATCATCTGATAGCCTTTTGTAAAAAACATTTTGGACTAACACCCACAGAAATGAGAAAAGAGCGGACGGAAGAATGGAACAAGGAGGTTTTCTGATAAACAAAATTCTATCAGACATATAATGAAAAGAGAAAGTGCCAATCTTATCCCTTGAAATTTTCATTGATAAGAAAACGTAACTTTTTAATCAATTTTCGGACCACCTATCTCATTGATTATGCCCAACTTTGCAGCCGGAAAAGGATAACAAATTCTTCCTCTTAGAAAGAGGGAGAAATACTATTTATATGCTCATGAATTCTTTTAGGGAAAAAGTGAGCTCTCTTACTTTACACAAAAGTATATTTTTTTGATTAATTTCTCAAAAGGACAAGGGTCTTTTTGTTATATTCTGTCAAACTAAATCAGCTATTTCATAAGAGATGCAATAACTTTTTTATTTGCAGAGGCTATTACACTCAAATCCAATGAAGCTAAATAAATCGCTGTGGTTTCTGTGTTGGTATGTCCCATCGCCTCGCTGATAACGGGAACCTTTATGCCATTCGACTTAGCGAGCGAAGCCCATGTATGGCGTGCGATGTATGAACTTAACGGTTTGTCTATTTTTAATAGGTCGGAAATACATGCCAGTCTCTTGTTGTGCATTCTGAGTGCGCTACAATATTTACCGTATTTTTTCTTTTTCGGATTATACAATATAGGAAACAAATAAGGACAATCCGGATCTTTCACCGACCATTTGTTAATAATATCCTGTGCACAAGGGTGGAGGATAATATTCAGCCGACGGTTTGTTTTGTGACGCTGGCAAGCGATGCCTCCATAGCGTATCCGGTCTTTAGTCAAATACGCTATATCAACGAAAGCCATTCCCTGCGTATAAATACTGAACAGGAACATGTCACGGGAAAACTCCAAACTTTGATCCGTACTCAGATCGGCTTGAATAAGCTGTTTCACTACATTTTTCTTCACGGCCCGTTTCCGGGTTTTCTCCTGTCCGGTAAACACCTTGCGGAACGGACGTTTGTCCTCCAAAATGATATCCTCGTCCAACGCATAATTATATGTCGCACTCAACATGCGCATATATAAGGAAACCGTGTTCATTTTAAGTTCCTTCCCGATTAGATAGCTCTGAAAGTCTTTCATCAGGTTCACGGATAGTTCCCCGGCTGGAATATCCTGTCCCTTTCTGAATTGTTTGAACTGGGAAAGGGCGCAGGCATAATTTTCAGCCGTCTTTCCTTTGTCTTGTTCATAAAGGTGCCGGATACGCACCTCAACCAGTTTAAAGAAACCTTGTACTTTACCAGCCTTTGCTTTTTTCAATTTTACCATATCCATAGTTTTTAATGAAACATTTATATTCAATCTATGCAGTCTGAGATGAAGTGTATGCCAGGACAACTGATGGCAGCGGCATCCCCTGCTCGGAAATGTTTGTATTCGTCTATCTCCAGACAAAGCCTCTTCGTATCGGCAGCCATTCCCGTTGAGTCCCCCCAAAAAAGATTTCGTATCGGACAGCAAAGCGGTATTATTGAACCAGCAGCGATTTCTTTCTTCTTTCAGGCAGACGGCGTACCGGTGCTGGAGATAAATAACACCGTATAACAACAGCAAAACGGACAACAAGTATTTATTCATAGACGGTGGCTGATCCGGGGATGAACCAAAGAAATTCATCCGGGCAGGATTCTTCCTGAAGAACCAGACAATCTTTCAGCTTGTCTACAAATGGAGTCCTTCAACGGTGAAACCTCTATGGCTGACCGGTTCATCGGGTTTTATCTCCGACAGTTCCGAAGAGGTTTTTCGGATATAAGCATTTGTTTTCATACGGGATATGTCTGTTCCTTACACCGTTCCACCGTTTACTTGATTTACCCCCGTGAGTTAACAAACAGGTAGAAATGAAGTTTATGCCTAAGGATATTATCGTCATAAAGGCGATCAGACAGTCTGGGATTACAGCGCAGCCTGTGCCGCATTCCTTCACTGTATCAAAGTATTCTTTCAGACCTACCAACGCTTTATAATCAGGCAGTACTTTATAAGTTGATTCTCCTATAATAATAAGTGTGTATCAGGAATAGAATAATTACGGCATAGGGAATCCTGTGTCTGTTTAGTCCGTATCAAAGTAGGTTTATTACTAGAGGTTATCTGTTTTTCAACATTACAACATCCTGCTATTATTAGTACATATACTAATAAACTAAAAAGTTTTCTTTTAGAAATCATCATTCTTAACTTGATTATTCGTATTTCTATGATTCTTAAAAAGAACAGGTAGGGTTTTTAAGCTGATTACCGCCTGTTTTGTGTTCTTCCTACAATCTTTATACCCTAATTTCTAATCCTTTATTATATAGGATTAACGTTATTTCCTGTGTGTAAAGGTAGATAGAAATGCAAATCTCTCCAAACAGTGATTTTGCTATTTCTATCGGCCCAAGACCTAATATCTGAAACAATAAAACATCAAGCAGCATGTTTGAAGATTTGATAGGCAGAATATTGGGTATTGAGCGGGAGCCTGTGCCCAATCGTCAGGAAACAGTTATTGCACCTGATGTCATCGAAAAAGCAGTATCGCCGGAACCAATTCCTGAAAAATATAGAAAAGACATTGAAGCACTTCGAAACAGATACAGAGGTGATTTTAAAACCGGACTCTGTATTGAACTCACTCTCCAAGAAGCCTTATCAATCATGCCGAGAGAAAGGAAACGGACAGATACTTATACGGGGCTGGCATCCTACCTGAAAAAAGAATTGAATATTACATTAACTATTAAATCACAAAAGACTAAATCTAAAGAACTATGAAAAATTATTTTATTGCAAACGGTGAGTATTTACACACTGAAATGAGCGTGGAAGAAATGGAGAAGCTGGTACAAAACAGCCTTGATGAAACGACATCGGGTATGACCCAATTCAGAATCAAAGAAATCAGTGAGAAAGAAATCAGAATGGTGTTTATTCGGGACTTCATACAGGACCCGAATGAACCGAGAATCTATGATACGGATTGTAACTTGATTACCGGATTAGGAATCGCTGCTTTTCGACCATTGGAGATTGAAGGATACCCGATGATTTATCCACTGCATTTTGCCGGGAAAAATTTCTATACGGATATACCTGCATTCATCAGATTCTACAAACTACTGATGTTCATGGAACTCAATCAGAAAGTAGAACATATAGGCATTAGATGCTATTCTGACAGAATTTTAATGCAGATAATCTTCTAATCCCTATGAATGTATTGATAGCTTGTGAAGAAAGCCAGGCCGTATGTCTGGCTTTCAGAAGACTGGGTCATAATGCTTTCAGTTGTGACCTTCAAGGATGCAGTGGCGGACATCCGGAGTATCATTTCAAAGGAGATATGTTCGATGTGATAGCCAATCGTGGTGGAACATTGGAAAACGGAACCAAATATTTTCTTGATACTAACTGGGATTTAATCATAGCCCATCCGCCTTGTACATTCCTGGCGGTAAGCGGTACAAGATGGTACTATCACCCGGACGACAAGGATTTGCCGATAGACCAGAGAAGACCACATCCGAAGTTCCCCGATAGAGCCAAAGACCGTGAAGAAGCAGTCTGTTTTTTCATGGAGGTTTCAAAAATAGGAGTAGACAAACTGGCTATTGAGAATCCTGTCGGAATTATGAGTACAAGATGGAGAAGGCCTGATCAGATAATAGAGCCGTGGATGTTCGGTCATGAAGCGAGTAAGAAGACATGTTTATGGCTAAAAAACTTGCCTCTGCTGATACCGACAAATATAGTCGGAAAAGGTGAGGTCTATACTGCAAAAAGTGGCAACAAGTCTCCCAAATGGTTTACTGACATATTTTTCTCGGGTGTACCGGCAGAAGAAAGGAGAAAGCTGAGGAGCAAGACATTTCAAGGAATAGCGGATGCAATGGCTGCTCAGTGGGGTGGAAAGATGGTAGCGTAGATAATAATAAATATAACCGATTAACTATGAAAACAATATATACAACCATCGGAGCATCCAATCATTCCGATACAATCAGAGAGGAACATGATTTTTATGCAACATTTCCTGAATCCATAGACAGGTTGTTTGAAGTGGAAACATTTTCCAATACTATATGGGAACCTGCCTGTGGAATGGGACACCTATCTGAAAGGATGATAAAGTTGGGTAAAACAGTCTATTCCACGGACCTGATAAACCGGGGCTATGGTACGGGTGGCATCGACTTTCTGAAAGCTACTGAAAATACTCATGGAGATATTATTACCAATCCACCTTACAAGATTGCGTTGGAATCCATAAAGAAGGCCCTGGAAATATCCGAAGAAGGAACCAGGATAGCCATGTTCCTGAAACTTACATTCTTGGAGGGAAAAGGACGTAAACCGTTCTTTCAGGCCAATCCTCCACTGAAAATCCACGTCTTCTCTTCCCGTGCTGTTGTAGCCAAAGGGGGAGATTTTACAGCAGTTCAAATTAATGGAAATGCAATCGCCTATGCCTGATTTGTCTGGGAAAAGGGCTATAAGGGAAATACTGTAGTGGACTGGATAAATTGAACGGATAAGTCATTGGAAATAGTGAATATTGCTTTTTATATTACCGCATTTTATTAAAGTCGTTATACTGAAAAGTGTAGCGACTTTCTTTTTTTATAGCGAGAATACATGAATCAACTTACTTTTGTGTTGCTACCTTTAATCTATTCTTGGAAATATAAGTTTATATTGTATTCTACTGCTTCTATTTTGATTTTATATATCTTTATCATATATTTGTCACGTAAAATCAAATTTAATGATTACTCATTTAGAAATAAAGAATATTACACCAATATCAATTGAAGACAGGATTGGTACATTCAAAACTTCTTTAGACATTATACAGGAAGTTATGAATGTGCCAATGTGTGCATTAACTTCTCTGCTAAGGGCTAATGGATACGATGATATTGATGATACAGCAAGCCTTTGTATAGATGAAAAAGGGCTTGAGATTTTTGCGGAAGCCTATATTCGCAAGATCCGGAGTTATTTTTTTAGTTCTCTTCGTAACATTGGTAGATTGACTCAAAATGAACTAAGCAATTTTAATCAATTTATTGAACTCTTTAAAAAAATAGATTTACAGGGAGAATCTTTAAAATGGTCTGATATAGATACAGAGCATTTACAAGAAACTTTCATTGATAAAGTAAAAAGAAAAACATCCTCCAAATCGACCTGTTCATCTTATCTAAATTTACTTGCTCATGTTGTAGTGAGAAAGCAAAAAAAAGATGATAGCTTTTCTTATATAGATTATTCAGCATTATGTCTCAGTGTTTCTTATGAATCTATCATTCAAGAACTGAACATACAAAGAATAGATGAACTTTTAGACAATATTGTACATAGTTATCATTATGTAGCAAAGTCTACATATAGTAAACTCAAATGGCATATAGATTTCCAAATAAGGAATATTTATATCTCAGCACGATACCATATCTACTCTACAGGATCAGATGAAGATTCCAATAGTATTGTAATTAAGAGTGATTGTTCTTTTATTTACCAATCGAATGCTATTGGAATCAGTTCATATCCACTACCAATAGCAGGATAAAACTGTAGAATATGAACAAAAAACAAATAATTTTTGAGATACAAAATAGTAATCTGTCAGAAGAATGTAAGAAGGAATCCATTCAAATTATCAAACAATATGGTGTGATTGATATGAATACCTTTTTACTGATAGTATACAAGCTGATCGAAATAAGCCCTGAAATATTGAAATATTTCTCGTTGAAATAATTTTTATACTTAGAATCATGAATTTAGGAAATGCTGTAAAAATACTTAGGAAAAATAAACGAATTTCCCAAAAAGAGTTGGCAAAATTATGTGATATATCGGCAAATGCTTTATGTAGTATAGAACAAGGAGAATCATTTCCTGAAAAAAATACAATCATCAAAATATGTAAAGCCTTAGAAATTCCAGAATCCTATTTGTTATTGTTCAGCATTTCAGCAGAAGATATTCCCGAAAATAAACGGATTCTTTACAATACATTATGCGAATCAATTAGGGAAGATTTGGTTCATAATTTATAATCCCAAATAAGGGAGACTGGGCATATAATCGTCCGGTCTCCCTTTTAATTCTATAACCTGAACCCTTCAGGCAGGATCAGATTCACCTTTTTCCGTATTCCACTACCATAACGATATTCTTCCAATTGCTTCTGACATAAGGAAGATTCTGTAAAACCGGATTGAGCTATTAACCGTCTCCTTCCTTCAAGTACCCAGTTCATGATGCCGGGCAGTTCAGTGGAGGCTATTTTTTCTGCCAGTTTCGGGTCGACTTCCGACTTGGGAATCTGGATATTGAAAGGTATAATAAGAAACCTCCTGAAATATCCGTTCGATTTGTCATTGGTCTTTGGAAGCTCATTCAGGCAGAAAATCATCTTGGCATAGTCTGTCAGTGTCGCCACATCCTTATATAACAACCTGGTACTGATCGGTTCTCCACTTGCGATACGTTTGAATATATCTCCTGAAAAAGCGTTGGGGGCAACATCAGAACAGGTATTCAACAGTTTCCCTGACAGGTTAGCCCTGCTTCTGTCTCCATTCCCGCCACACATATCCGATAAGGATTCATGGGAAATATTCTCTTTACCCAGGAGAGACTCGACAATATCAACGAACACGGACTTGCCATTCCGTCCTGAACCATAGAGAAAAAGACACTTCTCCAGTTTCAGGGAGGTAAAAATCCAACCTGTATATTCAGCCAGCACCTTCTGAGTATCCTTGTCCGGCAACACTCTGTCCAGGTACTTCATAAACAGCTGACACGTGGCGTCAGGATCATAATTATAAGGAAGAACATACCTGAAATAGTCCTGATATGAATGCCGCATCAGATTCCCGGTTTTAAGCTCAAGCGTACCGTTGAGGAAATTTATCTTCTCCTTGTCCTGTCCCGTTGTCAGGCCCATGACCGTATATGGAAACTGCTTGAACAATCCTTCTACGGTTTCCCTTTGCGAAGCTTTGATTTTATTTCCGGACATCTTTTCATAGGCATATTTAAGAAAGACTTTCAGGTCAAAATCCTCAATCCTTACCCAATATGTTCCGGTGTAACAATAGACACACTGGTCCTCAAAAGTCTGGAACGGATGATTGATACCTATTGCTGTCTGTTGTATATCGTTACAAACCTTAACAATACCGTCCTTTGTATCCGGAATACTTTCTAGGGAAATAGAATTAATTACATTCCGTAATAAACGTCTGTAGTTCATGATTTTAAAGTTTTCTATATTTACTGCCGATTTTACCTTTCCCGTCCACCCACTCATAAGCCTTCCTGACTTCACGTCCCAGTTCTGCTTCAGGAAAATCAGGAGCTATATATTCTTTCAAATTCGCATAAGCAATGCTCTCTGATAATCCCCACTCAGCAAGTTCCCTGGCTCTTTTGAAGGTCGAGTCATGTCTTCTTCCAGGAGTCATTGGGTATCTATAGAATCCACCTTCCAGAAAATTTATGATCCTATCAATCTCACCGGGGGAACCGCTTTTGAATTCCAACGGTTCTATTGGGTTAGCCGAAGAAGGAGGAGGAAGAGACAGGGAACCGGGGTTTCTGACCGTCCATACTTTGCTGTTCCGATTCAGATAAAGGTCGGGATCACTGCTGAGAAAACACGCCCTTGATATCCCTTTGCAATTCTCATCCCAGAACGGAGAGTTATAATAATCCCTCAAAGCATCAAGATATTCATTATGACTTGTATTATCAATATTATCGGCAACACGGACAAGAACCTTATATCCCCTGCCGGAAGGAGAAAGGAATGCGGCATAGGTATATGGATCTTTTATCAGCATATTCCGGACATCAGACAGCTCTTGAACCGGTATCCTGTCGAAATCAATGACGACAAGACCGGAAGGAGTGATAAGGGCATCATTACAGAATCTTCCGAATGTTCCGGCAAAAAGACAGATTGGCAGTTTCTCTTTAAGTTCAGAATACTTTGGATGATCACTGGCATGGAAAGCTCTCATCGTATCAATCCCGGCTTTCAACTTTTCCTGCCTGATAATATCCAATACCAGATCAATATCAACATGGTTCGGAGGATATTCCATGACTCTAAATCTTTTCATACCGGTCAGAGGGGTAATATATTCCTCACTGTAAGGCTTTTGTTTAAATACTGTTACTTCAGTTTTTTTATCTGCTTCCATACTTTAAATATTAATTGGTAAGTATTTTATCTTTCCTCTTCCCTCCCTCAAGAGCGGAAAAGGAGCGGAAGCGGGGCGGGGAAACTATAAAACCTGTTTTTTGATTAATTTTTGAACAGATAAAATTGAAAAAGTTATAAAAAAACATCATTTCCGACCTGTTTCCCCGCTTTTCCCCGACATTACCGCTCTCTCCTTCTTGAGGTGGGAAAGAAAAGAAGGTTTTAAGAATCAAAAGGAGTGGATGGAGGGACAACAGAAGGAACGGACTTCGTTATACCGACCTTTGCAGCCTTTTTATCCTTCTCCTCGATTGTATATCCTTCATCTTTCAGCTTACTCTTCATATTTACCTTTGACTCGGAACGAAGACTGTTAGCCTTGCAGTAATCCTTGTATTCATTATAGAGGTCTCCCAGTTTCACGAATTTATCAGTGCAAGGGATATAATTCTTGTTAGTCAGGAACATGGCAACGCTGTCTGTATCTTCCTTATATTCCTGATCCATAGCTTCGATAGTGGGAGAATGACTGAGTTTCTTTCCATTTCTGATAAACTGTTGCAGACCTTCAATAGCCCATAACAGGATACCGGGGAGTTCAGACCGAAGTTTCTTGGCAAGCTCCGGGTCAGCCTTGTCCCTGCTTATCTTTACATTAAAAGGAATCATCAGCAGTCTCCTTCGGAAACCATAGGAGCTGTCTGAGCTTGTCGGAATGGAGTTGCAGTTGAAGGCCAGCCTTGCATATCCTTTCACCATTTCCGGTTCCTGATACAGTCTTCTGGCTTCAACAGGTTCCCCGCTGGCCAGTTGTTTGAAGATACCGTTACCCCATATCTTACCGTTGAAATCACTGCTGTAGTTCAGAAGCTTGTTCTTAATCATGATCCGGGAGTAACCTTTATCGTCACATAGGGAATTAATGTTATACGAACTGACATTCTCTTCTCCCAATACAGCCATTATCGTTTCGAAGAATACACTTTTTCCGTTTGCTCCGGTTCCGATACAGCATAAGACCTTTTCCAGTTTTATATCAGAATTAAGACAACAGCCGACAAACTCCTTCAATACTTGTCTGACATCCGGTTGGGGCAATACTTCCTCCAGGAACTTATGGAACATGGGACAAGTTGCTTTGGGATCATACTCATAAGGAAGGACATAGAAGAAATAATCATCAGCCGAATGCTCCTGCTCCTTCACACTTCCATCATCACTGAGAATAAGGCTCTTGTTGCCCAGATTGATCTTTATCACACCCTGTTCCCGTTCGACCGGGTTATAGAGAGAGTAGCAGGCCTGTTCATAGAGCTTATTCGCTATCCTGACATTCATGGCGGTGTATTTGTCCACTCCCATTTTCTTCAGGGCCTCACCAAAGAAGTGTTTCAATTCAAGTTCGGGTATAACCTCCCAATACACCTTATTATATATGTATGCGGTTCTGTCCTGATTGATCGCCAGACCATAACCTGTCTTTTTAGCAGTCTCCTTCACCTTTTCGGAAATAAGGACAGACCTGATCTCATCGGTAATCTGAATGGAATAAATCTTATCCTGCAACAGCTTTTTCACATCCGGATCGCTCTCTTTCTCACATCTGTCATACAAGTCCGAGGCATAAGCTTTCTTGAAGTCCGTTTTGTACAGTACGGAAAGGATCTCTTCCAGTATTTCTTTCTGTCTCTTCATTATATTTTTTTATAAATGAAGCTGAACCCATGAAAAGGCCCCAGCTTCATTGGTTAATTACTCACTTATGGATTTATCTTTCTTGGGATAGGATAAGCATGATATTCTTTGCCGTCCAGCAGGCATCCGTTCTCTTTGGCACTGCGTTTTACACCATCAGCCCCCCAAGTACCCCATTGCTTGAAAAAGAAGGCTACACCCGGAGTTGCATCACATTGGGATTTGATGTTCAGAATCCAGTCCTTTTCCACTTTTCTTGCCCTGTTTCCCGATTCACCACCAACGATAACCCAGTCTATTCCTGAGAAATCCAGTGTACCCAAATCTTCCAGCAGAGGTTCACAGCTTAGGAACCGTACCGGAGCATCCAGTTTTTTCAGGTAATCAATACGGCTTTTCACCGTCCTGTTCTCCACTGTCACACCGAGCCAGACATTTTCAGGAATGGTGCGGATTGAAAAATACCCGTACATCCTGTCAGCCCGTTTAGTCAGGATTTGGAATGTATGCCGGGGACACTGACCGACGACTTCCATAACTTTGTCTATAAAGTCAAAAGGGATGTCTTTATGGAAGAGGTCGCCCATGCTTGCCACGAACACAAGTTTTTTACCTTTCCATCCGAATGGCTCGTTCAAGCATTCAGGATGTATGGCCGGAGTAAAGCCGTTCTGATATTTGGTCTGCCCCATCGCTTTCAGACGTCCGGCCATTACTCTTGCATAGCAATTCCTGCATCCTTCACTGATTGGGCTACAACCACTTACAGGATTCCAGGTGGTTTCAGTCCAGGAGATTTTACTGTTACTACTCATTATTTCTTGTCTTTTTTAAATTTATTATTGATATCCTCCTGTTTTTAAGTCCCTTACATCTTATGCCCGGGATATTTTCAGGCATAAGAAGGACTATGGCAGAAAACACTGAGTTTCCTGTCAGGACAAGTCTTTCCATAAATCATTGATTATTTTAAAAGTAAGCAGGCGCCTATACTTACTTTATTCAAGGTCTGGCTAAAATCCACAGCGTTGATATATTCCCTCTTCCGTGATAGGCTCGTGAAGATAAGGATGGGATTCTAAATATTCTGTTGGATAGTATGTTTCTATTCCATACTCATCTCTCTCCTTACAATTTCCCTCTGCAATCAGCTCATAAGTGGCATCAACCCCGTGAAACAATGCCCGTATTTCTGATTTCTTCACTTTCGTTGATATGACGATATAATCATCTTTCAGGGAATGGGCAATAAACGCTGCTTTCCTCAAATCCAAAGACCACTTCCAATCAAAGCCGGGATCCCATTCTTCATTGTCAGACACTTCCATGTCTCTAAGGGGAACTGCTTTGTAAATAGTGACTTCTGATGGCAGATTACCCAGTTCCTTCTGCTCCAGTTCAGTCATCAGCAATCTGTTGTCTATATAGCAATTCAACAACTCTGTAGCTCTCACATCAGGAGCACTGAACAACCATGAGAACTTGAACAGGGAACGTACCTCCTCATCATGGAAAGGATAGTTCTGGATAAGCCAACAGAAAACATCCCAGCGGTAATAGTTGTACATTCCTTTTAGCTGTTCAATCACAAAAGAACAGGTCAGGTTCTTTGGATCTTTCAGTTTTTCTTCCATTTCCGAACGATATTCCAAGTAAACACTATTGTCTGTCGGTTCAAATGGATCAGTAGTCAAGAATCTGGTTACTTTTTTCTTTGATTTCAT
>NZ_KB894174.1 GCF_000374365.1 Bacteroides gallinarum DSM 18171 = JCM 13658
TTCAAACGGGAACACTGAGTGAAGCCTGCCAAGCTCACTCTCATTAAAACTTTTGCGGTATTTTTCCAGAACATCAAATTCTGTGAAGCCCAAAGTTGGGTGAATTTCGGAAATATTTTGTATCTTAGCCATATCTTAGTCGGGGAATTTCCCCCGTTTTGGCCTTCAAACCTTATTTGCGGGGGAATACCTAAAGATACAAAAAAGCCAGCTAATTCGCAATATTTTGTGTATGAATTAGTTGGCTGATTTTATATTATTTACTGAATGTCCCTAACTAAATAAATATAAGGAAGTTAACTAAGCAAATACCGGCAAGTTAACTTCTTGCATCTATGAAGTTAACTATTGCAGGGTCATGCCAAGCAATTCTTCTAATGTGCCGTTAAAAACATTCAAATCGACTTCTTCTTCAATACCGGGAACATTGCCCGCATCGGTATGCTGCCAAAAATGCCATTTGCCCTCGTACCTTACGGAGTCAACGTAATAATGGGCTATCCAGTAAGGATAAGAGTCAAATATGGAATCGTTGAGATAACGTTTCTTGAACTTATAAGATGTGTAAAGAATCGGTTTTACGCCATAATGCGCCTCTACCCTGTCGAGCCATGTTTTAACGGCGAGTTTCAATTCTCGAGGCGATTTCTTTCCCGTGGTTTCCACATCGAGAACGGGCGGAAGGTCTCCCTTTGACAACTGCACGGTGCTAATAAAAAAATCAGCTTGTTTATGCGCATCCGTCTTAGGCAGGAAATAATGGTAAGCCCCCCGGATAAAACCGTGTTTCCGCGCCTGCCCGAAGTTTTCGGTAAAAGTCTCGTCACCGTAATCACCGCCTTCGGTAGCTTTCATGAAGATAAAGTGTATGGGAAATTCCGTATCCTTATTATGAAGGAGCCTATCCCAATCTACAATACCTTGGTAATGGGAAATGTCGATGCCATGCACCTCGTAATTGCAAGGCATACACACTCCATAGCCTTTCAGCCCGTAGCAAGGTTTCCAACGGTAAGCGTAAGGACGGACAAAGAACCAATAAAAGCCGGCAGAAAACACCGCAATAATACAAAATGCCAACAGATTGCGCAACCGTACAGGCATAGTACGAGACGCCACCTGCTTCTTTTTTCGGGAAGAAGTGTGGCGGGATGCAGGCCTACGACGGGGAACTGTACTGTTTTGGGAAGGCATTCAAGTATATTAAAGGATAAGTAGCCATTAAAAACAAAACACAAACTACACTGATTACACAAACTCAGGGTTGCGCAACTTATGTAATTTGTGTTTTAAATGAGGGAGTGTCGAAATCCTTTTCACCACAGATTGCACGCATTCATACGGATTGAAGTTAAACAATCGATTATCAGGACAGACAACCTTATCAAGACAGGCAATCTGCGATAATCCGCGTAGTCCGCGATGAATTCCGACACACCCCCATAAGATATTATTTACCTTGTTCGAGCTGCAAAGTCTTGGTAGGCTGGTCGCAAACCTCCGTAGGACCGAAGTACTGGATAGGACCCGGATAAACATAATCCGTTTCCACAGCCCAACGGTCGCGCTGTGCGGCGAATGCCTTGAAGGGAGCGCCATCCAGTTTCACCAGGGCTTTCTGGATAACCGGCTTCATCTCACCGTGACGGCGTTCCATATTCATCATCATCGTGATAGGCACACCGCCTGCAATCCATTCCTCGGCAGGAGCAGTCGTGTTACGTACGGAAGACATATAACCGGTCTTGCCGTTGGCTATCAATGCAGAAGCCGCATAACCCAGGGAGTAGCAGTAGTCGGCATCGAAGTTGGACGGAGCGGCGCAACGTCCCTCATAACCGAAGAAGTGGTGCTGTGCGGCGAACTTGCCTACGAACTTGCCTTCTTCCTTCCACTGCGCCAACTTGGTAGCTACCATTTCGGACAGCAGTTTCTCCGTTTCGATAAGGGATACCTGTACATTTCCATGCGGGTCGCGGTCCAGTGACAACTGGCGTGCAACGCCTTCGGGAAGGCTGGCATAGATAGCGGCATTTTCCGGAGAAAGCTTGCGGATGATATAGTCGCGCTGGTGCGACTTCTTGATTTGAGAGAATTCTTCCGCATTGGCAGCCAGGAAGTCATTCAACTCGGCGATAAGGCGTTTCATGGCCGGGATGAACTCTACCAGGCCTTCGGGGATAAGGACCGTACCGAAGTTATTGCCTTGTGCGGCACGGTTTGCCACTACCTGGGCGATGCTGGTTACGATGTCGTCCAAAGACATGTCCTTAGCCTCTACTTCTTCGGAGATGATACAGATATTAGGCTGCACCTGCAATGCGCATTCCAAGGCGATGTGCGAAGCAGAACGTCCCATCAGCTTGATGAAGTGCCAGTATTTGCGTGCAGAGTTGCAGTCGCGCTGGATATTGCCGATTACCTCGGAATAGGTTTTACAAGCCGTATCGAAACCGAAAGAAGTCTCAATCATCTCGTTTTTCAAGTCGCCGTCGATAGTCTTCGGACAGCCGATAACCTGCACGCCGCAATTCTTGGCAGCATAATATTCCGCCAACACGCATGCATTCGTATTGGAGTCGTCGCCGCCGATGATAACCAGCGCCTTGATATTCAGTTCTTTCAGGATTTCAAGCCCTTTTTCAAACTGTTCTTCTTTCTCCAGCTTGGTACGGCCGGAACCGATGATGTCGAAACCGCCGGTATTGCGGTACTCGTCGATGATATCGGCAGTCAGCTCCATGTAGTTATGGTCTACCAATCCGCCGGGACCGAGGATGAAACCGTACAGCTTGCTGTCTTTGTTCAGCTTCTTGATACCGTCGAAGATACCGGAAATCACATTGTGACCGCCGGGAGCCTGGCCGCCGGAAAGGATAACGCCCACATTCACTGCGGGAAACTCGGCAACCTCGTCCGTAGCTTCGAACTTAATCAAAGGCATTCCGTAGGTGTTCGGGAACAATTTCTTGATTTCTTCCTGGTCGGCTACCGATTGAGTAGCTGCACCAGCTACTGCTTTCACAGTACCTCTCAGCGCTTTCGGAAGTTTGGGCTGGTAGGCAGCCCTTGCAATTTGCAATGCACTTTTAGTCATTTCTCTTAATTATTTAAAGGTGTTAGTAAAGTTCCGTTTAAAAGCGTCGCAAATTTCGCTTTTTTTTCTGAAATATGAAAGCCTGTGAACGAAATAATTAACTATTCCTCTATCTGCCAGCCGCCGCCCAAAGCCTTATAAACATTCACTACCGCTATCAGTTCGTCGCGAATGGCATTGCTGACGCCGATTTGCGCATCGAAATATCCACGCTGGGCATCGAGAACATCCATATAATTAATAACACCGTTAATATACTGCAACTGCGCCAAGTCCACATACGTCTTGGCGGAACGTTCCAGTTTGAGACGCAACCGGTAGACCTCTTTTATCTTATTGAAATCCACTATGGCATTCTTGGCTTCCTTGAAAGCATTCAGTACAGTCTTTTCGTAGCTATGAACCTCGGCTTCGAACGAAGCTTTCCGCGCCTTCAGAGCGGCACGGTTCTTGCCCCAGTTGAAAAGCGGGCTCAGCACCGCCCCGTTCAACAACGTGTAGGGAGATTGGAGGAAATTGGACAGGACATCGCTCTCCAACCCGAACTCGCCGGTAAGCGCCAGCCGGGGAAACATATCGGTATAAGCCACCTTTACGCGGGCATGCTCCGCCCTGAGCTGCTGCTCGGCAGCACGGATGTCGGGACGGCGTTCCAGCAGGTCGGAAGGCAATCCCACCGGCAACGATTCCGGCACATCCAATTCCTGCAGGAAGCGGCTGCGCTCGATACGCGTAGGAAATTCGCCGGCAAGAAAAGCGATATCATTCTCCTTAATGGAGATTTTACGTTCCAAATCCGGAACAAGCGTGGCGGTACGTGCCAACTCCACCTCTGCCTGCTGATAGGAAGTTTCCGAGGTAAGCCCGCCCTGGAAACGAAGCCGTGCAAGGCGTACACCCTCCTCACGGGCTTGCTGCGTCTGACGAACGATTTCCAGCTCCGTATCGAGCGCCACCAGTTCATAATATGCCTGCGCCACCTCGGCGACAATTGTCATCCGCAAGGCGCGCTGGGCTTCCACGCTCTGCAAATAATCGGCAATGGCAGCCACCTTTTTCCAACGCAGGTTTCCCCAGAGATCGAGCTCCCACGACAGCAGCGCCTTCGCCTCGTAAGTGTCGATTTCGTTGCGGCTATGCCCGCCGTAGTTTTCCACTTCATGTTCCGCCTCCACTTTCCCGTTCAACTGCGGCAGCAGATTGGCCACACTGATACGCTTCTGCGCAGCCATTTCCTTTACGCGGGCGGCAGCGATGAGCATATCCTTGTTATATTCCAATGCGCGTTCTATCAGGTTGCGCAGGGTATGGTCGGTATAGACCGCCTGCCATTGCTCGTCGGCAATACTTACACTGTCCTGCTCCTCCGTCAGCTTGTCGGGCAATGTCATTTCAGGACGGACATAACTTTTGCCTACCTTGCACGATGTGCAGAGAACCGCGGCAAGCAGCAGGAGTATATATATATTCTTTCTTTTCATAAGTACATAATCAGAATTCGTTTACAACAATATCATCATCAGTCTTTCTTGATTTTATGCTGCACCTTCGCCTTTGCCTTGTAAATCATGACAAAGAAGAACGGCACGAGCACGATGCCGAACACTATGGCAAAAATCATTCCGAAGAACACTCCCGTACCGATTGCCTGGCGGCTTGCAGAACCCGGCCCGCTTGCCAGCACCATAGGAAGCATGCCCAGCACGAAAGCAAGCGAAGTCATCAGTATCGGACGGAAACGAAGCTGAGCGGCATGAATGGCCGACTGTATCAAATCTCCCCCGTTATCCACCTGCACCTTGGCGAACTCTACGATAAGGATAGCATTCTTTGCCGCAAGCCCCACAAGCATTACCAGGCCTATCTGGAAGTAAATATCATTCTCCAGGCCGCACACGGCAACACCCAGATAAGCTCCCAAAGCAGCTACCGGCAAGGAAAGCAGCACGGCGATAGGTACTGTCCAGCTTTCGTACTGTGCGGCAAGGAAAAGAAAGACGAAAAGGAACACCAGTGTCAGCACCAGCCCGGTCTGTCCGCCGGCCTTCTTCTCCTGGTAGGAAAGCCCGCTCCACTCGATACCGATGTTATCCGGCAAATGTTCGCGCGCTATTTGCTCCACAATCTCCATGGCCTGGCCGGAACTGTATCCCTGCGCAGCCGAACCGCGGATAACGGCAGTGGTGAACATATTGAAACGCTTGATACTGCCCGGCCCCGTGGTATAAGACGCATTGCCCAGGGAGGTCAGCGGAACCATTGCCCCATTGGCAGCCTTCACGAAGAACAGGTTAATGTTCTCCTTGTGTTCGCGGTACGGCGCTTCCGCCTGGATATACACCTTATATATACGGTTGAACATATTGAAGTCGTTCACATAGACAGAACCAGTATAGGCTTTCATCGTAGAGAACACATCTGCCAGCGGCACACCCAGCATCTTCACTTTGTCGCGGTCTACATCGAAATAGAGTTGCGGAATCTCGGACTGCAAAGAAGAAGAAAGCCCCGTCAGCTCCTTACGTTTCCGGGCATAATACATCAGCGTATCCGCTGCCTGCACCAGATTTTCGAAGGTAGCCTCGCCGCGCGCCTCGAGCTGCATCTCGAAACCTCCCGAAGTACCCAGGCCGGGAATGACGGGCGGGGTGGAAAGATAAACCCTGCATTCGGGATACTCTTTCAAGTCCGCCTCTACCTTCTCCATAATCTTGTTAATGGTAGTATTCTTACGCTCCTCCCACGGCTTCAGGATAACGGTCAGCTCGCTACGCGCCTGGTTGCTGCCCACACGCGGGCTGCTACCCGTTACGTTCTGCACATAAGCCACATAGGAATTCTGTTCCAGGTATTTCACGGCACGGTCGGTCACCGCACGGGTACGCTCCAGCGTAGCGCCTTCCGGCAATTCCAGCTCCACCTTAAAGTAGCCCTGGTCTTCTACCGGCAAGAAGCTGGTAGGTATCAGGCGGTGAATGATGAAGATAGCAATCAGTACCATGCCGAATGCGCTCATCAGGCGTCTGGGATGCTTGATAACCCGGCTGATGACACCGATATACTTATGGTTGCCCAAATTCAGCCACTCGTTTATCTTACGGAACACGATATTCTTTTTCTTCCCGCTGTTCGGCTTCAAGATAAGCGAACACATTACGGGGCTGAGCGTCAGCGCCACGACCGTAGAGAGCAATACCGACACGGCGATAGTGATAGTGAACTGGCGGTACAACTGCCCGGTAATGCCGCTCAGGAAGCTCACCGGCACGAACACGGCACAGAGTACCAGCGAGGTGGCTATCAAAGCGCCTGCCAAGCCGTTCATCGCCTTCTTGGTAGCTTCGTAGGGCGAAAGCTTTTCCGTCTCCATTAAATGCTCCACGTTCTCCACCACCACAATGGCGTCGTCCACCACAATACCGATAGCGAGAATCAATCCCAGCAACGTCAATATATTCAGCGAGAAGCCGAAAATAAGCATGAAGCCGAAAGTACCGATTAGGGATATGGGCACTGCCACAATCGGAATCAGGGTGGCACGCCAGCTCTGCAAGGAAAGGAACACTACCAGCACCACAAGAATCAACGCCTCGAACAATGTTTTATATACTTCGTGAATGGACTCCGAGATATAAGTAGTCATATCGAACGGTATTTCGTAACTCATTCCCTCGGGGAAGTTCGCACTGATTTCCTCCATTGCCTTCTTCACGTTGTCCGCCACCTCCATGGCATTGGCTCCGGGAAGCATATAAATACCGAGCACAGCCGCATTCTCGCCGTTGATACCGCTCTCCGTACTGTACGAAGACGCCTCGAGCGATACGCGTGCCACATCGCGAAGCCGGATAATAGACCCGTTGGCATTGGCGCGCACCACGATATCCTCGAACTGCTTTGCCGAGCTCAGACGGCCTTGCGTCGTAATAGGAATGGTGATATCCAGCCCCTGCACCGGCTGTTGTCCCAGCACACCGGCAGCCGATTCGCGGTTCTGGTCTTTCAGCGCATTCTGCAAATCCTGCACGGTCAGCCCGAAGCTTGCCAACCTGTCCGGCATAGCCCAGATTTGCATGGCATAGTAACGGCTGCCTATATTGGATACACGTCCCACGCCGGGAATACGGCGCAAGAGGTCCAGCACATTGATTGTAGCGAAGTTACTCAGGTAGATTTCGTCGAATTTCGGGTCGCTGGAAGTCAAGCAGATAGTCATCAACTGGCTGGGCGCCTGCTTCTCTACCGAAATACCGTTCTGGATAACTTCGGCAGGCAGGCGGCTCTCCGCCAGCTTCACGCGGTTCTGGATTTCTACGGCGGCCAAATCGGGGTCGGCAGACACATCGAAGGTCACCGTTGCCGAGAAACCGCCGGAATTGGAACTATTGGACTCCATGTACAACATGCCCGGAGTACCGTTTATCTCCTGTTCGATAGGAGTTGCCACCGCCTGCGACACGGTCAGCGCGCTCGCTCCCGGATAGGATGCGCTGATTTTTACAACGGGCGGCGTTATCTGCGGATACTGGTCTACCGGCAGCATCGTCAGACCGATGATACCGACAATAACAATCACAATCGATATCACCGCCGAGAATACCGGGCGGTCTATAAAGAAGCTTACTTTCATACTGTCATTACTTTGAGAGGTTGTTATCCTTTTACTTTAATTCTCGGAAGAAACTTTCCTGTTCAAAGCATTATCCTGCAACTCTTCCTCCTTTGCAGGGATAGCGGCCTGCGCACGCACTTTCATACCCGGAGTAAGCTTGTGGAAACCCTCCGTAACCACCTGCTCGCCGGCCACCAGCCCGCGCTCGACCACCATATTGTTGCCGAACTCCGGTCCCAGCTCGATGAAACGCTTCTCGACCGTAGAATCGCGGCGCATCACATAGATATAAGCGCCGCCCTTTTCGATAGTAACCGCTTTTTGGGGAACCGCCACCGCTCCTTCACGCACGTCCAGCAGCAGCTTCACTTTGGTAAACTGCCCCGGCAGCAGTACCCTGCTCGGGTTGGGCATCTCGGCGCGGACGGAGAACGTACCGGTTTGCGGGTCTACCTGCGGCTCGGCAAAGTCCACATACCCCTTATAAGGATATACGGTGTTGTCTGCCAAGGTAATCGTAATGTTAGGCTGCCAGGAACGGGTAGAATCCTGACGGCCTATCTCGATGTTCCGCTCCTTGCTCTTAAGATAGTCCAGTGCGGTCATGCTGAAATCCACCAGCACCGTATCGCTCTTCACAACGGTGGCGAGCAATGATTTACCGCCCGGACCAACAAGGGTTCCCAAGTCCACATTTCTCTCACTGATATGTCCCGACAGAGGAGAGCGCACAATGGTGTACCCCAGCTCCAGCTCCGCCTGGTCGAGGTCTGCCTGGCTCATGATAACAGAGGCCTCCGCCGTTTCGTAAGCTGCCTGCGCATTATCCAAATCCAACTGGCTGGCAGCGTTCTGCGCATACAAGGGGCGGATACGCTCCAGGTCGCGCTTGGCCTTCAAAGCCTGCGCCTCATCCTTTTTCAACTGCGCACGTGCCTTATCCGCCTTGGCGCGGTACTGGTCTTGGTTGATAACGAACAGTACCTGGTTCTTGGTTACATACGTACCTTCATCGAAAAGCATGCTTTCCAAGTAACCCTCCACACGCGCACGGACTTCGACGAACTGCTGCGCGCGGATACGTCCTACATATTCGCCAAAAATCTCCACATCGCCCACCTCGGCAGGTTCCACGATTACAGTGGGCGCTTCCGGCTGTACTTTCTTAGGCCAGGTCAATATCAGATAGCCGGCAAGCAGCACCGCCATGCAGGCTATCATCATTATCACCCGTTTTTTTCTCAGCTTTAATTCTTTTTTCGTAAAAAATAGTCTCATGCTTGTTTGTTTATTTAATTTAGCCCTGTTTTCCTTTTCAAAGCAAACGCAATGCCACATGCGGGCAAAAGCCGTCCAATACCATATAATAAATTAATTATCAGTCATAAACACGCAACCCAAGTAGGCATTCCCCGCCCCTATTCCACACTCCTGTTGTAGAAAATCTCCACAAATGTAGAATTATTCTACGATTCGTTTCTCATTAAAAACACATAAAATCCCATTTTTCCTCTATATTCATTGAGAAAAACACTATCTTTACCGAAAATATATCAATTCATTCACATAAAAAGTAAAGATTATGGCAAGTAGAAAAGTATTGAAAAAGAACGTCAACTATATCGCCGGCGAGCTATTCGCAGAATGTCTCATAAACAGTTTGTACGTACCCGGAACAGACAAGAAGAAAGCCGATGAGCTAATGGCCGAAATCCTGAACATGCAGGATGAGTTCATCAGCCGCATCAGCCACACCGAGCCGGGAAACGTAAAGGGTTACTACAAGAAATTCCGTTCCGACTTCAACGCAAAAGTGGACGAAATCATTGAAGCCATAGGCAAACTGAAATAAAAAGGATGAAGAAAAGACTGTATAGTTTTATCTACTACCGCCTGTTAGGCTGGAAAACGAATGTAACAGTACCCAATTACGACAAATGCGTTATCTGCGCAGCACCGCATACCTCCAACTGGGATTTATTTATAGGCAAGCTGTTCTACGGCGCTATCGGGCGGAAAACCAGCTTCATGATGAAGAAAGAGTGGTTCTTCTTTCCCCTGGGACTGATATTCAAAGCCGTTGGCGGCATACCGGTAGACCGTAGCCGCAACACTTCCTTAGTAGACCAAATGGCACACAGGTTTGCCGGAAGCAAACAGTTCCATTTGGCCATTACCCCGGAAGGAACGCGCAAGCACAATCCCAACTGGAAAAAGGGATTTTACTTTATCGCATTGAAGGCGCAAGTTCCTATCATGCTCATCGGTATAGACTATCCTACCAAGACCATTACCTCCACCAAGGCGATAATGCCGACGGGAGACTTCGAGAAGGATATGCACGAGATAAAACTTTATTTCAAGGACTTTCACGGAAAGAATCCTGAAAACTTTTCAATCGGAACGATTTAAAGGAGTATATACCTGTTAAAGCAATATATTCCTGTTATAAGCAATATATACCTATTAAAGGAATATATACGTGTTAAGGGAATATGTACCTATTAAAAGAGTATATTCCTGCCACTTGTCTTATAGGTACGGGGTACACGGAAGCCTGTGGCCTTCCAGCGCATAGAACAAGCCGAACCGCATGCTTCCGCACAATCCGTACCGACACGACAGAGAGGGCAGTATTCAATCCAATCCAGTTCTGTTATGACGAACCGACTGCGTGTCAGTATCCTGCAAACGGATATTGCCTGGGAAAATAAACAAGACAATCTCCGTCGCCTCCGCGAAAAGCTGGAAACACTTCGCGGGGCAACGGAGATTGTCGTTTTACCGGAAACATTCTCCACCGGATTCAGTATGGACACCGGCAAGCTGGCCGAAGCGGTAACGGGCGATACGATTACGACTCTGCGCCAATGGGCGGCGGAATACCGTATAGCCATTGCCGGCAGCTACATATCCTGCGAAGGCATTCCCGCCTCCTCCGAAAACAGCCCGCTATCCGGCGGACATCCCGCATACTACAACCGCGCCTTTTTCCTCACCCCCGAGGGAGATGCCTACTTTTACGACAAACGGCACTTGTTCCGCATGGGCGGCGAAGCGGCGCATTTCACGGCAGGCAGCAGCCGTCCCGTTATCCCGTACCGGGGCTGGAACATATTGCTGCTTGTTTGCTACGACCTCCGCTTCCCGGTATGGAGCCGGAATGTAAACAACGGATACGACCTCCTCATTTATGTAGCCAACTGGCCTGCACCCCGGCGGAAAGCCTGGGACATACTCCTACAGGCGCGTGCGCTGGAAAACATAAGCTATGTTTGCGGCGTCAACCGCATCGGCGTGGACGGCAACCGGTTCCTTCACAACGGCGGCAGTGCAATCTACTCCCCACGGGGCGAGCTGCTTGCCGGAGTACCTGATGATGAAGAAGGGATAGCCACCGCGGCACTCGAGCTTTCCGCCCTGCAACAGTTCAGGGAAAAGTTTCCCGCCTGGAAAGACGCGGATACCTTTTCTATCGTTTCAGATAATAATTCACGGTAGTTACCACACGTATGCTCTTGATGTAAGGCGTATTGGCATCCCTGTCCGATATGGAGAACTGTCCCTGCGAGGCATTCCTTATCTTGCCCAGGCTGCTGTCGGAGTCCTTTGCAAACTTCTCGGCGGCGGCACGGGCATTCTTCGTAGCCTCCTCTATCATGCCGGGTTTCACCTCATTCAGACCGGTAAACTCATACACCACATTATAACGGTAGTCGCCTCCGCTAATGGCAATCCCCTGCTTCAACAGCTCCGCCTGCTCCGTCATGAGCTTCCGCACCTTATCCACATTCTTCGACGTAACCGTAATTACCGACGTCGCATTATAGCGGTAAGCGATGTCGCGGTTACCATAACGCTCGGCCTGCATATCTATCACTTCCGGGGGAGCGATGCTGATTTCATCCTTCGCAATACCGTTGCTTTCCAAAAACTTCACAATAGCCTTGTTCTTCTGCTCCATATTGGCATAGAGTACTGAAGGGTCGTTTCCGATATCCTTATACATCAAAGGCCATATCACCTTGTCGGCAGGCACTTCCATTTCCGCCAGCCCCTTTACGCTGACAATACGCTCCTTGTCTATAAAATCGTTTATACCCCATTTTATCATCACCCCCAACAGAACCATGCCGGCGGCGATAATGGCAGCTTCCATTTTCCAGTTTTTCATACTCAGTCGTTTTTTTAAGTTTATTAGCAAATATACCGTTTTCTCTATATGAATAAAACAAAATAACGAAATTAAAGTTCCGGCTCCCTGCAATCCGGATTAAAAAGATATTAAATAGGTGTTTCTTTAAACATTACGCATCCATTTTTAGAGTATTTAATACAAATACCTAAATATATGGAGTGCATCTTACCCAAAAAGTGGCTATTTTTGTCCTTTGAAATGACGTCTGACGACCGAAACGATTAATTTATTAACACTAACCCCTAAATCCTATGTTGACTCAACTCATCAACGCCCGTATCCTGACCCCCCAAGGCTGGCTCAAGGACGGCTCCGTACTTATCAGGGACGGACAAATCTTAGAAGTAACCAACTGCGACCTCGCCGTTATCGGCGCACAGCTAATCGACGTAAAAGGCATGTACGTACTGCCCGGCGGCGTAGAAATCCATGCGCACGGCGGTGGCGGACGCGACTTTATGGAATGTACCGAAGACGCCTTCCGCGGCGCCGTCAAGACCCATATGAGATACGGAACCACCAGCATATTCCCCACCCTCTCCTCGTCCACCGTACCGATGATTGAGCAGGCGGCGGAAACCTGCACCAGGATGATGTCCGAGAAAGACAGCCCGATACTGGGGCTCCACCTCGAAGGCCACTACCTGAACATGGCAATGGCGGGCGGACAGATGCCCGAAAACATCAAGAACCCGGACCCCAATGAATACATCCCTATCGTAGAAAACTGGCACTGTATCAAGCGCTGGGACGCCGCTCCCGAGCTGCCCGGAGCCATGCAGTTCGGCAAATACATCACCGGAAAAGGCATCCTGGCGTCGGTAGCCCATACCCAGGCGGAATTCGAGGACATACGTACCGCCTATGAAGCTGGCTATACGCATGCCACGCATTTCTACAATGCAATGCCCGGATTTCACAAACGCCGCGAATACAAGTACGAAGGAACCGTAGAAAGCATCTACCTCATGGACGACATGACCGTAGAAGTAGTGGCGGACGGCATCCACGTGCCGCCCACAATCCTGCGCCTGGTCTACAAGATAAAAGGCGTGGAGCGGATGTGCGCCATTACCGACGCCCTGGCATGTGCGGCAAGCGACAGCAAGGAAGCCTTCGACCCGCGCGTCATCATCGAGGACGGCGTGTGCAAGCTCGCAGACCACTCCGCCCTGGCGGGCAGCATAGCAACCATGGACCGGCTGATACGCACCATGGTACAGAAAGCCGACATTCCCCTGGCAGACGCCGTACGCATGATATCCGAAACGCCGGCACGCATCATGGGCGTGTACGACCGCAAAGGCTCGCTCCAGAAAGGAAAAGACGCCGACATCATCGTAATGGACGAAGACCTGAAGATAAGAGCTGTATGGGCTATGGGCAAATTAGTGCCCGAAACCGATACTTTATCATAAAAATTGTTCCGGCAAGATACGAATGAACCATGTTTTTCGTATTTTTGTTAAGTTTTAATAAGCAAGCAACTTTAATCATTTATTAATAACCCAAAATGTATGAAAACCAATCTTAGTTCTCAAATTACTCTCAACAGAGTATCCCCCAGGTATTACAGACCTGAGAACGCTTTCGAGAGGTCGGTACTGACGCGGCTCGAAAAAATCCCGACAGACATCTACGAATCTCCCGAAGAAGGCGCCAACCAGATTGCCCTGGACATCGCACAGATAATCCGCGACAAGCAGAAAGCCGGCCGCTTCTGCGTACTGGCACTGGCAGGCGGCAATTCGCCCCGTAACGTCTATACAGCCCTGGTGCGCATGCACAAGGAAGAAGGATTGAGTTTCCGCAACGTAGTGGTATTCAATCTTTACGAATATTACCCGCTGGCATCGGACGCGGTCAACAGTAACCTCAACGCATTGAAGGAAATGCTGCTCGACCACGTGGACATCGACATGCAGAACGTATTCAGCCCCAACGGAACCATTGCCAAAGACACTATTTTCGAATACTGCCGCCTGTACGAGCAGCGCATCGAGAGCTTCGGCGGAATTGACGTAGCCGTGCTGGGCATCGGGCGCGTAGGCAATATCGGTTTCAATGAACCGGGCTCACGTCTGAACTCCACCACCCGCCTGATTTTGCTGGACAGCGACTCGCGCAACGAAGCGTCCAAGATGTTCGGCAGTATCGAAAGCACTCCGGTAAGCTCCATTACAATGGGTGTGGCAACGATTCTCTCCGCCAAGAAGGTGTACCTGCTGGCATGGGGCGAGGAAAAAGCCAAAATGGTAAAAGAGTGCGTAGAAGGCAATGTAACGGACACGATTCCCGCCTCTTACCTGCAAACGCACAACAACGCCCACATCGCCGTCGACCTCTCGGCTGCCGCCAACCTTACCCGCATCCAACGCCCGTGGCTGGTAACCTCCTGCGAATGGAACGACAAACTGATTCGCAGCGCTATCGTATGGCTGTGCCAACTTACCGGCAAACCTATCTTGAAGCTGACCAACAAAGACTACAATGAAAACGGTTTGAGCGAGCTGCTCGCCCTCTACGGTTCCGCCTATAACGTAAACATCAAGATATTCAACGACCTGCAGCACACCATTACGGGCTGGCCGGGCGGCAAGCCGAACGCAGACGACACCTACCGCCCCGAGCGTGCCAAACCCTACCCCAAGCGCGTCATCGTATTCTCTCCGCATCCGGACGACGACGTTATATCCATGGGAGGCACTATCCGCCGCCTGGTAGAGCAGAAACACGATGTGCACGTGGCATACGAGACTTCCGGTAACATTGCCGTGGGCGATGAAGAAGTTATCCGCTTCCTGCACTTCATCAACGGCTTCAACCAGCTTTTCAACAACAGCGAAGACCAGATTATCAACGAGAAATATGCGGAAATCCGCAACTTCCTGAAAGAGAAGAAAGACGGCGACATGGATACCCGTGACATCCTGACTATCAAAGGCCTGATTCGCCGCGGCGAAGCGCGTACCGCCTGCACGTACAACAACATCCCGTTAGACCACTGCCACTTCTTAGACCTGCCGTTCTATGAAACCGGTAAGATTCAGAAGAATCCTATCAGCGAGGCCGATGTGGAAATCGTACGTAACCTGCTGCGCGAGGTGAAGCCTCATCAAATCTTCGTAGCCGGCGACCTTGCCGACCCGCACGGCACGCACCGCGTTTGTACGGATGCCGTATTCGCGGCTATCGACCTGGAAAAGGAAGAAGGCGCCAAGTGGCTGAAAGACTGCCGCATCTGGATGTACCGCGGTGCATGGGCAGAATGGGAAATAGAAAATATCGAAATGGCAGTGCCTATCAGTCCGGAAGAACTGCGTGCCAAACGCAACTCTATCCTGAAGCACCAGAGCCAAATGGAGAGCGCACCGTTCCTGGGCAACGACGAGCGCCTGTTCTGGCAGCGCAGCGAAGACCGCAACCGCGGTACGGCGGCACTGTACGACAGCCTGGGTCTGGCATCTTACGAGGCAATGGAAGCATTCGTAGAATATATTCCGCTGTAAATATCCGCAGAATATCAATATTCACTGAAGGGGGAGCTTAACAAGTTCCCCCTTTTTTCGTAGGCAAAGGTACGGAACTTCGAGGAGCCAGCATGTACCGATTCCTCCTTATACATATATATCAGCTAATCTAAATAAATAGGTATATCGTCTGACCTAATAAATATATATGAGTTTACTTAAATAAATTAAGTATATCACCCGACCTAAATAGATATATCAGTTGATTTAAATAAATAGGTATATCATCCGACCTAAATAAGCCCCAAGATTAGGTATATCTTTTTTTGATTTTGAAGCGGGAGAAGTTATAAATAAAAAGCAGGAACTTAACAAGCTAAATATCAAGCTTATGAAGTTCCTGCTTATGAGCCGCTAGCCAGACTTGAACTGGCGACCTACGCGTTACGAATGCGTTGCTCTACCAACTGAGCTATAGCGGCGATAGCTTTTGTTTACGGGGTGCAAAGGTACATCTTTATTTGAATTTGCAAAAAGATTTGCATGATTTTTTATAAATATTTCCGGAAATATGCTTTTCCACCTTTGTAATATGGCATTTTATCCTCCGGTTATAAAGAAGAAATGCACTATAAACAAGAAATATACTATAAAACAAGAAATATACTATAAAACAAAAAGCGCGGCTATAATAATAAGTGCATTACAAACAAGGAATACATAATAAGCAAGAAATACATTATAAACAAGAAGTACACTATAATAATAAAAAGTGCACTATAAATAAGAAATACATTATACCGCAACACGATTCACTATTGAAAAACAAAACGTTTCCCCGTGACACCCAAAGGATGTCGAAAAGTTTAACAGTTGCGATAAAATCAAACATCGACAGTATGACGGCAAGAAGGCGGTGCAAGAAAGGCTGCAAATGGCATGTATCCTATCTTTGTACGCATCGCAGCAAACAAAGAGCGCCCCTCCCTCTCCCGTGAATAATACCCTGAAAGCATACCGTTTATTCTAAAATCTTACTAACTTTGCCCGACTCAAAGAAGAAAAAGACGATATGGAAAAGAAGAAAAAACGAATCTTTCTCGGAATACTCGTATCCTTGCTGCTTATAGGCATTGCAGGTACGGGAACGGTATATTACTACCTGTTCGCGCCGCAATTCTATCCGCACAAGACAGCCTACATCTACATCGACCGCGACGATACGGCAGACTCCGTATATAATAAGGTAAAAGCGCAGGGAAACCCCAAAAGCTTCGCTGGCTTCAAATGGATGGCACAGTGGAAAGACTACTCCCGCCACATCCGCACCGGACGCTATGCGGTACGCCCCGGCGAAAATGTTTACCACGTATTCAGCCGCCTTTACAGAGGGTATCAGGAGCCTATGAACCTGACGATAGGAAGCGTGCGCACCCTGGACAAACTGGCACGTAGCGTAGGGAGACAACTGATGATTGACTCCGCCGAAATAGCCCGTGCTATGAACGACTCGCTGTTCCGGCAGAAATTAGGATACGGCAAGGAAACGATAGCCTGCCTCTTTATCCCCGAAACCTACCAGGTGTACTGGGACATGAGCGTAGACGACTTCTTTGAGCGGATGCAGAAAGAACATCGAAAATTCTGGAACCGGGAACGGCTCGACAAAGCCCGGGCTATCGGCATGACGCCGGAAGAAGTATGCACCCTTGCCTCTATCGTCGAGGAAGAGACGAACAACAACCCGGAGAAACCCATGGTTGCCGGACTGTACATCAACCGCCTCCGTGCCGGCATGCCGCTGCAAGCCGACCCCACCATAAAGTTTGCGCTGCAAGACTTCGGGCTGCGCCGAATATCCAACGCACACCTCGCTGTCGATTCGCCGTACAACACCTACCTATACCCCGGCCTGCCGCCCGGTCCTATCCGCATTCCTACCCCTGCCGGGCTGGACGCGGTATTGGACTATACCCGGCACAACTACATCTATATGTGCGCCAAAGAGGACTTTTCGGGCACTCACAACTTCGCATCCAACTATGCCGACCATATGAGAAATGCAAGAAAATATTGGAAGGCATTAAACGAAAGAAAGATTTTCAATTAATCTTGTAATAAAATAAAAGCAAAAAGCTATATTTGCGACTATTATCAAAACCATGACTAACACTTAAAAGAAATGAGCAAGCAACTCTTACTTGGCGATGAAGCCATTGCACAAGCTGCATTAGACGCCGGTCTCTCCGGTGTGTACGCCTATCCGGGCACTCCCTCGACAGAAATTACCGAATACATCCAAACGGCGCCGATTGCCGCCGAAAGAGGTATCCACCACCGCTGGTGCTCCAACGAAAAGACTGCTATGGAAGCCGCATTGGGCATGTCGTTCGCCGGAAAACGCTCGCTGGTATGTATGAAGCACGTAGGCATGAACGTGGCTGCCGACTGCTTTATCAATTCCGCCATTACCGGCGTTAAAGGCGGTACAATCGTCATTGCAGCCGACGACCCCAGCATGCACTCATCGCAAAACGAACAGGACAGCCGCTTCTACGGCGACTTCGCGTTAATCCCGATGTACGAACCGAGCAACCAGCAAGAAGCCTACGATATGGTGTACAGCGGCTTTGCCTTCTCCGAGCAGACCGGCGAGCCCCTGCTGATGCGTATGGTTACCCGCCTGGCACACTCGCGTTCCGGTGTGGAGCGCAAAGCGCAGCAACCCCAGAACGAGCTCGCCTTCAGCGACGACCCGCGCCAGTTCATCCTGCTCCCCGGCAATGCACGCAAACGCTACAAGCTACTGCTGCAACGCCAGGACGAATTTATCGAAGCATCGGAGAATTCACCCTACAACAAATACGTAGACGGTCCCAACAAGAAACTCGGTGTCATAGCTTGCGGCATCGGTTACAACTACCTTATGGAGAATTACCCCGAAGGCTGTGAATATCCGGTACTAAAAATCGGCCAATATCCGCTTCCCAAGAAGCAGTTGATGCAACTCGTGGAAGCCTGTGATGAGATACTCGTACTGGAGGACGGCCAGCCGTTCGTAGAAAAGCAACTGAAAGGCTACCTCGGCATCGGCGTAAAAGTAAAAGGACGCCTGGACGGAACATTGTCGCAAGACGGAGAGCTGAACCCGGACAGCGTAGCCCGCGCCATAGGCAAAGAGAACAAAGCGGAATTCGCCGTTCCCGCACTCGTGGAGATGCGCCCGCCCGCCTTGTGCGAAGGCTGCGGCCACCGCGACATGTACACGGTACTGACCCAAGTACTGCGCGAAGAATACCCCGGCCATAAGGTATTCAGCGACATCGGCTGCTACACCTTAGGCGCCAACGCCCCCTTCAACGCCATTGACTCGTGCGTGGATATGGGAGCTTCCATTACAATGGCTAAAGGCGCTTCGGACGCAGGAGTACATCCCGCAGTTGCCGTTATCGGCGACTCCACATTCACCCACTCCGGCATGACCGGCCTGCTGGACTGCGTAAACGAGAACGCCAACGTAACTATCGTCATCTCCGACAACGAGACTACCGCCATGACCGGCGGACAAGACTCTGCCGGAACCGGCCGCCTCGAATCCATTTGCGCAGGCATCGGCGTAGCACCGGAACACATCCGCGTGGTCGTTCCGCTGAAGAAGAACTACGAGGAGATGAAACAGGTAATCCGCGAAGAAATCGAATACCGCGGCGTATCCGTCATCATCCCCCGCAGAGAATGTATCCAAACCTTAGCACGTAAGAAACGAAATAAGTAAAACCATGAAAAAAGACATTATACTTTCCGGCGTAGGTGGACAAGGTATCCTCTCTATCGCCACCGTAATAGGCCAGGCAGCCCTTAAAGACGGGTTATACATGAAACAAGCCGAAGTGCACGGAATGAGCCAGCGGGGTGGCGACGTACAGTCCAACCTCCGTATCAGCGACCGGCCTATCGCTTCCGACCTCATCCCCACGGGCAAGTGCGACCTCATCATCTCCCTGGAACCCATGGAAGCATTGCGTTACCTCCCCTACCTCAACCCCGAAGGCTGGCTGGTAACCAACGCAGCTCCTTTCATCAACATCCCCAGCTACCCTGCCGAAGAAGCCCTCAGAGCCGAGCTCGACAAGCTTCCCCACAAGATTGTGCTGAACGTAAACGAAGTAGCCAAAGCAACAGGCTCTCCGCGCGTTGCCAACATCGTACTGCTGGGAGCCACCATTCCGTTCCTCGGTATCGACTACCGGAAAGTGCAGGACAGCATCCGCGACATTTTCCAACGCAAAGGCGAAGACATCGTCGAGCTTAACCTCAAAGCCCTGGCAGCCGGCAAGGAAATAGCAGAAAACCTGATGTAAATCAAAATTTCCATAACCATGAATGACAAATACTGGGAAGAAGAGATAGAAACCATGCCGCGCGAGCAGTTGCGCGAATTGCAACTTCAACGGCTCAAAAAAACAATCAGTATTGCGGCGAATTCTCCCTATTACAAACAAGTATTTCAAGAACACGGCATCACAGCGGACAGTATCCGGTCGGTAGAGGACATCCGGAAAATTCCATTCACCACCAAGGCAGACATGCGTGCCAACTACCCATTCGGGCTCGTAGCGGGCAATATGTACGAAGACGGCGTACGCATCCACTCCTCCAGCGGAACCACGGGAACGCCTACCGTCATCGTACATTCCCAGCACGACCTGGACTCCTGGGGCAATCTCGTGGCACGTTGCCTGTACACAGTGGGCGTACGCAAAACCGATGTTTTCCAGAACAGTTCCGGCTACGGCATGTTCACCGGCGGGTTAGGCTTCCAGTATGGAGCCGAACGCCTGGGAGCGCTCACCGTACCGGCGGCAGCCGGCAACAGCAAGCGGCAGATAAAGTTCATCATGGACTTCAAAACCACCGCCCTGCATGCCATTCCCAGCTATGCCATACGCCTGGCGGAGGTGTTTCAGGAAGAGGGCATCGACCCCGCCTCCACTACCCTGAAAACGCTTGTTATCGGAGCCGAGCCTCATACGGACGAACAACGCAGGAAAATCGAACGGATGTTGGGCGTCAAAGCCTACAACAGCTTCGGAATGACCGAGATGAACGGCCCCGGTGTAGCCTTCGAATGTACCGAGCAAAACGGCATGCACTTCTGGGAAGACTGCTACCTGGTAGAAATCATCAATCCGGAAACCGGCGAGCCCGTGCCCGACGGTGAAATCGGAGAACTGGTCTTGACCACCCTCGACCGCGAGATGATGCCGCTGATACGCTACCGCACGCGCGACCTCACCCGCATACTTCCCGGTAAATGTCCTTGTGGGCGTACCCACCTGCGTATCGACCGCATCAAAGGCCGCAGCGACGATATGTTCATCATCAAAGGAGTCAACATCTTCCCCATGCAGGTGGAGAAGGTATTGGTACAGTTCCCCGAGCTGGGCAGTAACTACCTCATTACTCTGGAAACCGTCAACAACCAGGACGAAATGGTCGTAGAGGTAGAGCTCAGCGATTTGTCCACCGACAACTATATAGAACTGGAAAAAATACGCAAAGCTATCTCCCGCCAACTGAAAGATGAAATTCTCGTCACGCCCAAAGTGAAACTCGTTAAGAAAGGCTCCTTGCCTCAAAGCGAAGGAAAAGCTGTCCGGGTGAGAGATTTGCGGGACAACAAATAATATTTTGCCGGCATGCAATACTTGCGTTATCGCATTGCAAGCCGGCAACTTTAGTATTGCAGGTTGGTAATCTTAAATAGGGACATTCAGTAAATAGAATAAAATTAGCCAACTAATTCATACTTAAAGTATTGCGAATTAGTTGGCTTTTTTGTATCTTTAGGTATTCCCCCGCAAACAAGGTTTGACGGCCCAAACGGGGGAAATACCTCAACTAAGATATGGCTAAGATACAAAATATTTCAGAAATTCACCCTACTTTGGGCTTTACAGAATTTGATATTCTGGAAAAATATCGCAAGAGTTTTAATGAGAGTGAGCTTGGCAGGCTTCATTCCGTGTTCCCGTTTGAGCGTTTGGCAAAAGCCGCAGGTCTG
>NZ_KB894175.1 GCF_000374365.1 Bacteroides gallinarum DSM 18171 = JCM 13658
GTGGGTATATACGTTCAGTGTTCCGTTCTTTTTTTAAGAGCGGTGATTGCTTTACTTTTTTTACATCATGTCTGTCTTATTCAGGTGACTATAGCACTGAGGTTCCACCTCTTCCCATTCCGAACAGAGAAGTTAAGCTCAGTCACGCCGATGGTACTGCGTAACAGTGGGAGAGTAGGTAGTTGCCGTTTTCTGAAGCCCCTGTATTCCGGAATAGGATACAGGGGCTTTCTGTTTTGGTACCCTAACCACACGCCATAGCCCCCTATCACACGCTCCCCCCTATCATCACCACATCACACGGCACCACACTCACATCACACGCCTCTCACACACCACACACTACCTGCCACACATACACATCACATGTTACCACCTGCTACTCATCGCATACATACCACCACACATACCATCACACGCCCCTCCCTATCATCACTACACCACACGCCACCCCCTATCACCACTACTCACCACCACATTACATACTACCTGCCACACGCTCCAACATAAGCTACACATTACATGCTACCACCTACGCCACCGTATACATATCACCATACCCACACATCCTCATACCTATACATATACATATACATATACATATACATATACATATACATATACATATACATATACATATACATATACATATACATATACATATACATATACATATACATATACATATACATATACATATACATATACATATACATATACATATACATATACATATACATATACATATACATATACATATACATATACATACCCACCCCACATACCACCACACGCTTTGCTACTGAAAAAGCTCACTGTGCGGTTGTACCTCTTTTTTCTATACCGCTTCCTTGAAGGATTTATTTCTGTACAGTTTGTTTCCGTACTGCTGCTCTTGCCTGCGGGGTATTGTTACGTTGCAGTCTGTTCCTTTCTTATACATGAAGAACAACAGGTATAAACTCGCTGTTGGGGTTATAGGGAACTGTGCGGTATCATGGTTTTCATGCTGTTCATTTTATCTCCCTTTGTATGTCTTGCCGGGACAGACCTTTGAATCTATATTGACGACTGGTATAGCCTGAGTGTACGACAGTGTAATTCTTGAAAATCTTATCCTTGCCTGGAACTACGGTTCGCTTTGTCGGATTTTACCCGGTTTATGTATATGGTATGGTGAGAGGGCTCCTACATGGTTTGTTTCTGTATTCTACTCTTTGGGTTATTCTTGCACATGGGTAAGCAGGCATTAATGAGGTATGAGGCTAAAATCTTACTATGCCATAGCGTTTTTCCTTTCGGTTACAGACTTTCCTGTTTCTTCTTTCTTTGCTCTTTGTTATGATGTTGTGCCTCTTTCTTTCTATACCGCTTCCTTGAGGGATTTATTTCCGTACAGTTTGTTTCCATGCTGCTGCTCTTGCCTGCGGGGTGTTGTTACGTTGCAGTCCCGGACTTGTATCGAACTGAAACATAAGGGAAAGGCGTGCCGTTGCGGTACGCCTTTTTTGTGATATATTAAAGTGATAGATGAATACTAACTTATAAAATGATATTTTTTTCAATAAAAAAGTTACGAATTTGTTTGTGTGCTACGAAATAATCTCTACCTTTGCATCGTTAAAACAAAAAGATAGGATGATTCAGAACTTTACATATATTCTACTGTGTGGTATTATTATTCTACTGGCAAAGTTTAGTGGAAGTGAGTACTGTGCGTAAATATATGTAAGATATAACAATATACTAAAGCCTTTCTCACTTCCTGGTGCGAAAGGCTTTTTTTATGGAATATGAATTTATAAATATACTAAAAGCGATGAGTGATAAATTATTTATTTTCGACACAACGCTCCGTGACGGTGAGCAGGTTCCGGGATGCCAGTTGAATACTGTGGAAAAGATTCAGGTAGCCAAGCAACTGGAGGCGTTGGGTGTGGATGTTATTGAAGCGGGATTTCCTATTTCGAGCCCGGGAGACTTCAATTCGGTGATTGAAATATCGAAAGCGGTGACATGGCCTACGATTTGCGCCCTGACACGTGCCGTACAGAAAGATATCGATGTTGCGGCGGAAGCGCTGCAATTTGCCAAGCATAAGCGTATTCATACCGGTATCGGTACTTCCGACTCGCATATCAAATACAAATTCAACTCCAACCGCGAGGAAATCATAGAGCGTGCAGTAGCTGCCGTGAAATATGCCCGCCGTTTTGTGGACGATGTAGAGTTCTATGCCGAGGATGCCGGACGTACGGACAACGAGTATCTGGCGCGTGTGATAGAAGCCGTTATCAAAGCGGGCGCTACGGTGGTGAATATACCCGATACGACCGGATATTGCCTTCCTGCCGAGTACGGTGCGAAGATAAACTATTTAATGGAACATGTAGACGGCATTCATAAGGCTATCATCTCCACCCACTGCCACAACGATTTGGGTATGGCTACCGCCAATACTATGGCAGGCGTGCTGAATGGCGCCCGTCAGGTGGAGGTTACTATCAACGGTATCGGCGAACGTGCCGGAAACACCTCGCTCGAGGAGGTGGCGATGATTATCAAGTGCCATAAAGACATCAACATCGAAACCAATATCAATACCCAGAAGATTTATCCGACCAGCCGTATGGTGTCCAGCCTAATGAATATGCCGGTGCAGCCTAACAAGGCTATCGTAGGCCGCAATGCCTTTGCACATTCGTCGGGTATCCACCAGGACGGTGTGTTGAAGAACGTACAGACTTATGAGATTATCGACCCGCACGATGTGGGTATCGACGATAATTCTATCGTACTGACCGCCCGCAGCGGACGTGCCGCTTTGAAAAACCGTTTACAGGTATTGGGTGTGTCGTTAGACCAGGAGAAGTTGGACAAGGTGTACGAGGACTTCTTGAAACTTGCCGATAAGAAGAAAGATATCAACGATGACGATATCTTGGTATTGACCGGTGCAGACCGTACACAAAACCACCGCATCAAGCTGGAATACTTGCAGGTGACGAGCGGCGTAGGTGTCCGTTCCGTTGCCAGTCTGGGGCTGAATATCTCCGGTGAGAGATTCGAGGCGGCTGCCAGCGGAAACGGTCCGGTAGATGCCGCTATCAAGGCGTTGAAGAAAATCATAGACCGCCACATGACGCTGAAAGAGTTTACTATCCAGGCTATCAGTAAAGGTAGCGATGATATGGGTAAGGTACATATGCAGGTGGAATACGATAACCGTATCTATTATGGTTTCGGCGCCAATACGGATATCATAGCCGCATCGGTGGAAGCTTACATAGACTGTATCAATAAATTCAAGATGTAAGGAAAGGTGGCAGAGTAATAAGGTATAGGTTAAAGTAATAGGCTGATAGAGCAAGCAGTGAACTGATAGAGTAATAAGCTGGTAAGGCTGTAAATTGATAAAGTAACAAACCGATAAAGCTGCAAACTGATAAAATAAGCTTATTCATTCCTTATACTTTATATCTCGTCCTTTATATTTCATAGTTCATAATTTATAACTCGTTTCTAATGAATACATTATTTGATAAAATCTGGGATGCCCACGTTGTGCAGAAGGTTGAGGACGGCCCTACGCAACTTTATATAGACCGTCTTTATTGCCATGAAGTAACCAGTCCGCAGGCTTTTGCAGGTTTGCGTGCCCGGGGTATTAAATGTTTCCGTCCGGAGAAGATATTCTGTATGCCCGACCACAACACGCCGACGCACGACCAGGATAAACCTATCGAAGACCCCGTTTCGAAAACACAGGTGGATACGCTGGCGAAGAATGCGGAAGATTTCGGCCTGGAACACTTCGGCATGATGAATAAGAAGAACGGCATTATTCATGTGGTAGGTCCGGAACGCGGACTGACTTTGCCCGGTATGACGATTGTGTGCGGCGACTCGCATACTTCTACTCACGGTGCAATGGGAGCGGTGGCTTTCGGTATCGGCACGAGCGAGGTGGAAATGGTAATGGCGTCGCAGTGTATCTTGCAGACACGCCCCAAGACGATGCGCATCACGGTGGACGGTAAGTTGGGCAAAGGCGTGACGGCAAAGGACGTGGCGCTTTATATGATGTCCAAAATGACGACCAGCGGCGCTACGGGCTATTTTGTGGAGTATGCCGGGGAGGCTGTGCGCAGCCTCTCTATGGAAGGACGCCTTACCTTGTGCAACCTCAGTATAGAAATGGGTGCACGCGGCGGCATGGTTGCTCCGGACGAGACAACGTTTGCATATATCCGTGGACGCGAGTATGCCCCGAAAGGCGAGAAGTGGGACAAGGCGCTGGCATACTGGAAGACGCTGAAAAGCGATGAAGATGCCGTGTTCGATAAAGAAGTGCGCTTCGATGCTGCTGATATAGAGCCGATGATTACCTACGGAACCAATCCGGGCATGGGTATGGGCATCACGCAGTGTATCCCTACTACCGGCGATATGGGTGAGGCTGCGAAAACATCTTTTATGAAGTCTATGGCTTATATGGGTTTCCAGCCGGGCGAACCGTTGCTGGGCAAGAAGATAGACTACGTATTCCTGGGTGCTTGCACGAATGGCCGTATCGAGGACTTCCGTGCATTTGCCTCTATCGTGAAAGGACGCAAAAAGGCTGCGGATGTAGTGGCTTGGCTGGTTCCCGGTTCGTGGATGGTGGATGCACAGATACGCGAGGAGGGTTTGGACAAGGTGCTGGAAGAAGCGGGCTTCGCTATCCGCCAGCCGGGATGTTCGGCTTGCCTGGCGATGAATGACGATAAAGTGCCTGCCGGAAAATATGCGGTATCTACCAGCAACCGTAACTTCGAAGGACGTCAGGGACCGGGTGCACGTACCCTGCTCGCCAGTCCATTGGTGGCTGCTGCGGCAGCGGTGACGGGGGTGATTACAGACCCGAGAGAATTTATTTAAATAGAGGTTCGCCACAGAGGACGCAGAGCTTCACAGAGTTTTTTGTTCAAGACTTTGTGAGTGCCTGCCCTCCGGCGGAGGAACGTAGTAATTGGAGGGGGCCTTTTCATGCGGCTTACAGAGAATACGAAGCGTAGAACATAGAACGCGAATTCTCCCCTCCTGGTTCCGACAACGAGCAGTACCGGCCTTTCGGAAAAAGTAAAAACTCTGTGCCCTCTGTGGTGAACGAAGAACAACCTAATAACAGCTACAATGAAACAAAAATTCAATATCATCAACAGTACTTGTGTCCCTCTCCCGTTGGAGAATGTAGATACCGACCAGATAATTCCCGCACGTTTCCTGAAAGCCACTACGAAAGAGGGTTTCGGCGAGAACCTGTTCCGTGATTGGCGGTACGACAAGCAGGGCAACAAAATAGAATCTTTCGTGCTGAACGACCCCACCTACGGCGGGCAAATCCTTGTGGCAGGCAAGAACTTCGGCTCCGGAAGCAGCCGTGAGCATGCGGCGTGGGCTATTGCCGACTACGGTTTCCGTGTGGTGGTGAGCAGCTTCTTCGCAGACATCCATAAGAATAACGAGCTGAACAACTTCGTGCTTCCGGTGGTGGTGAGCGAACCGTTCCTGAAAGAGCTGTTCGACTCTGTATTCGCCGACCCCAAGACGGAGGTGGAAGTGAACTTGCCGGAACAGACTATCACCAACAAGGTGACGGGCAAGAGCGAACATTTCGAAATCAATGCCTACAAGAAACATTGCCTGATGAACGGGCTGGACGACATCGATTTCCTTGTAGAGAACAAAGACAAGATAGAAGCCTGGGAGAAGAAAAATGAAGCATAATCATCCGAAGATAGAAATCATGGACACTACGCTCCGCGACGGCGAACAGACCAGCGGAGTATCTTTTGTGCCCCATGAGAAGTTGATGATTGCCCGTTTGTTGCTTGAAGACCTGAAAGTAGACCGGGTGGAAGTAGCTTCCGCACGGGTGTCCGAAGGAGAGTTCGATGCGGTGAAAATGATATGCGACTGGGCAGCCCGCCGCAATATGCTGCCGCGGGTGGAAGTCCTGGGTTTCGTTGACGGGCATACATCGGTAGACTGGATACACGCTACCGGTTGCCGGGTTATCAACCTGCTGTGCAAAGGCTCGTTGAAGCATTGCTCTTGCCAGTTGAAGAAAACGCCCGAGGAACATATCGAGGATATCCTGGCGGTGGTGGACTACGCGAATGTGCAGGATATGGAAGTGAACATCTACCTGGAAGATTGGAGCAACGGCATGAAAGACTCGCCGGAGTACGTATTCCAGCTAATGGACGCACTGATTCAGACCAATATCAAGCGGTATATGCTGCCCGATACGCTGGGTGTGCTGAACCCGTTGCAGGTTATCGAGTTTATGCGGAAAATGGTGAAACGCTATCCTCATGCACACTTCGACTTCCATGCCCACAACGATTACGACCTCGCAGTGAGCAATGTGCTGGCTGCCGTGCTGAGCGGTTGCAAAGGGTTGCACACCACCATTAACGGTTTGGGAGAGCGTGCCGGAAACGCACCTCTTGCCAGCGTGCAGGCTATCCTGAAAGACCATTTCAGCGCCGTCACCAATATCGACGAGAGCCGCCTGAACGATGTGAGCCGTGTGGTAGAATCCTACTCGGGCATCGTTATCCCCGCCAACAAACCCATTGTGGGTGAAAACGTGTTTACCCAAGTGGCGGGCGTGCATGCCGACGGGGACAACAAAAGCAATCTCTACTGTAACGACCTGTTGCCCGAGCGTTTCGGGCGTAAACGCGAGTATGCGTTAGGCAAGAACAGTGGCAAGGCGAACATCCGCAAGAATCTGGAGGACTTGGGGCTGGAGCTGGACGAGGACTCCATGCGCAAGGTCACCGAGCGTATCATCGAGCTGGGCGACAAGAAGGAGCTGGTGACGCAGGAAGACTTACCCTATATCGTTTCCGATGTCCTGAAACACGGGGTAATGGACGAGCGGGTGAAGCTGAAAAGCTACATAGTGAATCTTGCCTACGGACTGAAGCCAATGGCTACGCTGAAGATAGAAATCAACGGCAGGGAGTACGAGGAAAGTTCCAGCGGCGACGGCCAGTACGATGCCTTCGTGCGTGCCTTGCGTAAGATATACAAGATAACTCTGGGGCGCAAGTTTCCGATGCTTACGAATTATGCGGTGAGCATTCCGCCCGGTGGGCGTACCGATGCCTTCGTGCAGACGGTCATCACCTGGAGCTTTGAAGAGAAGGTATTCCGTACCCGTGGACTGGATGCCGACCAAACGGAAGCAGCTATCAAGGCAACGGTGAAGATGTTGAATATTATAGAGGAGGAATATTGTTAATGGAAGGGTTCACCGCAGAGGACACAGGGTCGCACAGAGTTTTTTTCTTTCGGGAAATGATTCTGCCTGTCATCCGGGATAAAGCGGAGAAACTGTTCTTCTGCTGTTTGCATAGGAGCAAGAAGTTTCGAGCCGATATCTCCTGAATGGCAATTATTCATAGCGATAATAATAAAAAACTCTGTGCCCTCTGTGGTGAATAAACACGAATAAATAAACTTAACCAATAAAATAATTATGGAATTTAAAATTGCAGTATTGGCCGGTGACGGTATCGGGCCGGAAATCTCGGCCGTAGGCGTGGACGTAATGACGGCCGTTTGTGAGAAGTTCGGACATAAGGTGAGCTATGAATATGCTGTCTGCGGTGCAGATGCTATCGACAAAGTGGGCGACCCGTTCCCCGAAGCCACTTACCAGGCTTGTAAGAATGCCGATGCAGTGCTTTTCTCCGCCGTAGGCGACCCGAAGTTCGACAACGACCCTACCGCTAAGGTACGTCCGGAGCAAGGATTGCTGGCTATGCGCAAGAAGCTGGGGCTGTTTGCCAATATCCGTCCGGTGCAGACTTTCAAGTGCCTCCTGCACAAGTCGCCGCTCCGTGCCGAGCTGGTGGAAGGCGCCGACTTTCTCTGTATCCGCGAGCTGACCGGCGGTATGTACTTCGGCGAGAAATACCAGGACAACGACAAGGCGTACGACACCAACATGTACACCCGTCCGGAAATCGAACGCATCCTGAAAGTTGGCTTCGAGTATGCCATGAAACGTAATAAGCACCTTACGGTGGTAGACAAGGCGAACGTGCTCGCCTCCTCGCGCCTGTGGAGGCAGATTGCCCAGGAAATGGCTCTGGGCTATCCGGAAGTAACCACCGACTATATGTACGTGGACAATGCCGCCATGCGCATGATTCAGGAACCGAAGTTCTTCGATGTAATGGTAACGGAGAATACCTTCGGCGACATCCTGACCGATGAAGGCTCCTGCATCAGCGGTTCTATGGGCTTGCTTCCTTCGGCATCTACCGGCGAGAGCACACCGGTGTTCGAACCTATCCACGGCTCATGGCCGCAGGCGAAAGGACTGAACATAGCCAATCCGCTGGCACAGATACTCTCCGTAGCTATGTTGTTCGAGTATTTCGACCTGAAAGAAGAAGGTACGCTTATCCGCAAGGCGGTGGATGCCTCCCTCGATGCCTGCGTCCGTACTCCGGAAATCCAGGTGGAAGGTGGTGCTAAGTACGGGACAAAAGAGGTAGGTGCTTGGATTGTCGATTACATCAAACACTAATCTTTATTAAGGAAAGAAAGGGACAAACGATTTTTTTCTACCTTTGCGGGGGATGTATTGCTATTCACCGCAGATTACGCAGATTTATACGGATAACAGGCACAGGCTGCCGGGCGGTCCGGGCTAATCTGTGACAGTCTGCATAATTTGCGGTGAGGGCGATGCATCCCCCTTATTTTATACACGATTGATTATGGTAAGAATAGCAAAGGACTTGACGGGACTCATCGGCCGTACGCCGCTGATGAAACTGGCAGGCTACAGCCGGAAGTACGGGCTGCAGCAGGAGATAGTCGCCAAGCTGGAATCGTTTAATCCGGCGGGCAGTGTAAAAGACCGCGTAGGGCTGGCGATGATTGAGGATGCCGAAGCGCGGGGGATACTGAAGCCCGGCGCCACCATTATAGAGCCTACTAGCGGCAATACCGGGGTGGGGTTGGCAATGGTGGCCACTGTCAAAGGTTACCGCCTGATACTGACCATGCCCGAGACAATGAGTGTGGAACGTCGTAACCTGCTGAAAGCCCTCGGAGCGGAAATCGTCCTGACGGACGGATTGGCAGGTATGGCAGGTTCTATCGCCAAGGCGGAGGAGCTGAGGGATAGGATTCCCGGCGCTGTAATCCTGCAACAGTTCGAGAACCCTGCCAATGCAAAGGTGCACGAGCTCACTACAGGCGAGGAAATCTGGGCGGATACGGACGGACGGGTGGATGTGTTCGTGGCAGGTGTAGGTACGGGCGGTACGATTTGCGGTGTGGCCTGCGCCTTGAAAAGGCATAAGCCGGATGTTTATATAGTGGCCGTCGAGCCCGCGTCGTCTCCCGTCCTCGAGGGGGGAGAGGCTGCTTCGCACCGCATACAAGGTATCGGGGCGAACTTCGTCCCCGCCCTCTACGATGCTTCGGTAGTGGATGAGGTAATTCCGGTTCCGGACGATGAAGCCATTCGCGGCGGACGTGAGCTGGCATCTACCGAGGGGCTACTGGCGGGAATATCTTCCGGTGCGGCCGTTTACGCGGCGCGTTTGCTGGCACAACGTCCCGAATTTGCGGATAAGATGATTGTCGCTTTGCTGCCCGATACGGGAGAGCGATATCTCTCTACCGAACTGTTTGCCTTCGATACCTATCCGCTGGAGTAAGGGCAGGAGAAGGAAGACCGTTTCCAACGAGGGCATGCTTGTGTCCGGTTTGGCTTGTGCCAACGGCTGGTATTTTTCGTACCGACAGTCGGTATTCCTCATGCCAGCGGTTGGTATTCCTTGTACCGGCATGTGGCATTCTTCGTACCGACAGTCGGTATTCCTCGTACCAGCGGTTGATACTTCTTGTACCGACGCGTGGTATTCCCCGTTCCGGTTGCCGGTACTCTCCGTTGCAGCGGTTGAAACAGATTTGAACGTATTATAAAAATAGAACCATAAGTATGAAGAAACTGATTTTTCTCACCGTGTGTTTGTTGGTGGGTAGCGTACCCGCATTTTCGCAGACATATCAGGAACTTTGCGACCGTGCCGTTACTTATACGGAACAGGACAGCTTGCAGCAGGCGGAAAGCTATATCCGCCAGGCGTTGAAGTTGGAACCTGCCAATCCCCATAACGCCCTTCTGTTTTCCAACCTCGGGACGATACAGCGGCGCAGGCGGCAATACGAGCAAGCATTGGAGTCGTACGGCTTTGCCCTGAACATCGCCCCGCGAGCTGTCCCTATCCTGTTGAACCGGGCGGTTGTCTATATGGAATTAGGCCGTAATAACTTGGCGCAAGCCGACTATTCCCTGGTGCTGGACTTGGAGAAAAATAACGAGGAAGCCCTATTGATGCGTGCCTATATTTACATGCAGCAGCGGGATTATAAAATGGCGGAGGCGGATTATCAGCGTTTGTTGAAAGTAAATCCTGCCAGTTATAACGGCCGTCTCGGATTGGCGACCTTAAAGCAGAAAGAGGGGAAATATGAAGAGGCGCTGGGCATACTGAACGATATGATTACAGCCCGGGAAGAAAGCCTGCAACTCTCCCCCTCCCGTTATGCCATGCTCTATGTGGCACGTGCCGGTGTGGAGAAAGATATGCAGCACATGGATATGGCGCTGATAGACCTGGAAGAAGCGATAAAGCTGGACAGCTCGCAGCCGGAAGCCTATCTGATACGTGGCGAAATCTACCTCGCCCAGAAGAAAAAAGACTTGGCACGGCGCGATTTCGAGAAAGCCATATCGTTGGGAGTGCCGCAGGCTGATTTACGGGATTGGATGAAGAAAGTGAAATAAGTCAGTTTTCCCCCTCGTACTCCCGTATCGCCTTCACGAACTCCTTTCCGTATTTCTTCTTCTTGTATTCTCCGATGCCACTGATATTGCCGAATTCTTCGATAGTGGTGGGACGCGAGGTGCTGAGCAGGTGGAGCACCTTGTCGGAGAGGACGATGTATGCCGGTAAGGCCTCCTCGTCGGCAAGGCGTTTCCTCAGTGCCCGCAAAGTTTCGAAAAGGGCTTCGTTCTCTGTATTGGGAAGCCCCAGGGGAAGTTCCTGTACAGGGGCGGGTATCTTGCGTTTCCTGCCGCGCTTGGCTTCGCTTGCTTCCTCTCTGCGTATGACTACTAATTGGGCGGTGGCTCTGCCGAAAAGAACGTCGCTTCCGGTGGAGGTTATCTTCAGGTGATTGTTCTCGTTGTAGGCTATTTCGAAGTAGCCGAGTTGTAGCATTTGTAATAAATAATCGTGCCAGTCGCGGGCGGGAACCTCCCGTCCGGCGCCGAATGTTTTCAGTTGTTGGTAACCTTTGTCCACCACTTCGGCGCTCATGTTCCCCCTTAGGATATCCACCAGTACGCCCGTACCTATCTGCTGTTCTGTGCGGGCAATGGCACTTAGTGCCTTCTGTACGATAACAGTCCCGTCGAAGTGTTCCGGCGGGTTCTTGCAAACGTCGCAGTTTCCACAATTATGGACTGATGTTTCTCCGAAATAGTTTAACAGTATCCGGCGCCGGCAGATGTCGGACTCGGCATACTGCTGCATCCGTTGCAGCTTCTCCAGGCCGATGTCTTTCTGTCCGCTCTCGGTAGCGAACTTGGTGAGTAAAATCAAGTCGGCCAGTGAGTAAAACAATAGTGTGTCGCTCGGTAGTCCGTCCCGTCCGGCACGTCCTATTTCCTGATAGAAACTCTCGATGCTCTTTGGTAAATTATAATGAATAACCCAGCGCACGTTGCTCTTGTCTATCCCCATACCGAAGGCAATGGTGGCGCATACCACTTGTACACGGTCGTTGATGAAATCGTCTTGTGCTTCGTCCCTGTGGGCGGGAGAGAGGCCGGCATGGTAAACGGCGGTGCGGATACCCTGTTTCCGTAACATTTGTGCAACGGATTCCGTCTTGCTGCGGCTCATGCAATATATGATGCCGCTCTCCCCGGGATGACGGGCTATAAAGTCAAGAATTGTCTTAGTTTTTTCCTTCTGTTGGTAGCCCCGTTTTACGGTCAGGCTCAGGTTGGGACGGTCGAAGGAAGAGATGAATATCCGGGGATGCTCCAGGTGGAGTTGTTCGATGATATCCTCCCGGGTAATCTTGTCGGCGGTGGCGGTCAGGGCTATGACGGGAACCTGCGGGAACAACTGGTGCAGGATGCCCATTTGTGCATATTCCGGACGGAAATCGTGCCCCCATTGCGAGATGCAATGCGCCTCGTCGATAGCGAATAGCGAGATGTGCATGTCGCGCAGCAGGTAGTTGGCTTCCGCCAGCAGCTTTTCGGGAGAGATATACAGCAGTTTCAGCTTCCCCTCCATGCAGGCGCGGCGCAGGGCTGCATTCTCCGTCTCATCGTTACTGCTGTTCAGCGCGCCGGCGCTGATGCCGTTGGCGCACAATGCCTCCACCTGGTCTTTCATGAGTGAAATGAGCGGCGAAACCACCACCGCAGTACCTTCACGCAGCAGGGCGGGAAGCTGGTAGCATATGGACTTCCCACCACCGGTAGGCATCAGTACGAGTGCATCGTTTCCATTCAGGATGTGGCGGATAATCTCTTCCTGTAACGGGCGGAAACTATCGTAGCCGAAGTATGTCTTGAGTGTTTGTAGCATAAGCGGCGCATTACTTTTTAAGGAAGCAAAGATACATTAATTAGTATATAAGATGCAAATGAAAATATTGTCCGATTATATATCCTTTAAACTATGCAGCAAAGTTAAATAATCTTATTATTGGACGACACCCGCTTCTTTTCAACCTTTTTCGTTGTTTATGTATCAAAAATATGTACGGGAAAAGTTGCGTATTAAAAAAAAATATCAGACTTTTGTGTGGTCTAAAGGAAACTCCTTTCGATTCCCCAAATTAAACAACCCTAACCAGTTAATTCAATGAGTGATTTAGAAGAAAAAGCACAGGAGGAAGCTGCTAAGAAGCGTCCCTATAACCTGCGCGAAAAGAAAGAGAAAAAGGCTGCCTACCGTTCCTTGATTCGTCCGGAACTGGCAGATGAATTGTATGACAGGATACTGAATATCATCGTTGTACAGAAGAAGTACAGAGACCCTAATTATTCTGCTAAGGATTTGGCAAAAGAGTTGCAGACCAATACCCGGTATTTGTCGGCCGTGGTGAACTCCCGCTTCGGCATGAACTACTCTTGCCTGCTGAACGAATACAGAGTGAAAGATGCGTTGCATTTATTGACAGATAAGAGATACGCTGACAAGAATGTCGAAGAAATCAGCACCATGGTAGGTTTTGCCAACCGTCAGTCTTTTTATGCTGCGTTTTACAAGAACGTAGGAGAAACTCCCAACGGTTATCGCAAAAGACATGCAATGAAGGTCAAATAATGCAGCAAAGCTGAATTTATAAAAAGGAAATATTCTGGAGCGCCGGTTTCGGGATACTTCCTTTTATCGTTTTTAATACCTGTCTATCTATTTTCCGACAACACATGAAGAAACAACTGATTTCCGCGGTGGCCGCCGTGTCCATGCTGACAGCCTGCGGCGGAGCGCCGAAAACTACTGCCGAGGCAGAAAAATTCGATTATACAGTGGAACAATTTGCAGACTTACAGATTTTACGCTATCGCGTACCGGGGTTTGAGGACTTGTCGCTCAAACAGAAAGAATTAGTCTATTATCTTACGGAAGCCGCCTTGCAGGGACGTGATATCCTGTTCGACCAAAACGGGAAGTACAACCTGAGAATCCGCCGGATGCTGGAAGCCGTCTATACGGGCTATGCGGGCGACAGGAACACGCCTGATTTCAAGGCAATGGAAGTGTACTTGAAACGCGTATGGTTTTCCAACGGCATTCATCATCATTATGGCAGTGAGAAATTCGTTCCGGGATTTGCACCCGAATTCTTCAAGCAGGCATTGCTGAGCGTGGATGCCTCCACCCTGCCGCTTGCGGAAGGGCAAACGGCGGAACAGCTTTACGAGGAAGTGTATCCCGTTATCTTCGACCCCGCAGTGATGCCGAAACGTGTGAACCAGGCTGCCGGCGAAGACTTAGTGCTGACCTCCGCATGCAATTATTACGACGGGGTGACGCAGGCGGAAGCCGAAGCTTTTTACAACGCCATGAAAGACCCTGCCGACGAGACACCGGTGTCTTACGGGCTGAACAGCCGCCTGGTGAAAGAAAACGGCACGATTCGGGAAAAAGTGTGGAAAGCGGGCGGTTTGTACGGGCAGGCTATCGGGAAGATAATATACTGGCTGAAGAAGGCGGAAGGCGTTGCCGAGACTCCCGAACAGAAAGCCGTTATCGCCAAGCTGGTGGAGTTCTATGAAACCGGCGACTTGAAAACATTCGATGATTATGCCATTCTATGGGTAAAAGACCTTGATTCGCGTATCGACTTCGTGAACGGGTTTACCGAGAGCTATGGCGACCCCTTGGGCATGAAGGCGAGCTGGGAATCCCTGGTGAATTTCAAAGACCTGGAGGCTACCCGCCGTACGGAAGTTATCAGCAGCAATGCACAGTGGTTCGAAGACCATTCGCCGGTGGAAAAACAGTTCAGGAAAGAGAAGGTGAAAGGCGTTTCGGCAAAGGTGATTACAGCCGCTATCCTGGCGGGTGACCTTTATCCTTCGACGGCTATCGGCATCAACCTGCCCAATGCGAACTGGATTCGCAGCCGCCACGGTTCCAAGTCCGTTACAATCGGTAATATTACGGATGCGTATAACAAGGCTGCCCACGGTAACGGCTTCAACGAGGAGTTCGTGTACAGCGATACCGAACTGCAGCGGATAGACAAGTATGCCGACCTTACCGATGAATTGCATACCGACCTGCACGAATGTCTGGGGCATGGCTCCGGCAGGCTGCTCCCCGGCGTAGACCCCGATACCTTGAAGGCATATGGCTCTACTATCGAGGAAGCGCGCGCCGACCTGTTCGGGCTCTACTACGTTGCCGACCCGAAGCTGGTGGAACTGGGCTTGCTTCCGGATACGGATGCTTACAAGGCACAGTATTATACTTACCTGATGAACGGCCTGATGACGCAGCTCGTACGTATCGAGCCGGGAAAGAATATAGAAGAAGCCCATATGCGCAACCGCCAGCTCATAGCCCGCTGGGTGTATGAGAAAGGCGCTGCCGGCAAGGTGGTGGAGCTGGTGAAGAACAACGGAAAGACATATGTCGTGATAAACGATTATGAGAAGTTGCGCGGGCTGTTCGGCGAGTTGCTTGCCGAGATACAGCGCATCAAGTCTACCGGCGACTACGATGCCGCCCGCGACCTGGTGGAGACATATGCCGTGAAGGTAGACCCCGCACTGCATGCGGAGGTGTTGGAACGTTATAAGAAGCTGAACCTGGCTCCGTACAAGGGTTTTATCAATCCGAAGTATGAGGCGGTAACGGATGCGGAGGGCAATATAACCGATGTGACTGTGACTTATGATGAAGGGTATGCCGAACAGATGCTGCGTTATAGCAAGGATTACTCGGTATTGCCTTCGGTAAATGATTAAATAAGTTGAAACAGAGACGCAGAGCCACGGAAACCCAAAAGCCGGGGTGTTTTTTAACGCGGAATTGTCATATAACTAATTTAAAGAACAACCTCCGTGCCTCCGTGTCTCTGTGTTCAATTAACCATATTCCTTAAATTATGGAACTAAGTGAACAACTCAGGGAAATCAAGACCCAACTCCGTCTCTCCATGAACGGAGCCGTGTCGCAAAGTATGCGCGAGAAAGGGCTGGTGTATAAATTGAATTTCGGTGTGGAGTTGCCCCGCATCAAGACTATCGCCGCCGCCTACGGGAAAGACCACGCCCTGGCGCAAGCCCTCTGGAAAGAAGATATACGCGAATGCAAAATCCTGGCGGGAATGCTCCAGCCGGTAGAAAGCTTCTTGCCGGAGATTGCCGATATATGGGTGGAGAATATCCGGAATATCGAGATTGCGGAGCTTACCTGCATGAACCTTTTCCAGCATTTGCCGTATGCTCCCGCTAAGTCTTTCCACTGGATTGCAACGGAGGATGAATACACGCAGGTATGTGGCTTCCTCACCATTGCCCGCCTGCTGATGAAGAAGGGCGATATGGACGAGCGTGTGGAAAACGAGTTCCTCGACCAGGCCGTAACCGCTTTCCTGTCGGACGCTTACCATGTGCGCAATGCTGCGATGACTGCTATCCGCCGCTTCATGCAGCATAGCCAGGAGAACGCCTTTCGGGTTTGCCGGAAGGTGGAGAATATGAAAGACTCTACCTCGCCGTCCGAGCAGCTTCTTTATAACGCCGTGAGAGAGGAGATAGCATATTAATTTTTCTTTTTTTGTTTGCTTTCCGCAAAAAAGGCTTAACTTTGTTGGCTGTAAAAAACTGCGCCGTCTAAATGGAAAGTCAGAATGTGAAAGATACGGTTAGGCAGATATTCACCGAATATCTCAATGCGAACGGGCATCGTAAGACTCCCGAACGCTATGCCATACTCGACACTATTTATTCCATAAACGGGCATTTCGATATCGACACGCTTTACTCGCTTATGGCAGACCAGGAAAATTTCAGGGTCAGCCGCGCGACGCTTTACAATACTATCATACTGCTCATCAACGCCCGCCTGGTTATCAAGCACCAGTTCGGGAACTCCTCTCAATACGAAAAAAGCTATAACCGCGATACGCACCACCACCAGATATGCACGCAGTGCGGCAAGGTGGTCGAATTCCAGAACGGGGAATTGCAGCATGCTATCGAGCATACGAAGCTGAGCCGCTTCAACCTGACGCATTACTCCCTGTACATGTACGGGCTGTGCAGCAAGTGCGACCGCGCGAATAAGAAGAAGAAAAACAATAACCATAAGAAAGAAAAATGAAAGTAGACATTCTATTAGGATTACAATGGGGCGACGAAGGCAAAGGTAAAGTCGTCGATGTATTAACTCCGAGATACGATGTAGTGGCACGTTTTCAAGGTGGCCCGAATGCCGGTCATACGTTGGAGTTCGAAGGCCAGAAGTATGTGCTCCGCTCCATTCCTTCGGGAATTTTCCAGGGCGATAAGGTGAATATCATCGGTAATGGCGTAGTGCTCGACCCTGCCTTGTTCAAGGCGGAAGCGGAAGCGTTGGAGGCATCCGGCCATAATCTGAAGGAGCGCCTGCATATTTCTAAGAAAGCGCATCTTATCCTGCCTACCCACCGTATCCTGGATGCTGCGTACGAAGCTGCAAAGGGAGATGCCAAGGTGGGAACCACCGGTAAGGGTATCGGCCCTACCTATACGGACAAGATAAGCCGTAACGGTGTGCGTGTGGGCGATATCCTGCACGATTTCGACAAGAAGTACGCCGCTGCTAAGGCACGCCACGAGCAAATCCTGAAAAGCCTGAATTATGAATACGACTTGACGGAGCTGGAAAAGGCGTGGTTCGAAGGTATCGAATATTTGAAACAGTTCAAGTTCGTGGATAGCGAACACGAGATAAACAGCCTCCTGGCCGAAGGCAAGACCGTGCTGTGCGAAGGCGCGCAGGGAACGATGCTCGATATAGATTTCGGCTCGTATCCGTTCGTAACCTCCTCCAACACCATTTGTGCCGGTGCATGTACGGGTTTGGGCGTAGCTCCCAATAAAATAGGCGAGGTGTATGGTATCTTCAAGGCATATTGTACGCGTGTGGGTGCAGGTCCGTTCCCAACGGAACTGTTCGATAAGACCGGTGACCAGATTTGTACGCTGGGACATGAGTTCGGCTCGGTAACCGGACGCAAGCGCCGTTGCGGCTGGATTGACTTGGTAGCTTTGAAGTATGCCATTATGGTAGACGGCGTTACTAAGCTTATCATGATGAAAAGCGATGTGCTCGACTCTTTCGAGACAATCAAGGCTTGTGTGGCATATAAGGTGAACGGTGAAGAAATCGATTACTTCCCGTTCGATATCGAAGGTGTGGAACCGGTATATGTGGAATTGCCCGGCTGGCAGACGGATATGACAAAAATGCAGAGCGAGGATGAGTTCCCCGAGGAATTCAACGCATACCTGGCATTCTTGGAAGAGCAGCTTGGCGTACCTGTCAAGATTGTATCGGTAGGTCCCGACCGCGGGCAAACCATTGAGCGTTATACAGAAGAATAATAGAAATTAGCTAATTCTTCCTAAAAGATAAGGGAAACAACGAGATAGCTCGCGGTTTCCCTTTATTTTTGGCAAGTTATTTGTTATATAATCGGAAACGACATTTATTCACTAAAGAAAAAAAGAAAAAGAAGACTATGGCAACAGGAATGATAGGCATGCAATGGATTATTTTTATAGGCATAGCCGTGGTTAGCTGGCTGGTACAGATGAACCTGCAGAATAAGTTTAAGAAATACTCTAAAATTCCTACCGGTAATGGAATGACGGGGGCCGATGTAGCTTTGAAGATGCTGCACGACAACGGCATCTATGATGTTACCGTGACACATACTCCGGGACACCTCACCGACCATTACAATCCTGCCAACAAGACTGTGAACCTGAGCGAGGGTGTTTACAGCAGCGACAGCATTATGGCGGCAGCCGTTGCCGCCCACGAGTGCGGACACGCCGTGCAGCATGCGCGTGCCTATGCTCCGCTGACGATGCGCAGCAAGCTGGTTCCGGTGGTATCGTTCGCTTCCAATATTATGACGTGGATATTGCTGGCAGGTATCTTGATGCTGAACACTTTCCCGCAGTTGTTGCTGGCAGGTATCATCCTTTTTGCCATGACTACGCTGTTCAGCTTCATTACCCTTCCGGTGGAAATCAATGCGAGCAAGCGAGCGCTGGTGTGGCTGAGCAGTTCCGGTATTACGAACTCCCGTAACCATGCCCAGGCGGAAGATGCGCTTCGTTCGGCCGCTTATACATATGTAGTGGCAGCCCTCGGTTCACTGGCAACGCTCATTTATTACATTATGATATTCCTGGGACGCAGGGAGTAAGCCGAATCCATAGATGTACATGGTATGGAATAACAAACAGACCGCCTATTCGCTTGAAATAGGCGGTCTGTTTGCTTAAACGCGTTATCCGTTTTCATTGAACGTATGGGTTGTTTCCGCTTGACGTACGGCTTGTCCGGAGTAAACGCATCCTGCGTGCTCCAAATTCCTCTCCTTTCTCTTTTCATCCTCGATAAAATACCGTAACTTTGTCGTCCGATTTTATAAATGATTGATACGATTATGGCAGCAAAACCAAGTATTCCGAAAGGAACCCGCGACTTTTCGCCCGTAGAAATGGCGAAGCGTAACTATATATTCGATACGATTCGTGATGTTTACCACCTTTATGGTTTCCAGCAGATAGAGACGCCTTCTATGGAGATGCTTTCCACCCTAATGGGAAAGTACGGCGAGGAGGGGGATAAGCTGCTGTTCAAGATACAGAACTCCGGCGATTACTTTTCCGCCCTGACCGACGAGGAGTTGTTGAGCCGCAATGCGGCGAAGCTTGCCGGCAAGTTTTGCGAGAAAGGTTTGCGTTACGACCTCACCGTGCCTTTCGCTCGCTATGTGGTGATGCACAGGGATGAGATAACGTTCCCCTTCAAGCGCTACCAGATACAACCTGTGTGGCGTGCCGACCGTCCGCAGAAAGGACGTTACCGCGAGTTCTATCAATGCGATGCCGATGTGGTGGGCAGCGATTCCCTGCTGAACGAGGTCGAGCTGATGCAGATTGTTGATACCGTGTTTACACGCTTCGGCATCCGTGTATGCATTAAAATCAATAACCGCAAGATATTGAGTGGTATTGCCGAGATTATCGGCGAAGCCGACAAAATAGTGGATATAACCGTGGCAATCGACAAGCTGGATAAAATCGGATTGGACAATGTCAACGCGGAGCTGAAAGAGAAGGGGATTAGCGACGATGCCATTGCCAAATTGCAGCCTATCATCCTGTTGAGCGGCAGCAACGAGGAGAAGCTCGCTACCTTGAAGCAGGTATTATCCGCCAGCGAGACGGGTTTGAAAGGTGTGGAGGAGAGCGAATTCATCCTGAACACTCTTTCTGCACTCGGTTTGAAGAATACAATCGAACTCGACCTGACCCTGGCGCGTGGTCTGAACTATTATACCGGTGCGATTTTTGAGGTGAAAGCGCTGGATGTGCAGATAGGCAGTATCACCGGTGGCGGCCGTTATGACAATTTAACCGGTGTGTTCGGCATGGCAGGTGTTTCGGGAGTAGGCATCTCGTTCGGTGCAGACCGTATCTTCGATGTACTGAACCAGCTCGGGCTTTATCCGAAAGAAGCGGTGAACGGCACACAGCTCTTGTTCATTAATTTTGGCGAGAAAGAAGCTGCTTTCTCTATGGGCGTTCTTGCCCGGGTACGTGCGGCAGGTATCCGTGCGGAGATTTTCCCCGATTCCAGTAAGATGAAGAAACAAATGAGTTATGCTAATTCAAAGATGATACCGTTTGTTGCCCTGGTGGGAGAGAATGAGATGAACGAGGGCAAAATAACCTTGAAAAACATGGAAACGGGTGCACAAAAGCTGGTTACCCCCCAGGAGTTGGTTAGCGAACTGAGTTAATAAAAACTGAAATACTATTAAAAGGAGCGCATTTGTGCTCCTTTTTTTATATATTTGTAAAGAAGGTGTTGCGGGAATGTAATTCCCGGTTTCTACCTTTGCACTGACAATAAAATAGGAGGTTTGTATGGTTTCCGTTCAATTCAAGCAAGAAAAGCACAATGCCCTCGTCAGTTTCTTGATGATTGTCATAGCGGTATTGTTTTTACTCTATATGGGGAGTTCACTGGTGCACTCCACCAAAACGTTCTGGGAGAACTATTCTATCGAGAATTTATTGGAATGATGTTTTGAGGCAGGGTTTATAGTAAGTTAACTTGCTTGCCTGGACGAAGTTAACCGGGCAGGGTATGGTAAGTTAATATCCTTGTACCAATGAAGGGATATTCAGTAAATGTCCCTAAAAAAACAAGATGGCATATGAAGCTGATAGAGCATAACCACTTCATATGCCATTATTATTGTCATTTTTCTGTGCTTTCTCACGTAATTCTATCCGGTAGGACATGAAGTTCTGGAAGAAGTCTGATGACC
>NZ_KB894176.1 GCF_000374365.1 Bacteroides gallinarum DSM 18171 = JCM 13658
CAGGAATAGGACTATAAAAATGGCATATGAAGTGAGTATGCTCTATCATCTTCATATGCCATCTTGATTTTTAGGGACATTTACTGAATATCCCTTTTTGTTCCTCTGTCCGAATTCCCGTTCTTCTGTCTGAAGAATTAAAATCCGTGTCAATCCGCATAATCCTGCGGCGAACCACCTTCCTTATTTCGCCCAGAACAGCTTCTCGGTATAAGTATCTTTATCGGCTACATCCTTGTAATACGGGTTGTAGTTCACCTCCGTGCTGGGATATCTCCAGCGGTTCGGCACATTGGATATAGTACCCGCAACTTCCGGGAATACCAGCCCCGAAGGATAACCCGTGCGGCGGATGTCGCTCCATGCCTCGCGGCTGACGAGGAAACCGAAGTGCAGCCATTTCTGCGTGATGATAGCATCCAGCTTGTCCACATATTCCGCACTGTTCCACTTGGCATCGGCAAAATCGGCAATCGCTTCGTCCGTGGGGGCATCGTAGCGGCCGCAGTTCTCTCCCGAACCTATCGAGTCATAGTAATAATACAAGGTGATAGACTGGCTGACGGCAGTCTTGAACTCCGCTTCCGCCTTCGCCATATCCTGCGCCACGCCATAGCCCATGGCATAAGCCTCCGCTTTCAGGAAATGTATCTCGGGCGAAGCCATTATCAGCATATCGAATTTGTCGTTTTCCCAAAAGAAACCCCTTTGCGTAATCTGCGAGAAACCCTTGTTGGCAGTATTCACCTCATCCTGTGCCTGCGAGTTGTAATACTCCGTCAGCTCGTCTGCTACGGTGAGGTCTGTGCCCAGGTAACGATGCTCGTCCACTTGTCCCGTTTCGCGGTTGAGGATGCTCACAGGGTTGTAGTTCAGCAAGATACGCGGGTCGTCCTCACCCTCGATATAGACGCCGCTTTGCGGGTCGCTGCTGGTCATGTCGTAGTTACCGTGTCCCAGCATGCGGTCTATGATAGCGCCGGAAGCAAGACGGTTCGTAACCCAGTCGCCCAACCCACTGCCGGCGGTAAAGTTCAGTTGTCCGGACTTCTGGTTGATGATGAAGATATTATCATCCTTCTCCTCTATCAGCGGATAACCGGCGGGGTCTTCCAAAATCTCTTTGATAGCTGCGCGCCCTTCCGCCTGCAAAGCTCCCTGTGCGGCTACGCGCATGGCAAGGCGCAGGCGCAGGGAGTTTGCATAGCGTTCCCATTTCTCCATGTCGCCTAAGTTGATAAAGTCCTGGGTATTGAAATTCTTCGGCGTGGTAACCGAACGGAAACGCGGGGCGATTTCTTTCAGCTCGTCGAGAATCGTCTTATAAATGTCCTCCGCCTTGTCGTAAGGAGCGTACGAGGCGCTGACGTCGTTGGTCAGTGGCAGGGTACACGCCTTGAAGAACGGCATATCGCCGAAAATATCCACCGTTGCGGCGAAGAAGTCGTACAACTGTACCTTGGCGGCGAGCATAAAAGCCTCGTCCTGCTCTTTCTGGCTGTCGCTCTCCTCGTTGTACAGCGATTCCATTTTGCGGTATTGCATCAGCGCCGAGTACAGATTGTCCCATTGCCCGTCTATGGAGGGCGTGTAGCCCGGGCTGTACATATCGCCGGAATTGCTGTAACCGAATGTCTGCGCATACTTGCCAACGAATTGCGAGTCGAAGCCGAAGAAACGTCCGTACTCGTAGACATCATAGTCTTTTACCTTCTGAAAGACACCTACCATGAGGTTGCTGATAGTAACCTTGTTGACCTTCGAGGGGTCTTCATATTTGCTGTCGAAGTCGGACTCCGTACAGCCGGAAGCTGCGAGCAGGAAAACTCCCGATAGTACGAACGACCTTATATTCATCTTTTTCATATCCATATCCATTTCTTTGTTAACTCTCGATTCTCCACTCTCTGTCTCTTAAAAACTTGCCCGTAACGAAACACCGAAACTGCGCGTTGCCGTGGTAGAGTTGCCCACCACTGCCTGGCTTGCCCAGGACGTTCCTACGGAAGACTCCGCGTCGTAGTTCTTCAGCGCTTTGTAGAAGTAGAACAGGTTGCGTCCGAATACCGATACACTCAGCCGCGTCATTCCCAACTTGGAAATCAGCTTTTCCGGGAACTGGTAACCTATGGTTAGCTCGCGCAGCTTGACGTACGTATTGTCGAACACCGAGTGGCGGTACGTGTATTGCTCGGCCTGCGTGCCCCAGTTGTACGTCTGGTTGTAGTAATATCCGGCAGGGATGATGCGCGTATTCTTCTCGCCCGTAGAAGCCACCACGCCCGGCAAGATAAGCCCGTCGTGGTAAACGATTTCTCCGTTAGGACCCGCAGCCAGCGAAGGGTCTACCTGTACCGGCACGCCGCTGGCATTGTTGTTGTCCGGATAGTAGTAAGACAAGCCGCCATGCTCCGTGTCGCGGTATTGCAGGGACTCCGGCGTCAGACCCGATGCGGTGGAGTACTGGTACATCTCGTTGATAACGTCGCCTCCTATGCGGAAGTCGATGCTGAAATCCAGGAACAGGTTCTTGTAAGAGAAGGAGCTGAACAAGCCGCCCACACCGTCGGGATTGATGTTGCCTACCCTTTGCAGGTCGGTCTGGTTCAGGTAAACACCCTTGTCCGACACCAGGTAATCCCCGTTCTCGTTCACCTGGGGCACTTGCACGTAGATATCACCCATAGGGCGGCCTTCTACGGCCTGTATCTTGGCTCCACCGCCGCCGATGCTGGATATCTCGAGGTATGGCACTCCTTCGGCCAGCTTCACGACTTTGTTACGGTAGATACCGTAGTTGGCAGTCAAGTCCCAGCGGAAGTTCTTGGTCTGTATCGGAGTGGCGCTTACGGAGATGTCCCAACCCTCGTTGGCTACCTCGCCCACGTTCATCAGCACATACTTCACACCCGATGTAGAAGGCTGGGGCGTGGAAAGTATCTGGTCTTTCACGCGGTTGTTATAATAAGATACGTCGAAGCCCAGCCGGTTGTTGAAGAACTTGCTTTCGAGCCCTATCTCGTATTCGTACTTCTTCTCCGGACGGATGTCGGCATTACCCCACGAAGAAGGTACATAGTTCCATGTGAAACCGTTGTCCGAGCCCTGCTCGTAGATGATGTTGGCGGCATACGTCTCCGGCGCATTACCTACCACACCGTACGAAAGACGGAGTTTACCGTGATTCCACCATTCCGGCATGCGGAAAGCATTCGAGAACAGGAAGCTGAGGTTGGCGGAAGGGTAGAAGAAACTCTGGTCTTTCAGTGTGGACGAACGCTCCTGGCGTCCCGTCAGTTCGAGGAACAGGTAGTTGTCCCAGCCCAGGCTCAGCGTGCCCATATAGCCCGTTTTCAGCAGCTCCATACGCTGCAACGTGCTGCTGGCGGTATAGCGGCTGGCGTTGAGGTCGAACCAGTTTTCCGTTACCAGGCCGCCGTTGGTGGAAACGCGCATGTTGTTCATGTTTTCGTAGCGTCCCGTCCAGCCCAGCGTGGCAGCTATGTCGAAGCGGCGGATGTTGTAGTTGAAGTTCAGCATTACATCACCGTACACGATGTCGTAGCGGCGGTTGATGTTCTGGAAGCTGCCGCTGGGGTCGAACAGCGAATTGGGGCGTTCGGTTTCGTACTCGAGCGTCTGCTTGGTATCCGTGATGTCCGTAGAGAGTTGGGCACGGAGGCTCAGCCAGTTGGTTATCTGCCAGGTGGGGCGTATCATACCGATGAGGCGGTTTTCCGTCTCCTTGCTGTGGTGGTGATACATGTTCCAGAGCATGTTCGATACACCGGTAAGGTATCCGGGGTCGTATGCCCATGACTCGTCCGGGGTAAGCGTGGCATCGCCGCCCACATACGTATTGCGGTAGCCCAGGCTGGTAACGTAGCTCTGCTTCAGGTAAGGAATATCCATGAAAGACGAGAACATGTTGGTGAAACTGCCGTACAGGTTGAGCGACGTCTGCGGGCGGTCTTTCACTTCCTGCACGAGGTAGTTCAGTGAGTATTCTATATTCAGCGGTTTTGCCAGTCTGTACGAACCCGTCAGCTTGAAGTTGTGTTTCGTAAAGCTACCCGTCAGCGAGTTGGGCACTTCGTCCGTAAAGGTATAGGAGAAGCGGTTGCTGCTCGTTTCCGTGCCTTGCGAAATGGCGAGGTTGTACGTCTGGGTCCACCCCGTGCGGAACAGCTCCTTCCAGGGATTGTCCGTAGCCGGCAGGTAGGGGCGGGTCTTGCCGTCCCAGTACAATACTTCGCTCCCGTCGTATTTCGGACCGAAGGACATATTGGTGTTATACAAGCTTTTATAGCTTTCTCCGTTCATGGTGCGTTGGTAGAAGCCGCCCGTCTGCTTTTCGTAGTCACTGTATAGCGTGTTGTAGCGTCCGGGGCCGTATACGGTCTGTACTTTCGGCAGGTAAGCGGGTAGGTTGGTGGCTACCTGTGCCGTGAAGTCCACCGTAAGCTTGCCGCTCTTGGCACGCTTGCTGGTGATGACTACCGCGCCGTTTGCCGCTTCCGAGCCGTAGAGTGCCGTGGCGGAAGCCCCTTTCAGCACACTCACGCTTTCGATATCTTCCGGATTGATGTCTACCAAGCCGTTGGAGCGTATCTGCCCGTCGTTACCGAATTCGGCGAAGTCGGTGCTTTTGCCTGTTCCGCCGTTGCGGATAGGCACACCGTCCAGGATGATGAGCGGCTGGTTGTTTCCGGTGATAGACGTCAGTCCGCGCACGTTGATAGATACTGCGCCGGCAGCACCGCCCTGCGTCTGCGTGATGCGGATGCCCGGTGCCTTGCCGTACATGGCGGAGGCAAAGTTCGTTGCTCCCGCCTTTACTATTTCGTCCGATTCGATAGTGCTGACGGCATATCCCAGCCGCTTGGTGTCTTTCTTGATACCCATGGCTGTTACCACCACTTCTTTCAGTTTCTGTGCATCTTCCCTCAGCGTCACCCTTAAATCGCCTTTTTTCTTGCGTTTTGCCAGCCTGATTTCGCGGGTGGCATAGCCCATATAGGCAATGGACAATGTTGCGTCGGCAGGAACCGTCAGTGTAAAGTTACCGTCCACGTCCGTAATGACGCCGTTGTTGGTTCCTTTCTCTATGACGCTGGCGCCGATAAGCGGCTCCCCCGTCACGTCCCTAACCATACCTTTTATCGTCTTGGTTTCTTGTGCATAGGCGTTTCCTGCAAAAAGAAATGCCAGCACCAAGCCCCCGATAATACCTAATACCTTCTGAAGGTATTGCTTCCGGTGCGAAGCGCTATCCCCTTCTTTCATGATAAACTTCATATTTCTGCAATGATTAGTATCTTGTGTAATTGAATCCGTCGGAATTTGCAGTTATCCAGGCGCAAGCCGTATGCCAAAAGCGGTGTGTAAGGCGGGTATGGCAAATTATATATATGATATTCAGTTATTTATTTTCTATAAATATCTATAATATGTATAGGTGTGGCGCAGAGGATTGGGGAAAAAATCCACAAATGTGTTCCGCAATTCCACAATCCTGTTCCTGCTTGTCCGTTCCGGGTACGGCTTTGGCGTCCGTTCTGCCGTACCTGTGTCCGAAGCTGCGCGAATAGGCAGGGGGATACCAGGCAGGAGATGCGGCGATACTTCGCAGGGAGCATGGCGATGCCTCGTGGAGAAGGCGGTGATATTTCGTAGAGAAATGCAGCGATACCTTGTAGAAAATGTAGTGATACCTTGCAGGAACTCCACTGTACACGTGGTAAAACCTCGCAATGCACGCGGTAAAATGCGGCTATCCTTTGTGATTTTCTTCGTCCCGCAGTTGCGGGCTGTACAGCCTGCAACTGGCAACTGTACGGCCTGCATATGCCAACCGGACAGCCCGCAGTTGCAAAACGGGGTTTTATTGTGCATATAGCGCGGTTTTCTATCGGGCATTGCCGCATCTTGAACGGGGTATAGCGGAGTTTAGCCTATGTCTTGTACCGGGTTGTATCGGCTGTTCGGGACTGTTGCCGGGTACGACGGCGGCGGTTGCCTCGCCCGCTGGGGTATAAGAAATCCCCCTTCACCCGCTATCCCCGGTGAATAAGGGGATGCGGAGGGTGAAGGGGGAATCGGTATGTACGGAGTTCCTGTGCAGTGAAGGGTTATTTCACTTCCCAGGTATCGTTTGTCATCAGCAGCTCCTCGAAGCTGTGGTATTTCTTCTTGGCGGATACCTCTTCAATTTGGGCGTGTACGGCATCGTCGTAAGTAGGGGCTTCCACATCGCGGATTACACCGAGGGCAATCGGGAAGTCGGGACCTTCCATTAGGGCGAGCTTCAGTTGCAAGGTATTGTCCTGGCAATGGGCGTCGTGTACGAGGATATCCTTTTCCGTGATGCCGTTTTCGCCGAGCTTCACCACTTTCAGCCCGAAACCTTCCTGCATCAGTCCGTATTCGTTGTTCTCACCGAAGAGCATGGGCTTGCCGTGTTTCAAGTAGATAGCGTTCTTGATACGGTCTTCTTTCTTGGCAACGGCGTCGTGCGTGCCGTTGTTGAAGATGACGCAGTTCTGGAGAATTTCGCAGACGCTGGCACCTTTGTGGCGGTAGGCGGCTTTCAGGATTTCCACTGTTCCGGCTGCGTCCGTGGCTACGGCGCGTGCAAAGAAGTGGCCGCGTGCGCCGAAGCAGAGCTCTGCCGGCTGGAACGGGTCTTCTACCGTACCGTAGGGGGATGACTTGCTTACGAAGCCGCGAGGGGATGTCGGGGAGTATTGTCCTTTCGTCAAGCCGTAGATGCGGTTGTTCAGCAGAATCATATTGAGGTCGATGTTGCGGCGGTTGGCATGTATGAAGTGGTTGCCGCCGATAGCCAGCCCGTCGCCGTCGCCGCTCACTTGCCATACGGCGAGTTTCGGATTGGTAACTTTGCAGCCTGTGGCGATAGCTGCGGCACGCCCGTGAATGGTGTTCATGCCGTACGTATTCATATAGTGGGGCAGGCGGCTGGAACAGCCGATACCGGAGATTACTGCCGTTTGGTGGGGAGGAACGCCTATTTCGGCCATTGCCTTATGCAGGGATGCGAGGAAAAAGTGGTCGCCGCAACCCGGACACCAGCGGGGTTGCCCTTTCTTGAAATCTTTTGCTGTATATTCGCACATAGTTCTTTTCGTTTTTAGTTTTTGATAATCTCCTCAAATGCTTGTACTAACTCGTTTACCAGGAAGGGCTGGCCTTTTACCTGGTTGAACCGGTAGGGAACGAAGCCGTCTACTTTCATACGCAGGTATCCGGCAAACTGTCCCATGTTCTGCTCTGCCACTACTACCTTCTTGTAGCGTTTCATCACTTCCGCCGTGTTCTTAGGCAGCGGGTTGATGAACTTGAAGTGGGCGAGTGCTACCTTCTTGCCTGCCGCACGGAGTTCGTCCATAGCGGCATGCAGGTGGCCGTATGTGCCTCCGAAGCCTACAATCAGCAGGTCGGCATCCTCTTTGTCGCCTTCCACTTCTACGTCGGGCACTTCGATTTTAGCAATCTTCTCGGCACGCAGGCGGGTCATCAGGTCGTGGTTCTCGGGGTCGGTAGAGATAGCGCCCGTCCTGTTGTCCTTTTCCAGTCCGCCGAGGATATGGGTGAAGCCTTCCGTTCCGGGGATAGCCCAGTAGCGGCTGCCGGTCTTTTCATTGCGCTGGTAGGGCGTCCACGAGCCTTGCATGTCGGGACGTACGTAGGGCGGCACGATAGCGGGATAATCGGCGAGCTTGGGCAGCTTCCACGATGCCGAGCCATTGGCTACGAAGGCGTCCGTCAGCAGTACGACGGGCGTCATGTGTTCCAGTGCTATCTTGGATGCCATGTAAGCGCATTCGAAGCAGTCCGTGGGCGAGGTGGCGGCAAGTACGGGCATGGGGCTTTCGCCGTTACGGCCGAAAAGCACTTGCAGCAGGTCGGTCTGTTCCGACTTGGTGGGCAGGCCGGTGGCGGGGCCGCCGCGTTGTACGTCGAGCACCACGAGCGGCAGTTCCATAATAACGGCGAGGTTCATGGCTTCCGATTTCAGGCAGACGCCCGGTCCGGAGGTGGAGGTAACGGCCAGTGCGCCTGCAAAGGATGCGCCGATAGCGGAGACGCAGCCGGAAATCTCGTCTTCGCACTGTACGGTGATTACGCCCAGCGATTTATGCTTGGAGAGTTCGTGCAGCACATCGGTTGCCGGGGTAATGGGGTAGGAGCCTAAGTAGAGCTTCAGCCCTGCTTTCTCGGCGGCGGCGATGAAGCCGTAGGCAGTGGCTTTGTTACCCGTGATATCCATGTAACGTCCGGGGGCTTTTATCTTGCTTTCAATCTTGTAGGTGTGCGCGGCGGAGGCATGGGTGTTGTGTCCGTAGTCGTATCCGACGCGGATAACCTTGATATTGGCTTCCGCTACTTCGGGCTTCTTGGCAAATTTCTCGCGGAGGAAGTCCTCGGCTATCGTCAGGTCGCGGTTGAACAGCCAGCATACCAGTCCCACTGCAAACATATTGCGGCATTTCAGCATGGATTTATTGTCCATGCCGGTATCGGCAAGGCAGTCTTTCACCATTTTGGAGATAGGGGCGGCGATGACATCCTGCTTGATTCCCATTTCTTCAATGGGGTCGTCTGTCTTGAAGGCTGCCTTTTCCAAATCCGATTTCTGGAAAGCATCCGTATCGATGATGATACATGCGGTAGATTTGGCAAACTTATATTGTGTTTTCAATGCAGCGGCATTCATAGCTACCAGCACGTCGCATTTGTCGCCGGGGGTGTAGACTTTGTTCGCACCGATGTGTACCTGGAAGCCCGATACGCCCGTCAGCGAGCCTTGCGGGGCGCGGATGTCCGCCGGGTAGTCGGGGAATGTGCTGATGTCATTACCTACCGTAGCCGAAACTGTTGAAAAGATGTTGCCGGCGAGTTGCATACCGTCGCCGGAGTCTCCGGAGAAGCGGACTACCACCTGCTCCAGTTCTTTGACTATCATGTCGTTTGCCATAACTTACGAATTACTATATATTATTTAGATATCATATTAGAAAAGTTACATTGCTGCTTTGTTGGCGGACAAATTTCGCAAAGTTAATCGGATTAACAAAACTTTTTTCGGAAAATCAGCAGAATACATTATCTTTGTACCCACATTCTATTATTATATGCAGAATCTATGCAAAAGGTCTTGTAGTTCAACGGATAGAATAGAAGTTTCCTAAACTTTAGATCCGGGTTCGATTCCCGGCGAGACTACAAAAAAAGAGGAAATCTCCGCGGAGATTTCCTCTTTTTCTATGTATGGCTTTACTTTTAAGAATTATTTAGCTTCTTCAACAGTTACTGCCTGTTCTACTCCTTTTTTGTTCTTTATCAGCATGTATGCGATAGGAGATGCAACGAACAGGGAGGACAATGTACCGAATACGACACCCAGAATCATTGCGAATGCGAAGCTGCGGATAGAGTCTCCACCGAGGATGAAGATACACAGCAATACAATCAATGTACTGAGCGAGGTGTTGATAGTACGCGCCAGGGTCGTGTTCAACGAGTCGTTGAACAGTTGCTTCTTGTTGCGTTTCGGGTAGAGACCGAAGAACTCGCGCACACGGTCGAAGATTACCACCTTATCGTTGATAGAGTAACCGATAGCCGTCAGGATAGCACCGATGAACGTCTGGTCGATTTCCAACGAGAACGGCAGGATACCCCACCACATGGCATAGAAGCCCAGGATGATGATAGTATCGCACGCCAGTGCGCATACGGAACCGATAGAGTAGGCGATGTTGCGGAAACGGAGCAAGATGTACAGGCCGATAGCAATCAGTGCCAGTACGACAGACCAGATTGCCGATACCTTGATGTCGTCCGCGATACTCGGACCTACCTTCTGCGAGCTGATGATACTGCCACCCGTATGGTTCTCACGGTCGATGAATGTTTCCAGCGTGATATTCTGGGTTAGCAGCGGTTTCAGGGTTTCGTACAGGTAAGCTTCGATTTCCGAGTCTACGTTGTTGCCGTCCTCTTGGATGCGGTAGTTGGTACTGATACGTACGGTCTTACCGTCCGCACCGATAGCGATGACGCTTACGTTGGCATCGCCGAACTTGCTGGCAATCAATTCGCGCACTTGTTCGGGCTCTACCTTGTTTTCGAACTGTACCTTGAAGTTACGTCCGCCGGTGAAGTCGATACTTTGGCTCAGGCCGCGTATGCTGAGGAAACCGATGCAGACTACGATTGCCGCACCCGTCAGCGTCATCCAAATCTTGTTCCTGCCCATGAAGTCGAAATGCACGTTCGCCATCAGGTTCTTGGAGATGCCCGTACAGAATGTCAGGTTAAGCAGTTTGTCCTTGTTCATGAAGTGTTCGTAGAACAGACGTGTCATGAACACGGCAGTAAAGAACGAAATCAGGATACCGATAATCAATGTGGTGGCGAAGCCGCGGATAGGACCGGTTCCGAAGTTGAACAGGATGATACCTGTGATGATAGACGTCAGGTTGGAGTCGAAGATTGCCGAGAAAGCGTTGGAGTAACCGTCGGCAAGTGCTTTCTTAACCCCTTTGCCTGCGCGCAACTCCTCTTTGGTACGTTCGTAAATCAACACGTTGGCATCCACAGCCATACCGAGTGACAACACCATACCGGCGATACCGGACATCGTCAGCGCTGCCTGGAAGGATGAAAGGATACCGAGTGTGAAGAACATGTTCAGCACCAGGGCGCCGTTGGCAACCATGCCCGGAACGAAACCGTACATGGCGCACATGTAAATCATCAGCAGAATCAATGCCACGATGAACGACATGATACCGGCATTGATAGAGGCCTGTCCCAAAGACGGACCTACGATGTCTTCCTGTACGATGTGGGCGGGAGCCGGCATCTTACCGGATTTCAATACGTTTGCCAAGTCTTTCGCCTGCTCGGGAGTGAAGTGGCCGGTAATTTGAGAGTTACCGCCGGTAATTTCCTGGTTTACATTCGGTGCGGAATATACATACCCGTCCAGTACGATAGCGATAGCCTTGCCTACGTTCTGCTTGGTGAGCTGTGCCCAGCGGCGTGCACCGTCCGTATTCATGGACATGCTTACGGCGGGCTTGCCGTAGTGGTCGTATTCGTCTTTGGCATTTACCACTACGTCGCCTTCCAGCGGAGCGCGTCCGTTGCGTTCGGTAGATTTGATTGCATACAGTTCGAAGGTCTGGGCTTTCGGGTCGTACTCATAAGGAGAAACACCCCATTTCAGGCGCAGGTCTTTCGGCATTTCCGCCTGAATTTCCGGCATGGAGAGGTATCTGTTGATGTCGGCGGTGTCTTTGTAGTTGGCATAACCTACAACGGGACCTTGTCCGCTGGGGTTAACCTGGAGCACTGCCAGCAACGGATGTTCTTTCTTGATTTGCTCGAGGTCGGCAGCCTGGGCTTTGTTCTCGCCTTTCAGTGCGGCGGCAAGACTGTCGGTCGTACTGGTGGCTTGTGCCACGGCAGGAGCTTCGGCGGCTGTGCTGTCTGCTTCCGCTTCGGTACTGCTTGCCAATATGGCGCGCAATTTGGCGTCTGCCGATTGCAGGTAGGAGGCGATATCTTTTGCGTTGTACGTTTCCCAGAATTCCAGATTAGCGGAACCTTGTAACAATTTTCTTACACGCTCAGGCTCTTTGATACCCGGAAGTTCCACCATGATACGTCCCATTTTGTCTTCCAGGCTCTGGATGTTGGGCTGAACCACACCGAAACGGTCGATACGGGTACGGAGTACATTGTATGAGTTGTCTACGGCTGCCTTTACTTCTTCGCGCAATACTTTCTCGACTTCTGCGTCGGAAGATTTCTGGTTTACTTTGTCTTTCAGTTGCTGGGTGGCGAACAGTTGCGAGAGAGGAGCGCCCGGAGCAGCCTTGTGGTACTCCCTGATGAACAACGTGATAACGTCCTCCTGGCTTGTGGTAGCCTGTTTTGCGGCAGTTGCCAGTGCCTGGTTGAATGCCTCGTCGGGCTTGTTGTCCGCCAGCGCCTTGATAACGTCGGGAACCGACACTTCCAGGATGACGTTCATACCGCCTTTCAAGTCCAAACCTAAACTGATTTCCATTTCACGACATTGTTTCAGCGTCCAATTGCCGAACCACACCTTCTCGTTTGCCAGAGAATCGAGGTAGTCCTGCTCCACTTTCACATCGCCTTTTGCGAACTCTTTTGCCTTATTGGTATAGTGGCGAGTTACAAAAGAGAAGGAGAGATAGAACACACACACCAGTGTGAGCAATATCGCAAAAACCCTTACAAATCCTTTGTTTTGCATGTTACTTTTAGTTTATTATGATTACTTTTTAATTGATTTCTATCGTATATAAGGCTGCAAATATAGCTTTTTTTTCACAATTCTTACTTCATACCGCGATTTTTTAACATCGGCTCTAATCGGGGCTCTGCACCCCTGAATTTCTTATAGAGTGTCATCGGGTCTTCGCTGTCTCCTTTTTCCAGGACATTATGGCGGAAAAGGTCGGCGGTAGTCTTGTCGAAAATGCCGTGCTCCTTGAATGCCTCGAAAGCGTCATTGTCCAAGACGTTAGCCCATAGATAGCTGTAATAACCTGCCGCATAGCCGCCTACGATATGGTTGAAGTAGGTGGTACGGTAGCGGGGAGCTATTTCGGGGATTAAGCCGAGCTGCTTCATCGCTTCTTTTTCGTAGGCCGTTACGTCGATGTCCCGGGCGTCCGTGAGGTTGTGCAGGTTCATGTCAAGAATGGCGGCTGCAAGCAACTCGGTAGTCATGAAGCCCTGGTTGAAGGTTTTTTGCTTCAAAATCTTTTCGATAAGGCTGTCGGGTATGGTTTCGCCGGTCTGGTAATGCTTGGCATACATTTTCAGCACTTCGGGCTGTGTAGCCCAGTGTTCGTTGATTTGCGACGGGAGCTCTACGAAGTCGCGCACTACGTTCGTGCCGGCAACGCCTTGATAGTTGCATCGGGTCAGCAACCCGTGCAAGGCATGGCCGAATTCGTGGAACAAGGTTTCCACCTCATCGATTGTGAGCAGGGAAGGAGTGTCGCCGACGGGTTTGGTGAAACTGGCTACGTTGCATACCAGTGGGCGGATGCCGCCTTTCTGTTCGCGGTAGTTGCTCATCCATGCACCGCCGCTCTTACCGGGACGCGGGAAGTAATCTACGTAGAAGATGCCCAGTTGCGAGCCGTCTGCGTCCTTTACTTCGAAAACTTCCACATCGGGATGATAAACGGGAACACCGTCGAGTTTGGTCAACGTGATACCGTAGAGTTTGTTGGCAACGGCGAATGCCCCTTCGCGCACGTTCTCTAATTTGAAGTAGGGTTTGATTTGGTCTTCTTCGAGGTCGTATTTCTCTTTACGCAGTTTCTCGGTATAATACCACCAGTCCCACGCTTCCAGCTTCTCGCCTTTGCCCTCCTTATCCATTAGTTGCTGGAGTTCGGCGGCTTCGGCCTTGGCTTTAGGCAGGGCATATCCCCACAGGTTGTTCAGGAACTCCATTACGGTGGCGGAGTTCTTTGCCATGGTGTTGTCCAATACGAAGTCGGAGTAGCAGTTGAAACCCAGCAGCCGGGCTTTTTCGAGGCGCAGGCCGATGATGTCGGCGATGATTTTCTTGTTGTCGTTCTTGTCATTGTTGTTACCGCGGTTGATGTAGGCTTTGTACATCTTTTCGCGTAGCGGACGGTTGGCGGAATATTGCAGGAACGGGATGCGGCTGGCGTTGTGCAGCGTAAACAGCCATTTCCCTTCCTGGCCGGCGGCTTTCGCCTCTTCGGCGGCACTTTGGCGGAACCATTCGGGAAGCCCGGCAAGGTCTTCTTGCTTATCCACAAAGAGCATGAACTCGTTGTTCTCGTTCAGGATGTTGTTGCTGAAGGTGATACCCAGGGTGGAAAGCTGTTTGTTCACTTCGCGCAGGCGGGTCTGCTCTTCGGCGGAGAGGTTGGCGCCGGAGCGTACGAAGTCTTTGTATGTCTTTTCCAGAAGCCTCTGCTGTTCGGTTGTCAGCCCCAGGGAATCCTTTTGTTGGTAAACGGCTTTTATTTTGTCGAACAATGCCCGGTTGAGCGAAATATTGTCCTCATGCCCGGACAGTACCGGGGCGAGTTTTATGGAGAGGGCGTTCAGGGAGTCGTTGGTTTCGGCCTCCGTCATATTGAAGAAAACGCCTTTCACACGGTCGAGCATGGGGGCGCTGTTGTCGAAAGCAACGATTACATTCTCGAAACCCGGTGCTTCGGGGTTGTCTATTATGGCCTGGATACGGGCGTTTTGCTCCTCTATTCCTTTGAGGAACGCAGGCTCATAGTGTTCCAGTTTGATTTTATCGAAGGGAGGGATACCATTCGGAGTCTGGAACTCGGTGAAGAACGGATTGCTCTCCGTCCGGGTGGTACAGGAGTACATCATACAACTTGCTGCTAAAATTAAAATACTTCTTTTCAACATAGATGCCAGGGTATTAGATAATTAGATTTTATTAATGGTTATTCGTTTTGCGAAAGGAGGCTCATTGCCGTTTGGCTATATAACACCATATCGGATAATGGTCGGAGTCTTTGACAGACCGGTCTACTGTACAGTTATAAGACCGTAAGTTCTTGCTGATTAATATATTGTCTATCCGAAAGTAGAACTTATTCTGATTGTAGGATATACCCAGTCCCCGTCCCGATTGGGTGAAGGCATCGTCCAGATGTTGTGCTATGGTACGGTGGGTGTACGAAATGGGGGTATCGTTGAAATCCCCGCAGACGATAACGGACGGATGCCGGGAGGAAGCTATCGCCCGTGCAATGGTGTCCGCCTGCGGAGCACGGATAGCGGAAGCCTCCGCCAGCTTGTGCACCAACAGCCGTACGCCGCTTTTGACTTTTTCCTTCTCGGGTGCTTTCAGCATATCTTCGTAAATGTCTTTGTCCGCTTTGGTCAGCTTGTTCGATTCCAGGTGATTGTTGATGAGGGTAATCGTATCTTCGCCCAGCTTGAGCTCGTACAATACGGAACCGTTATACCCGCTCGGGTAATCCAGGACACGGGAGGAGAGAATGGGGAACTTGGAATAGCAGGCTATCTTGTTGGTATAGCCGCTGCCGCTGCCTATGAGGTTGATGCGGTGGTAAGGGTAGGCTTTTAACTCCCGCTCTATGTCTTTTTGCGTGAGGTGGCGGGGCGACTCGTCGGATGCATACTCCTGCAGGCAGAGGATGTCGGCATTGCTCTCTTTCAGGTAAGTAAGTATCGGGTTCTTCCCGTCTTTCTTCCCGTCTCCGTCGAATCCCATGATGTTGTAGGACAGGAGTTTGATGCTTCCTTCGGGAATCTCGGAAGTATGGAAGTTGAGAGGAAGATAGGTACGCAGTTGCGAGTAGCACAGCAAAAGCCCCGTCAGGGGCAGTAAGGCGGTTTTGTACCGCTGTATGGCGAGCCAGAAAATGAGGAAACAGCCGTTGATAAGTGCGAAAATAGGAAAGGTCAGCCCGAAACAAGACTGTACCGGGTGGGATACCGGCTGGATATAAGGGCTGTATGCCGCTAATAGCAGGAGGCCTGTAAATAAAGCATTAATCGCTAAAATCAGGAGAGCGACAAAGTTACCGAAATGCTTCATACGTACACATCATCGTTTACTTGCATCGAACAAGCTCTTCTTTTCTTCCGTTGTCAGGTTTTCGTATCCGGACTTTTTCAGCTTGTCGAGGATACGGTCTATTTCGTCGGACTGAGCTTTCTTTCGGGCATTATAATCATAATCTTTCTGCCTGCCGCTTCCATAGCGGACTTTCATCCTGGGTTTCCGGGGCTTGAAACTGAATAGGGCGGCAACGGCATCCAGCGCTTTATTGAGCCATGCGGTAATGTCCGTGCCTTTGCTCAGGCTGGCTGCGAACCATAACCCTGCCAGCGCCCCTCCCAAATGGGCGATATGACCGCCGGCATTGTTGGACGTGATGAATAGCAAATCCATGCCGATAGCAATCAATGCCAGGTATTTCAGGCGCATGGTCCCGAAAAGAAAAAGGCGTATCGGGTAGTTAGGTTCCCGGTAAGCGGCAGCCGCTACGATAGCAAGCACCGAGGCCGATGCTCCCAGCATAAAAGAATATTCCGTCATCGGGCGGAAGTAGGGGAAGATATTGTAGGCTGCCATATAGAGCACTCCGCCGCAAATACCCCCCAGGATATATACCCCGCGCAAATGCTTGGCGGAGAAAAAGTTCAGGAACAAGGCGCCGAACCAATACAGCCACAGCATATTAAACAGAATATGCAATATCCCCGCATGCATAAACATATAGGTCAATACAGACCAGGGCTGGATGATAAAGCGGGAAAGGGAGGCGGGCAACTCCAGCCACTCGAACACCCCTCCGAGGCTCCGGTTGAAAAGTTGCAGTACGACCTCTGCCAATGTGGTGAGGATAAATACCGCCACATTGATATAAATCAGTTGTATATAGATAGTTCCCCTACGGAACAATTCCTTTAAATCAGTTATAATAGTAGCCATTTCCTCTGTTCTTTTTTTTCCAGTACATAATTAGTATGAAACCGAATATCATACCGCCCAGGTGGGCGAAGTGTGCGACGTTGTCGCTCGGATTGTTGGCAAGTCCCGAATATAGTTCTATCAGGGCGTATCCGATAACGAAGTATTTGGCTTTGATAGGAAACGGCAGCGGAAAGATGAACAAGGGCTGGTTGGGAAACAGCATGCCGAATCCTAACAGGATAGCATATACGGCTCCGGAAGCTCCGACGGTCGTCAGCATATTGAGGTATTCCTCCATTGGAATTACGGAATATCCGGTGTTGACGCTGTCGTATGCCGAAAGCACCGTTTCGTAGTGGATGTATTGCACGAGTTCTTGGATAAGCCCTGCGCCGATACCGCATGCGAGGTAGTAGAACAGGTAGCGTTTCGGTCCCCATACCTGCTCGAGAAGGCGGCCGAACATCCATACGGCGAACATATTGAAGAATAAATGGGTGAACCCGCCGTGCATGAACATATAAGTAATCAACTGTGCCGCATTGAAGTCTCCCGCGAGGAAGAAATGCAGCCCCAGGTATTTATTCAAGTCGATACCGTAACTTTGAGCTACAAGCGTACCGAGAAACATCAGCACATTGATGATTAACAGGTTTTTAGTAACTGTTGGTATAGTATTCATAATCTGACTTTTTCGCTTTATTTGGCAAAAGTACGAATAAATTCTGTTCTATAACAGAAAAAGGAACTCCTATTCCCTTTTTTTCTCTATTTTCCTGCCTTTTTTTAATGTTTTTATTTGATATTCAGAAATATTGCTCTACTTTTGTAAGAAGTAGTGCGGAGAAATTATCTTTTGTGTAACATATTAATTAATCAGTTGTATTTATGAATAAATCAGAACTTATTAGTGCAATGGCAGCTGAGGCTGGATTGTCAAAAGTTGAGTCGAAGAAAGCCCTGGATGCGTTTGTTACATCCGTAACGAAGGCATTGAAAGCGGGTGATAAGGTTGCATTGGTTGGCTTCGGTACATTTTCCGTTGTAGAAAGAGCGGGACGCGTAGGTATCAATCCGGCAACGAAAAAGGCTATTCAGATTCCGGCGAAAAAGGTTGCTAAATTCAAGGCTGGTTCAGAATTGATTATCGAATAAACAGAACATAGATAAAACTTGGGAAAAGGAGACGCATACAACGTCTCCTTTTTTATGGAATTAAAAATAGTTCGTATCTTTGCGCACAGAAAACACGTTTGAATCATGAATATAGAACAGAAATTGGTAACGTCCGTAACAAGCGGACTGAAAGCATTGTACGGCCAGGATGTTCCGGCCGCGCAGGTGCAGTTGCAAAAAACCAAGAAAGAATTTGAAGGACACCTCACACTGGTCGTTTTCCCTTTCCTCCGCATGTCCAGGAAAGGGCCGGAACAGACGGCGCAGGAGATAGGCGAATATCTGCAGGCAAACGAGCCTTCGGTTTCGGCATTCAATGTTATCAAAGGGTTCCTGAACCTTACGATTGCTTCTTCGGCATGGATTGAACTGCTGAACGGCATTCATGCCGATGCACAGTATGGCATTGTTTCCGCTACAGACCAGTCTCCGCTGGTGATGATTGAGTATTCTTCGCCCAATACGAATAAACCCCTCCATTTAGGACACGTCCGCAATAACCTGCTGGGCAATGCACTGGCCAATATCATCTCGGCCAACGGTAACAAAGTGGTAAAGACGAATATCGTGAACGACCGCGGTATCCATATCTGCAAATCGATGCTGGCATGGCAGAAATACGGCAACGGCGAAACTCCGGAGTCTTCCGGTAAGAAGGGCGACCACCTGATTGGCGATTACTATGTGGCTTTCGACAAACATTATAAGGCGGAAGTAAAGGAATTGACGGCGAAGTTTCAAGGCGAGGGGATGAGCGAGGAAGAAGCCAAAGCCAAGGCCGAGGCGGAATCCCCTTTGATGAAAGAGGCGCGTGAGATGTTGGTGAAGTGGGAAGCCGGTGACCCTGAAGTACGCGCCTTGTGGAAGAAAATGAATGACTGGGTATATGCCGGTTTCGACGAGACTTACCGTATGATGGGAGTTACTTTCGATAAGATTTATTACGAATCGGAAACATACCTGGAAGGCAAGGAGAAAGTTATGGAAGGTCTGGAGAAAGGTTTCTTCTACCGCAAGGAAGACGGTTCCGTATGGGCAGACCTCACGGGCGAAGGCTTAGACCATAAGCTGCTTCTCCGTGCGGACGGCACTTCCGTTTATATGACACAGGATATAGGTACGGCGAAATTGCGTTTTGCCGATTTCCCTATCGACAAAATGATTTATGTAGTGGGCAACGAGCAGAACTATCACTTCCAGGTACTCTCCATTCTGCTGGATAAGTTAGGCTTCGAATGGGGCAAGGGATTGGTACACTTCTCCTACGGTATGGTGGAACTGCCCGAAGGCAAGATGAAAAGCCGCGAGGGTACGGTGGTAGACGCCGACGACCTGATGTCCGAGATGATTAATACCGCCAAGGAAACTTCCGGAGAACTGGGCAAGCTGGACGGCCTGACCAAGGAGGAAGCCGATAATATAGCCCGTATCGTCGGCCTGGGCGCTTTGAAGTATTTCATATTGAAAGTAGATGCCCGTAAGAATATGACGTTCAACCCGAAAGAATCCATAGACTTCAACGGCAATACGGGACCTTTTATCCAATATACGTACGCACGTATCCAGTCTGTCCTTCGCAAGGCGAAAGAGGCGGACATTACCGTTCCGGCACAGCTTCCCGCAGGTATCGAACTGAGCGAGAAGGAAGAGGGGCTGATACAGATGCTTGCAGACTTCGCCGCTATCGTGAAGCAAGCGGGTGAGGATTACAGTCCTTCCCTGATAGCCAATTACACCTACGACCTCGTGAAGGAATACAATCAGTTCTATCACGACTTCAGCATCTTGCGTGAAGAGAACGAGGCAGTGAAGATATTCCGTCTCACCCTGTCCGAGAACGTGGCTAAGGTGGTGCGCCTGGGTATGGGGTTACTCGGTATCGAAGTACCCGACAGAATGTAATCGGAACACATTATGTAACCGGACACATTATATAATATGTATAACATAATATGAAAATCCCTCCTTACGGTTTCGTAGGGAGGGATATTCAGTAAATGTCCCTAAAAATCAAGATGGCATATGAAGATGATAGAGCATACTCACTTCATATGCCATTTTTATAGTCCTATTCCTGTAATTTCTCACACAATCTTACCCTACAAGACATGACGCTCGGGAAGAAGTCTGAAGACATCTTCTGCCTCTGCCTGTAAAATCATATCATGCCGCTTTCACCGTCCTGTTCCTGATCTTGTCTATCATCAGTACGGCATTTGCCGTATGTATTCCAAAGAAAATCCACAGGATTTCCGTCTTCCTGTTCCGT
>NZ_KB894177.1 GCF_000374365.1 Bacteroides gallinarum DSM 18171 = JCM 13658
CAAACGGGAACACTGAGTGAAGCCTGCCAAGCTCACTCTCATTAAAACTTTTGCGGTATTTTTCCAGAACATCAAATTCTGTGAAGCCCAAAGTTGGGTGAATTTCGGAAATATTTTGTATCTTAGCCATATCTTAGTCGGGGAATTTCCCCCGTTTTGGCCTTCAAACCTTATTTGCGGGGGAATACCTAAAGATACAAAAAAGCCAGCTAATTCGCAATATTTTGTGTATGAATTAGTTGGCTGATTTTATATTATTTACTGAATGTCCCTATTTACTTGGCAAAATGTTTGCCCAAGTCTTGGAATTCCGTGTAATCTGTGGCGAGCCCTCTGCACGCACCCTCAAATACTATCAGATAGCGTTCGTCGCCTCTGCTTTTTTCTTCTTATTCAAAGGAATGGAGATACCCAGGAAGCCGTTTACACTCTTAGAACTCTTACCCAGGAACATATAGTCCGTACCCACGAAAAGAGGACCTAACTTCACAGCAAGACCGAACGACTTACCAGCGCTCTGGAGCATGGAGTAGCTGAGAGCCACATTAAAATAATTCTTCGGACGGATATTTGCCGACAATGTCAACTCATTCAACGCCTTCGGTTTTGCAAAACGGCCGGTATACAAAGCACCTACCACCAACCAGTTATTCAGCAGGGAATATTCGGCACCGAGAACCAGCGTAGACGTCAAGCTGCTTGTACGGGATTTCGCCGCATCCTTATCCTTCTGCAACTCCAACATATCGTAGTTCAGTACCTCGCCGCTACTTACCAGGTCTGCAAAATCCCTTCTGTCCGACGGATTGGAAAGGTCATAACTTTGCTCCGCTCCCGCTCTCGCCACGGTAGTAGCGCCCTTCGACCATTTAATGAAACCTAAATCGAGGATAGAAGCAGAAACAGTCAGGTTATCCATCAGCTTATAAGTAGCTCCCAAGTCGATGCCAAGACCGTAACCTGCAAGCCCGAGCTTACCGGCATCGAAATCGAAATCATCGATATAACCGTCATTGGACTCTTCCAGCTCCAGTCCCTTGAACGAACTCTCCAACGTAGCATCTACATCGATGCTGGCATTTCCCCTGACATTAGTCCAATCGTCGTTACTACCGTTAAGCCCCGTCAAATTACTATATACATCGATATTGTTGACGGTGAGCTTCATATTGCCTATACCCAGCAAAGCCTTCACTCTACCGCCAACCGTCAAGCGGCTGTTTATGCTTCTTGCATAGCCCAGACCGATTTCCGCATAAGAGTTGATTTCCAGTTTTTGCTCACCCACCGTTTCATCGAGGCCTTTGTAACTGTCTACATCATTGGCGTCGAAATCGTTCATATTATGCATAAAATCGAACATCGACCGCGATATGGACGCTCCCATATCGGCACGCAAGCCCACATTAAACGACCAGAATCCTTTTCCCTTATACCAGCCAGCCGAGATAATATCGGTACTTAAGTTCAGGTTCAAGGAGTTATCGTCCTTCAAACGTTTTCTAAACTTGTCGCTCATAAAGTAGTCGCCGCCGTCGCTATTATCGATGATATCCAACACATCCTGATACCCCAGTGAAGAATTGACGGTAGCATTGAAAGCACCGATAACCGGCAGGTTAACATACCCGCGTCCCGGCGCCAGAGCCGGATTCAACTGTTGACGGTAATGGGTTCCTTCCATAAAATAAGACGTGCGGAGGTACTGCGCCTGCACATCCGCAGAAATCGCAGCCAGCAGTAATGCCACTAAAAATACACCTTTAGAAAAATTCAAAACTCTCATAACTTTGTCTGTGTTTCGCTTATGGTTCCTTCGTTCAGCGTACTCATATTCAAGGAAAGCGCAGGAACACTAAAGGAAATACCCTTTAACGCTTATTCGTTTTATTTTTACAAAAATAAAGGGTTATATAAATATATGCAACGGAAGCGGAAGAAAAAAGAAACTAAAAAACCGAAATAGCGAACTATTTCGGTTAAAATAAGGATTATGCGGATATTTTTATTTCCCCTTTTTATCCTCGTCCGGCTTCGCTGCCGGAGTGCTCAACATCGCCCTGTACTTGTCCGGAGCGGTCAGTATCCCGACAGCCTCCTTCAAGTCGTCGTCGTCCTTCAACTGCTGGATTATGCTCCCGCGCTGATAGTAATAACGCTTGATAATCTCCACGGCAATCATCGCCTTGATATCCTTCGAGAAGTGGTCGAGGTCGCGTTCCAGGTTATGGGACAACTTATCCTCCAAAGCCTTGAACTCATCCGACGCATCCGCCAGATACCCCTCGAACTCCGCCATTTCCTTCAAGTTCTTCAATATCTTCTCCGTCTGCTGGTCGTACTTGAAGTCCGCCTTCTTTACCATTGCCTTGAAGTCGGCATAATCGGCATCGGTGATTTCGAACTCCTCGGGCGCCGGAACAGAAGGATGTTTCAGGCAATATTCCGTGGCGTAATCGAATATCAGGTTGTCATTAACCAGGTAAAACAAGATATTGGGCAGCTTATCCTGCTTTACGGCAATATCGGGAGTAACCCCGCCACCGTCGCGCACCTCACGCCCCGCCGCCGTATGGAACACGGTAGTCAGGCTGTCGGGAATACGCCCTACGCTACCGTCCTCATTGCGGTGCTTATAGTCGATAGCCTGCACGCAACGGCCGCTCGGAATATAATACTTGGAAGTCGTCAGCTTCATCGTACCGCCATAAGGCAACGGGCGGGTAGTCTGCACAAGCCCCTTTCCGAAGGTACGGTTGCCCACCACCACGGCACGGTCGTAATCCTGCAACGCACCTGCCAGGATTTCCGATGCGGAAGCCGTAGCACTGTTCACCAGGACAGCCAGCGGAATTTCCAAGTCCAGCGGCTCGCGCAGCGTCTTGTACGTATTGCTTGCCTGCTTGGTCTTTCCCTTCGTCGTTACCAGCATCTTGCCGCGCGGCAGGAAGAAGTTAGCTATCTCCAACGCCTCGTTCAGCAATCCGCCGCCATTGTTGCGCAGGTCGATAACCAAAGACGTAATGCCCTGTTTCTTCAAATCGAGAAACGCCTGCTTGAACTCCTTGGAAGGATTACCCGAAAAAGTGCTCAGGTTGATATAACCTATGTTGTTGTCCAGCATCGCATAATAAGGAATAAAGGGCAACTGGATAGAACGGCGGACGATGTCGAACTCCAAAGGCTCCTCCGTTCCGGGACGCTGCACTTTCAGCTTGAAGCTCGTGCCCACCTGCCCGCGAAGCATCTCGCTCACTTCCTGGTTGTTCTTTCCCGCCAGGTCTTTGCCGTCTATTTCCATAAGGATGTCGCCGGCTTTCAGCCCCACGGTAGCAGCCGGCATGTTCTCATAAGGCTCGGCTATCATGGAACGCTTCAGCTCGGTGTTCCAGGTAATGATAGAGCCGATGCCGCCATACGTATTCTTCAACATCTGCTCCAGCTCGCTCTGGTCGTCCTCCGGGAAGTATTCCGTATAAGGGTCGAGCGAGTACAGCATGGACTCGATGCCGGTACGGACAGTCTTGTCCGGGTCTATCGTATCCACATAGAACATATCCAGCTCCTTCACAACGGAGTTGAATATATCCAGGTTCTTCGCTACCTGGAAACTACGGCTGTCGCCACTCTTGAACCCGAAAAAGAAGCTCACGCCCACTACCAGCAGCAGGGCGGCTATCCAACGTATCTTCACATGTTTCATATATCCTAATTTATCGTTATTATCTCTTCCTTTATCTTCTCCCATTTCGAGTCCGGCAGCTCCGTCCCGATAACCTGTATCACCTCGCCCGACAAGACAGCACCTATCTTTCCGCACTTCTCCAGCGAATACCCGCAGGTAAGCCCGTAAAGGAAACCGGCGGCAAAGAAGTCTCCGGCGCCGGTGGTATCCACCACCTTCTTCACCGGCACAGCCTTTACGCGCACTTCCTCCGTACCCTTACGAATCAGCGAGCCCTGCGCCCCCACCTTTACAATAGCTATGCTGCACATCTTGGCGATAATGCCCAGCGCCTCCTCCGGCTCCTTGCCCGTGAACGCTTTCGCCTCCTCCTCGTTGGCAAAAACGATATCCACGTACTTATTCACCAACAAAGAGAAAAACGCATGGTCTCCGGCCACGATATTATAACTCGCCATATCCAGGCAAACCTGCAATCCGGCTTCCTTAGCCAACTCGATAGCACGGAGAATCATATCGTGCTCCTGCACCAGATACCCTTCTATAAACAGATAGGTATATCCCTTGAACATCTCCAACGACAAATCCTCCGCCCTCAGCGTAGACGCCGCCCCCAGGTAAGTGCCGAAAGTACGTTCCCCGTCCGGAGAGATGAACGTAGACGCCACCCCGGAAGGCAACGTATCGGAAACCAGCAGGTTCGCCTCCGTACCGTTTTTCAGCAGGCTTTCCCGGTAGAAGTTGCCATAGGCATCGTTGCATACCTTTCCTATGAAACCCGTGCCCGCTCCCAACTGCGCCATGCCGCGAATGGCGTTTCCGGCAGAGCCGCCGGTTGCCAGATGCGTCTTTACCCGGCTGAAGTATTCATTGATTTTCCGTAATTTGCTTTCATCTATAAGAGTCATGCTACCTTTCGGCAATTCCATTTCCGCCAAGATAGCATCACTGTCAAGGGTTGCCAACACATCGACCAATGCATTTCCCAATCCGATTATTTTGTCCATCCTCGATATTTTTTTTGCAAAGATATTGCATATTTCAAAATATCCTATTACTTTTGCAGCGCAATTGAGAAAAAACAACATTCTTCCTTAGCTCAGTCGGTTAGAGCATCTGACTGTTAATCAGAGGGTCCTTGGTTCAAGTCCAAGAGGAAGAGCGAAAAAACTCGGATGCAAATTCTTCCTTAGCTCAGTCGGTTAGAGCATCTGACTGTTAATCAGAGGGTCCTTGGTTCAAGTCCAAGAGGAAGAGCAGAAAAGTCCGTCGCAATGACGGACTTTTTTTATGGAATATCCTGAAGTCAGATATCCGCCACGGCAAGCGTAAGCACGCTGAGACGCACTCCCTCTACCGCCCGGAACACATCGGCGCATGCCGTAAGGGTAGCCCCGGTGGTAAGCACATCATCCACCAGCAAGACATGTTTTCCGGCAAAACGTTCGGGGTGGCGGAGGCAGAATATGCCTTCCACATTCTCCCACCGCTCATACACCGGCTTGTGCGTCTGCGCCTGCGTATGCTTTCTGCGCACTACGGAAGAAACATTCAAAGAAATACCTGTAACCGCCGCTACACCCCTGGCGATGTATTCGCTCTGATTATATCCACGCGCCCGCTGCTTCCGCGGATGCAAAGGCACGGGAACGACGACGTCTACATCCCCGAAGAACCCCGAACCGGCAAGCTCCGCCGCCATAAACCGTCCCAGCACCTCTCCCAAGTCCTTGCGCCCGCCATACTTCAACAGATGCAGTATCCGGCGGAAATCGCTCCCCTTATGGTAAAAGAAGTAAGAAGCGGCACGCTCCAAAGAGCACTTCCCCCAGAACACACGCTCCACCGGGTTGTCCGCCCGGAGGTGATACCCCGTACGGGGCAGACTCATATTGCATTTCAGGCAGACGGCCTCCTCGCCCTCCTGCAAGGGTGCACCGCACACGGCACACTGCCGGGAGAAGAATAAATGAATAAAAGACAGAAACCAGGTTTTAAATGTGTTTTCCATAATACAGCCGTTCATAAAGCCTATCTATAAGTCCGTCCATAAAGCCCGTTCATAAAGCTTGTTCATAAAAACCTATGCACAAAACTTATAAGGTTTATACATAAAACTCACTTATAAGGCTCATTCATAAACCTATTTATAAAGCCTATTTATTTATAAGCCTATCCATAAAACCGGCACGGTTTCCATTTCCCTACATACCGACAAGAAAGCATTACATCCCCATAGGCATAGCTTTCCCCACCAGTTCCAGCAGGAAAGGATGCAACCGCCCGTTGGTGGCGACCACATGATGCCCGTCGATAAAACGGTCGTTCCCGTAAAAGTCTGTCACCCGCCCGCCGGCCTCCTGCACAATCAGCGCCGCCGCCGAGAAGTCCCATTTTCCCAGGAAAGCCTCCAGCCAGGTGTCGAAGCGTCCCGCCGCCACGTAGCAGATTGCCATTGCAGCAGAACCGTTCATACGGATACCGGCAACCCTGCCGTACAGCTCGCGTATCAGGTGCTCGCCCGTGCGGGCATACCGCTCCGCATCATAAGGCAGTTCCGTTACCACGAACGCATCTTCCAGGCAAGCTACGGGCGATACCCGTAGAGGCTGCCCGTCGAGGTAAGCGCCACCGCCTTTCCAGGCATAGAAACACTCGTCCAGGCAAGGGTCGTAAACCACCCCCGACAAAAGCCCGTGCCTATCGCGCAACGCGATGCTGACGCAGTAGGGAGCATTGTCATGAATATAATTGGTAGTACCGTCGAGCGGGTCTACCACCCAGCAGTAAGGCTCGTCCCGATAGTCCGCCGAACCTTCCTCCACAATGAAGCCCGCTTCGGGCAAAAGAGCTTTCAAGGCGGCAACGATGCGCCTTTCGGACTCCTTGTCCACATAAGACACATAATCGTGCGCATGCTTTTCTTCCACCGCCTCTTGGCAGAAATTCTTCCGTTCCTCTTTCAGGAAACATCCCGCCGCACGCGCTATACCACAAACTTTACCGGTCAAGGTTTTCAAATCGTCCATTATCCTATGTATTTAATTATCCGTCGCTTGTTTATGAATGGAGCTACATAAAGAAGTTTCCCTTCCGATATCAGGGTTTCAGGTACACCACCGTCTTGCCGCTGCCGTACTTGCGCACCGTGCCTTCCGCAAGATACCGGTTCAGGTCGGCCACCGCCCGGTGCTTCGCCAGTCCCGTCACCGACTCGTAATCGGTACGGGTAATGCAGCCGTACTTGTCCAGATGCTGCAACAGCTTCTCCCTCCGCGCCTCCTCGTCCATCGAAGAACGGGAGAGGTACGGGGATGCCTTCCGTTCCAGCTCCATTGTATGGAAACGGCTGCGGAACTTACTGCCCAGGCGGAGGTTCACATGCTGGAAGCGCACGGACGGAGAGCGGATTTCCTTCCGGTCGGTAACCGGACGGTCGCACCTCAGCGAAACGGAAAAATAACCCAGTTCGCCCACCTCCACAATCCAGCCCTCGGACAGCCAACTGTACAGCTCGTCCGTAACCGCCTGCAAAGTTCCGTCCAATATGGCGGGACTGAAACCGGTAGCCTTAGCCACCAACTCGCGAAATTTGCCGGCGGAGATAGTTCCCCGCGGCAGGATGCGGGCATGCAGCCGGGCATCTCCGTCGTTCTCGCCCGAAGGGTCGGGAGTACGGTACAAATCATAATAAGCGCTCATATATAATAAGGTATTGACAAGGCATCATCTGCCGGCGCGTATGCGAACGGCAAGATACCGCACCGCTTACCTTAATCCGCCAGACAGATGTCATCCTTGCGTTACACAGCCGTTGCCCTTGCGCCAGACAGTTGTCTAACGAAAGGGCAACGGCTGTGTAACGAATTAGCATTCGCAGCCAAAGTTACTGATAAATCCGGTAGAAAAAAATAAATCCTGCAATTCTTATGCTTAAATTATCCTGCTCCGGAATTGAAGCGGAAAGCGCATACTATCAATAATGTCCCAGCATATATCACTTATGTTCAAAAATGAAAGAGCGGGCGTTTTTTGTCCGCCCGAAGGCTACCGGGATTACTATTTTTATTTTACATTTACCGGGGAATTAAGCACATCCCGCCCCTCCGGAACAGACAAGAAAACAACCGCTTATTAACATACCAAACGAAAAAACATGAAAAAAAGTATTCTATTCATCGCGAGTCTTATCCTCTGCGTTTTCTGCCTGGAAAGCAATGCCCAGAAGAGAACGGAAGTTATCTGGGAGAAAATGGACGACGTCACAGTGCCCGTTCCCCCGCAAGTACATCCCCGGCTTTACGTGCGCTCCGCCGACTTGCCGGAACTGAAGGAACGGATGAACCACCCGCACGTAAAGGAGGTGCTGGCAACCCTGCGCAAGCTGGGCAAAGACCGGACGCCGGAGGAGGAAGCAAAGGTAAAGGACAGGGGCTTCCGCTATTATTTCGAGATGCGCGGCGTAACCAGCCGCGTGCAGGTGCAGGCGCTGGAGTACCTGGTGTACGGCGACAAGAAGCAGGCGAGAAGCGCCATTACCGCCATGCTGGATACGCTTCAAAACACCAATTACGGTACGAAGGGAGACTTGTCGCGCGCCAGCGGTGTGATGCTTACCTGCGGCGCCATGGTGTACGACTGGTGCTACGACCAGATGAAAGAGTCGGAAAAAAAGGCTTACGTAGAATCCTTCATCCGCATAGCCAAGACCATGGAATGCGGTTATCCGCCACGCAACGACCAGCCTATCGTGGGGCATCCCTGCGAGTGGATGATACTCAGGGACATGCTTTCGGCGGGCATAGCCATTTACGACGAGTATCCGGACATGTACAACCATGTAATAAAGATGATATTCAAGGATTACCTGCCTGCAAGGAACTATATCTATTCCGGACATAACTACCACCAGGGAACAAGCTACGTGAATGTACGTTTCAGCAACGACCTCTTTTCGCTCTGGATACTGGAACGCATGGGTGCGGGGGCGATATACAATCCCGCCCAGCAATTCGTCCTGTACGATTTCTTGTACCGCCGCCGTCCGGACGGCCAGGTAATGCCGGCAGGCGACACCAACCCTATCCGGAGGAACATGCCGTCTTACTCGCTGCCCGCCATGCTCGCCTCCAGCTTCTACAAAGACCCTTACCTGGCATACGAATACGAGCGCAAGCCCAACATCGAACGCCACTGCCTCATCTTCGACGTGCTGTGGAGGGACCTCGGCATACAGTCCAAAGCCCCCGACGACCTGCCGCTGACGCGCTATTCCGGCACTCCCTTCGGCTGGATGATAGCCCGCACGGGGTGGGACGAGAACAGCGTGATTGCCGAAATGAAAATCAACGAGCAGTTCTTCGGCAACCACCAGCACCTGGACGGCGGCTCCTTCCAACTGTATTACCGGGGACCGCTGGCTATCGACGCGGGAGCCTATCAGGGAAGCTCCGGCGGATACAACAGCCCGCACAACAAGAATTTCTTCAAGCGCACCATTGCGCATAACTCGTTGTTAGTGTACGACCCCGACGAGAAATTCGCCTGCTGGAACTACGGCGGAGGCGGCAAGACCGAGTTCGCAGCCAACGACGGCGGACAGCGTATGCCCGGCGACCGCTGGGAAAGCTGCCCCTCTTTCCAGCATCTGCTGAGCGAAAGCTATACCACCGGCAAAGTACTGGGACACGGTTTCGGCCCCGACGCCTGCAAGCCCGACTATTCTTACCTGAAAGGCGACATCACGCAGGCATACACGGGGAAAGTGAAGGAGGCGAAACGCTCTTTCGTATTCCTGAACCTGCACTCTGCCGAAGTGCCCGGCGCACTCGTCGTTTTCGACAAAGTGGTGTCTTCCGACCCGCAATTCAAGAAGTTCTGGCTGCTGCACAGCATCGAGGAGCCTGTGATAGAGGGGAACCGCTTCACCGTCCGCCGTACCAAGAACGGTGACACGGGTATGTTGCAGAACCATGTATTGCTGCCCGAAACCGGCAATGCGCAGATAGAGAAGGTAGGCGGCAAGGGGAAAGAGTTCTGGGTATTCGGAACCAACTATCCGAACGACGCGCTGCCCAACCGCCCCGATGATGCCAACGAAAGGGGAGCATGGCGCGTGGAGGTTTCTCCCGCCGCCCCTGCTGCCGAGAATTACTTCCTGAATGTAATGCAGGTTGCGGACAATACCTGCAAGCGGATGAACGATGTGAAACGCATCGACGCCGGGAAGGTGGTAGGCGTGCAGATAGCCGACCGTGTCGTGACCTTCAGCAGGAACAGCCAGCCCTTGTCGGGCAAGGTCGATATGAAGGTGGACGGAAGCGGTTCCATGAAATTCGTCATTACCGACCTCATTCCGGGAACATGGCAAATAAAGAAAGACGGAAAGGTGTATATCCCTGCCCGGGAAGTCCGTTCGGACGACGGCATCCTCTCTTTCGAGGGTACTGCCGGGCATTATGAGTTTCTGCGTTAAGCAGGTAGTCTAAATAATCCGCCTGGCTATCCAGGCGCAGGCTTCCGCATCGGCAAGCGCATGGTGGTGGTGTTCCAACCGGTAACCGCACCATGCCGCTACCGTATGCAGCCGGTAGTCGGGAAGTCCCTTAATGGCGCGGCGCGATGCTTGCAGGGTGCAACGGAACTCGTAACCGGGATAATCCATGCCGTAAGTACGGAACACTGCTTTCAGGCAACTTTCGTCGAACGCCTTGTTATGCGCCACCAAGGTCAGCCCTTCGATGCGGGGCGTTATCTCCTGCCATACGGTAGGGAAAACGGGTGCGCCAGCCGTATCTGCCAGCGCCAGGCCGTGTATCCGGGTATTCCAATAGGTATAGTACTCCGGCTCGGGACGAATCAGGCTGTAATAGTTGTCTACAATCTCTCCGTTCCGCACGATGACGATGCCTACGCTGCATATGCTGGTGCGTTGTTCGTTGGCCGTCTCGAAATCTATCGCAGCAAAATTCTCCATAAAGCGGTTATTAACGCTATCTCCCGAAATATTTTTCAGAAAATCGCAGTAGTCTGGTTTTTAACGGTTTGCACATGCTTTTACATGGTTTTACGGATGCCCTGGCTGGTGCTTAAGAACATTTAAAGCACCCGTCCGTTCCGGCATGCCGTAACTTTGCACTGTGTACACAAAGATATAGGATTTCGAAGTAACAACCATTAAAAACAAAAAAGATTATGGCATTCCGTTATGTAATTAAAAAAAGAGTTTTCGGTTTCGATGAAACCAAGTCCGAAAAGTATGTAGCCGCCTCGTTCTCCGTGGGAGAAATCAGCTACGACAAACTGTGCGACCAGGTTACGAAAGAGGGCATGGCTCCGCGTGGCGTAGTAAAAATGGTCATGGACGGGCTGATTGACGCACTCAGCACCTACGTCAGCCTTGGAGCGACTGTAAAACTGGGCGACTTCGGCACTATCCGCCCGGGACTGAACTGCAAGAGCCAGAATGAAGCCAAAAGCGTTACCGCTGACAGCATCTATCGGCAAAAACTGATTCTCACCCCGGGGAAAAGGCTGAAAGAGATGATAAAGAGCTCCGGCGTAACACGCATCTCGACCAACGGTGAGGAAATTCCGTCCACGGGCAATGGGAACGGCAACGGCAGTGGCGGCAACGGCGGAGACGAAGAAAATCCGCTGGGATAAACGGTAAATACGTACGGGGAGTTAACCCGTTAACCAGCAAGAACGGTAAATACACGCGGGGGCTAACCCGTTAATCAGTAAGAACGGCAAATACATGCGGGGAGTAACCCGTTAATCAGTAAGAACGGCAAATACATGCGGGGACTAACCCGTTAATCAGCAAGACTGCATCCGATATACGGCGTATCATTGGATGCAGTCTTTTATTTTCCTATCTTTGTTCCCAGCAACCACTAAAGCTATAAATAACATGGAACATCCTCTCTCTCAATTCAGATATTGCCCGGAATGCGGTTCGGAACATTTCGAGGTTCATAACGAAAAATCAAAGCGATGCGGTGACTGCGGTTTCGTTTATTACTTCAATCCTTCTTCTGCCACCGTTGCCCTGATACTGAACGAACGGAACGAATTACTGGTGTGCCGCCGCGCCAAAGAGCCCGCCAAAGGGACGCTGGACTTGCCCGGAGGTTTCATCGACATGGCAGAAACCGGCGAAGAAGGTGTGGCGCGCGAGGTGAAAGAGGAGACGGGTATGACGGTAGCTCATGCCGGCTACCTGTTTTCATTGCCCAACATTTATATCTACTCGGGATTTGCCGTACATACGCTGGATATGTTTTTCCGCTGTACCGTGGCAGACTCCGCGCACTTCGAGGCAATGGACGATGCGGCGGAAGTTTTCTTCCTGCCCCTGAACGAGGTACGGCCGGAGGAGTTCGGGCTGGCATCCATTCGGAAAGGGCTGGAGATATTCCTGTCCGGCATATCCTAAAAAAGCCAAACAAGCGGAACATTTTCGAGCCAAAACCCGTATTTTTGTAAAAGGATTTATTCTATAACCGACAATGAAACATAAAATCTACCGAATATTATGCACTGCGCTCTGCTGTGCGCCTTTGCTCGCCACTGCACAGACGGGCGAGAAAATCACCTCTTCGCAACGACTGTACCAGGAAGGGCAAAGCCTGTTCCGGCAAAAGGCTTTTGCCGCCGCCATACCGCCGTTACAGGCTTTCATAGAACAAACCGGGGCGGAAGGCAACCCGTTGCCCGCCACCGGGGAGAAGGAAGAGGCCGAATACATGCTGGTATGTGCCGAATACGAGCTGAAAAATCCTGGGAGAATCGAGCTGTTGCGGGAGTTTCTCGACGCATACCCCGACACGCCGCATGCCAACCGCATTTATGCCCTCATGGCTTCCGCCTACTTCTTCGAGGGGAAATACGACGAGGCACTGGCAATGTTCAACGCCGCCCGCCTTGACCTTTTAAGCAACGAAGAACGGGACGACATGACCTATCGCCTGGCAACTTGTTACCTGAAAACCGGTAATGTGAAAGAGGCCGCTATCTGGTTCGAGACATTGCGTAGCACCAGTGCCGGATATGCGGCAGACTGCACGTATTACCTTTCGTACATCCGCTATTCCCAGCAACGGTACGACGACGCGCTCGGCGGTTTCCTCAGCTTGCAGGGAGATGCGAAATACAAGACGCTCGTACCTTATTATATTGCGGAAATATACCTGATAAAGAACAACTACGACAAGGCGGAGATAGTTGCCCAGAATTATCTTTCCGCCTATCCCGACCAGGAATACGCGGGAGAGATGTACCGTATACAGGGTACGGCAGACTATCGTTTCGGCAAGTACCACGAGGCTGTAAAGGCTTTCGACCGGTACTTGCAAGACAATGCGGAACCTACCCCGCGAAGGGATGCGCTGTATATGCTGGGTATGTCCTGTTACCGGACAGGGGTTTATTCCCGAGTGCCCGTTGTCCTGGGAGGGGTAACTACCGGGAAAGACGCGCTTACACAAAACGCTTACCTGCACATGGGGCTCGCTTACCTGCAACTTGCCGACAAGAACAAAGCCCGCATGGCGTTCGAACAGGCGGCGGCTTCCGATGCCAACCTGAAAATAAAAGAGCAGGCGGCTTATAACTATGCCCTCTGCATCCACGAGACATCCTATTCCGCATTCGGCGAATCGGTTACGGTTTTCGAGAATTTCCTGAACGAGTTTCCGAACTCCGCCTATGCCGACAAGATAAGCGATTACCTAGTAGAGGTGTATATGAACACCCGCAGCTACGATGCTGCCCTCAAATCTATCGAGCGTATCGCGCATCCCAGCAAGGCTATTTTAGAGGCGGAACAGAAAATCCTGTTCCAACTGGGAACCCAGTCTTTTGCCAATGCGCAGTTCGAACAGGCTATCGGCTGTTTCAACCGGAGCATCGCCCTGGGACAGTATAACTTGCAGACGAAAGCGGAGGCGCTTTACTGGCGGGGCGAGTCGTACTACCGGCTGAACCGCATGCAGGATGCCGCCCGCAATTTCAACGACTACCTGTCCCTGGCTCCGCAAAGGAATACGGAAATGTATGCCCTTGCTTATTACAACCTGGCATACATCGCTTTTCACAAAAAAGATTATGCAACCGCACAAGACCGTTTCCTGAAATTCGTACAACTGCAAAAGGAAGGGGATGCGACCGTCCTTGCGGACGCGTACAACCGCATCGGCGACTGTTATATGCACGTCCGCCGCTTCGATGAAGCCAGCCGGTATTATACCCGTGCAGAAAACATGGGAACGTCTTCCGGAGATTATTCTTATTACCAACTGGCATTAGTGGCAGGGCTGCAAAAGGATTACGACGGAAAGATTGCCTTGCTGGAACGGCTGGCAAGCAAATATCCCGACTCGCCGTATGCCGTCAACGCCCTCTACGAGAAAGGACGCTCGTATGTGCAAAACCGCAACAGCAACCAGGCTATCGCCACCTTCCGGGAATTGTTGAAGAAATATCCCGAAAGCCCCGTCAGCCGCAAGGCGGCTAACGAAATAGGGCTGCTGTACTACCAGAACGACGATTACGACCGGGCTACCGAAGCCTACAAATATGTTATCGACAAGTATCCGGGCAGCGAGGAGGCACGGCTTGCCATGCGCGATTTGAAGTCCATTTACGTAGAAACCAACCGGGTGGACGAGTTTGCAGCGCTTGCCGCCCAAATGCCGGACGCAATCCGGTTCGAACCCAGCGAGCAGGACTCGTTGACGTACATCGCTGCGGAAAAGGTATATATGAAAGGGGAAACAGCCTCTGCAAAGGCAAGCTTCACCCGTTACCTGCAAAGTTATCCGGACGGGGCTTTCAGCCTGAACGCCCGTTACTACCTCTGCCTTATCGGAAAGGAGCAGAAAGACGAGGAGGCCGTACTGGAACATGCCGGGAAGCTGTTGGAATATCCGGACAGCCCGTATGCGGAGGAGGCTTTGCTGATGCGCGGGGAAATCCTGTTCAACCGTAAACAGTACGAGCAGGCAGCGGCGGATTACAAACAGTTGCAAGCCCGCGCCACAACTGCGGAACGCCGGCAACTGGGCACCACAGGCGTATTGCGTTGTGGGGCGTTGTTGAAGGACGATATAGAGGTAATCCAGGCGGCAACCGCCTTGCTTGCCGAAGCCAAACTGTCTCCCGAACTGCAAAACGAGGCTTTATATTACCGTGCCAAAGCGTACCTGAACCAGAAGGCGGTGAAGAAAGCTACTGCCGACCTCGAGCTCCTGGCAAAGGACACGCGCACGTTGTACGGTGCGGAAGCCAAATACCTGGTAGCCCGACAGATGTACGATGCGGGCGACTATGCTGCCGCCGAAAAGGAAATCCTGGACTTCATCGACCAAAGCACGCCGCACGCTTACTGGCTGGCGCGCAGCTTCATCCTCCTGTCGGACGTATATGTGGCTATGGACAAGCGGCTGGATGCGCGCCAATACCTGCTGAGCCTGCAACAGAACTATCATGCCGACGACGATATCGAGGGTATGATTAGAGAAAGACTGGAAAAGCTGAAATAAAAGAATACAATGAATATGAGAAAGATACCCTATATACTCAGCGGAATAATGCTGATAGCCTCGTCCGCAGGCATCCATGCCCAGCAACAGGCAAAAGACTCCACCGTGAACCGGACAGTCGTCGTGGAGCAGGAGTACAATCCCGATATCCTGGACGCATCCAAGATAAATGTGCTCCCTAAGGTAGAGCCGCCGACCGCCGGTAAAAAGGCGGTGGAATACGATGCCGCCCTTGTTCCCGCCCAGGCAATCCCGGTAACCGTCATGCAGGCATATACCGGCAAAGAGGTGCAGGCAAGAACGCAGCCCGGATATATCAGATTGGGATACGGCAATTACGGAAACCTGGATGCGCGCGCCGATTATCTGTTTACATTATCCAATAGCGACCGTATTCACCTGAACTTCCATATGGACGGCAGGAACGGTCAGCTCGATTTACCCGGCAATGGCGGCAAATGGGACTCTTACTATTACCGTACCCATGCCGATATAGATTACTTGCACCGCTTCAAGAAAGTCGATTTGGACATTGCCGGCAACTTCGGGCTGAGCAACTTCAACTTCCTGACCGGTGCGGCCGCCGGAAAGCAGAAATTCACTTCCGGGGATATTCACCTCGGAGTAAAGTCCACCGATGCCGGCTTGCCCGTGCAATTCCGTGCAGAAACCAACCTGATGCTCTATGAACGCCAGTACGATTTCGGCTCACCGGACAATCTGGAGAATATCATCCGCACCAAAGCCCTGGTTACAGGGAGCATATCGGACGGGCAGGTTGTGGGCATCGCCTTTGCTATGGACAATGTGTTTTACAAGAACGATGAGTTCGAGAACTACACATCGCTCAGCCTGAACCCGCACTACCGGCTGGAAAACGACGACTGGAAAATACGCATCGGCGCCCGTGCAGATATGGCTTTCGGTTTCGGGAAGAAGTTCCGGGCTGCTCCCGATGTGACAGCGGAATATAATTTCTCGGACAGCTATATCTTGTATGCACAGGCAAAAGGAGGACGGCTGCAAAATGATTTCCGGCGTTTAGAGGCATTCTGCCCATACGGGCAGGTGATGCCGCAATTAGATGCCACTTACGAGCAACTGAATGCCGCCCTCGGCTTCAAGGCCAGCCCGGTAACCGGCTTATGGCTGAACCTGTACGGCGGATACCAGAACCTGAAAGACGATTTGTTCTTCCAACCGGCAGACATCGAGCCTACCGCCAACGAACGTTACCGGATGCTCTTTATCGGCCAGTGGAACACGAGCAATATCTATGCCGGCGCAGAGGTGAGCTACGGCTACAAGAATATTTTTTCGTTCTCCGCTGCCGGGACTTACCGTAGCTGGGATGCAAAGGAGAGCGTTACACCCGATACCGAAGATTGTGTTCTCGCCTACAAGCCGGCTTTCGAGGCTAATCTGCGTATGGATGTACGCCCCATATCTTCCGTGCTCCTCGACCTCGGCTACCGGCATATCTCACGTGCGAAGGCGAAAGAAACCGAAGTCGAACCGGTCAATAACCTGTATTTGGGCGGCAGTTACGAGTTCTTCAAAGGATTGTCCGTTTATGCCCACATAGATAACCTGCTGAACCGCGATTATCAGTATTATTGGGGGTATCCGACCGAGGGTATCAACTTCGTGGGCGGTGTGAGTTTCAAGTTTTAATTGCCCGAAATAAGGAGGTTACGGACAAAAAAGGTCATTTTTGCTAAATTCTCTTTATATTATAAGGTGGAAAGTTTGTTTTTTCCTACTTTTGCGGGCAAATTCAGTGGCGGGAGTCACTATAAAACAGAAATTTATGCAGAAAAACCTTGTCATTGTCGAGTCTCCGGCAAAAGCGAAAACCATTGAGAAGTTCCTGGGGAAGGATTACAAAGTCCTTTCCAGCTACGGACATATACGCGATTTGAAGAAAAAAGAGTTCAGTATCGATATAGAGAAGGACTTCAAACCGCATTATGAAATTCCGGGAGATAAGAAAAAGGTTGTAGAAGAACTGAAAGCCGAAGCCAAAGAAGCGGAAACCGTATGGCTGGCATCCGATGAAGACCGCGAAGGAGAGGCGATTGCATGGCATCTGTATGAAGTGCTGAAACTGCAACCGGAACATACCAGGCGTATCGTTTTCCATGAAATTACCCAAAGTGCCATTCTAAAGGCTATCGAGCAGCCGCGCAATATCGACATCAACCTGGTGGACGCCCAGCAGGCACGCCGTATCCTGGACCGTATCGTAGGTTTCGAACTTTCGCCGGTATTGTGGAAAAAGGTAAAGCCCGCATTGTCCGCCGGCCGTGTGCAGTCGGTAGCCGTACGCCTCATCGTGGAGCGCGAACGCGAGATACAGGCTTTCCGGTCGGAGGCATCCTACCGGGTTACCGCCGTATTCCTCGTGCCCGATGCCGACGGCAAGACGGTGGAACTGAAGGCAGAACTGGCACGCCGCATCAAGACAAAGGCCGAAGCGCAAAAATTCCTGGAAAGCTGCAAGTCCGCGACTTTCACTATCAATGATATCTCCACCCGCCCGTTGAAGAAAACTCCTGCGGCTCCTTTTACGACCTCTACCCTGCAACAGGAGGCTGCCCGGAAGCTCGGGTTTACGGTGGCACAGACCATGATGATTGCCCAGCGGCTGTACGAATCGGGAAAGATTACCTATATGCGTACCGACTCCGTGAACCTGTCCGAGCTGGCGGTGAACAACAGTAAAACCGTGATTGCCGGCATGATGGGAGAGCGTTACGTACATCCGCGTCATTTTGCTACAAAGACAAAGGGTGCTCAAGAGGCTCACGAGGCCATTCGCCCCACCTATATGGAGAATGCCAAGATAGAGGGTACTCCGCAGGAAAGAAAACTGTACGACCTGATATGGAAACGTACGATAGCTTCTCAAATGGCAGATGCGGAGGTTGAGAAAACCACTGTAAACATCAGTATCAGCAACGAGCCGGACACGTTCAACGCAACAGGGGAAGTGGTGAAGTTCGACGGTTTCCTCCATGTGTACCGCGAATCGCTCGACGAGGAATCGGAGCAGGAGGATGAAGCCCGCCTGCTGCCTCCTTTGAAGAAAGGGCAGGTGCTGCAACATCAGAATATCACCGCTACGGAACGTTTCACGCAACATCCTCCCCGCTACACAGAGGCAAGCCTCGTACGCAAGCTGGAGGAACTGGGCATCGGCCGTCCTTCCACATACGCCCCTACCATTTCTACCATACAGCAGCGCGGTTATGTAGAGAAAGGCGAGAAAGCCGGTGAGGAACGTTCTTACAACGTACTTTCATTGCAGGACAGTGATATTACGGATGTTACCCAGACCGAAACGACGGGCGTAGAGAAGGCCAAGTTGTTACCCACCGATACGGGTACGGTAGTCAATGATTTCCTAATGGAATATTTCCCCAATATCCTCGACTACAACTTTACTGCCAGTGTCGAAAAGCAGTTCGACGAGATTGCGGAAGGGGAAAAGAAATGGACAGCTATCCTGAGCGATTTCTACAAGGGATTCCACCCGTCCGTAGAGAACACGCTCGCCACTAAGAATGCCCACAAAGCCGGCGAACGGATTTTAGGCAGCGAACCGGGTAGCGGCAAGCAGGTTTCCGTAAAAATAGGACGCTTCGGGCCTGTCGTACAAATCGGTACTGCCGGCGACAACGAGAAGCCGCGTTTTGCCCAGCTCAAGAAAGAGATGTCTATCGAGACGGTGACGCTGGAAGAGGCACTAGAGCTGTTCAAGCTCCCCCGTACTTTAGGCGAGTACGAAGGTAAGACCGTAACCGTGGGAACGGGGCGTTTCGGGCCTTATGTATATAACAACGGTATGTATGCTTCGCTTCCGAAAACGACCGACCCGCTGGAGATTACCCTGAAAGAGGCAATCCAGCTTATCCAAAACAAGAAGGATGCAGAAGCCCAGAGGCATATCAAGAAATTTGCCGAGGAACCGGAGCTGGAAATCCTGAACGGCCGTTACGGACCTTACATTGCATACAAGGGAAGCAATTATAAGATTCCGAAAGATATAATCCCGCAGGACTTGAACCTGGATGCATGTAAGGAGATTATCAAGCTGCAAAGCGACCCGGACGCTCCGAAGGTCAAACGCGGCAAGTATGCCAGGAAGAAAAAAGGATAAGGATATAATAATACGAAAATCCCTCCCTAGGGACATTCAGTAAATAATATAAAATCAGCCAACTAATTCATACACAAAATATTGCGAATTAGCTGGCTTTTTTGTATCTTTAGGTATTCCCCCGCAAATAAGGTTTGAAGGCCAAAACGGGGGAAATTCCCCGACTAAGATATGGCTAAGATACAAAATATTTCCGAAATTCACCCAACTTTGGGCTTCACAGAATTTGATGTTCTGGAAAAATACCGCAAAAGTTTTAATGAGAGTGAGCTTGGCAGGCTTCACTCAGTGTTCCCGTTTGAACGCATGGCAAAAGCCGCAGGCCT
>NZ_KB894178.1 GCF_000374365.1 Bacteroides gallinarum DSM 18171 = JCM 13658
CCCGTTTTGGCCTTCAAACCTTATTTGCGGGGGAATACCTAAAGATACAAAAAAGCCAGCTAATTCGCAATATTTTGTGTATGAATTAGTTGGCTGATTTTATATTATTTACTGAATGTCCCTATTCAATACTTTCACAACCATTCTATATAATAATGTGTTCTTTTGTTCTTATGTCTCTATATAATACCGTTTTACTTTTCTTCCCCCTCCACATATTCCAATATATCTCCAGGCTGGCAATCCAACACCTTACAGATTGCCTCTAATGTAGAAAAACGGACCGCTTTTGCCTTGCCGGTTTTCAAGATAGAAAGATTTGCCGGCGTAATATCAATCTTTTCCGCCAATTCTCCCAAAGATATCTTTCTTCGAGCCATCATGATGTCAAGGTTTACTATAATCATCTTTTTTTCCTCAATAGTAGGTTAAATCGTCAGGTCTTGTTCTTCCTTCATTTTCAGCCCGATAGCAAAGACCTCGGCTACAATCAAGGTAGAAATCCCCAATACCAGAGTCGTCGTATTTACCATATCCGAAAGGTCGAGTTCGTAACCGCGAACGGAAAAAACTTCCCCTACACTTCTATAAGTAAGATAAGCGGGAAGAAACGCCGTACAGAAACCGACAATCAATGCCGCACCCAAAAAACGCAGGCGGCGGACATTCTTCCAATTAAAAATATCGGACTTATTGATAGAAATCACCAGACGGATAAACAGTATGATAGCCCATATGCATACACCGATATGTACCAAATTCAATAAGGAAAAAGCAACCTGCTCCGAAGCCGTAGATTTCGTATCGACACTGAGCATCATCGAACTGAAAGAAACCGGTACATATTTACCGCTTTTTTCATTATAAACGGAATCCTGAAAAAGTCCGTTATCGCCCAATTTCGAAAGATGCTCCGGCAACAGACTGATATATTTCATATTCATCAGTTCTTTCTGTTCTTCTACGGAAGTGCTACCTTCAGTTCCGGCTTCTACGCCGGCCTTTACCCCTACAACAAAATAGTAACCGGTTTCAAAAACCGAATAGCTCAGTACAAGTACTACAATCACACAAAGAATGTTCAACCTTCTTTTCATACCTTAAAAGTCGTATTAGAACCTGGCAACCGATAAGAATTCATCACTTTATAAGAAACGATAAACAGCACTGCCGCCACTATCGTACATATCCAATAAGCTGGCTCCCCAAGCAAATCGGATGTATATTTCATATCCGGATAATGCAGGCTGAAAAATACCGATAAACCGTTATTCAGGATATGTATTAAAATTCCGGGAATAAGACTGCCGGTCTTGTAATACAGCCAGGCAAATAAAAGACCTGACAGGACAGCACCCACCACCTGCGCCGGATTAATATGAAAGATACCGAAAATAAGAGCGGAAAACACGATAGCCTTTACCGGACTGTACTTTTGCAGCAACACCTTCGTTATTGCCCCGCGGAACAACATTTCTTCCAGAACAGGGCCCAGTACCGAGATACAGATAATTCCCAACCAACCCGATTGCAGTATATCGAATGTCGTTCCCAACCAATCCGGCAGAAACGATAGCCCGGACATAACAAAGTCTATCAAGAAGATAACAGAAAGCCCAATAACAATACTCCACCCCAGATAAGGAACCGAAACCGGAGACCAGATTTTGCCGTCGTCCTTCAGATAACCTTTCTTCCACAAATAAGCTCCCATAAGAACAAATCCCAGCAACATGCTCGGCGCCAATGCCATAACACTCGCATCCTCAATCGTACCGTTCACAGCATAAGAATAAAGCATGCTGAAAGGAGCAGCTATCAACGCAGCCAGAATCTGTACTATAAAATAAACAAAAACCAGTTTTATCGCTGTCTTCATCGTCTCTCGCTTTTAAAAAACGTGTAAAGATACATATTTTCTCCTCAATTTACTAACCGGCAACAACTCCCGTCAATAACATCATCACCAAAGAAAGCGATAACACCAGCAAAGTAATACTCATAAATGCTCTTTTCATAACCATAGACTTTTTTTATAACCGGCACTTTTGCCCTGAATTCTGTTTTTCAATAAGAATTTATCGTTTTTCGATATGCAAATAAAAGGGCTTTTTCTGAAAAGACAAAGAAAAACAAGATATTTTTATCGAAAAACAATAAAAACAATATGTTTTTCGATAAAAATACAGATAAGATTCTACCGAGCGAAGAATTAAAGGATAGTATTATGAAAGAATAGCGGCAATCTCCTCCTCATCTTTACGGAGCTGACTAACCAAAGCTTCAATGGACTCGAATTTCAGTTCGGAACGGGTACGGCGAACGAAAGATATCCGTATCCGCCGGTTATAAATATCGGCATTAAAATGAAAAATATGCACCTCGATACTACGATTGAGCCCGTTATTCAATGTCGGGCGATAACCGATACTCAACATCCCCGCATATTTTTCCTCACCCAGAAAAACATAAACGGCATATACCCCGTCGGCAGGCACTAACTTTTCCGAATCACCGACATGCAGATTGGCAGTCGGAAAACCTATCTTACGCCCGACATGATAACCGCTTACCACCATGCCGTCCAGGAAAAAACGGTAACCCAGGCAGTTTTCCGCTTCCGAAACATTCCCCTCCGACAAAAGGCGGCGGATAACCGAGGAACTGACTGTCATTCCGCCGTCGGAATAAGCCTGCGCCAATATCACCTCTATCCCCAATTCCTGCCCATAACGCACATAATCATCGAAACCCTCGCTGCGGTTATGTCCGAAACGGTGGTCGTAGCCTATCACCAATGCCTGTACCCAATATTCATTCTTCAATATCGCCATGAATTGCTTGGCGGAGAGGCAAGCTAAATCAAGCGTAAAATCAAGCATCACACAATAATCTATACCCGTACCGGCAAGCAAAGCGACTTTCTCGTCGCAAGTGGTGAGCAACTCCGGATGAAAACCGGGCTGCATCACTTTACGGGGATGCACCGGGAAAGTAATAACCGATGAAGCAAGACCACGCGCAGCAGCAACCCGGCACACCTGCTCTATCAGGAACCGGTGTCCCCGATGCACTCCGTCGAAAAAACCGATAGTGGCTACATTCGGCCGGAGTTCCTCAACCGGTGTTCCGGTATATAACTGCATACTCACTTTACACGATTAACGCATCGACAGAATAAAATCACTTAAACAAATGGCTCCAATCCTCACCGGCTACCGGAGTATAGGTAGAAATTCCCAATGACCGGGCTGCCGCGCAATTAGCCTCCGAATCATCGATAAAGAAAGTCTCTCGCGGGTTCAGCCCCTCCTCATCCAGCACTTTCCGGAAAATCTCCTCGTCCGGCTTTGCCATTTTCATTTCATAAGAGAGGAAAATATGCTCGAAATAATCTTCCACACGAAAAGTCTTATAGGGAAAAGCATGCTCGCAAGACCAATTCCAATGAATTTCATTGGTATTACTCAGCAGATATACCACATAATCCTTACGCAAAGCCAGCAATAAATCAAGCTTATAAGCCGGAATGTCCACCAAGAAACTGTTCCATGCAGCATCAATCCGGGCATCGGTAACATCCTTCCCTATTTTCTCCCGAATCACATTCCGAAAATCGGCACTGGAGATAAGCCCTTTCTCATAATGCTGGAAGAAGTCCTGCTGATGATACAGGTCGAGGGTGCGCTCTACATCCGGCAGACCTAACTTTCTGAAATTCTCCAAGCAACGCTGCCGGTCCAAGTCTATCAGCACACCACCGAAATCGACTATAAGGTTTTTAATTCCTGTACTTTTCATCACCTTATTTTTGCATTAAACGGCGGACAAGACGGATACCCTCACCCACCCATAACACCAAAGAGGTGGAAGCGATGATTGTTACCCAAGTCGTAAAATCAAGCGGTTCCGTACGGAACACCGCTCCACCGAACTGCACGATAACGAACTGCCCGCCCAAGATAGCAAGTACCACCAACTCCATACCGTAAGATTTGGTAATTCCCTTAAAAGCAGAATCCGAAGTTCCGAACACCCTTGCATTGAAAAGGTTCCAGAATTGCAGCATTACGAAGAAAGTAAAGAAGATAGTCAAACGTTGTCCAGTCATGCCACCCTCCTCATTATTGAACCAGAACAACATTCCCATGAGCAATACAAGGAAAGCCATTCCCATACCGACAATATAATTCCTCATGGAACGGGTGATGATGAAATCCGTACTTTTACGGGGCTTTTCTTTCATGACATTCTCGCTGGGCGGGATAGACGCCAAAGCCAGGGCAGCAAATGTATCCATAATCAGGTTCACCCACAGCATCTGCGTCACGGTCAGCGGCAAATCGGTCCCCACCAGCGAACCGAGCAACACAATAAACAATGCTACGAAGTTAATCGTCAACTGGAACACGATGAAGCGCTGGATATTCTTATACAACGAACGTCCCCACATCACGGCCGTACCGATGCTGTTGAAAGAGTCGTCCAGCAGCGTAATGTCGCTCGCCTCCTTGGCAACAGACGTTCCCGTCCCCATGGACAACCCTACTTGTGCATGGTTCAACGCCGGGGCATCATTGGTTCCGTCGCCCGTCACGGCCACCACCGCACCTTTCTGTTGCAAGAGCTGAACCAGACGTTGCTTATCGGTAGGACGGGCACGCGACATAATCTTCAAGTCCAATACCCGGTCGAGCGCTTCCTCATCCGTCAGTTCGGCAAAAGCAGCGCCCGTAATACGGTTGCGTTCCGTATCTTCCGGCTTCCACAAACCAATCTGCCGTGCGATTTCGGTAGCCGTACCCGGCGTATCTCCCGTTACAATCTTAACCCCGATACCTGCCGACTGGCATTTTGCCACCGCCGCAGGCACATCAGGACGTATAGGGTCGCTGATAGCCACGACACCGAGGAACGACAAGTCATTCTCCGCAACCAATGCCACGCAGTCGGCCGGTTCCGTATCATCTACTATCTTATAAGCAAAACCGAGCGTACGCATCGCCATATTCTGGTAGTTCAGCAATTGGGACTCCACCGTAGAACGGTATTCCACCGCATCCGCCCGTTTGCCGTCCAGAAGCACATCCTTACATTTCCCCAATACGATTTCGGGAGCTCCCTTTACATAGAGCACTTTCTTTCCAATCAGAGGAGATTGTACCAGAGTCGCCATAAACTTCCGTTCCGTAGAGAAAGTCAACTGGTCGAGCACCTCTACGGCCTCCCTCAATTCCAGGTAATTGCGTTTCTGGCTGTCGAGCCACAAAAGCAAAGCCACCTCGGTAGGATTGCCAACCCCTTTCGGTTTCTCGCCCGGCGCCGTTTCTTCCAGAAAAGCGGTGGAATTGGCACTGATACCCTCTACTACCAGCTTGCTCAAATCATCTTCCCCGATTTCCCGTCCGTTCTTCAACCCATAAAAGTCAGGCTCGTATACCTGCATCAGGTTCTGCGTCAACGTACCCGTCTTATCCGTACAAATAACGGTAATCGCCCCCATTGTTTCGCAGGCATGCATCTTCCGTACCAGATTATTGGTGGAAAGCATACGGCGCATATTCAGCGCCAGGCTAAGCGTCACACTCATAGGCAAACCTTCGGGAACGGCCACGACAATCAGCGTTACCGCCATCATGAAATATTGCAGAGTATCTTTCAAGGCAGGCAACCATTGCTCGAAAGTATGGAAGGAGGCAAAATCATAAGCCAGCACCACATCTTTTACAAAAAAGATAGCGAACGCCAGTCCTGCTACCGAGAAACCGATTTTCCCTATAAGGCCGGCAAGCTTCGTCAACTGGATATTCAGCGGAGTCGGCTCGGTACTTTGTTCCGTACTCTGGCGGGCTACCTTTCCGATTTCCGTAGCATCGCCCACTAACTCCACACGCATAACCCCGTGCCCGTCTACCACCGTCGTTCCACGCAGCACCCGATTGGAAGCATAGGTTGCTTCCTCATCGAAATCGGCTTCCACCGTCGTCTTGGATATAACGGGCTCGCCCGTAAGATTGGATTCGTTTACCTGCAGGGAAATGGCTTCCAGCAATTCTCCGTCGGCAGGGATTTCTTCTCCCGTTTCCAGGATAATGACATCGCCTACCACCACATCCTTACGGGGAATTTCCTGTACGCGCCCGTTACGGATAACCTTCACCAAGGTCTCTTCGTTCACCGCATTCAGCAAATCGAATTTCTTATTGGCATCGTACTCAAAAAAGAAACCGATACCGGTAGCCAGCAAAATGGCGGCTATGATACCGATTGTTTCGGCATATTCGTTCTCCACTATGGAAATAATCAAAGAAAAGAAAGCAGCCACCAACAGTACTCTTACCACGGGGTCTTCAAACTTTTCCAGATAGAGTTTCCACAAAGACGGACGCTTCGGGGGCGTCAACAAGTTTACACCATGTTCCGTACGGCTCTTCCGTACTTCATCGTCGGTAAGCCCGACATGATAAAAATCATCCTTTGTTGCAGTCATGCAAATCGTTAGGTTTAAATTGAATTGCAAAAATACAACAATAATTCGTATAGCGAGTGTTATTAAATCTTTTTATAAGTTTCCCAAATACGCCTTTTTTTACTTAAACAATGAACAAAAAGGGAAGTCCGATTGTTATCAAAGAAGAATTTTAAATAAAAGAAAATTATGGAAAAGTACATTTGCACTATTTGCGAATATGTTTACGACCCGGAACAAGGGGACCCTGAAAACGGAATAGAACCGGGAACGGCTTTCGAAGACCTTCCCGATGATTGGGTATGCCCCTTATGCGGAGTGGGCAAAGAAGAATTCGAGAAAGCGTCCTAAGACGCTTTCTTTTCTTTTATATCGCTGCTGGCTTCCACTACGTTAACCACGTAGTCGCCCAGTTTCTCGCATTCCCCGATAATATCCATATAATAGACACCCATTTGATAATCATACTCCTTATTATTAACATCAAGGATATTCTGGTTCTTCAACTGGTTGCGGTAATTGTTGATTTCATTTTCCAGGTTAAACGATTTGTTCACATCGATGCTCTGGTGCTCGGAACGCTCTACCACCACAATCATCTGCCTGAGAGCATCATCGGTCAGCTTCATCATAAAGTGAATGTGCTCGTATTGTTTCTCCGTAAATTCCAGGTTCGCCTGGCGCTTACGATTGATAGTACGTGCCAGGTTATAACAACTGTCGCCGATACTTTCTATCTCCGTCACCTCACGGAGCATAGTCCGGATTTGCAATTTACTTTCAGAGCTCAGGCGTCCCTCTGATACCTGGTTCAGATAATTCGCAATCTCCAGTTCCATGCTGTCGCTGATATTCTCGTACTTCTCTATACGGCTGAACAACTTATTGAAATCATCATCCTTATCGGTATGCAGCAAATCGCGCACCATACCGAACATACGGTGGGTACGTTCGGCAAACAAATGGATTTCCTTGCTCGCCTGCAAAATGGAAAGCTCGGCGGTAGAAAGCATACCGCCCGTAATAAAGCGCAGGCGGTACTCCTCGTCCTGCTCCTTCTGCGGGATAATGGCACAGACCGTGCGCTCTATAAACTTCACGAACCATATCAATATCAACACATTGCATATATTGAAACAAGTATGGAAAGCCGACAGCTTAAACGAAACGGCAACAGCCGGGTCTTTGGTTCCCATTACATTGTCCACAAACCAGGATATACCCTGTGTAAAAGGAACAAACAGGCACAATACCCATATAACGCCGAACACGTTGAATGCCAGATGCGCCAGCGCAGCCCTCCTGGCCTGCGTATTACCGGTAAGCGCCGCAAGGTTGGCCGTTATGGTCGTACCGATATTCTCGCCGAGAACGAGCGCCGCTCCCAGTTCGAAGCTAATCCAGCCATTGGCGCACATAATCAGGGTAATAGCCATTGTTGCCGCAGAAGCCTGCACAATCATGGTCAATATCGTTCCTATCAAGACAAACAGAAGAATCGACAAATAACCCATGTCCGTATAATCCTGCACAAAAGCCAGCATCTCCGGGTTATGCCGCAAATCGGGCGCATTGGCCTGCAACAAGGAAAGCCCCATGAAAAGGAAAGAAAAACCGAAAATAAACTCGCCTATGGACTTACGGGCGCTTTTTTGAGAAAACATGAGCGGAATGCCGAAAGCTAAAAGAGGGAGGGCGAAAGCGGCGATATCCACTTTAAATCCTAAAGCTGAAATAATCCATGCCGTGACGGTAGTACCGATATTGGCTCCCATTATCACACCGATAGATTGTGACAGGGTCAATAACCCGGCATTGACAAAACTCACCACCATTACGGTAGTTGCCGAGGAGGACTGGATAAGTGCCGTTATAAGCACACCCGTCAGTACACCGGTTACCCGGTTGGTCGTCATAGCGGTCAAAATCTTCCGCAAGCGGTCGCCGGCAAACTTTTGAAGTCCCTCACTCATAATTTTCATTCCGTAGAGGAACAATGCCAACGAGCCAAGCAGCTTTAAAAAATCATAAAAAGAATATTCCATCTTTAATTAGTTAAAGTGTTTCTTTGTGCCATTTGTTATTATGTCTTATATTTAACGTATCAATCACTCCAAAAAAAGACATCATGAAACACATGTTACAAATTTGTTGCAAAAATAATAATATTTATAAAGAATTCCCCATAGGAAGCTCACTTTTGGATATTTATTACGGTTTTAATCTTAATTTTCCTTACCAGGTAGTCAGCGCCAAAGTAAATAACCGTTCCGAAGGGCTGAATTTCCGGGTATACAATAATAAAGACGTAGAATTTCTCGATGTGCGCGACTCCTCCGGTATGCGTACCTACGTCCGTTCGCTTTGTTTCATTCTGTACAAAGCTGTCAGCGAGCTATTTCCGGAAGGCAAACTGTTCGTAGAGCACCCCGTATCCAAAGGCTACTTCTGCAACCTCCGCATCGGACGCCCTATCGAGCTGGAAGACGTAACGGCAATCAAGAAACGGATGCAGGAAATCATAGCCGAAGACATCCCGTTCCGCCGTACCGAATGCCACACCACCGAAGCCGTACGGGTATTCAGCGAACGGGGGATGAACGACAAGGTAAAACTCCTGGAAACATCCGGCTCCATATACACCTATTACTATACGTTGGGAGACACGGTAGATTACTATTACGGCAACCTGCTGCCCAGCACAGGCTTTATCAAACTGTTCGACATCGTGAAATATTACGACGGCCTCCTATTGCGCATCCCCAACAAAGAAAACCCCGCCGTACTGGAAGAAGTGGTAAAGCAGGAAAAGATGCTCGACGTATTCAAGGAACACCTGCGCTGGAACTACATCATGGGATTAAGCAATGTAGGCGACTTCAACCTCGCCTGCGAAGAAGGCTACGCAACCGACCTGATTAATGTGGCAGAAGCCCTCCAGGAAAAAAAAATCGCCCAGATTGCCGATGAAATCTATCACCGGGGAGAAAACGGAAGCCGCGTAAAGCTCGTACTGATTTCCGGCCCTTCCTCATCCGGGAAAACCACCTTCAGCAAACGGCTCTCGGTGCAGCTAATGACCAACGGCCTGCGCCCTTACCCCATTTCACTGGACAATTATTTCGTAGACCGCGAAGATACCCCGCTCGACGAAAACGGCAATTACGATTACGAATCCCTCTATGCCCTCGACCTCGAACTGTTCAACAACCAGTTGCAAGCCTTATTGCGGGGTGAGGAAGTGGAACTTCCTCGGTTCAATTTCACAATAGGCAAGAAAGAATATAAAGGAGACAAACTGCGCATCGACGAACATACCATTCTTATATTGGAAGGCATCCATGCCCTGAACCCGGAGCTTACCCCGCAAATTCCGGCGGAGAGCAAATACAAGATTTACGTTTCCGCATTGACAACTATCTCATTGGACGACCACAACTGGATTCCGACGACGGACAACCGCCTGCTACGCCGCATTATCCGCGACTTCAACTACCGGGGATATTCGGCACGGGAAACCATTTCGCGCTGGCCCAGCGTACGTGCAGGCGAGGACAAATGGATATTCCCCTACCAGGAAAATGCCGATGTCATGTTCAACTCCGCCCTACTATTCGAGTTTGCCGTGCTGCGCTGCCATGCAGAACCCATACTTACCAGCGTGCCGCGCAACTGCCCCGAATACGCCGAAGCCTACCGGCTCATGAAGTTCATCAAATACTTCACACCGGTACAAGACAAAGAAATCCCGCTGACATCCCTGCTGAGGGAATTCCTGGGCGGCAGCAGCTTCAAATACTGATTCCATTACCCGAACAGTATCCTTACCCGATGCCGGACATTCTGTCCGGCAAAGAGGGAAATTACGGACTTCCGCATACAACATAGCAAAGAATGTCTTAACTTTGTAAGCAAATCAAACAAACTCCACGCATAATGAAAAGAATCATTACAATACTCTCCCTGGCACTATTCTGCCTATGTACCCAGACCTATGCACAGAACCGTGCCGACGAGCTGATGAAACAAGCGCAGGAAAGCCTGGCAAAAAAAGAATATATCAAAGCCCGCTACCTTTTCCTCCAAGCCTACAACTCCTTTGCCTCACAGGAGAAATATGCCCCGGCGGTAGAATGCGGCGTCAATGCCAGTGCCCTCTATCATCGCGAGAACTATTACAAAGAAGCATTCGAGCTTCTGCGCAGTGCCGAGCAACTGGTAGGCAGCGGTGAGCAGAAACTCAAAAAAAGCCTTCCCGACCTGCGTTTCCGCATCAACAAAGAACGGTTGCAGATGTACATCGACATCAAAAATCCTACCCGTGCCAAAGAACAGTTGAATAAATTGGCAGAAACAGCCAAGGCTGCCGGCAACGACTCCTTAAGCAACGATTTCCTGTACACCCAGGCAAATTACTACTACACTTTCGGCATGAATACCCAGGGCGACTCGGCTTTCAGGAAACTGATAGAGCGGTACAAGCAACAAAAGAACTACACCAAAGTGGACGAATGCTATAAAAAACTAATCGACATCGCCCGTAAAGCCAATAATGCGACGTTGGTAGCCCGTACCTACGACAAGTACATCGTCTGGGCAGATTCCGTCAAGGCACTCGCTGCACAAGACAAACTGAATATATTGAAAAACAAATACGACGGAAGCCTGGCCACCATTCAGGAAAAAGACGACTCCCTTTCCGCCAAGCAATACATCATCATCGGCCTTTGCATACTGACCGCCGTTTTAGCGGCGGCACTGGTAATAGGAGCCATTGTACTCTTGCGTTTCGTCATGTTGACACGCAAACAAAAGAAAGCTATCGATACCGCCAACGAGCACAACGAACTGAAGAGCCGGTTCATCCGGAATATCTCCGCCCAAATGGAGCCGACCTTAGATACGCTCGACCCGGAGCTCCCCGGCGTACAGGCACTGCGTACCTTCTCGAGCCATATCCAGGAATTATCCGAGTTGGAGAACAGCTTGTCGGAACCCTACGAAGTGCAGGAAAAGAACATTTCGGCCTTCTGCGAAAGCATCATGGACAAAATCAGGAACAAGGTACAAGAAGATGTCTCCCTTACCGTCAACGCCCCTAAGCTGAATGTAAAAATCAGTCCGGAGCACTTGGAACGTATCCTGCTGCACCTATTGGAAAATTCGGCGGAATATACTCCCGCCGGCGGAAAGATATGGCTGGATTTCAAGAAACGCGGTGCCCATACCCACCAGTTCATCATCAGCGATACAGGCTGCGGCATTCCCGAAGCACAACGCGAAAACATCTTCAAGCCCTTCACCGAGATAAAAAATCTGACGCAAGGCGACGGTTTAGGACTGCCTATCTGCTCCCTGATTGCCACTAAGATGAACGGTAGCCTGACACTGGACAGCAGTTATACAAAAGGCGCACGGTTCATATTGGAGCTACACGCATAGGTAGTTGGGAGTTGAAAGTTGAAAGTTACTATGCAGCATAATAGCGCAGCTAACTTTCAACTCTCAACTCCCAACTTTCAACTATCCATTCTCAACTGCTTTCAATTATCTCAACGCTTCCACCTCCTCCGGCGTCAAAGGTATCTTCTTACCCAGACGGCGTGCACCGGTTTCTGTAATCAGGTAATCTTCCTCGTTGCGGATACCTCCGAAATGGCGGTACTCCTCTACCTTATCATAATCGATGAAATCTTTAAATTTCTTCTCGCCTTTCCAAAGGTCTATCAGTTCGGGGATAAAATAAATACCCGGTTCAACGGTATGCACGAACCCCGGTTCCAGGGGAATGGCAAGACGCTGGCTCTTACGGCCGAACTGCGTACTCTTGGGCTGGCCGTTATAACCCACCCAGATTTCTCCGAGATTCTCCATGTCATGCACGTCCAGTCCCATCATATGCCCCAATCCATGAGGATAGAACAGAGCGTGTGCACCTTCGCGTACAGCATCCTCCGCATTACCTTTCATCAAGCCGAGCTCTTTCATGCCCTCTACCATGACACGAGCCGAAAGCTCGTAAACATCCATATAAGGAATACCGGGACGAAGCGCCTTAACCGATTCCAGATGCATTGCATTCTGAATTTCATATACGGCGCGCTGCCGGGGCGTAAACGTCTTATCGGCAGGAATGGTGGACGACATATCACCTGCATACCCCGACTCCACCTCCGCACCGGCATCAATCAGGAACAAATCGCCCGGCTTCACCTTATTGCCATGATAATGATTATGCAGAGTCTGGCCGTTGACCGTGGCAATCGTTGCAAAAGAAAGCTCGCAATTGTTGGACTCGGCCACTCGGTTCATTTCCGCAACGACCTCGTATTCGTACATGCCCGGACGAAGCACCTTCATAGCAGTAATATGCATATCCGCCGTTACATTGCATGCCTTCTCTATTTCCACTATCTCTTCGGCGGACTTATAACTACGCTGCGCCACTATCGCACGGATAAAGGGAACGGAACCCTCCTGGCATGCAGGCCGGATGCCCAGCCAGTCCAGCAGCTTCAACTTATGTTCGGCGCGGTAAGGCGGAAGATAATGCACAGTCCGCCCTTTGCGTACCGCTTCCTGCAAATATTCCGCTATCCCGGAAGAAGGCAACACCTCCGTTACACCCACCCGTTCGCTTTTCTCTTTCAAGGTAGGCTGCGTACCCATCCAGACGATATGGTCGATAGTCAATTCATCCCCGAAAATAATATCCCTGTCCTCGTCGATATCGATAACCGCCGACAAGCCGGCAAACGACAAGCCGAAATAATATAAGAAAGTGGAGTCCTGACGATAGCGGAAGGTATTATCCTCATAATGCAATCCCTGTTCGTCATTACCCAAAAACAATAATACTCCTGAGCCAATGTTCTTTTTCAGCAGGGCCCGGCGCTGCATATACGTTTCTTTAGCAAACATACCGTTTTGTTTTTTAGTTCGTACAGCAAAGATAAGAACAAAAATGCAACCATGCCGCGGCTTTCTTGTTAAATATAATAAGAGAAGATTTCCCGTTCCCGAACTATTCACTATTTTTGCAAAAAGTGCGCGGATAAGAATTTTGCATTATCTTTGCATTCTAGTAAACAATTAAAAATATGGCACAAGGCTCCCGACAGATACAGACCCAAGCACAGCAACAGATACAGACGCTGTCGCCGCAACAAATTCTGGTAGTGAAACTGCTGGAACTTCCGGCGATAGAACTGGAAGACCGCGTGCGTGCCGAACTGCTGGAAAACCCTGCGCTGGAAGAAGGGAAAGAGGACACCGCCGGCGACGAATATTCCGATACCTCCGATATGGACACCACTGCGGAAGACGGCGGAGACACGGATTACGACTCCTTAAACGACTACCTGACGGAAGACGATATACCCGACTATAAATTGCAGGAGAACAACCGCAGCAAAGGGGAACAAGCCGAAGAAATCCCCTTCTCCGATGCCACCTCCTTCTATGAAACCCTGAAAGAGCAACTGGGCGAACGCAACCTCACCGAGCATCAGCGCGAACTGGCCGAGTACCTCATCGGTTCGCTGGACGACGACGGCCTGCTGCGCAAGTCGCTGGACAGCATCAGCGATGAGCTTGCCATTTACGTGGGCATCGAAGCTACCCCCGGGGAACTGGAAGAAACATTGAAAATCATCCAGGATTTCGACCCGGCCGGACTGGGCGCCCGCAACCTGCAAGAGTGCCTTCTCATCCAGATACGGCGCAAGATAGAGCAGCAACACTTTACACCCAACCCCCTGCTCTATATCGAAGAAGCCATTATCTCCGAATGCTACGAGGAATTCACCCGCAAGCACTGGGACAAGATACAGCAAAAACTCGGCCTGGAAGAAGAAGCCTTCCGGCAAGCCATAAAGGAAATCTGCAAGCTGAACCCCCGTCCGGGCGCATCGCTAGGCGAGGCTATCGGCAAGAACCTGCAACAAATCGTACCGGACTTTATCGTAGACACGTATGACGACGGCACTATCAACCTGACGCTCAACAACCGGAACGTCCCCGAGCTGCGCATGAGCCGCGACTTCACCGAAATGGTGGAAGAACATACCAAGAACAAAGCGAACCAGTCCAAAGAATCCAAAGAGGCCATGATGTTCCTCAAACAGAAAATGGACGCCGCCCAAGGGTTCATCGACGCCGTAAGGCAGCGCCAGAACACATTGCTCACCACCATGCAAGCGATTATCGACTTGCAGCGCCCCTTCTTTCTCGACGGCGACGAATCATTGCTCCGCCCCATGATACTGAAAGACGTAGCCGAACGCACCGGGCTCGACATCTCGACGATTTCCCGCGTGAGTAACAGCAAATACGTCCAGACCAATTACGGAATCTACCCGTTGAAGTTCTTCTTCAGCGACGGATACGTTACGGAAGACGGCGAGGAAATGTCCGTACGCGAAATACGGAAAGCGCTCAAAGAGTGCATCGACAACGAAGACAAGAAAAAACCCTATACCGACGACGAGCTGACCGAGATACTGAAAGAAAAAGGCTACCCGATTGCCCGCCGCACCGTAGCCAAATACCGCCAGCAACTGAACATTCCGGTGGCAAGGCTGAGAAAATAACAACCGGGCGGCAAAGCACCGGAGCGGTAAAGTGATAATGCAAAAACAAAAAAATGGCAGTAGAACAACATATCATAGCTGACAAAACCCTTATCAGGGCAGCCAGGCTGATTTCGGTCATCTTCACACCGTTTTCCATACCTTTCCTGGCATTCCTGGTACTGTTCGTATTCTCATACCTGCGAATCATGCCCCTTCAATACAAACTGATTGTACTGGGCGTGGTATATTGCTTCACAATCCTGATGCCTACCCTGACGATTTTCCTTTTCCGCAAAATCAACGGGTTCAGCCCCGAGGACCTGACCGAACGGAAACGCAGGTACATCCCTTTCATCCTGACCATTACCTCCTACATATTCTGCCTGCTCATGATGCACCGGCTGAATATCCCCTGGTATATGACAGGCATCATCCTTGCCGCCCTTATCATGATGATTATCTGCGTAATCGTCAACCTGAAATGGAAACTCAGCGAGCACATGGCAGGCGCAGGCGCCATAATAGGCGGGCTGGTCGCTTTCAGCGCCCTGTTCGGCTACAACCCTACGGGCTGGCTGTGCATCACCATTCTCGTTGCAGGCATATTGGGCACGGCACGCATTATCCTGCAACACCATACGCTCGGCGAGGTAATGGGCGGATTTGCCGTAGGACTGGTTTGCTCCCTGCTGGTGCTACACCCGCTCAGCAAACTGGTATTCCGCTTATTCAGCCTATTATTATTTTAAATATTAACTCTTAAAACTAATGATTATGAACTTTCCCAATGATGTAAAGTACACGAAAGAACATGAATGGATTCGCCTGGAAGGCGACGTAGCTTATGTAGGAATCACAGATTACGCCCAGGAACAACTGGGAGACATCGTATTCGTAGATATCCAGACAGTAGGCGAAACACTGGCTGCCGATGAAACCTTCGGTACTATCGAAGTGGTAAAAACCATTTCCGACCTTTTCCTGCCCGTTGCAGGAGAGATACTGGAACAAAACGAAGCGCTGGAAGAACGTCCGGAACTAGTGAACAAAGACCCCTACGGCGAAGGCTGGCTCATTAAAATCAAACCCTCCGCCGATGCGGACTTCGACAGCCTGCTGGATGCGGAAGCATATAAAGCGCTGATAAACAACTAAAAAAATAAGAATTAAAAATTTAAACATGATGTCTCCCATTGTCAGTATCATCATGGGTAGCACCTCCGACCTTCCCGTAATGGAAAAAGCCGCACAGCTACTCAATGACTTGCATGTACCGTTCGAAATGAACGCCCTCTCCGCCCACCGCACTCCGGAAGCGGTAGAGGAATTTGCCAAAGGCGCCCGCAAACGCGGCATTAAAGTGATTATCGCCGCAGCAGGCATGGCTGCCGCCCTGCCGGGCGTCATCGCCGCCAACACCACATTGCCCGTTATCGGCGTACCCGTAAAAGGCTCCGTGCTCGACGGCGTAGACGCACTCTACTCTATCATCCAGATGCCTCCGGGCATCCCCGTAGCCACCGTAGCTATCAATGGAGCCATGAACGCCGCCATTCTTGCCGTGCAAATGCTCGCATTGAGCGACAATGAGCTGGCGGAAACCTTCGCAGCCTACAAAGAAGGCCTGAAAAAGAAAATCGTGAAAGCGAACGAAGACCTGAAAGAAGTGAAGTACGAGTATAAAGTAAACTAATCGAAGTGATTAGTGATAAGCGTTCAGTGATTAATGAGGTGTTCATGACAAACAAACCATACACCGCTAATAATCACTAAACGTTTATCACTAAACACTAATCACTAAACACCAACAACGTGGATTTATTCAATTATTCCCGACGGGAAACATCAGAAGTGAACATTGGAGCCACCCCCCTGGGCGGCTCCAATCCTATCCGCATACAAAGTATGACCAACACCTCCACGCAGGACACCGATGCATGCGTAGCGCAAGCCGAACGCATCGTCGATGCCGGCGGAGAATACGTACGCCTCACCACCCAGGGCATCAAGGAAGCAGAGAACCTGATGAACATCAACGCCGCCCTGCGCCGCGACGGCTATATGGTTCCGCTGGTAGCCGACGTACATTTCAATCCCAAGGTGGCCGACGTAGCGGCACAGTATGCAGAAAAAGTCCGTATCAATCCGGGGAACTACGTAGATGCCGCACGCACCTTCAAACACCTGGAATACACCGACGAAGAATATGCGCAGGAAGTCGGGAAGATACGCGAGCGTTTCGTTCCCTTTCTGAACATCTGCAAGGCAAACCACACCGCCGTCCGTATCGGCGTAAACCACGGCTCCCTGTCCGACCGTATCATGTCGCGCTACGGTGACACCCCGGAAGGCATGGTAGAATCGTGCATGGAATTCCTGCGAATCTGCGTGGCGGAGCACTTCACGGACGTAGTCATCTCCATTAAGGCATCCAACACCGTAATCATGGTAAAAACCGTACGCCTGCTTGCCGCCGTCATGGAAAAAGAAGACATGCACTTCCCCCTCCACCTCGGCGTAACGGAAGCCGGAGACGGAGAAGACGGACGTATCAAGTCCGCACTGGGCATAGGCGCTTTGCTTGCCGACGGCCTGGGCGACACGATACGCGTATCCCTGAGCGAAGCCCCTGAAGCGGAAATCCCCGTTGCCCGCAAACTGGCGGACTACATCGCGCAACGCCACGGACACCCGTACATACCGGGAGCCGAAGCCCCCGGCTTCAACTACCTCTCCCCCGAGCGCAGGCCTACGACCGCCGTACGCAACATAGGCGGAGACAACCTCCCCGTAGTCGTAGCCGCCCGCCTGGAAGACAACATGGATTTCGACCCGCAATTCACTCCCGATTACGTTTACGTAGGGCGCCGGCTGCCCGGACACCGCACCGGAAATATGCAATACATCATCGACGCCGACCTTTGGGAAGGGCAAACCGGTACATGGCCTGCCTTCAAGAGCGAACAGCTACCGTTCGTCAGCGGTTGCAGCGCTTCGCTGAAATTCCTGTTCATCACCTACATGGGACTGAACGACGAAACGATTGCCGGGCTGAGATATCATCCGGAAATAGTACTCATAGCACAAAGCATCCACCCCAACCGCCTGGGCGAATACCGTGCGCTGGCACATCAGCTGATGAATGAAGGGCTGAAAAATCCCCTCATATTCTTCCAGCATTATACCGAATGCGAAACGGAAAACCTGCAAATCAAATCGGCAGCCGACATGGGCGCACTCATTATCGACGGGCTGTGCGACGGCATCCTTCTATACAACCAAAGCAACGGAAAGGGCAGCAAGGCGATAAGCGACAAGACGATAGACGCCACAGCTTTCGGCATCCTGCAAGCAGGGCGCATCCGTACCAGCAAAACGGAATACATCTCGTGTCCGGGCTGCGGCCGCACGCTCTACGACCTCCAAAGCACCATTGCCCGTATCAAGAAAGCGACCTCGCACCTAAAAGGGCTCAAGATAGGTATTATGGGCTGTATAGTCAACGGTCCCGGCGAAATGGCGGATGCCGATTACGGCTATGTAGGAGCCGGACGGGGTAAAATCAGCCTGTACAAAAAGAAAGAATGTATAGAAAAGAACATCCCCGAAGAAGAAGCCGTAGAAAAGCTAATCGAGCTAATCAAGGCCAACGGAGACTATACGGAACCTTAATCCCCTATTATGAAAGTGCGTGCAGAAGGCTCGCCACAGATTACACCGAATACATATAAAAGTTAAATGCACTACAAGGGTATTGCAGTGCATTTAACTATTTAATGATTATTTAGGGATATTCAGTAAATGTCCCTAAAAATCAAGATGGCATATGAAGATGATAGAGCATACTCACTTCATATGCCATTTTTATAGTCCTATTCCTGTAATTTCTCACACAATCTTACCCTACAAGACATGACGCTCGGGAAGAAGTCTGAAGACATCTTCTGCCTCTGCCTGTAAAATCATATCATGCCGCTTTCACCGTCCTGTTCCTGATCTTGTCTATCATCAGTACGGCATTTGCCGTATGTATTCCAAAGAA
>NZ_KB894179.1 GCF_000374365.1 Bacteroides gallinarum DSM 18171 = JCM 13658
AAATCCTGTGGATTTTCTTTGGAATACATACGGCAAATGCCGTACTGATGATAGACAAGATCAGGAACAGGACGGTGAAAGCGGCATGATATGATTTTACAGGCAGAGGCAGAAGATGTCTTCAGACTTCTTCCCGAGCGTCATGTCTTGTAGGGTAAGATTGTGTGAGAAATTACAGGAATAGGACTATAAAAATGGCATATGAAGTGAGTATGCTCTATCATCTTCATATGCCATCTTGATTTTTAGGGACATTTACTGAATATCCCTGAATATGTGTTCTTTTGTTCTTATGTCCGAAACTGCAAGCTCCTCAGGCATTCGTTCCTTTTGCCTTGAATGCCAGCGCATACATCCGCATCTGCTTCACCATAGAGAGCAATCCGTTGCTGCGTGTAGGAGAAAGGTGCTCTTTCAATCCTATCTTGTCTATGAAATAAAGATTGGCTTCCAGAATTTCGTCCGGTGTGTGTTCGGAAAGTACCTTGATAAGAAGCGAAATAATGCCTTTTACTATTAAGGCATCGCTCTCGGCCTGGAAAATGATTTTTCCGTCCTTTTCGTCTGCTTGCAACCATACACGGCTTTGGCAGCCTTCAATCAGGTTCTGTTCCGTTTTATATTTGTCGTCGAGCGGTTCCTGTTCATTTCCTAAATCGATAAGAAGCTGGTAGCGGTCCATCCAATCGTCGAAATCGTTGAACTCGGCGATTACTTCATCTTGTACTTCGTTGATAGTCATAATAAATTTATCTTTAGTATTTATTTTTCGTTGTAGATAACTTCCATTACCGTCTGGCCTACCGCCTTCAAGGTGTTGCGGTCGATACCGTCCATATCGTCTTTCAGGGTATGCCAATTTTCATAGAAACCGGTTTCTTCACTATACTGGATGATGTCGATAGTAGGAATACGTGCATTCCGGTAAACGAAAAGGTGGTCGTCTGTTACGGTGCTTCCTCTCTCTTTTACGAAATAGTGCCCGTATCCCAGGTTGTTGGCAGTGTTCCATACTTTCCGGTTGATGTCCTTGGCGAATTCTTCGGAGTAACCTTCGTAGAAGAAAGTGGCATCTTTGGCGCCTACCATGTCGAGAAGGATGCCAAAACGTGCGTTATATCCTTGTACATGAGGATTGCGTGCCCAATATTGTGCGCCGAGTGCCCAGTATTCTTCTTTATGATTGCCGGTGTAGGCCTGGTGAGGGCCATAGTCTTCGGCATCTACCAATACGATGTCGATACCCAGTTCCGGCTGTTGTCCCTGGAGCTGGCGGGCTATCTCGAGCAATACGCCTACTCCGCTTGCACCATCGTTGGCGCCGGCAATGGGAGTATGCCGGTTCTTCTCGTCGGGGTCGGCATCCGCCCACGGACGGCTGTCCCAATGGGAAAGAAGTACGATACGCTTCTTTGTTTCGGGCTTGTAGCTGCCGATAATGTTGCGCGCTTTCAGTAACGTACCGTCATAGGCAATTAAATCTATTTGCTGGTTATATACTTTCGCTCCGAACTGTTCCAGTTTCTTTGCCAGGTATTCCCCGCAGGCTTTGTGGGCGGGTGTATTGGGTACGCGCGGTCCGAAAGCTACCTGCGCCTCGATGTACCGGTATGCACTGTCCGCATCGAACTGGGGAACATCGACTGTGCTTGCAGATTGCATGTCTTCACTGTCCGTATTGGTTTTGTTTTTATTGCTGCATGCTACCATAGCTATGAGTAACAGCAGGGATAGCGGGATAATTGTGTAATTGCGTTTCATTCTTTTGGGATATTAAAGCTTAATCTTGTTTCTTTCTTTCCTACTTCCAGCGTAACCTGTGCGCCGTTAATCATCGGTACATTCATCGTAACGTGTCCTACCGGAAATCCGAAACATATGGGGTAATCATACTCTTTTACCAAGTCGGCCAATGCTCCGTACAACTCCTTTCCTAAAGACATATTCTCTTCGTATTCGGTAAATTGCCCGATGATAAGCCCGGATAGTTTTTCGAGTACGCCACCCAGTTTCAGGTTGTACATCATACGTTCTACCGCATGGGGACGTTCGCCTACATCTTCGATGAAAAGTATCGTACCTTCTGCCGGAATATCATAAGGCGTGCCGCGTAAACCGTAAAAGACAGATATGTTTCCACCCCGGAGGATTCCGGTTCCTTCCCCTTTATGGTTGAGCTTATGGGCAGGACAAGTATAGCTGAATGCCGTTTCTTCTTCCAGCTTATTCCCGAACAGGATGTCTTTCAGTGCTTGGGTGCAGAAATCGTCCTCCGGTTCTACGGTGAGATGCCGTGCCATAGGAGCATGTAGCGAGGCGAATCCGTTTTGCTGAAATACATTGTGCAGGGCGGTGATATCGCTGAAACCGATTAACCATTTGGGATGCCGGCGGAATTTGGTAAAGTCGAGTTGCCCTACCAGATGTACGGCTCCGTATCCGCCACGGCTGCAAAGGATAACTCCGGCTTTTTCATCGTCCATTGCTTCCTGCAAGTCTTTCAACCGTTGCTGTATGCTTCCTGCATAAGTTCCGTGCGCGCTGCCTGCATGCTTGGCGAGTACAACTTCCAGTCCCCATGATTTCAGCCGCTTTTTAGCCCCTTTCAGGAAGGACTTGTCGATTTTGCTGGAAGGGGAGAGGATAATTGCGCGGTCTCCTTCATGCACGTACGGCGGAAAAATAAGACTATTCATATATCTATCTGTATTTGTGGCAAAAGTACACAATTCACCACAGAGGACACAGAGTTTCACAGAGTTTTAACATAGAGGGGGGATGTTTTTGAACACAGAGGCACAGAGACACAGAGTTTACTTGAATGTGGAGGCACAGAGTTTTCTTTTAATGCAGAGACACAGGGTTTCTTTTAATGTAGAGATACAGAGTTTTCTTTAATGTAAAGACATAGACTTCCTTTTAATGCAGAAACATTGGGTTTCCTTTCGCAAACTCCGTCACCGGTTCTTCATATAAACAAAAAAACTCTGTGCCTCCACATTCAAGTAAACTCTGTGTCTCTGTGCCTCTGTGTTCAAATACATCACCTCCTCCGTCTCCCGTACCTATCAAAATGATATAAAACATAGAAAATAAAATGGGGTGTAACGTTTATTTTCTCGACATTTTTTTAGATATTTGCTAAAAATCTAACGTTATGGAACCTATTCGGAACTTTGAACAACTGACTTCTCATCTGAAAACCTTGAACAAAAGGAAGCGTATTGCAGTAGTTTGCGCTAACGACCCCAATACAGAATATGCTATAGCCCGTGCTTTGGATGAAGGTATTGCAGAGTTTCTGATGATTGGCGATTCGGCTGTTTTGGAGAAATATCCTACGTTGAAGAAATATCCCGAGCATGTACAGGTTTTGCATATCGAAGATAAAGATGAGGCGGCGCGGGAAGCGGTACGTATCGTACGCGAGGGTGGTGCGGATATTTTGATGAAAGGCATTATCAATACGGATAATTTGCTTCATGCCATTCTCGATAAAGAGAAAGGACTGTTGCCTAAAGGTAAGATTTTGACGCATCTTGCCGTAATGCAGATTCCCACTTATGATAAGCTGCTCTTTTTCTCGGATGCTGCCGTTATACCCCGGCCTACTTTACAGCAACGTATAGAGATGATTTGGTATGCCATTCATACCTGCCGCCATTTCGGTATCGAACAACCGCGCATCGCACTTATCCATTGTACGGAAAAGGTGAGCGCACGGTTTCCCCATTCGTTGGATTACGTCAATATCGTAGAGCTTGCCGAGGCGGGTGAATTCGGAGATGTTATCATCGACGGCCCGTTGGATGTAAAGACTGCCTGCGAGAAAACGAGCGGTGATATCAAAGGTATCGTGTCTCCTATCAATGGGGAAGCCGACGTATTGATTTTCCCGAATATCGAGTCGGGTAATGCTTTCTATAAAGCGGTTTCCTTGTTTTCCCATGCAGATATGGCGGGACTGCTCCAAGGACCTGTATGCCCGGTCGTATTGCCGTCGCGCAGCGACTCTGGATTGTCTAAGTATTATAGTATCGCCATGGCGTGCCTGAGCAGTTTCGGAGCGGACATGAGCAAAAATAATTCGTAAACCAGCAAATTCAAATCGTCAACGTACCTATGTGTTAAAGATAAAAGACGTGTCATGACCGTAGGGAATAAATAGCTAAAATATAGATGAAGATACTCGTTGTCAACCCCGGTTCCACTTCGACAAAGATTGCCGTATACGAGAACGACGTGCCCCGCCTGGTGCGCAATATCCGGCATACGGTAGACGAACTGTCTCCGTTCTCTCATATCATCGACCAGTTTGAATTCCGCAAGAACTTGGTGTTGAAAGAGCTGGAAGCCAATAATATTCCTTTTGAATTCGATGCCATAGTGGGGCGCGGCGGGTTATTGAAACCCATACCGGGTGGCGTATATGAAGTGAACGATGCCATGCTGGACGATATTCTTCATGCCATGCGTACGCATGCCTGTAACTTGGGTTGTCTTATAGCTTCCGAGCTTGCCGCATTGCTTCCGGCTTGCCGTGCATTCATTGCCGACCCGGGTGTAGTGGACGAACTGGACGAGATAGCCCGCATCACGGGTTCTCCCCTTATGCCCCGTATCACTATCTGGCATGCGCTGAACCAGCGTGCTATCGCCCGCCGTTATGCGGCTGAACACGATACGCGTTATGAAGCCCTGGATTTGATTGTTTGTCACCTGGGGGGCGGCATATCCGTCGGCGTTCATCATTGCGGCAGGGCTGTCGATGTGAATAATGCGCTCGACGGCGAAGGACCGTTCTCGCCGGAACGTGCCGGTACGCTCCCTGCCGGGCAGTTGATAGACCTTTGCTGTTCCGGGCGTTATACTAAAGACGAACTTAAGAAACGCATTTCCGGCCGTGCCGGTCTTACGGCACATCTGGGTACGACCGATGTGTCTGCCATTATCTGGCAGATAGAAGAAGGAGACAAGCATGCCGGATTGGTGTTGGATGCCATGATTTACCAGATTGCCAAAAGCATCGGTGCGGCTTCTGTTGTGCTGTATGGTAAGATAGATGCTATTCTGCTGACAGGCGGCATGGCACATTCCGATTATATTATTTCCCGTCTGAAGGAGCGTATCTCGTTCCTTGCACCGGTTCACGTCTATCCGGGTGAGGATGAAATGGAAGCTTTGGCGCTGAACGCACTCGGAGCGTTGAGAGGGGAGCTTCCGATACAGGAGTATAAATAAATCCTCATAGTACTTGAAACCTGCGGGTTTATCCGCATCATCCCCCGTGCTTGGCAAAGGAGTTCCCTGCCTGCTACCAACCGCTCCCTTCCTGCCTTATAAAAAAAGGAGCAAAGCCTCCGGCTCTGCTCCTTACAACCTTTTTCCCGTAATAACTAATACGGAGAAAACACTACTAATCGAAGGATATATCTTTGTATCATCTAAAAGTTGTTCTGTCCGGCATCCCACCAAAGACGTGTACCGCCATTGTCTGCACCGCCCAGCTTACCTACTAAAGCGTCATATAGCGCTTTGTTGTCCGTCTTGTAGTCTTGGTTGAAGAATACGCGGCGAATCATATCGTCGGTGCTGATAGTGTTGCCGCTGTTGTTTACTGCAACCTTGATGAGCCGGGGATAACCGGTACGGCGTTGTTCCGCCCATGCTTCGCAACCTTCCGGATAGAGAGCCAACCACTTCTGGGTGATGATTCTCTCCAGCTTCTGTTCCGGAGTGGCACTTTCATCCCATTTCGGAGTAATGCTTGTCGGTGCGTCCGCATCGAATTTCTTATCGAATGCGTCTACATAAGCTGCCGGGGTTTCTTCGCTTTCCAGGTAACCGCTTACATCGTTGGCATCCCATTGTGAGAAGGATACGGTGATACCCTGTTTGTAGCAGTTCTCCACGTCCTCGGAAGTGTAGCCTCTTAAAGCTGCTTCTGCACGCAGGAACCATACTTCGGCGGCACTCATGACAATGATTTTACTGTCGGTGGTAACGGTGGTTTGAGAGTGTGTGGAGTAGCGGTTATCAGCTACGCCTGTTCCCTGGCGGACGCCTTTATAGTCGTCTTCGATGCTGCCGAGCTGTTTCACGCCGGCTACTTCCTTGATAATGTTGCCGTCTTTGTCTCTGCCGTCTTGCGCGGGGTTGAAGTATGATTTGAGACGAGGGTCGTTATAGCCCTTTAAGAAAGACTCCAGGTTTGCGTTCATATATACCTCGCTCCAACCGGCAACACCACCCAGCGGGTTACGGATGCCGTATTCGCCTACCGTTTCGTTGGCTGTTTCCAGTACGCCGCCGTTGGCTGCATCCAAAGCTGCCTTGACTTGTTCCTCGGCCAGTTCGGGAGCTACGTTAGACACGCGCATGGCCAGGCGCAAGCGGAGGGAGTTGGCGAATTTCAGCCATTGTGCGGGAGTGCGTTTGCCTTCCGGCATCATGAAGTCGGCGCTTTCGAAGGATATACCGCCTTTATAATCTTTTAGTATATTCACGGCTGTGCCCAAATCCTCAAAGAAACGTTTGTAGACTTCTTCCTGCGACTGCGGCTTTTGGTCGGCTGTTCCGAATCCGTCGTAAAGGATAGGACCGTAATAGTCGCTTACGCGATGAAGGGTGGCTACTTTCAGAATCTTGGTAATGGCATGGTAAAGAGGCCATTCCTTTTCTGTATTCAACGCTTCCGCGTCGGCAATGGATGGCATGACATATCCGTAGGTATACACCCACATGGCGCTCGTCCAGCCGTTGTTCAGGTTGTAGGTGGAGTTGTTGGCGTTGAACGAGCCCGTCATGTCGTGGAAATATCCGCAGAACATATCCGCTACCAGGTTCTGTACGATTTGGTATTGCCAGTCGGTGCCGTCCACCCCCGTTTGATAGATGATGCCTTTCTGAATGGTGGAGAAAGGTACGAGGGTTGGTCTGGTTATCGTATTTCTGCAATTCGTCTGTATAGGCTCCTTTGGTGCTGTTGAAATCGGTAAAGTTATCGGTACAAGATGAAAAACTCAGGAGCCCGCCGAGAAGTAGTGCGGTAGTATATTTTATCTTATTCATATTGTTCGGGTATTTAGAAGGTAAGTTTAATGTTGAATCCAATGTTTCTCGTTGAAGGCATGCCGAAGGTGTCCAAGCCCTGGTTGTCATTGCCTACCGACATTGTCGCATCCGGATCGAACGGGGCGTCTTTGTAGATGAAGAACAGGTTGCGGGCTACCAGTGAGAGGTCTACGCCTTTGATGAAGCCTGTCTTTTCGAGCATCTGCTGCGGGAAGGAATAGCCTAATGAGATTTCGCGCAAACGAATGTTTGTCCCGTCGTAGCGGTAGAATTCCGTAGTACCGTTACCGCGGTCGCCTACCATTTGATAGAATTTCTGCACGTCGTTAATCTTTTGCCCTTCCAGCATATAGTAACCTGCGTTGCGGGCATCGCCGGTAGCTTTGCTTACACCTGCATAGTCCAGTCCGGCTTGTGTCAGCGAGATTACGTCGCCGCCTACACGTGCGTCAATCAGGAAGTAGAGGGAGAAGCCTTTGTAGGTTACGCTGTTGCTCCAGCCCAGTGTCCAATCGGGATTGAAGTTGCCGATTTTGGCAGCCTTGTCGGTAGTTACCTGGGGCAAGCCGGCTTTTGCGTTGGGGTTGCCGTCTTTGTCTGTTTCAGGTTCCAGCAGGATTTTGCCGTTTGTGTCGCGTACGAATACGTTGCCGTAGATGTCGCCCAGCGAACCGCCTTCTACAACCATCATCTTATAAGGCATGCTTACGTTGCCCGAGGCGTATTGGAAGTTGGGAGTACCGCCCAAGGAAACAATCTCGTTCTTGTTGGTAGCGAAGTTGAACTGGGTTTTCCAACGGAAATTATCGTTCATCAACGGAGTGGCTCCCAACGTGATTTCAACACCCGTATTACGTATCTTGCCTGCGTTAATCCAACGGTAAGGACGTTTTTCTGCGGTAGTGTTTACGCGAATCAACTGATTCTTGGTGTCTGTACGGTAGAATGTGAAGTCGAAATCCAGACGGCTGTTGAAGAACTTCCATTCGGTACCTACTTCGATAGAGTTGCTGATTTCCGGTTTCAGGTCTTCTGCAAAGTAATAGTCGATAGGTTTCACTACGCCGCCTGCCGTGATAGTCTGTGCAGGGCTGGTGATGCCGATAGGAAGGTCGTTACCTACTTGTGCCCATGAGGCGCGTACCTTGCCGAAGCTAATCCATTCCGGCAGATTGAGCGTCTTGTTGAGAATCCATGAAAGACCTACCGAGGGATAGAAGAAGCCGGAGCTTTCGCTCTTGGTATTGGCAAGCGTAGAAGACCAGTCGTTACGTGCGGTAACATCCAGGTAAACGCTTTCTTTCCAGCCGATTTGCGCGGTGGCGAATATGGATTGAATGGTACGTCTTTGGTCGGCTGTCTCGTCGATGAATGAAGTGCCCGCACCGCAGAGATTCATATTGGGAACTGTAAAGACATTGGCTTTGTACAATCCCGATTTACCGGAGTCGAGGCTCAGGGAGTTTACCTTGGTGGTGTTGATGCTGCTGCCTACGGCTGCGTTCAGAGCCCAATCGTTCCATGTTTTGTTGAACATAGCCATGAAGTCGCCGTAAATCATGAAGTCCTGGCGGTTCATTTTGATATAACGACCGTTTTGGTGTGCTACGTCGGCTGCCGTACCGGCATACATCTTCTGGTCGTAATTGTCATTGATATAGTCTACGTTACCGCGTGCCTGGACGCTGAACCAGTCGGTTATTTTCAGGTTGGCGCTTAAAGAAGCCAATGTACGGAAACGCTTGTCGGTGCTGGTTACTCTGTTTGTCAGCCAGTAGGGGTTCTGGGTGAAGCCGTTGATATCTGTATACCAGTTTTGCAAAGGCATGGCCCGGTTTTCATCGTACTTTTCAAAACCGTTGTCGTTGCGGTAAACTCCGAGGTCTTCGCCGCGGGGGAAAGTGTACAGACCTACCAATGGGTTCATGTAATATCCACCGGAAGTAGGGCGGTTCTTGATTTTCTGGGTCATCAGGTTTACATTGGCATCCAATGTCAGGCGGTCGTTGAACAGAGAGGCTGTTTCGCGGAACGTGATGTTGTGCTTTTGCAGTTTGTTTACGTCGACGATACCTTTTGCGGTGGTATTGGCGTAAGAGAAGTAGGTCTGCATTTTCTCTTTACCTGTCATGATAGACAGCGAGTTGGTGGCGGTAACTCCGTTGCTGAAGTAGTCACCCACGTTATCGTAGGCTTCTATACCTTTGGAGTTGGCGTTTTCCGGAACCGTACCCCAGCTTGTGTCGCCGCTTGCACCGTATCTGTCTTGGAATTCAGGCAGACAGATAGCGTGGTCTACGGTCAGGTTGGAGTTGAATACGATACGTTGCATGCCGGCTTTTCCTTTCTTGGTGGTAATCAGGATTACACCGTTGGCGGCTTGAGAGCCGTAGAGGGCTGCTGCGGATGCACCTTTCAGAATACTCATGCTTTCAATGTCGTCCGGGTTCAAGTTGGAGATACCGTCGCCGGAGTCGCGGTTGCCGGCATCGTTGTTGCCGCCCATGGCGGAGAAGGCTTGTTCGGCCACGTTGTTCAACATAGGCACACCGTCGATGACGTATAGCGGTTGGTTGTTTCCGTCGGCATTGGCAGAACGGATACCACGGATAGAAACTTTGGCGGAACCGCCCAAACCGGAGGAATTGCGGGTGATAGATACGCCTGCTGTTTTGCCGGCAAGGGCGTTAATCATATTGGGGTCTTTGGCGCGCGTCAGTTCGTCGCCGCCTACCTGCTGGGTGGAGTAGGTAAGGGAAGCTTCTTTCTTCTTGATACCCATGGCCGTTACGACAACGGTTTCCAGAGCCAGAGCTTCTTCTTTCATTTGGATTTTCAGCGATGTGCGGCCGTTAAGCGCAACGTTTATAGGCTCATAACCGATATAGGAAATGGCCAAAGTGGCATTGGCAGGTGCATTGAGGGTGAATTCACCGTCCAGATTGGTAATGACGCCGTTAGTCGTTCCCTTTTCCAATACGTTGGCGCCGATAATCGGCTCGCCTTTGGAGTCGGTGACAACACCTTTTACGGTGACTTTTTCCTGTTGTGCGCCGGTAACGTTTTCAATATTTTCACTTTTCTTGGTCAGGACGATGTTCTTGCCTTCCATTACATATTTAATGTTTGTTCCGGCAAAAACTTCATCTAGCAGTTCGGCTACCGATTTGCTCTCCGCTTCTACGTTGACAGTACGGCGTACATCTACGCTTTTCTTGTTATACACGAACAAATACTCTGTTTGAGATTCGATTTTGGAAAGCACCTGCCCCACTCTCAACTGGGAATTGGGGATACTTACTTTGGCATTCTGAGAGTAACTATTCCCGCAGTATGCTTGGAATGTTACACACAGGAGAAGGAATAGTGTAATCTTCATAGTACGCAATAATTGCTTAATTTCGAAACTTTTTGGACAAAAAAGCTCATTCAAAGAAATTTTTCTCATATCTTTGTCACTGTGTTAAGTTAATAAATTGATTAAGGTCGATTTTTGACTGTTTCGGATCGGAAAGTATGGGGGTACTTTCCGATCTTTTTTTACAAAAAGGGGAAGTGAATTTTCAGACTGTTTCTGCTATGGTTTCATGCTATTGGTTTTTTAAGGGGTTAGTACTAAATTTAAAGGTTCTTATTTATTCATATATGATTATCGAGTCTTTTGCCTCATTGATACTGAACTTGAACGGATGTTCTTTGGAAATGGTTCGCAAGATGTGTTCGATGCCGTCCTGCTCCCTGAATTTGCCGGTCAGCCCTTCGTGGGTCAATAGTCGGGGGCTGGTAACGGTTATCTTTACGTTGTAATATTTTTCGAGTTTGTCTAAGATACCGCTGAACGGAACGTCGTCGAAACAGTACAATCCTTCTTTCCAGCGAAGATATTCGTATGAGGGGAGAATCGTTTTCTTGCAGCGTCCGTCATAGTTGGCGAAGAACTCGTCCTTTTGCAGACGGGTGATTACCTGGTCGTTGCAACTTGGATAAATATCTACGATACCTTCTACCAGTGTTGTCTCGAACTCTTTGCTGCCCTTGTATGCGCAGACGTTGAAACAGGTGCCGACCACTCTTACCTTATTCATTTCCGTATGCACGTAGAATGGTAATTTCTTGTTTTTGGTAACCTCGAAGTAGGCTTCACCGTCCAGTTCTACATTGCGTTCTTTGCGGCCGAAGTTGGATGCGTAAGTAAGTGTTGATTGGGCGTTCAACCATACGCGTGTGCCGTCGGCAAGCGTTATTTGGGCGCGTTGTCCGGCAGGGACGGTAATGGTTTGAGGTTGTGCATCCTTATTATATATATAGTCTGTGGTCATATAGTAACCGGATACGGCAATGACGATAGCTGCCGCGATACGTGCCGTCCAGCGGAGTACTGGCATGAGGCGCATCGTTTTTTTCTTGCTGTCCTGTTCTGTGGAGAATAGGGATACGTCGAACAGCATGCGTTCTTTCAGGTAGGTTTCCCGGTTTTCTTCGGAGGCTTCGACCCAATCCAGAATCTGCTTTTCCTCTTCAATGGAGGCTGTTCCTTTAAAATATTTATATAGTAATTCCTGATTCATCATAAAAAAGTCGCTTGGTTAAAAGGAGAGCTTTCGGGCCCTTCCGTATATATAACCGACGGGATGCTAACAACCCTATCGAATAGTGTGACTTTTATTAAAAAAAAGCGGTTTTAATGTTTAGAGGAGTATGGAGGCGAGGTAATCTTTCAGTTCCAACCGCAGTATGCGTAGGGCTTTGGTGATATGTGCCTCTACGGTTTTCAGCGAGATGTCCAACTGTTCTGCGATTTGCTTGTTGGGTAGATTCTGGTAACGGCTTAGCATGAAAATGGTACGGCTTTGTTGCGGCATCTGCTCTAATGCCTTATGGACGATGTGTTGTATTTCGGTGTCGAATATCTGTTCGGGTTCGCAGGCTTTCAGGGTTGATATACGTAAATTCAGCTCCCGTTGGCTGTGGCTGTTGATGTCTTCTTCCGCTCGTAGCCGTATCTGCTTGTGTGCTAAAATATTGAGGGATTTATTCTTGATAATGGTCAGTAACAAAGCGTGCAGGTTACTGTCTTCTGCCCAACGGTCTCGGTTCTCCCATAAAATAATCATGGATTCCATTAACACATCTTCGGCCTCCGCTTTATCTCTGAGGTAGGAATAAGCAAAAGTCAGGAACTTTTCTTGGTTCTCTTGGAAAAAACGCGAGAAAAGGTCCATCGCATGTAATCTGGTAAGAGCGGGCATTCAGTTTTGTTTTTTTTCGTACGATTTAAGGTTTCGTATGACAAAACAACACATTCTTTTCGTAATATACAAATAATATCCGTTGTTTTTTTAACTTACGCATGTTTGAGGGGCAAAAAGAAAGCCCGGCAGCATTCTGTCGGGCTTATATATCCTATATTATATTAATGAGGATTATTTTTCTTTCTTTTCCTGTCTTTCCGGTCTTGGAAGCAAGACTTTGCGGGACAGTTTGAATTTGCCGGTTTTCGGGTCGATATCGAGTAATTTTACATCGATTTCATCACCTTCCTTGATACCGGCTTCTTCTACAGTTTCCAGACGTTTCCAGTCGATTTCGGAAATGTGGAGCAAACCGTCTTTGCCCGGCAAGAATTCAACGAATGCACCGTAAGGCATGATAGAGCGGACTTTACCTTTGTAGACTTCGCCTACTTCCGGTACAGCTACGATACCCTTGATGATACGCATTGCATCGTCGATAGATTTCTTGTTGGTTCCGGCAATTTCAATTCTACCGATGTTGTCCACTTCCTCGATAGTGATTGTCGCACCGGTTTCTTCCTGCATGCCTTGGATGATTTTTCCACCCGGGCCGATTACAGCACCGATGAATTCTTTAGGAATAGTCATGGTTTCGATGCGGGGAGCATGAGGTTTCAAGTCATCGTGCGGCTCTGCGATACATTCGGTGATTTTGCTCAAGATATATTCGCGGCCTTCCTTAGCCTGCAACAATGCTTTCTCCAAGATTTCATAAGACAAGCCGTCCACCTTGATATCCATTTGGGTAGCAGTGATACCGTCTTTCGTTCCGGTTACCTTGAAGTCCATATCGCCGAGGTGGTCTTCATCGCCGAGGATATCGGACAACACGGCATATTTTTCTTCGCCTGCATTTTTTATCAGTCCCATTGCGATACCAGATACCGGTTTCTTGATTTTCACACCGGCATCCATTAACGCCAGTGTACCGGCGCATACGGTAGCCATGGAAGAAGAACCGTTAGACTCGAGGATATCGGATACCACACGTACTACGTACGGATAGTCTGCTGGGATTTGTCCTTTCAATGCACGCCATGCCAGGTGACCGTGGCCGATTTCACGACGGCCTACACCGCGTTGTGCCTTAGCCTCACCCGTAGAGAACGGAGGGAAATTATAGTGCAGCAGGAAACGTTCTTTTCCATGTTCCAAAACGTCGTCTATAATCTTTTCGTCCAGTTTCGTACCCAGCGTAACGGTGGATAAAGACTGTGTTTCACCGCGGGTGAAAACAGCAGAGCCGTGAGGGCCGGGCAGGTAACCGATTTCGCACCAGATAGGACGGATTTCGGTAGTTTTACGTCCGTCGAGGCGTTTGCCTTCGTCCAGAATGCAACGGCGCATAGCCTCTTTCTCTACATCGTGGTAGTAGCGGTCGATAAGCGGAGCTTTTTCTTCCAGTTCTTCTTCGCTGAACCGGGCTTTGAACTCTTCACGGATAGCGTCGAAGGCTTCCATGCGTTCGTGCTTGTTATTGTTACCGGAAGCGGCGACGGCGTAAGCCTTTTCATAGCAAGCGTCATGAACAGCCTTGCGGAGTTCTTCGTCGTTTACTTCATGGCAATATTCGCGTTTTACGGTAGAACCGACTTCTTCTGCCAGTTCCATTTGGGCTTTACACTGTATTTTGATTGCCTCGTGAGCTGCTTTCATGGCTTCCAGCAAATCTTTCTCGGAAACTTCGCTCATCTCGCCTTCTACCATCATGATGTTTTCATAAGTGGCGCCTACCATAAGGTCCATATCGGCTTTTTCCAATTGGTCGAAAGTCGGGTTGATGACGAATTCGCCGTCGATACGTGCTACGCGTACCTCGGAAATAGGTCCGTTGAAAGGGATATCTGAAACGGCGAGGGCAGCGGAAGCTGCAAGTCCTGCCAGTGCATCCGGCATGTCTACACCGTCTGCGGAAAAGAGGATGATATTTACATATACCTCTGCATGAAAATTATCGGGGAATAAGGGGCGGAGAGCACGGTCTACGAGTCGGCAAGTGAGGATTTCGTAATCGGAAGCACGACCTTCGCGTTTTGTGAAACCTCCGGGGAAACGTCCGAATGCGGAGAATTTTTCTTTGTACTCTACCTGTAACGGCATGAAATCTGTTCCGGGAACTGCGTCCTTGGCGGCACAAACAGTAGCTAAAAGCATGGTGTTACCCATACGAAGCATTACAGAACCGTCTGCCTGTTTTGCCAGCTTTCCCGTTTCGAGCGTGATGGTTCTGCCATCAGGAAGCTCGATCGTCTTAACAATTGGGTTAATCATAAAAAATGTTTTATATCTATTTTCTTTCAAAATTCCCGCAAAGATACATATTTTATTCGTGTAATGCGGTGGGAATGAGATAAAAAGTTTGTATTTAGTTGTTTTTTGCACTTTTATAAATGTAAGAAACGGGAAAATGCTTTGACTAACCGTGAAAAGAAGTATATTTGCACGTTCTTTTTAGAAAAATACACGAAATATGAAAAAGATTCTTTTTATTGCATTGGCTGCTTTAGGACTAAGCGCATGTAATTCCGAACCGAAATTTAAGGTGGAAGGCGAAATATCGGGTGCCGACGGTAAAATGCTTTATCTGGAAGCTTCGGCTTTAGAAGGCATTGTGTCTTTGGATTCTGTCGAATTGAAAGGCAACGGGACATTTGCTTTCAAACAAGTGCGTCCGGTGTCGCCGGAGTTTTATCGTTTGCGGGTGGATGATAAGGTTATCAACTTCTCCATAGATTCTACGGAGACTGTACGGTTGGATGCGCCGTATGAGAATTTCTCTACTGCTTATACCGTAGAAGGCTCGGCTAATAGCGTGAAGATAAAAGAACTTACACTGAAACAGATAAAGCTTCAAACCGATGTTAACGCATTGCTCCAGAGTATGCAGGTTCATAAGATTGGGGCGGATACGTTTGAAGATAGCCTTGCCGTGCTGATGAAAAATTATAAGGATGAGGTGAAACTGAACTATATTTTTGCAGCTCCCAATACAGCCGCCGCCTATTTCGCTTTGTTCCAGAAAATAAATAATTATCTGATATTCGACCCGTTGAATAATAAGGATGACATTAAGTGCTTTGCTGCTGTGGCAACCAGTCTGAATAATTATTACCCGCATGCCGACCGTTCAAAGAATCTTTATAATATTGTAATAAAAGGAATGAAAAATACCCGAGCTCCGCAGCAAAAAACGGTGGAGCTTCCTGCGGAAGCTGTTTCGGAAATCGGTATCATCGATATTAACCTGCGTGATATGAAAGGCAATATGCACAAATTGAGCGACTTGAAAGGGAAAGCTGTTATCCTGGATTTTACAATCTATCAGAGCGCGGTTTCTCCTGCACATAATTATATGTTGCGTGATTTGTACGATAAGTATGTAGGGCAGGGGCTGGAGATTTATCAGGTTTCTTTGGATGCGGATGAACATTACTGGAAAACTACTGCCGACAATCTGCCTTGGGTGTGCGTGCGCGATGCCAATGGGGTCTATTCCAGCATAGCTGCCGCTTATAACGTGCAGTCGCTTCCCGCTGTTTTCCTTATCAATAAGAAAAGCGAATTGAGCGCTCGCGGAGAAACGATAAAAGATTTGGAAGCGGCGGTGAAGGCGTTGCTGTAACATGTTATAAATTAGAAGATTTCATTTAAATATGTTACAAAGCAGTACTTTTTGCTTGACAAGCATTATTTAAAAGTCTATCTTTGCAAAGGAAATAGGAAAGAGGGTTCCAGCATGCTGACCATGTTGGAATTCTTTTTTGTTTATGGTATCATTAAAAACATATAATAATTAAGGAGGAAAAAAGTATGGCTTATATGTCAGAAGAAGGCTACAATAAATTATTAGCCGATTTAAAGCAGTTGGAAACGGTAGAACGCCCGAAGATTGTGGCGGCTATCGCTGAGGCACGCGACAAGGGCGACTTGTCGGAAAATGCGGAATATGACGCAGCAAAGGAAGCTCAAGGTCTTCTTGAAATGAAAATCAATAAACTGAAACAGGTGATTGCCGATGCCAAGATTATTGATGAATCCAAACTGAAGACTGATAGTGTGCAGATATTGAATAAGGTGGAACTGAAGAACGTGAAAAATGGTATGAAAATGGTATATACCATTGTTTCGGAAAGTGAAGCTAACCTGAAAGAGGGAAAGATTTCTGTAAATACCCCGATTGCACAAGGTTTGCTTGGTAAGAAAGTGGGTGATGTCGCTGAAATCAAAGTGCCGCAAGGCATCATCAATCTGGAAGTAGTAAACATTTCATTTTAAAAGAAAGGCAGGTCTGCATTGCAGGCTTGCCTTATTTTATTCATAAATATAGTTATGGCAACAATATTCAGCAGAATTATCGCAGGTGAGATACCGTGTTACAAGGTAGCGGAGAACGATAAATTCTTTGCATTTCTTGATATTAATCCGTTGGTGAAAGGTCATACGCTGGTCGTTCCCAAACAGGAAGTAGACTATATCTTCGATTTGAACGATGAAGACTTGGCTGCAATGCATGTCTTTGCAAAAAAAGTGGCATTAGCTATCGGTAAGGCTTTTCCGTGCAAGAAAGTGGGTGAAGCTGTATTAGGGTTGGAAGTTCCCCATGCACACATTCATCTGATTCCCATGCAGAATGAAAAGGATATGCTTTTCTCCAATCCGAAGCAGAAATTGACGGATGAAGAATTCAAGGCAGTAGCCGAGTCTATCCGTATGGCGCTTTAAAAAAATTATTTCCTCCCTTTATATACAATGAAAGCGGTAGCCGTTATTTTCGGTTACCGCTTTTTATTATGTTCTTTTCTTCTTTAGGATATTCGGAAAATATTATAAGATTGACCAACTGATTCATTGCGGGTTGGTTGGCTCTTCGCACCTTTAGGTAAGGACATTTACTGAATATCCCTCTTTAAAGTTAACTTTAACTATGGATTAGGGACATTCAGTAAATAATATAAAATCAGCCAACTAATTCATACACAAAATATTGCGAATTAGCTGGCTTTTTTGTATCTTTAGGTATTCCCCCGCAAATAAGGTTTGAAGGCCAAAACGGGGGAAATTCCCCGACTAAGATATGGCTAAGATACAAAATATTTCCGAAATTCACCCAACTTTGGGCTTCACAGAATTTGATGTTCTGGAAAAATACCGCAAAAGTTTTAATGAGAGTGAGCTTGGCAGGCTTCACTCAGTGTTCCCGTTTGAACGCATGGCAAAAGCCGCAGGCCTG
>NZ_KB894180.1 GCF_000374365.1 Bacteroides gallinarum DSM 18171 = JCM 13658
CAGGAAGACGGAAATCCTGTGGATTTTCTTTGGAATACATACGGCAAATGCCGTACTGATGATAGACAAGATCAGGAACAGGACGGTGAAAGCGGCATGATATGATTTTACAGGCAGAGGCAGAAGATGTCTTCAGACTTCTTCCCGAGCGTCATGTCTTGTAGGGTAAGATTGTGTGAGAAATTACAGGAATAGGACTATAAAAATGGCATATGAAGTGAGTATGCTCTATCATCTTCATATGCCATCTTGATTTTTAGGGACATTTACTGAATATCCCGCTCATAGGTAAAGGCATCGAGCGCCTCTTTCATGCCCACAAGTTCTTCGCGGATGTTCCGCAGCCGCTCCACGATTTCAAAATTCCGGAGGGTGGCTTCTTTATTGTCTTTCATACGCTGGCGCGCACCGGGCAGCGTCATACCGCGCTCCTTAACCAAGTGATAAATCAGCTTCACGGTTTCGATGTCCTCCTTGCGGTACTGGCGTATCCCCCGCCCGCCTTTCTTGGGATTGAGCTGCGGAAACTCTTTCTCCCAGAAACGGAGCAGCGATTCGTTGACGTCGAACATCCGGGCAACCTCGCTAATGGAGTAGTACAGTTTCAGTTCTTTATCGGTGTTCAGCATGCGGCATTGTCTATTAATCGTACATAAATCCGGTTCAGTCAGTCGTTCATAATAGCCCGGTTCAGTCGAGCACTTTACCGTGATTGGCGGCAAGCTGTATCATACGGTCGTAATCCTCGGCGCTCAAATCCATGAAGTAATAGTTTACGGGATTCACTACCTGTCCTTTTACATGCACTTCGTAATGAAGATGCGGCCCGGTACTTTTTCCCGTGCTCCCCACCTCGCCGATTACCTCGCCGCGTACCACACGTTTTCCGAGCTTGGTGCGGAAGCCCTGCAAATGAGCGTACCACGTCTGGTAGCCGAAACCGTGGTCTACGACGATAATGTTTCCATAGCCGGTCTGCCACCCCATTTTCACCACCGTACCGTCACCCGTAGCATAAACTTCCGTGCCCGAGTGGGCGGAGAAGTCCATGCCGGCATGGAACTTGGTTGTGCCGTAGATAGGGTCTATGCGTGTTCCGTAACCGGAAGCGGTCTTACGTAAGTCTTTATTGGAAATAGGCTGGATGGCCGGTATGCAACGCAGCATTTCGTCGTGCTTCTTGCACATCTCCACCACATCGTCGAACGAACGCGACTGGATATAAAGCTGTTTCGTAAGCATGTCCATTTTCTGCGTGGTGTTTACAACCAACTCGGAATTAGCCATGTCCATTAAATGCTCGTAACGGTTCGTGCCACCGTATCCCGCCTTGCGGATAGCCGACGGTATGGGGTCTGCCTGGAAAATAACACGGTACAGGTTGTCGTCGCGCTGCTGCACATCCTGCAACACTCCCATGGCCTCGTCCAGCCTTCGCGAAAGTACATTGTATTGCGCCTGAAGCCTGCTATTCTCTTTCCGCAGCTCTTTCTCGGACGGCGAACCGAAAATAAGCAACAGCACGATGAAGCTGCCGGCCCCCAGCCCCATGCCCAGGAACAACCGGCGCAATATGCTCAGCGCCCGCTGCCGGACGGTAGGATAAATCCGGTCATAGGTCTGTGTCCGCGGATTATAAATGTAGTAAACTTTGCGCATCTTTGGAAATATTTCGCTTGTCAATGCGGCAAAAGTAATAAAAACAAGCTATCTTTGCACAGTTTTTTTCAAGATTTATGATTTATGATTTATGATTTATAGAATGGCGAACCGCAAAATATGCAAATCATAGGTCACGAGCCATAAATCTGACAAGTTGAAATCTGAAATCATAAATCATAAACAAGACGTATGCTGACTGCAAATGAAATCAGAGACTCGTTCAAGAGTTTCTTCGAAAGTAAAGGTCACCAAATCGTGCCTTCGGCTCCGATGGTGATAAAGGACGACCCCACGCTGATGTTTACCAACGCGGGGATGAACCAGTTCAAAGATATCATTCTGGGTAATCACCCGGCAAAATATAAAAGAGTGGCCGACTCGCAGAAATGCCTCCGCGTCAGCGGAAAGCACAACGACCTGGAAGAAGTGGGACACGACACTTACCACCATACCATGTTCGAGATGCTGGGTAACTGGTCGTTCGGCGACTACTTCAAGAAGGAGGCTATCTCCTGGGCATGGGAATACCTGGTAGACGTACTGAAACTGAACCCGAAAGACCTTTATGCAACCGTGTTCGAGGGCAGCCCCGAAGAAGGGTTGGAGCGCGATAACGAAGCCGCTTCCTACTGGGAACAGTTCCTGCCTAAAGACCACATCCTCAACGGCAACAAGCACGATAACTTCTGGGAAATGGGCGATACGGGTCCTTGCGGCCCTTGTTCCGAAATCCATGTGGACTCGCGCTCGGAAGAAGAAAAAGCGTTGGTTCCCGGGTCGCAGTTGGTAAATAAAGACCACCCGCAGGTTATCGAAATCTGGAACCTCGTGTTCATGCAGTTCAACCGTAAGGCAGACGGCAGTCTCGAAGGGCTTCCCGCCAAGGTTATCGACACCGGCATGGGCTTCGAGCGTTTGGTACGCACCCTGCAAGGCAAGACTTCCAACTACGACACTGACGTTTTCCAGCCGATGTTGAAGGCAATCGGCAACATGGCTGGAACCGAATACGGCAAAAACGAACAGCAGGATATCGCCATGCGCGTCATTGCCGACCACATCCGTACGATTGCCTTCTCTATCACGGACGGACAGTTGCCGGGCAATGCCAAGGCGGGTTATGTAATCCGCCGCATCCTCCGCCGCGCCGTACGTTACGGTTATACGTTCCTCGGCCAGAAGCAAGCCTTCATGTACAAGTTGCTCCCCGTACTGATAGAGAACATGGGCGGCGCTTATCCCGAGCTGGATGCGCAAAAGGAGCTGATAGCCAAGGTTATCAAGGAAGAGGAAGATTCTTTCCTCCGTACCCTGGAAACCGGTATCCGCCTGCTGGATAAGACCATGGCGGATGCCAAGGCAGCCGGTAAGACCGAAATCAGCGGTAAAGACGCCTTTACGCTTTATGACACCTTCGGCTTCCCGCTCGACCTTACGGAACTCATCCTCCGCGAAAACGGCATGACAGCCGACATCAAAGAGTTCGACGCCGAAATGCAGCAGCAAAAGCAGCGCGCACGCAATGCCGCTGCCGTTGAAACCGGAGACTGGATTACGCTGCAAGAGGGTACTACCGAATTCGTAGGCTACGACTACACGGAATACGAGACTTCCATTTTGCGCTACCGCCAGATAAAGCAGAAAAACCAGGTACTATACCAGATTGTGTTGGACAAAACGCCGTTCTACGCCGAAAGCGGCGGCCAGGTAGGTGATACCGGCGTACTGGTGAACGAGTTCGAAACAATCGAAATCATCGATACCAAGAAGGAAAACAACCTTCCTATCCATATCACCAAGAAACTACCCCAGCACATGGAGGCTCCGTTAATGGCTTGCGTAGACACGGACAAGCGTGCCGCCTGTGCCGCCAATCACTCCGCCACCCACTTGCTGGATGCCGCATTGCGCGAGGTGCTGGGCGAACATGTAGAACAGAAAGGGTCGTTGGTTACTCCCGACTCCCTGCGTTTCGACTTCTCCCATTTCCAGAAAGTTACGGACGAGGAAATCCGCCGGGTAGAGCATATCGTAAATGCCAAGATACGCGCCAATATTCCTTTGAAAGAATACCGCAACATCCCCATTGAGGAAGCCAGAGAGTTGGGAGCTATCGCACTTTTCGGCGAGAAATACGGTGACCGCGTGCGTGTTATCCAGTTCGGTTCTTCTATCGAATTCTGCGGCGGTACGCACGTAGCCGCTACCGGCAATATCGGAATGGTGAAAATCATTTCCGAGAGTTCCGTTGCCGCCGGCGTACGCCGTATCGAGGCTTATACCGGAGCGCGTGTAGAGGAAATGCTCGATGTGTTCCAGGATACCATGCGCGACTTGAAAGCGCTTTTCAACAATGCTCCCGACCTGTCCGGCGCAATCCGTAAGTATATCGAGGAAAACGCGGGGCTGAAAAAGCAGGTGGAGGACTTCATGAAAGAGAAAGAAGCGCAACTGAAAGAGAAACTGCTAAAGAATATCCAGGAAATAAACGGCGTAAAGGTTATCAAGTTCTGCGCAGCCATGATACCTGCCGATACGGTCAAGAACATTGCTTTCCAGCTACGCGGAGAAATTACGGAGAATCTTTTCTTCGTTGCCGGTACGGTATGCGAAGGCAAGCCTATGCTGACAGTGATGCTGAGCGATAACCTCGTAGCCGGCGGCCTGAAAGCCGGTAACCTTGTGAAAGAAGCCGCCAAGCTGATACAAGGCGGCGGAGGCGGCCAGCCTCATTTCGCGACTGCCGGAGGCAAGAATCCGGACGGAATAAAGGCCGCGGTGGATAAGGTAATGGAACTGGCAAACATCTGAACGGTTATGCCGTCCACGATATAAGAACTCCGTTCCGGCTTTTCCCGCCGGAGCGGAGTTTTTTTTATTCATTCAATCTGTTCTTTCGGATAATTTACTAAATACAACGTTCCCGTAGCACGGGTAAAAGCCGTGTAGAGCCAACGGAAATAATCGGGCGTCAGATACTCGTCCGTCATATACCCCTGGTCGAGAAAGACATTCTTCCACTGTCCGCCCTGCGCCTTGTGGCAGGTTACGGCATAAGCGTACTTCACTTGCAGGGCGTTATAGTAAGGGTCGGCTTTCATCTTCTTCATCCGCTCGCGCTTTACGGTAATGTCTGCATAATCCTCGAGAACCGTATAGAAAAGCCGGTCATTGTCCGCTTTAGCCAGTGCGGGGGCATCACTATGCAGGGTATCCAGCAAAAGGTTCGCCTCCAGTTCGAAATCATCGTAGTCGGGGAATGCCAGGGTAACATCGGCAAAACGGAATCCGTATAACTCGCGGGTACGGCGTACCCGGCGCACTACGGCAGTCTCGCCGTTGGCTATAAAGTCCATTTCTTTCTGTTTCTCCGTCCAGAAATAATTGTTTTTTGCAATCATCAGCAAATCGCCCGCGTTCAGCTCGTCCTCCCGCCAGAGAATTTGGGCGCGGATGCCGTTATTGTATATATTCGCCCGCTTGTTGGAGCGGCATACCACAATCGTTTCATCCAGCCCGTCACGACCGTAGCATGCCTCGAGCTCCTCTATCAGCTCGTTGCCCGGCAGTACTCTGATGTCTGCAAACCCCGTCGTCCTGATTTTCGGCAATGCCCCGCAATCATCCCGGGCTATCAGTTGCCGTAAACGGGTGGCATTCCACAGAATACCCGACTGCTGCTCCTGGCGGACGACCTGCGTCAAATCCACCTCCTGCACTTCCAGCCCGTACCCTTTCAAGGCATCGGCGAAAAGGGCGGGGCTTTGCTCCTCACCCACCGGCGGAAGCTGTGCCGTATCGCCCATAAGCAAAAGACGGCATCCCGTACCGGAATAGACGAACTGCACCAGGTCGTCCAGCAGACGCCCCGTACCGAATACCGAACCCGACAGGCCGTCATTGGAAATCATCGACGCCTCGTCCACGATATATAACGTATGGGTTGTCAAATTATCGTTCACCGAAAAATTACCCGTCTCGTTGGAGAACGATTGCTGTCTATATATTTTTTTATGAATCGTAAACGCCGGATGTCCCGCATAAGCGGCAAATACTTTCGCCGCCCGCCCCGTCGGAGCCAGCAATACCGACTTTTGTTGCAACTTGTCCTGCGTCTTGACCAAAGCTCCCACCAACGAGGTCTTACCCGTCCCCGCATAACCACGAAGCAGAAAAACCGCCTCGCTACGAGGCGACAAGAGGAACTCCGACAAAGATTTTATTGCAATTTCCTGCTCCGGAGTTGGTTGGTAAGGAAAATTTTCCTTAATTTGCCTTTCTAAATAGTTATTTATCATTTTTGTAATAGAAAAAAGTAACGGGAACTGTCGTTTTTAAATTTATTTCTTTTATTTTTGCGGTGCGAATATAACAACTAAAAAACATATTTATCATGAAAACAGTATTTAATATCGTTTTAGGCTTATGTGCTCTGGTCTTAGTTTATATCTGCTATGCCAGTATCATGGGTCCTATAAACTTTGAGGAAGCTAAGAAGCACAGAGACGCAGCAGTCATCGCCCGTCTGATTGACATCCGTAAAGCACAGTTGGAATATCGCGGTTTGCACAACCAGCAATATACCGCCAGCTTCGATACGTTGATTGACTTCGTAAAGAACCAGAAACTTCCGTTCATTTTCAAACAGGGAGAATTGGACGACAAGCAGTTGGAAGACGGCTTGACGGAAAAGAAAGCTATCAATATCATCAATAAGGCTAAAAAGACCGGTAACTACTCGGAAGTAAAGAAATGGGGATTGGAAAACTTCAAGCGCGACACTATGTGGGTAGCCGTATTGGATACTATCTTCCCCAAAGGCTTCAATCCGGACTCAATGAGATACGTACCTTTCGGCAACGGCGCACAATTCGAAATGGCTATCCGCAACGATACCGCCAAGTCGGGTGCTCCCTTCTGCCTGCTCGAAGTCAAGACTCCGTACGAAGTATACCTGAATGGCCTGGATAAGCAGGAAATCGCTAACCTGAAAGACCTTCAGACTAAGTTGGGCAAATACTCGGGCTTGATGATTGGTAGCTTGGAAACAGCTAACAACAACGCCGGTAACTGGGAATAATCCACCGACATACGTATGATAGAAACGACTGATTTCAGTAAATCGGAACAATATACCTTATCCATCCGTCTCAGTACGGATGGATTTTCTTTTTCTATATTCAACCCGCTCGGCGACGGCGGCCTTTCCTTTTACGACCGCGAGGTAGACGACTCGCTGTCGCTCACAGCCAACCTGAAACAGACTTTCCGCGAGGTGGAATGGCTGAATCGCTCCTTCCGCCGTGTCAACGTGCTTATGGCAGGCAAGCGTTTCACGTTCATCCCCCTGGAATTCTTCGAAGACGAGCAGGCGGAAACCGTATTCTATCACAACCACCCCAAACAGGACAATGAACTGGTACAGTACAATATCCTGCACAAAAACAACATCGTCGTACTGTTCGGCATGGATAAAAGCAGTTGCTCCCTCTTGCGCGAACAATATCCCGACATCCGTTTTTATTCCCAGGCAAGCCCGTTCATCGAGTATTTTGCCACCAAAAGCCGGCTGGGTAACTGCCGGAAGATGTACATCCACCTGCATAAGGAAGCCGTAGACATATATACCTACGAACGCGGCCGGCTGACATTTGCCAACTCCTTTGCCTGCAAAGCGACGAACGACCGTATCTATTACATTCTCTATCTATGGAAGCAGCTCGGCATGGAGCAGGAACGCGACGAGCTCCACCTTACAGGCGAGCTGTCCGACAAGGAGCAACTGCTGCCCGAGCTGAGAAAATTCATCCGGCAGGTATTCGTCATGAACCCTGCCGCTAATCTCGACCTGCAAGCCATTAACCTATGCGAGTAATCAGCGGAATATACAAAAGAAGACGTTTCGATGTGCCCCGTTCCTTCAAGGCACGCCCCACTACGGATTTTGCCAAAGAAAATCTGTTCAACGTATTGTCCAACTATATAGACTTCGAGGAAGGCGTACGTGCGCTCGACCTGTTTGCCGGAACAGGCAGCATCAGTATCGAACTCGTATCCAGAGGATGCGACCGGGTTATCAGCATAGAAAAAGACCGCGACCACCATGCCTTTATCTACAAGGTGATGCAAGAGCTGAAAACCGACAAATGCCTGCCTGTCCGCGGTGATGCGTTCAAGTATATCCGCGACGGACGGGAGCAGTTCGATTTTATCTTCGCCGACCCTCCTTACGACTTGAAAGGCCTCGAAACCCTGCCCGACCTGATTTTCGAGAACAAACTCTTAAAGGAAGACGGCCTGTTCGTCCTGGAACACGGGAAAACAAACCATTTCGAAGCCCACCCCTGCTTTGTAGAAAGAAGAGTGTACGGCAGTGTGAATTTCTCCTTTTTCAAGCTGAAGGCCGAGGACTGAAACGGGGACTGAATAAGCTACGCTGTAATGCTGCACGGCTTTCAGCCCGCAGCATTCAACTACAAAAGCGGCGCCAACAAACGCACTATGCTCTCCGCCGCCTTACGATACCAGGGACGTTTCGCCCAATTCTTGGAGAACACCTGTACGCACTCCCGTTGGTCTTGAAGAAATATTTCACGCATCTGGAGGGCGGTTTCCGTATCGTATATAAATGCGTTCACCTCAAAGTTATGTTCAAAACTGCGGAAATCCACATTCGTGGAACCTACGGTAGACAGCTCGTCGTCCGACACCATTAACTTAGAGTGCAGAAACCCTTTCTTGTAGAAATACACCTTGACTCCCGCCCGCAAAACCTCCGCCAGATACGAACAGGAACCCAGATGCGTCAACCTGTTATCTGCACGGTAAGGAAGCATCAGACGTACATCCACCCCCGCCAAAGCAGCCGTTTGCATTGCAAGGGAAAAAGCCTCTGTGGGCAGGAAATACGGAGTCTGTATATAGAAATATTTCCGCGCACCGCTTATCGCCATAACAAGCCCCTGCATAATTTCTTTCCAGGGTCCTACCGGTTCGCCCGTCACAATCTGCGCCAGCGAAGTGCCGCAATTGTCTATCTTCGGGAAGTAACGGGCAGAGGTAATCAGGCTGCGGTCTACGAAATACCAGTCGAGCAGAAAAGTCGTTTGCAAACCATGCACAGCCTTGCCTTCCAGCAGCAGATGCGTATCGCGCCATATCCCCCAGGAGAAACCGCGCATATAACGCTCCGCCAGGTTCATACCGCCTACAAACCCTACACGCCCGTCGATAACCACAATCTTACGGTGGTTGCGATAATTCACCTTACTGGTAAACAGAGGGAAGCGAACCTTCAGGAAGCTGCGTACCTCCACCCCCGCCTCGCGCATCTGTTCGTAAAAACGGTTGGGAACATGCCAGCAGCCCACATCATCATAAATAACGCGCACCTCCACTCCCTGTTTTGCCTTATCTATCAACACATCGCGCACCATTCGGCCAATGGCATCATCCTCGAAGATGTAAAACTCCATATGGATATGCTTCTCCGCCTTCTGCAACTCGCGCAGGAGCGACTGGAGCATGGAAAGTCCCCGTGTATAAACCTCCACGCGGTTTCCGTCGAAAGGAAAAGCCTGGTTGGTGTTGCGGAACAGGGAGATAAGGCGGCTGTAACTCATGGGGAGCACGCACGAATTCTGGGCAAGATATTCGGCCATCGGCTTTTTCAGCAGGCGGTCGTAACTTTTCTTCCCGATGACACGCACCCGCCGCTGGCTACGGCCGAAGAAGAAGTAAAGCACGAGTCCTGCCAACGGCAGAAACATCAGTATCAGTATCCACGCCATTGTCTTTACCGGATTCCGGTTATCGAGGATGATAACCGTGATTGTTCCGATAATCGCGCCAAAATAGATTATGTCGAATGCTACTGTGGCAACCAGGCCGGCTATGAAGTTCCAATCAAGCATACATCTGTCATAAAGAATATAACAAATGTATGAAAAACAAAGGAACTTTTACGACCTATTACATTGATTAACATTAGAACGGCCGGCGTCCGGGACCAAATCCGCCCCTATGAGGAGGACGTCCGGGACCAGGACCGCCGAAGCCCCGCTTGCCCTGCATGCTTTCGCGTGCCGCCTTGCTGCCGAAGATGTTCAGACGATAAATGAAACGTAACATACAATAGCTGTTGACACCGTTGTAGGAAGATACCGAACGGGCATCCGCCGTCAACGAACGGCTGATATTGCTTTGCTGTTTCAAAATATCGTACATCTCGAAGCTGAGAGTAGCCGCCCCTTTCAGGAACGATTGCGAGAGCTGTGCGTTCCAAATCAGCTCATTGCGGTTCATGCTGCTATCCGTATAACCGCGACGGCTCTGATTGGTGATATTGGTAGAAAGCGTCATCTGCCAGGGGAATGTTACGTTCGTCAAAGCGCCGTAAGAGAAGGTATAAGGGTCTTGATTATTCTCCGGCCGCAGCTTGCTGCGTTCGGCAGTATAAGAGATAGAACCGTTCAACCCGAATTCGAACCAGTCGTTGCGATAAGCGCCGTTCAGCCGTTCACTCAATGTAAGCCCGGTAGTGGTATTCTTGTCGTCCGCTTTGGTATCGTTATTATACAGGAAAGCCACATTGTTGGCATAGTTGATATTCGAGAACGAATTAATGGTAAACTTCTTGTTCTTCAATGCAGTATTGAAGCCGAACAGTCCGAAGGCATTCCAGTTGCCGTTGATATTCTTGGGCGTAGTAGTCCGTCCACCGGTCTGTTCATTATATACCGTACTGTTACTGATGCTGTTCTGTGTGGTCGAAAAGCTGAAATGCGTCATTATACCACGCTGCAAATCGGCATTATACGTATTGTAAAACAAGCGCATAGTATGCGTAAACGCAGGCTTCAACCCCGGATTACCCACCCTGATGTTCAGCGGGTTCGAATTGTCGGCGATAGGCAGCAAATTCTCCATGCTCGGCTGGCTGCTTCGTCCGCGATACATAAAGCGCAACTGGCTTACTTTAGAGAAGCGGTAACGGAAGTCTATGTTCGGAGCGAAGTTGAATACATTACGCGCCGTATCAATCATGTAATCGCCGCGCTTATACGACAGCACCGAATGCTGCGGCTGTAAAGACATTCCCGCACTCAACTGGTACTTCTCGCGAATGAAACGCAACGATACAGACGCATCGTGATTATAATACCTGTACTCCGCATACTTGCCCAGGCTATCCACCGGATGCGCCTCATAACCGGAGGGCAAAGGCCCGTTGATGTCCCAGTCCGGATAACTCAACATATCGAACGTAGTCTTGTCGCTCTCGCTGTACTTGTACTGGAACTGGTAGCTGAACTGCAAGAAAGTAGCCCGGGCTATCGGTTCGCTGTACGTAATCTGGGCACTGTAATTATAATTATTGGTAGGCGTCGTGATATACTGGTTGCGGTATAGTATAGAGTCGCCTCCCAGTGCATTCAACATCTGGTAGTAGCGGGTTTCCGACTGCGTGTACTGGTCGTTGTCGTTGTTGCCGTACCCAAAACGTCCGCGGAAAGTAATGTTACGCCCCCTGTCGTTCAGCTTCCTGTTCAGTTGCAAAGTAGCTTCCGTAGAAAGGCTTTTCGTCTTGCTCAACGAAGCGTCGTTCGTAGCATTCACACGGATATCCTTCAAGGGGTCATCCGTCATCTGGTCGAAGTTGAGAAAATCGTTCGGGTCTACCACCAGGCCGTACGGGTCTGCATTGAACGTGCCCGACTCGGAGCTGGAAGCATCATTAGTATTGCCGTAAGAGAAGTTCGGGCGGAAAATAATGTTCGTCATCGAGTCCGGCCGCCACTCCAACCGCAGATTGGCATTGAAATTCACCTCCTTGTTCTTATTGACGGAGTTGGAGTTAGAATACGAATTTCCGTTTTGCAGGAAACGCTCGGAAGAATTGGTACTGATAACATCCGCACCTTTATAATTATACCGGGCACTACCGTCTACTTCCAGCTTGGACGTTTCCGTAGCAAAGTTCACACCCAGCATTTTCTTGGCTACCAAACCATTATTCCTGCGCCAGCGCGGACCGCCGCCACCGCCGGAAAAACCCTGGTCGTTGACGTTGTTCGCCGAACCTATCACAGAGAACTGCGTCTTGTCCACAAAGCGGTTCAGCATCATGCGTGCCATATAGCGGTCTTCCGTACCATAGGCAAGGTCGGCATTGCCGAACCAACCCTTATTCATACCTTTCTTCACGGTGAGGTCGAGCACCGTTTCCTCCTCACCGTCGTCTATACCGGTGATACGTGCCAAGTCCGACTTCTTATCATAGGTTTTCAGCTTATCAATCATATCGACCGGCAGGTTCTTCAAACCGGTCGCCACATCGCCGCCGAAGAACTCCTTACCGTCCACCATAATCTTCTTCAACTCCTTGCCGTTGATTTTTACATTACCGTCCTCATCGATTTCCGCACCGGGAAGCTTCTTCACCAGCTCTTCCAACATCGCACCTTCCGGCGTACGGTAAGCAGTAGAATTGTACACCAGCGTATCTTCCACTACCTGCACCTGCGGAGCCTCGGCTACAATCACCGCTTCGGCAAGCATGATAGCATCCGTCTCGAGCGTTATCGTACCGACATTCTTGTTGAGCACATTGGCGTAGAGATGCAGAGGGATAAACTTATTCTTAAAGCCTATGTAGGATACCTTCAATACATACTTTCCGGCATTCACCTTCGGCAAGGTGAAATACCCTTTTCCGGTAGTGGCAACACCGGCAGCATAGGCACTGTCCGGCAATGACAATAATTGGATAGTAGCTTGTACCGCAGGCTCGTTCGTGTCCTCGACCACCCGGCCGGATACGGTAATTTTTTTGGTTTGTGAAAAAGCGGACAATGCCGTTGCCAACAACAGCATTGCTCCGATGATAATTCTTTTCATGCCCTGTATTCTAAATGAACAACAATGTTTATTTGTAACTGTTTCATTTGACAAACTTACGGGCAAAAGGTTTAATGCCTTACAGATTGATTTTACTTAATTATCGATTATTCCGCTTAAACAATCTATCGACAGCCGCTTTTTTTATACCGAATTCAAGGCAAAGCACGTTCACAATCAAGAATATCAGGAAAGAAGAAGAGTCTACGGACATAATGTCTCCGTGTGCCACACGGTACAGCATGCCTCCGAAAACAAAAAGCACCGTCAGGAACATGGCGTTCCGCGTAGCCTTGTTACGGATTTCCTCCACCTCTTTACACTCGCCCTTCGTCAAAGCAAATATTATCATCAATGCCCCCAACATCATCAGGAGTTTGGAACATTCCTTGTAAAACAACAGGTTGGCATCCGTCACCCTGCCCAACATCATCATTAAGAACGGAAGAAACAAAGCCAGTGCAATTATGCAATATCCAAGCGGACGGCAGTATACAGGAAGTAATGCTTTCATCTCGATTTATGAATTATGATTTATTTTATGACACAAAGGTAACATTTATTGCCGAAAGAGCTATCTTTGCCTTACAATAAATCACAAATTATAAATTTCCGTTATGAGTAAACAAGAAGTAATCCTTTGCGACGAACTGGAAAACAGCCTGGCACATGCTATCGGAAAGTGTCCCCACGATAAACTTTTCATCCTCACCGATGAACACACCCACCGTCTTTGCCTGCCTCAACTGAGAGGCATCCCCGCACTGAAAGACGCTGCCGAAATCCTTATCGGAGCAGGAGACATACATAAGAACCTGGAAACACTGGCTTCCGTATGGCAGTCGCTGAGCGAACAGGGAGCTACCCGCCATTCCCTATTAATAAACCTGGGCGGCGGCATGGTAACCGACCTCGGCGGTTTCGCCGCCTCCACCTTCAAGCGGGGAATAGCCTATATCAACATACCCACCACCCTGCTCGCTATGGTAGATGCGGCGGTAGGCGGAAAAACCGGTATCAACTTCAACGGGCTGAAAAACGAAATCGGTGTTTTCTCCCCTGCTGCCAGCGTATTGCTGGAAACAGAGTTTCTACGTAGCCTCGATGCCCACAACTTCTTCTCCGGTTATGCCGAGATGTTGAAACACGGTCTTATCAGCACTCCCCGGCACTTGGCAGAGCTGCTGTCTTTCGATACGAAAAACATAGATTATACCGCTCTCAAGGCAATGGTAGGCCGTTCTGTCCAAGTAAAAGAGGACATTGTAGAACAAGACCCGCAAGAACACGGCATACGCAAGGCACTCAACCTCGGCCATACCATAGGCCATGCATTCGAAAGCCTTGCCCTGGCAGAGAACCGTCCGGTACTGCACGGCTATGCCGTAGCCTGGGGAATCGTATGCGAACTTTACCTCTCGCACATAAAAACAGGCTTTCCCAAGGAAAAGATGCGCCAGGTCATCCAGTTCATCAAAGAGAATTATGGCGCTTTCGCCTTCCAGTGCAAGCAATACGACCGCCTCTACGAACTGATGCTGCACGATAAAAAGAATACCGCCGGCATCATCAACTTCACATTACTCAAAGAAGTAGGAGACATTTGCCTGAACCAGACTGCGGACAAAGAAACCATTTTCGAAGTATTCGATTTCTACCGGGAATGTATGGGAGTATGACTTTTATACTTATTATCAAAGATAAAAACTAAATGACAATATTAACCTTTAAAGTTTCTTACAAATATGGAAAACAAACTGTACAGCTACAAAATGGCTCATGACAAATGTTTTGCACCTAACCCACTGTTTGGAGTATTGACATTGGCAACCTGCAAACCCAAAATGAGACTTAACACCGAAGTAGGAAATTGGATTGCCGGCTGGACGTCAAAACACATAGCCCACACTCCTACAAAGACAGGTGAAGAAAGGCTCATCTACTTAGCCAAAGTTACCAAGAAACTCACTTTTGAGGAATATTGGGAGCAATACCCGCAAAAACGACCTATATATACAGACGATACCAGTGTATTGGAACGTTATGGAGACAATATTTATCAGCCCACAGGAGACGGAACTTTTATACAAATAAAGAACGTTCATCACGGTGAAAATAAAATGATGAAAGATTTAGGCGGAAAGTTCGTCCTTGTATGTGAGGAGTTCTATTATTTCAGTCACCTATCACCTTTAGAAATACAAATGGAATTACGCCCTAACATACCTAAAGCGCAGACATCTTACGGAGTAATTACAAAAGATGCTTCCGAGTTCATTAACTATGTGAAACAACATACCCACCTCTGCAAATATACTGATGCAAAATGAAAGTTGTATTAAGCCGTAAAGGTTTCGACTCACAATATGGCAGAATGCCAAGCCCGATATTACCAGACGGGACATTACTTTCATTACCTATACCTTCAAAATCCGATGATACAAAGTTTACGGATTTAGTTTGGAATGGGAAATCATATTATAACATTATCCATGAATTGAAAGGGAACAGCAAGATTAAGGAAAAATACCGTTGTCATTTAGACCCCGATATTAGGAAATGCGTCGTAGACAGACCGAACGGGTGGCAACCCGCATTTGGACAAGAGGGGACATCTTTAAGGCATCTACAGAAACAAGGGGTGGGGATAGGCGACTTGTTTCTTTTCTTCGGTTGGTTTAGGCAAACAGAACTTTTAAACGGAAAACTAAGTTATGTAAAAGATGCCCCCAATTTACATATCATCTACGGTTATTTACAAATAGGGAGTATTATTGACTCACCTAACGATGTGCCACAATGGTTAAATCAACATCCGCATACTCAAACCGACAGGTGGAAACAGCCCAATGCTATTTATATAGCTTCCCCCACATTTACCTTGTACCCCGCATTACCCGGAGCAGGATGCTTACACTATTCCGACAAATTGGTGCTTACCAAACAGGGGTATAGTAAAAGGGTATGGAGCCTACCTGATTTCTTTAGGGAGATACCTATTACGTACAATGCAAACGCATGGAAGGGAGAATGCTTTGTGTCGGCAGCCAAGGGACAGGAGTTCGTGTTCGATGCAAATGACAAAGCCATAGAGTGGATAAAGCGTCTTATATTGAAATGACCGTCAAATATTTTTTGCCCTAATCCAACGCTTCTTGGATTCTTTTTTATATCTGCCCATATAGAGCACGGTCGGCTGGCTGAGGATTTACCCGAAGTTTAAACAAGACAGGTTTTACATAATAAGGCAGGTTCTGGTCGGCATTTGCTATACGAATACACCATTTGGCAAAGTCCTTGGCACTCTTAAATATATCAAAGTCCACATCCCAACAGTCACTAGGCAACTTCGCTATATCATCATAATACCCTAACCACTCTGCAACCAGCATTCAAAATTCCTTTTTACTCCAAAGTTCCTCCGCTGCTATATCCTTGCCAAACAACCTATGCAATCCTTTGATACTAAATGCCACACTGCGCCTCAATAATATCATTGCAATGGCTCAACAAGAAGAGTTCCTTAAAACATTGCGGGGACATACTTTAACCTACATCAACCTTATAATCTGCTTGCATCCCAGTTATTCGTCCTGTTTTCGATTAAGGTTTCGGGATGATTTGATACTCTTTATTGCTATAAGACGGAGCTTTTTGCATGTGTTTTGCACAGTGTAGAATGCCAAACAGTTACCAAAACACCTTTACGTATTATTTAGAAGCATATCTAAATAGCATCTTGTGTTACAAGTATATAGCACTGGAAATAAATAAGATATAACAGGCATCCTGGGTATTTACATATATTTTCCCAACGATTTATTTGCAGATTAAAAATAAAGCACTACCTTTGCATCCGCAATTCGGGGTGTAGCTCAGCCCGGTTAGAGTACGCGTCTGGGGGGCGTGTGGTCGCTGGTTCGAATCCAGTCACCCCGACTGGTGATTATCAAGGAGTTAAGTCAATGACTTAGCTCCTTTTCTTTATAACGATTACATTTTTATTAAACTTTTCATGCAACTTAGGGGTCAACGTAAAAATCTGAGGGATTCATAGATTAAGCATAAATATTTGTTAGTCTGAAGAGAAAGAAAGCCCTGTCCTTTACTCCTCTGAACTGTGTTCTGAACTCCTTGATTTTGGCATTGAACGATTCTGAAGCTGCATTGGTGGAACGCCTGTCGAAAAAGTTGACGATTTCCAGATAATGTGTCTGTATGGAACGTACCACCCTTCCGAACGCAAGAAAACCGGATTTTTCAACCTCGTCATACCATCTGGCAAGTCTTGTCAGAGCGGTATCCTTGTGCTTGCACTGG
>NZ_KB894181.1 GCF_000374365.1 Bacteroides gallinarum DSM 18171 = JCM 13658
TTCAAACGGGAACACTGAGTGAAGCCTGCCAAGCTCACTCTCATTAAAACTTTTGCGGTATTTTTCCAGAACATCAAATTCTGTGAAGCCCAAAGTTGGGTGAATTTCGGAAATATTTTGTATCTTAGCCATATCTTAGTCGGGGAATTTCCCCCGTTTTGGCCTTCAAACCTTATTTGCGGGGGAATACCTAAAGATACAAAAAAGCCAGCTAATTCGCAATATTTTGTGTATGAATTAGTTGGCTGATTTTATATTATTTACTGAATGTCCCTATCCTATAAACCGCTTCGCCACAGATAATACGAATTAACGCAGATTATCGATATAGAATAAACAAGCGATAAAACCGGAGGTTAACCGATAAATCAAGCTAACCGGTAAATCAAGCTAACCGGTAAATCAGGTTAACCGGAACATCAGGCTAATCGATAAATCAAACTAACCGATAAATCAAACTAACCGGCAAACTCCTAAAATCCAATCTGCATTAATCCGTGCAATCTGCGGTAAAAGCCAATCTTAATGGTGGAACAGGCGGATACCCGTAAACGCCATTGCTATGCCGTACTTATCGCACGTTTCGATAACATGGTCGTCGCGTACCGAGCCTCCTGCCTGCGCTATATATTCCACGCCGCTCTTGTGCGCACGCTCGATATTGTCGCCGAACGGGAAGAAAGCATCGGAACCCAGTGCAACCCCTTTCAAGGTATCCAGCCAGGCACGCTTCTCCTCACGGGTCAGCACTTCCGGCTTTTCCGTGAAGAACTGCTGCCAAACGCCGTCGGCAAGCACATCATCGTAATCCTCGCTGATGTAGACATCGATAGTGTTATCGCGGTCGGCACGGCGAATCGTCTCCACCCAGGGCAAACCCAACACCTTCGGATGCTGGCGCAAATACCAGATATCCGCCTTGTTCCCCGCCAGGCGGGTACAATGAATCCGGCTCTGCTGTCCGGCGCCGATACCTATTGCCTGGCCGTCCTTTACATAACACACGGAATTGGACTGGGTATACTTCAAGGTGATGAGCGCTATCATCAAATCGCGCCTGGCAGCCTCGGGAAAATCTTTATTCCGGGTAGGAATATTGGTGAACAACTCCCCACCATTCAGTTTAATCTCGTTGCGCCCCTGCTCGAAAGTCACCCCGAACACATCCTTATGCTCTACCGGAGCCGGTCGGTAAGCCGGGTCAATCCTGATTACATTATAAGTACCCTTGCGCTTGTTCTTCAAGATTTCAAGAGCCTCGCCGGTATACCCCGGTGCAATCACCCCGTCGGACACCTCACGGTTGATGAAACGGGCAGTTGCCTCGTCGCACACATCGCTCAAGGCGATGAAATCGCCGTAAGAAGACATGCGGTCGGCACCACGGGCACGCACATAAGCATTAGCAAGCGGCGACAGCGGCAAACCGTCTACAAAATAAATCTTCTTCATCGTCTCGTCCAGTTCCAGCCCAATGGCGGCTCCCGCCGGGCTTACATGCTTGAACGAGGCGGCAGCCGGCATTCCCGTAGCTTCCTTCAGCTCCTTCACCAACTGCCAGCCGTTCAAGGCATCCATAAAATTGATATACCCCGGACGTCCGTTCAGGACTTCAATGGGCAGTTCACCCTCCTGCATAAAAATACGTGCCGGCTTCTGGTTAGGGTTGCAGCCGTATTTAAGCGATAATTCTTTTGCCATAATTCTTATAGTATAGTTCAAGTTGCCGCAAATTTACGCTTTATCTAACAAAAAACCCTCTAAAGATAAATCTTTTAGAGGGTTTAATGTCTAATTAAATAGTATGAAGTTGGGCTACCTGGATTCGAACCAGGAATGACAGGACCAGAATCTGTAGTGTTACCATTACACCATAGCCCAAACGGGCAAGACATTTCTGTTTTGCGGTTGCAAAGATACAAAGTTTTCGGTAAACCCAAACATTTTTCGCTATTTTTTTCATTAAAAACTGATAAGATACCATAGGACAAAGAATTATATACCTAAAAAAAAACAAAAAATGAAAGACTTTTTCCCTTTTGCATGTTTGATATGATAAATCAACGTATATTTGTCGCCTGTTTTAAATTAATAATGTGTAATGAACGAAGCAAAGAAACTGATTCAACAGATAACAGAAGGTATTCAAGATAAAAAAGGAAAAAAAATCGTTATAGCAGACCTTACCCAAATAGATGATACGATATGCAACTATTTCGTCATCTGCCAAGGAAACTCTCCCAGCCAAGTAAGCGCCATTGTAGACTCCATTAGAGACTTCACCCGCAAAGGAGCCGGCAGCAAGCCCTTTGCCATAGACGGGCTACGCAACGCAGAGTGGGTGGCTATGGACTATTCCGATGTGCTGGTTCATGTATTTCTGCCGGAAAAGCGCGAATTCTACAACCTGGAGCACCTGTGGGCGGATGCCAAACTAACTCAAATTCCCGACATCGATTAAATTAGACCTATGGACAATAACACCAATAAAAAGCCAACCAAGACCAACATGCCCAAGTTCAACCTGAACTGGCTGTACATGATTATAGCTATGATGTTACTGGGACTGTACCTCACCAACGAAAGCGGTACATCCACCAAGAACATCCCCTACGACGAATTTCAGGAATACGTGCGCAACGGCTACATAAGCAAAGTAACCGGCTACGACGACAACTCGGTAGAAGCATACGTAAAGCCGCAGCACGTACCCGACGTGTTCAAGGCAGATTCCAGCCGCGTAGGTAAGAATCCCTTGATTACGACGGAAGCCCCCTCACGCGAAAGTCTGGGCGACTTCCTGCAGAAAGAAAAAGACGAATCGCGCTTCGACGGCTCTATCAGCTACGAAAAGAAACGCAACTACTTCGGTGCAATCCTCTGGCAGATACTGCCTTTCGCATTCCTCATCGGCTTCTGGATATTCCTGTCGCGCCGTTGGAGCGGCGGAGGCGGCATGGGTGGCGGCAGCGGCATCTTCAGCGTAGGCAAATCCAAAGCCCAACTATTCGAAAAGAACTCCCCGGTGAAAGTCACCTTCAAGGATGTGGCCGGGCTTGCCGAAGCCAAGCAGGAAGTAGAGGAAATCGTGGAATTCCTGAAAGAACCGCAAAAATACACGGAGCTGGGCGGCAAGATACCTAAAGGCGCATTGCTCGTAGGCCCTCCGGGAACCGGTAAAACCCTGCTGGCAAAGGCAGTGGCAGGCGAAGCCAACGTACCCTTCTTCTCACTGGCAGGTTCCGACTTCGTAGAAATGTTCGTCGGCGTAGGAGCCTCCCGCGTCCGCGACCTGTTCCGCCAGGCAAAGGAGAAAGCACCCTGCATCGTATTCATCGACGAAATCGACGCGGTGGGACGCGCCCGTGCCAAAGCAGCCGCCATGGGAGGCAACGACGAGCGCGAGAACACACTGAACCAGTTGCTGACGGAAATGGACGGTTTCGGCTCCAACAGCGGCGTTATCATCCTCGCCGCCACCAACCGGGTGGACGTGCTGGACAAGGCACTGCTGCGCGCCGGACGTTTCGACCGCCAGATACACGTAGACCTGCCAGACCTGAACGAACGTAAAGAAGTATTCGGCGTGCACCTGCGCCCTATCAAGATAGACAATACGGTAGATGTAGAGCTGCTGGCACGCCAGACCCCGGGCTTCTCCGGCGCCGACATCGCCAATGTGTGCAACGAAGCCGCCCTGATTGCCGCCCGCCACGGAAAGAAATTCGTAGAGAAGCAAGACTTCCTGGATGCGGTAGACCGGATTGTAGGCGGCTTGGAAAAGAAAACCAAAATCACCACCGAAGAAGAGCGCCGCTCCATTGCCATACACGAAGCGGGGCATGCCAGTATTTCCTGGCTGCTGGAGTATGCCAACCCTCTGATTAAGGTAACGATTGTACCCCGCGGACGCGCCTTGGGAGCCGCATGGTACTTGCCCGAAGAACGCCAGATTACCACCAAAGAGCAGATGCTGGACGAGATGTGCGCCACCCTGGGCGGACGCGCTGCGGAAGACCTGTTCCTCGGAAGAATCTCGACCGGAGCGATGAACGACCTGGAACGCGTTACCAAGCAGGCATACGGCATGGTTGCCTATTTGGGCATGAGCGACAAGCTGCCCAACCTCTGTTACTACAACAACGAGGAATACTCCTTCAACCGCCCGTACAGCGAAAAGACCGCCGAGCTCATCGACGAAGAAGTGAAGCGCATGGTAAACGAGCAGTACGAGCGTGCCAAGAAAATACTCTCCGACAACCAGGAAGGACATAAACGGCTGGCACAGCAACTGATAGACAAAGAAGTAATCTTTGCAGAAGACGTAGAGCAGATTTTCGGCAAACGCCCGTGGGCTTCGCGCTCCGAAGAAATCATCAGCGCCGGCAAAACCTCCAAGGAACTGAAAGAAGCCGAGGAGCAGCAGGCAGCCAAGGCAAAAGAAGCGGAGAAAGAGGTGAAAGAGGAGGAAGACCGCAACACAGAGGCTTCCGGCAATACCGAGTCAAAAAACTAAAACGGGAACACTGTGAAAAATAACTTCATACAACGTGCAATCACAGGAGCACTATTCGTAGCCGTACTGGTGGGCTGTATCCTTTACAGCCCCCTGTCGTTCGGCATCCTATTCACCATAATCAGCGCGCTGAGCGTGCACGAGTTCGCCCACCTGATAAACAAGCAGGGCGAAGCCCTTATCAACAGAACGATTACCGCCTTGGGCGGAGCCTACCTGTTCCTCGCAATCATGGGTTTCTGTACCGCTGCCACCGATGCACGCGTGTTTCTTCCCTACTTAGGGCTGCTGCTCTACCTGATGATAACCGAGCTGTACCTGAAAAAGAAGAACCCCGTAGGCAACTGGGCATATTCCATGCTAAGCCAGCTCTACGTGGCACTGCCCTTTGCACTGCTTAACGTACTCGCTTTCCAGAACTCGCCGGAAACGAGCAGCGTAACCTATAACCCTATCCTGCCGCTCTCTATTTTCGTATTTATCTGGCTGAGCGACACGGGCGCCTATTGCGTAGGCTCCCTGATAGGCAAGCACCGCCTGTTCGAGCGCATCTCGCCCAAGAAATCATGGGAAGGCAGCATAGGCGGAGCGGTATTCTCCATTGCCTCCTCCTTCGTATTCGCCCACTATTTCCCCTTCATGCCCGTGTGGCAATGGGCGGGGCTGGCAGTCGTCGTAGTTATCTTCGGGACATGGGGCGACCTCACCGAGTCGCTGATGAAGCGCCAGTTGGGTATCAAGGACTCCGGCACTATCCTTCCGGGACACGGCGGAATGCTCGACCGCTTCGACAGCGCTCTAATGGCTATCCCCGCGGCAGTAGTCTACCTGTACTTGCTGACAATGATAAAATAACTCCTCCCTATACATTTCAGGCACGGACGGTACAGAAAACCGCGGAGAAGCGCAAAGCCGCTCCCTGATTTTCCGTACGTCCGTGCCTGAAGGCTCAAATCACACTTTCCCGCAAACGGGTTTCGCACGGCAATATCTTATTTCAACCGCATCTCCGACAAATCGAGGTCTTGCACATCCTTCGTGTTATCGGCAGTACTTGCAAAGTCGAACGAAAGCTCCACCTCGCCATTCACCTCCGAATTGATTTTCAGCTTGATACCCTTCGTTTCGGAAGTAATATCCAAGCTATTCAGATTGTACGATACCGCACCGTATTTGCGCAAGCCGGTTACATCATCGTAGTCGTTGTAGCGGAGTTCCAAATGTATATAACCGTCGTCTCCATACAGCTCCGCATCGTCCTGCGGACGCACGAGGCTGATACGGTGCTTGTTTTCGGAAGGCAAGTTCTGCAGAAACAAGATGTCCATATACCCTCCGCTGATACCTATGTCACCCTGGTAAATCAAGACAGGGTCGTTACCGAACTCCTCCTCCGTTTCAGGCGTCAGCGTCTCCACCTCCTTAGTCAGCACATCATTCAGACGCAAGATTTTCACAGCATGGTCGTACCCGGCATACTCGTCGGACAGCGGGTTGAACACGGTAATCACACGCTTCCCGTCCACGGGTTCGTACCACCCCAAATTCGTATTCACCGGCCAGAGGGTTCCCCAGACATCGCAGTCCAGATAGAATGCATTACCGGTAACACGTACCGTAGCCCACAGCGGCGGAGTAAAATCGCCAATCGAATATCCGTCGTTGTCATCACAAGATTGCAGCAGAGGCATTACAGCCAGGCAAACTGCCATAAACAGCCAATGTAATTTTCTCATAATTAAAGTCCTTTCATTCGTTTTTATATAGTTCTCCGTATAGTTTTCGTATGATATCAAGTCCCGTATGTATAAGATTCTAAATTGTTTTTGTATAGTTTCCGTATAGTTTTCGTATGTTTCTTTGTACAATTTCCGTATCCTTTTATATTGTTTCCATACCGTTCTCCATACCGCTTTCCGCATCCTTTTCCGTACCTTTTTCTGTACCGTTTTCGTATCCCTTTCTGTACCGCTCTCCATGCCGTTTTCTGTATAAAAAACACAAAAGCCGGGCATTTACTGCACCGGCTCTTTCTCTTTTAACAAGAAATTAAATATTCCCCTATTTTTTGCAACGTTTCTTAAGCAAATCCACTATTTTGCGGGCAGCCCGTCCGGGTGCTCCCGCCTCTCCCAGGCGCGACGCCATGTATTCGTAACCGGCAAGCATCTGCCCGCGATACTCCTTATCGTACAGGATACGCTGAAGCTCCGCCCGTATCCGCTCCACGGTCATGGTATCGGCAACCAACTCCTTCACGACCTCGCGACCGGCAATAAGGTTAACCAAAGAGATATACTTCACCTTCAGTATGTGCCGCTTAAGAAAAGCAATCACCTTTCCTATCGGCGTATGGTAGCATACCGCCTGCGGAACCCGGAACAGCGCCGTTTCCAGTGTCGCAGTGCCCGAAGTAACCAGCGCAGCCTCCGCATGCCGGAGCAGAGGATAAGTCCGGTTAAAGATTATCTTCACATCCGCCTCCCCCACATACTTCCGGTAATATTCCGGAGCGATGCCCGGAGCACCCGCCAGCACCAACTGATAGCCGGGAAACGAGGCGGCAGCCCGAATCATGTCCGGCAGGTTGTCCTTGATTTCCTGCTTGCGACTCCCCGCCAGCAGAGCGATAATGGGTAGGGAGGAAAGCCCGTTGGCCTGCCTGAACTCCTCCGGAGTTTCCGAATAGTCCTCCTGGAAAGCAGCCACCTCGTCCACAGTCGGATTACCCACATAATGTATGGGATATCCGTGCTTGCCCTCGAAAAACTCCACCTCGAACGGGAGGATAGAAAACAGCTCGTCCACATCCCGCCTGATATTCTTTATACGGTACTCCTTCCACGCCCATATCTTGGGAGAGATATAATAATACACCGGTATCTGCGTGCAGGCATGGACGAACTTGGCTATATTCAGGTTGAACCCCGGATAATCCACCAGGATAAGCACATCCGGCTGCCATGCCACGATATCCTCCTTACAACGCCTCATATTGGCGAAAATGGTACGCAGATGCAGCAAGACGGGGATAAAACCCATGTACGCCAGCTCTTTATAATGCTTCACCGGCGTCCCCCCCACTGCCGCCATAAGGTCACCGCCGAAGAAACGGAACTCCGCCCGGGCATCCTCCGCTTTCAGGGCGCTCATCAGGTGCGACGCATGCAGGTCGCCGGACGCCTCGCCGACAATCAGATAATACTTCATAAACAACTGGTACGATTACTGAAACCACGTTTTCAACTCGTCTATCATACTGTACGCGGTTACGTCCACCGTAGTCGGGGTAATCGCCACATAGCCGTCGCCGAGCGCTCGGCGGTCGCTCGCCTCATTCCCCGCTCCGGACTCCTCGAACTCCCCGGTCAGCCAGTAATAATGCGCATCGCCCCGGTGGGCGAAGTTCTCCCACTCGTTGACCCACTGCCCCTTCGCCTGGCAACAGATTTTCACTCCTTTCAGCTCCTTCGTATCGGGGAAGTTGACATTGAGACAGGTGAGCGGCGGCAACCCTTTTTCCAATACCTTCCGGGTTATCTCACGGATGTATGCCCCCGCCGGCTCGAAGTCGGCATCGGGCTCGTGGCAGCACAGCGAAAAGCCGATAGAAGGAATACCTTTCAAACAACCTTCGATAACGACGCCCATCGTACCGGAATAATGCACGTTGACAGACGAATTGTCGCCATGATTGATGCCGCCCACCACGAGGTCGGGCTTACGGTCGAGCACCGTATGTAAAGCCAGCTTTACGCAGTCCGCCGGCGTACCGGAACATTTGTACACCGTCAGCCCCACATCCTTGCGGAGCAGTTGGTAACGGATAGGTTCCGTCACGGTAAGCGCGGAAGCACTGCCCGAACGGGGCGCATCCGGCGCCATTACCACAATCTCGCCCAGCGGACGGAGAAACTTTATCAACTCGCTAATACCTTTCGCAATGATACCGTCGTCATTGGAAATCAATATCAAAGGTCTTTGATTTTCCATATTTCTTTTTAAATTTGCTACAAATTTAGCAAAAGAGAACCACATATTAACCACCAATACTCAAAAAGATATGCCGGACATCTTACTCATCATCCTGGGCGCCCTCTGCCTGATAACAGGACTGGCAGGCTGTTTCCTGCCGGCAATACCCGGCCCGCCCGTGGCCTATGCCGGTTTGTTGCTGCTGCACTTCACCGGCCAGGCGCAATTCTCCACTACGCAGCTATTGTTGTGGCTGCTGGCGGTCGTCATCGTGCAGGTGCTGGACTATTTCGTACCCATGCTGGGCAGCAAGTACAGCGGAGGGACGCGCTGGGGAACGCGCGGATGCCTCGCAGGAACCGTCATCGGACTATTCTTCATGCCCTGGGGTATCGTCCTCGGCCCGTTCCTGGGTGCATTTGCCGGAGAACTCCTGGGCGGCAGGGAGGCGGCGCAAGCGTTGAAATCCGGACTGGGTTCCTTGCTTGGCTTCCTGTTCGGCACGGTGCTGAAATGTATGCTCTGCGGATATTTCATATGGGAATTCGCTACGGCACTCATTGCGTAAAGACAATCTCCGGCATTGCCCGTGCCTGCTACTCCATTGCCTGATAAGTAATCGTCCCACAATTGTTGCATTTGCGTCCGATAGATGTCGGACGAAAAGGAAACAACTGTGGGACGAAAGCGTAATGACCGTCGGACGAAAAAAAGCAAGGAAGGAAAAAACAGTTACCCGCCTGCGGGGAAACACTTCCCGACTGCTCTGCCCTTAGCCCGCAACCGCCTCCGGCGCGGGATTTCCGTTGAAATAAATCTTAATCTTCCGCAAGTGAGACAAAAAAACCGCTTCATTTCAAGATAAATACGTATATTTGCCCATTGGGAGGGAGAGGAAGTACCTCGACGTGCTTTCACCGAAAACCGGGGACGGAGCCTGGGAGTTATTAACAAAACAGGCGACTTTTCAACCGTTTTTGCAATCTTTCTCTTTTTTAGTAGGCGCTATTCGGAATTATCGCTTATTTCGCTGCCAATAAACATTGAAATTATGGGAAAAATAATTGCTTTGGCAAATCAAAAAGGTGGTGTAGGAAAAACAACAACGACCATTAACCTCGCGGCTTCCCTCGCCACACTCGAAAAGAGAGTGCTGGTGGTGGACGCAGACCCCCAGGCAAACGCCTCGTCGGGGCTGGGCGTAGACATCAAGCAGGCGGAATGCACTATCTACGAATGCCTTATAGACCGCGCCGACGTACGGGACGCCATTCACGACACAGAAATCGACACCCTGAAGGTTATTTCCTCCCACATCAACCTGGTAGGAGCCGAAATCGAAATGCTCAACCTTAAAAACCGGGAAAAGATATTGAAAGAAGTGCTCGCCCCGCTGAAGGAAGAATTTGACTATATATTGATAGATTGTTCGCCGTCGCTGGGGCTGATTACAATCAACGCGCTCACAGCTGCCGACTCGGTCATCATCCCCGTGCAGGCCGAATATTTCGCCCTGGAGGGTATCAGCAAGTTGCTCAATACGATTAAAATCATCAAGTCCAAGCTGAACCCCGCGCTCGAAATCGAAGGGTTCCTGCTGACGATGTACGACTCGCGCCTGCGCCAGGCGAACCAAATCTACGACGAGGTGAAACGCCACTTCCAGGAACTGGTGTTCAACACCGTGATACAGCGCAACGTAAAGCTGAGCGAGGCGCCCAGTTACGGCCTGCCCACTATCCTGTACGATGCGGACTCCACCGGAGCCAAGAACCACATCGCACTGGCCAAAGAGCTAATCAGCCACAGCGGGAAGTAAGTCCCCCGCACATGGCAAGCAATAGCAGCAAACAGTAAAGTGCAAGCAGCAAGCAGTAAATCGCAAACAATAAATTGTAAATCGTAAAATAGTAAATAGTATAGATGGTACAAAAAAGAAATGCATTGGGACGTGGGCTGGACGCTTTGCTCTCCATGGATGAGGTGCATACCGAAGGCTCTTCCTCCATTAACGAGATAGAGCTGTCTAAAATTACCGTCAACCCCAACCAGCCCCGCCGCGAGTTCGACCCGGCAGCGTTGCAGGAGCTTGCCGATTCCATTGCGGAAATCGGTATCATCCAGCCTGTTACCCTGCGCAAGCTGTCCGACGACGAATACCAGATTATCGCCGGCGAGCGCCGCTTCCGCGCTTCGCAGATAGCCGGGCTGACGAGCATTCCCGCCTATATCCGCACCGCCGACGACGAGAATGTCATGGAAATGGCACTCATCGAGAACATACAGCGCGAAGACCTGAACTCCATAGAGATAGCGCTCGCCTACCAGCATCTGCTGGAACAGTACGGTCTCACCCAGGAACGCCTCAGCGAGCGTATAGGGAAAAAGCGCACCACCATTGCCAACTACCTGCGGTTGCTGAAACTGCCTGCTCCTATCCAAATGGGGTTGCAGGACAAGCAGATAGACATGGGGCATGCCCGCGCCCTGATAACGCTGGGCGACCCCAAGCTGCAAATGAAGATTTTCGAAGAGATACTCCAGCAAGGCTACTCGGTACGCAAGGTGGAGGAAATCGTAAAATCGCTGAACGAGGGCGAAACCGTAAAAAGCGGCAGCCGTAAAATTGCCCCCAGGCGTGCCAAGCTGCCCGAAGAGTTCAACATGCTGAAACAACAGCTCTCCAGCTTTTTCAGCACCAAAGTGCAGTTGACCTGCTCCGAAAAGGGGAAAGGGAAAATCAGCATCCCGTTCAGTAATGAAGAAGAATTGGAACGTATCATCGGCATCCTCGATACGCTGAAAAATAAATGACGAAAAGAAGAATTATATATCGAATAGGTATCGCCCTGCTGCTCTGCCTCATACAGACGGCAGGGATTGCTGTGTATGGGCAGGGACGCCCGCGTGCCGCCGTCAAGAGAGTATACGGGCAGCAGGCGGATTCCCTGGGCGCCCTACGGCGGCAGGCTGCACGGATACAAGCGGACAGCCTGGGATTGCCGGCGGTAAAACCGGCGCCGGAACGTGCTATCTTCCCGGCGGATAGCCTCGCCACCGCCGACAGCATCGCAGCGGAGAACAAGAAAAAACTGCTGGAAATGACTTCGACGCCCACCCTGGCAGAGCCGGAAGTGCCGGCGGACAGCCTTAAGAAAGAAATAGACCGGAAGGTATGGGTTCCCAACCCTACGACGGCTACCTGGCTGGCGCTCGTAATCCCCGGCGGCGGGCAAATCTACAACCGTAAATATTGGAAGCTACCCATATTCTACGGTGGTTTTGCAGGGTGTGCCTATGCCCTGACGTGGAACAGCAAGATGTACAAGGACTACTCCACCGCCTACAAAGACGCCATGAACGGCAATATGCAGTCCAGCAGCATCACCGACCTGCTGCCACCCGGATACACGGTTTCCGAAAGCCAACTGAAAGAGTTGCTGCGCAAGCGCAAAGATACCTACCGCCGATACCGTGACCTGAGTATCTTCGCCTTTATCGGCGTGTATCTGCTGTCGGTCATAGATGCCTATGTGGATGCCGAGCTATCCAACTTCGACATCACTCCCGACCTCAGCATGAGGGTGGAGCCGGCCGTTATCAACAGCAACCAGATAAGCAATTCTTCCAACAACCGTTCCGTGGGAGTGCAATGCAGTTTCCGATTTTAATAAAAAATAAAACAGATTTATCCATATGGCAAATAAACCTACATACATGAGAAAAATAATCACCGGTTCCTCGCTTCTGCTCGGCATACTGCTGGCTGCCCCGCAAGTGCATGCCCAGGAAAGCGTAGACGTAATCATCCGTGAAAACGGAACGGAACGTAAGGAGGTTATCGACCTGCCCAAGAGTATGACCTATCCCGTAGACAGCCTGCTGAACGACTGGAAGGCCAAGAACTATATCGATTTAGGCAAGGATTGCAGCACTTCCACCACCAATCCGGTGTTCAGCGACTCCGTATATATAGACCGGCTTTCACGTATGCCTACCGTTATGGAGATGCCGTACAACGAGATTATACGCAAGTTCATCGACATGTACACCGGACGCCTCCGCAACCAGGTGGCTTTCATGCTGAGCGCCTGCAACTTCTACATGCCTATTTTCGAGGAAGCCCTCGATACGTACGGCTTGCCGCTGGAGTTGAAGTACCTGCCGATTATCGAGTCTGCGCTCAACCCCTCGGCGGTATCCCGCGCGGGCGCCTCCGGATTGTGGCAGTTCATGCTGAATACCGGCAAGATATACGGGCTGGAAAGCAACAGCCTCGTAGACGAGCGCCGCGACCCTATCAAGGCTACCTGGGCTGCCGCACGTTACCTGAAAGACATGTATGCTATCTACGGGGACTGGAACCTGGTAATCGCCGCCTATAACTGCGGCCCCGGCACTATCAACAAGGCAATTCGCCGGGCGGGAGGCAAGACGGATTACTGGGAGATATACAATTACCTGCCGAAAGAGACGCGGGGCTATGTGCCTGCCTTCATCGCCGCCAACTACGTGATGACTTACTACTGCAAGCACAACATCTGCCCCATGGAAACCAACATCCCGGATGCCACGGACACCGTACAGGTGAGCCGTAACCTGCACTTCGAGCAAATAGCGGACATATGCGGCATCGGCATGGACGAGATTAAGAGCCTCAACCCCCAGTACAAGCGGAACATCGTACCGGGAGACAGCAAGCCCCGGACTCTCCGCCTGCCGATAAACTACATCAGCACTTTTATTGACAACCAAGATACGATTTACGCCCACCGCAGCGCGGAACTGTTCAAGAACCGCAGAACGGTTTCCGTGGCAAGTACCCGGAGCAAAGCGCGTAGCGGCAGGAGCACGGGTTCCTCGCAGGGCGACGTGACTTACCACAGGATACGCAGCGGGGAAACCTTATCGACTATCGCCCGCAAATACGGTGTCACCGTCAGCCAGTTGAAAAGCTGGAACGGCCTGAGGAGCACGAGGATTAATGCCGGAAAGCGGCTGAAGATTTACAAATAAAGGTGCAAATGCTTGTCCGGTGTTGAAAATTGCTTATTTTTGCAAAAAGTGAAGAAGAAAGGAGAAACAGTATATGGAAGACAGTGCAAGCCAGAAGGAGAAAGAGAAAGCCGAAGAGGAAATGATTGAACAGGCATTCCAGGAACTGTTGAACGACTATTTGGCAACCAAGCACCGCAAGCGTGTCGAAATCATAACCAAGGCATTCAATTTCGCCAACCAGGCGCACAAGGGGATTAAGCGCCGCTCGGGCGAACCTTACATCATGCACCCTATCGCCGTAGCCAAGATTGTGTGCAACGAAATCGGCCTCGGCTCCACTTCTATCTGCTCCGCCCTGCTGCACGATGTGGTGGAGGATACCGACTATACCGTAGAGGATATCGAAAATATCTTCGGTCCCAAAATCGCCCAGATTGTAGACGGGCTTACCAAGATATCGGGCGGCATCTTCGGCGACCGCGCCTCGGCGCAGGCAGAGAATTTCAAGAAGCTGCTGCTTACCATGTCCGACGATATCCGCGTTATCCTCATCAAGATAGCCGACCGGCTGCACAATATGCGTACGCTCGGCTCCATGCTGCCCAACAAGCAGTTCAAAATCGCCGGCGAGACTCTGTATATCTATGCACCGCTCGCCAACCGCCTGGGGCTGTACAAGATAAAGACGGAGCTGGAGAACCTGAGCTTCCGGTATGAGCACCCGGAGGAATACCGCGAAATAGAGAAGAAGCTCGAGGCTACTGCCGTAGAGCGCGACAAGGTTTTCAAGGAATTTACCGCCCCGATACGCGCCCAACTGGACAAAATGGGGCTGAAATACCGTATCCTCGCCCGTGTAAAGTCCATTTATTCTATCTGGAACAAGATGCAGACCAAGCATGTGCCTTTCGAGGAAATCTATGACTTGCTTGCCGTACGCATCATCTTCGAGCCCCGCAACATGGAGGAGGAGCTGAACGACTGTTTCGACATCTACGTATCCATATCCAAGATATACAAGCCGCATCCCGACCGCCTGCGCGACTGGGTGAGCCACCCAAAGGCCAACGGTTACCAGGCGTTGCACGTTACTCTTATGGGCAATAACGGGCAGTGGATAGAAGTCCAAATCCGCAGTGAGCGCATGAACGATGTTGCCGAGCAGGGTTTCGCCGCCCATTGGAAATACAAAGAAGGCGGCGGCAGCGAAGACGAGGGCGAGCTGGAAAAATGGCTGCGTACTATCAAGGAGATACTCGACGACCCGCAACCGGATGCTATCGACTTCCTGGATACTATCAAGCTGAACCTGTTTGCCTCGGAAATCTTCGTATTCACCCCGAAAGGCGAAATCAAGACTATGCCGCAGAACGCAACGGCGCTGGACTTTGCTTTCTCCCTGCACACCGACATCGGCAGCCACTGCATCGGGGCGAAAGTGAACCACAAGCTGGTTCCCCTGAGCCATAAGTTGCAGAGCGGCGACCAGGTAGAAATCCTGACTTCCAAATCGCAACGCGTACAGCCGGAGTGGGAAGCGTATGCCACTACCGCCCGCGCCCGTGCCAAGATTGCCTCTATCTTGCGCAAGGAGGCGAAGGTGCACCAGAAAGAGGGCGAGACAATCCTTGCCGATTTCTTCAAAAACGAGGATATCCGCATGGACGACAAGGCGTTGGACAAGCTTACCCGCCTGCACAACTTCCACACGCGCGACGAGCTGCTCATTGCCGTGGGCAGCAAGAAGCTGGTTTTGGGCGATGCGGACAGAAATGCGTTCAAAGAGAAACAGAGCACCAACTGGAAGAAGTTCCTGACTTTTTCTTTCGGCAATAAAGACAGCAAAGATGCCAACAAGGAAGCCTCCGGGGAGAAAGCTCCGCAGGAAAAAATCAATACCAAGCAGATATTGAAGCTCACGGAGGAAACCATTCAGAAGAACTTCATCATGGCGGATTGCTGCCACCCCATTCCCGGCGACGATGTGCTGGGGTACATAGACGAACAAAACCGGGTTATCATCCACAAACGCCAGTGTCCGGTGGCCGCCCGCCTCAAGAGTAGTTACGGCAACCGTATCATCGCTACCGAATGGGACACTCACAAGGAGCTTTCATTCCTCGTTACCATTTATATAAAAGGCATAGACAGTATGGGGCTGCTGAATGAGGTGACCCAGGTTATCTCCCGCCAGTTAAACGTCAACATCCGCAAGCTGGCGATTGAAACGAACGACGGCATTTTCGAGGGTAAGATACAGCTCTACGTGCACGATGCGGACGATGTACGCAGCATCTGCGACAACCTGAAGCAGATACAGAACATCAAACAGGTAACAAGGGTCGAGGAATAAAACGCATAATCTATTTATGAAACGCTGCAAAATCACCATTCTGAAAACCACCCTCAACGAAGAGCTGGCTAAAGAATATGCCGCTCCGGGATTTACGAAATGCCCCATGATGCGAGAAGGGCAAGTATTCTATGCGGATTATGCCAAGCCGGAGGGTTTCTGCGACGAAGCGTGGAAAGCCGTGTACCAGTATGTGTTCGCCCTGTCGCACGGTTCCGGCATCTTTTATTACGGTGACTGGATAACGAAGGAAGGCGTTGCCATTTGTTCCTGCAACGACGGTTTGAGACCGGTTATCATGAAGATAGAACGCACGGACGAAGAAGCCCGCATCTCTTACGAACCGATTAAGGACTAACGGGGGGACGTATCGGGCGTTTCTCCCTCTTTCAGCCCTTGCTTCAAGGCTTCCACCTGCTCATAGGGACATTCAGTAAATAATATAAAATCAGCCAACTAATTCATACACAAAATATTGCGAATTAGCTGGCTTTTTTGTATCTTTAGGTATTCCC
>NZ_KB894182.1 GCF_000374365.1 Bacteroides gallinarum DSM 18171 = JCM 13658
CCCGACTTGAAGGCAGCTTCGGCACTCAGAAGCAATATTACTCGCTCTCAAGGATAAAGGCCAGAAACAGGAAGACTGAAATACTGTGGATTTTCTTCGGAATACATACGGCAAATGCCGTAATGATGACAGACAAGATCAAAAACAGGACGGCTAAAGCAGCATGATATGATTTTATGCACAGAATCAGAAGAGGTCATCAGACTTCTTCCAGAACTTCATGTCCTACCGGATAGAATTACGTGAGAAAGCACAGAAAAATGACAATAATAATGGCATATGAAGTGGTTATGCTCTATCATCTTCATATGCCATCTTGTTTTTTAGGGACATTTACTGAATATCCCAATTTACACAAAATCTCAGACAGTGCCCGATAGAATGATAATGGAGTGTTACTCCCCATTATCATCCTATCTCTTTATCATTTTTCATCACGCACCCTATCGCCTCATTACACTATATTCTATCACTTCATCGCACTATCCCTACACACTATTTCCGTTCCTTTTACCGCCTTTCCCCTCTCTGTTACTTCTTCTATAATCAAATTTCTAATACCACTGAATATTACTTTGCGTCTGGCTTCTCTGCTCCCACTTCAAATCTTGCAGGATACTTGCGTTGGCACGAATCGTAAAGTTGTAGTATTTCCATTGCCCGAAAGGAGAAAGGCTTGCCGACATGCTGAAACAGTGGAGGTCGCGCGTTATGTTGAAGGTAGTCTGTACAATCTTCTTAGCCTCGAAGTCGTAGCCGGAATTGAAGCTGACAGCCCATTTATTGGAAAGTTTTATATTACCGGAAGCACTCAGGTTATGCGTATAGCGATAAGGATAACGCATCGTTTTCCGGTTGATAGGCTTGCTACGGTCTTCGGAAATATTAAAGCTATAGTTGAAGTTCAAAGACCACGGCATCTTGAATACCTGATAACCGTCGGCATCCACAGCCGCCTTTTCCACCTTCTTCTTGGGAATACCGGTATTGTCGGAACCCTCCTCCGTATCCTCGTCCCCCTCGGAATCCGAGCCCTCTTTCTTCTCCTCATCGGTATCTCCCGTTCCGCTCAACTTCTCCTTCCACTTCTTCCATGTCTCGTTATTGAAGGTATAACTGAAAGAAGAACCGTAACCCTGGAATATACCGAAACGGCCATACGACCACTCCGTACGGTCATTATCCACTACATTACCATTCTCGTCGAACTTATAACCGTAAGTCTTGAACGAAGAACTCATACTGAATGTATAATTCTTGCTCAACTTCAAGCGCAGATTCAACCCCAGGTCGCTCCAGGGACGTGTCGCAGCAGCCATATTATAACTGATATTCGCCCCCAGCTCGTCAATCAGGCTGACCTTCTTCACCGTATCCTTCTTGCTGCTGTAATACTTCATCTCCAGGTTGTTGGATATGCTGAAATTAATACTACCCTGCTTACCCCGTCCCGGCACATCGAATGCCTGCCCGGAATACGGGGAGTAAACCACCGTATCGCGCCTGCCGTCCGCATAATTCCGGATATAAGAGTCGTAATAGCCGTAACGGGAAGAACCGAAGTCGGGAGCGGCGCTTATGCTCACCGAAGGAGTTATGACATGACGAATCTGTATCTTCTTTTTCGGCAGGAACATAGGATTATACATACCGTATATCTTCGTATTGATACCCAGGCTGGCATTATAGTTATATACACGGTGAAAACCATAAATCGTATCGGTAGCCACTTCCCTGCCGCTCGTTCCGGCATTGGGGTCCCAGTCCTTCATCACCTTGCGCGTGTACCAGCGCTCCGTATAGCTGACGGAAGGGGTCACATTAAAATACTTGAACAAAGTAAAGGTAGCGCTAATCGGTATCTCATGCTTCATACCATTCTTCCAGTCCTTTATCAGGTTGGATTTGAACAGCAAGTTATCCTTCGTCTGGATACTGTTCGTCAGACGGCCGGTATACCTCACCGAAATCTTCTCGTACCACCGCTCCTCGCCCGCCGCCTTCTTGCGCTTAAAAGGATAGAGCGTGGTCAAGGAAATATTCAGGTCGGGCAAGGTAACATTGACCGAGGAGTCCCTCATGGTCTGCGCGATATTGGTGGTAGCCGCCACCGTCAGCTTCCTGTCGAAGAAATAACGGGAATAGCTGATACTCGAAGTCTTCGTATTCTGCGACATGGCGTTCGAGTTGTACATATTCCCGATGTTGGTGCGCTCGTAACTACTGGTTGCAAAGTTCACGCTGGCAGAGAAAGTCTGGTTAGGGTTCGCCTTTGCATCCTGCCTGTGAGACCAGACAATCTTGAAGTCTTTCGCAACAGAATAATCCGGCAACCCCTTGTCGCCGGTCTTGGTAACCTGGTAACTCGCCTGGAACAGACCGGAATACTTGTACCGCTTGATATAATTGGACTCGGTATTCAATGCCCACGAACCTTTCGTAAAAATATCCGCCCTCAGCTTCAAGTCCATTTTGTCGCTGATAGCGAAATAATACCCGCCGTCCGTCAAGCCGAAACCACGGCTGGAGTCGTCCATATACGTAGGCATCAGGAAACCGGAAGAATAACTGCTCGAGAACGGGAAGAAAAAGAACGGCACGGCAAGCGGCAGAGGCACATCCTCCACCACCAGATAAGCGGGTCCCGTTACGACATTCTTCTTGGGGCGCACCTTCGCATAAGTCATCTGCATATAGAAGTGAGGATGCTCGTGGTGGTCGCAGGTCGTATAACGGCCGCTTTTCATATACAGCTCGTCGTTGGCGCCCTTCTTGGCATTGTTCCCGGTAACATACCCCTCTCCCTGCTGGCTGACCACATTGCTGATGATACCCTTCTTGCTCTTGAAGTTATAGCGAATCGTATTGGTTTCGTACGGCGTCTCCCCGTCCTTGAACACCGGAGTGCCCTTTTTCACGCCAAGAGAATCTTCCACCCCATGCGCATACACCGTACTGCTATCCAGGTTCATGGTGATAACATCCGCCGCCAACTCTATCTGCTGGTAATTCACCTTTCCCTGCCCGTACAGATGCGCATATCCCCCCTGGGCAAATACAATGGAGTCGTTTGCTTCATACGTAACCGGAGCGTCCAGAGGCTGTTTCTTCTTGGCTGGAGCCAGCGTATCCGTTTGCAGGGAATCCCTCAGCAAGGAATCCGCCCCCTCTATCCGGACGGAACCGCCCCCTCCCAAGCCGAGCGAGTCGCCCCGTAAGGAGTCCGTTTGCTGTCTTTCGGGCGGCACGGCAGCTCTCCGACGACGTTGCGAAGCAGCCTCACCGGAAAGAAGAAGTAAGACGAATAGTAGTATGAACGATATGAATGTATTTGCTTTCAATGGCGTCATTAACTAATAGTTTACGCTTGAAGGGGCAAAAGTACGTAATTTATACGGATAATCTCCCTTTTTAAAGAAATTTAGATTGCTACAAAAACAGTCCGCACCAACGGTCGAAGCGTTGCAGACCGGCTTCACCGTAGCGTTGCAGGCTTTTCCTCGCCTTCTCCACACTCTTTTCCCTATCCAGGTGCGTCTTGGAGTAAAACTTGTCGGCAAAACAAACCACCTGCTCCTCCATGCTTACCGGCAGCATATCACGGTGGGGAACAGGCAAATCCTGCGCAATGATATCCTCCAGCGAAAGCCCGGCGCCGGTATGCCTTTCGCAAACCAGCGCATGGCGCGGATACCCCTCCGAACGTACCAAGTCGGCTCCCAGATAGCCGTGGCAGATATAAGGCTTGTCTCCAAAACAATGGATGCCGTCGGCATCCGTCAGGAAAATACCTATATCGTGCAACATCGCCGCCTCATACAAGAACTCCCTGTCCAAAGACAATTCCGGATGCCTGTCGGCAATCTGCAAAGCCTTCTCTGCAACAGAACGGCTATGTACCAGCAGGATATGCCTCAGCTCATTCTCTTGCGGGTAGTATTTATCAATCAACTTTATAGGAGACATCTTATTTCTTACTGAATTTATACACTATGACCTTTCTACGCACATCGCAACTGCGCAGCGGCGTCCGGTAGACCTCCTCCAGCCGGTACGTTTCCCCGTTATCCTGCAAGAATTTCTCTTGCAGCTCGTCTATCACCAATACATATCCCCCGGCGGGCTGCAACCGGTCGAAGATACGCACACGGTCGCCCAGGTAATAGTTTATGCCATAGAATTTCACCCAGTCCCCGTACGAATACACCGTACCTTGCGGTTCGAGCTCATTCAGGCGGACAGCCAGATGCTTGTCCGACTTCACCGCCAGTATAGTAGGTTGGTAAACCCCGTCCAGCGACACGAAAATACACAATATACACCCCGCCGTACCATACAGCAACGACCGCACATCCACACGTTTCGCCAGCATATACAACAGGCAGACCGCCGCCACAAGCGGCAAGAAAACAATCAGCCACTTCGGTAGCGCGAGCTGCACCTCCTGCAACGCATGCGTAAACGCGATATTCTCGGCAGCATGCTTACCTGTACCCCAAATGCTGTCGGGAATCATCCCCAGGCGCACGGCAAAGAAGGTAAACGTGAGCAAAACAGCCAGTGAAGCAAAAATCCAGGCGGAAATCCTGAACACCTTCGCACCCCGCTGCACCAATGCCAACAGGTATTCGGCAAGCAACATACCCATAAACGGATAGATAGGCAGCAAATACACGCTACGCTTGCTCTTGGGGATGCAATAGAAGATGAAAATAGCCAGGATAACCACCCATGCGAAAAGCTGCAACGGCGATTGGGAACGGAATTTATCCCATGCCCTTTTCAAGCGCTGCCCGAAAGACGCACCTTCGGGCAGCAGGCGCATCCCTTTCCATTTAAGCCCGAAAAGGGAAATCAGCAGCACCAGCGTCCACGGTATCCACCCCCAGATAATAGTCAGGAAATTATACCACAGCGGATTTTCGTGCGATGCATAAGACATCTTCCGGAAAAAGCGTCCGGTATTCTCCTCCAGCATCAAATCGACGAACGGCTGCCCGCCCTGCCGGTAAGCCGCCCAGAACCAGACAGCCAGCGGAATGAGAGACAGCAGTCCGATTCCCAACAAGGAAAAGAAAGCCTTCGCGAACGGACGGCCGCGCAGCAACTGGTAGATACCGATACACAAGCAGGGGAATATGGAGCCCACCGGCCCTTTCGTGAGCGTGGCGCATGCCATAAGCACTATCGCCAGCCAGGGAACACCCTTGCAGTTCTTCTCGTCCCACCGGAAAAGCAGGCACAGCGAAATAACAATCAGAGAAACCTGCAACATATCCAACCGGCACGCCACCGCAGCCCGGTGCACCTCGAAAGAGGACAACAGAAGAATGGAAGTAAGGAACGCCGTCTTTACATCCTTACGCTTAGCCACGAAGCAGAAGAACACCAACTGCATGGCAAGGAAGGCAAGAGCCGACGGCATACGCGCCGTAAATTCCGTAAGCCCTCCCAACACCGTCGAAACGACGGCTATCGTCCAATAAAGGAAAGGCGGTTTATAGGCGATTTCCACTCCGTAATTCGTCGGGAGCACCCAGTTGCCGCTTTCCAGCATGGTATACGCAACTATCGCCTCCCGCGGTTCGCCTTTCGAATAAAATATGGTTTCTCCCAGGAAGGGAACCAATACGAGCACACTCAACAGTGCGATGAACCAGAACGCTATCTTTCTGTCTGACATATATTTTCGTTTTTACATTTTCACGCTGCAAAAATACGAATTATTCTATAACAATCCCTAACTTTGCCGTCTCAATGATAGTGTAATCCTTAAATGAAACCGACAGATAGCGTAACCCTCAAATGAAACCGATAAAAAGAGTTCCCGAATTCATACGTTTCGTCATGGTAGGCATTTTGGCAACCGCTCTGCACTACGGAGCCTATTTCCTGCTGCAAACCCTCCTCGACGTCAACATAGCCTACACCCTCGGCTACGCCCTCAGTTTCATCGCCAATTTCTACCTTACCGCCTACTTCACATTCGGTAGAAAGCCGTCATGGGGAAAAGCATTCGGTTTCGGCGGAGCCCATTTGATAAACTACCTGCTGCATATCGGGCTGCTGAACACCTTTCTCTGGCTGGGACTCTCCAAGCCCCTCGCCCCTATCCCGGTATTCGCCATAGCTATCCCGGTGAACTTCCTGCTGGTGCGCTTCGTATTCAAACGCAAAAACTGATGTTTTTAAATCAGGTATTATTTAAGACTTCCTCAAAAAATAATATATTTGCGAAGTATTTATCACATATGCTTGCCAAATGAAGAAAGTAACCTTGCTGATTCCGGTATATAACGAAGAAGCCATGCTCCCCACCCTATACCAGCGTTTGATAGAGCTTATCGAGCGCAATGCCAATTATGCGTGGGAAATCCTGTTTATAAACGACGGCAGCAGCGACAGGACGCTCGATGTTATCCGCCGGCTCAGGCAAGCAGACCAAAGGGTGAACTTCGTAAACCTCTCGCGCAATTTCGGCAAAGAAATCGCCATGCTGGCAGGTTTCGACTATACCACCGGAGACTGCTGCGTAGTCATGGACGCCGACCTGCAAGACCCTCCCGAGCTTGTAGACCAAATGCTGCAATATTGGGAAGAAGGTTACGACGACATCTACGCCAAGCGCCGCAACCGCGGGGAGGAAAGCTGGCTGCGCCGCCGGCTGTCGCTCGCCTTCTACAAGATTCTGCAAAACATGAGCCGGATAGACATCCTGCCGAACGTAGGCGACTTCCGCCTGCTCGACCGCCGCTGCGTACTGACGCTAAGATGTCTGCGCGAACAAGAGCGATACACCAAAGGACTGTTCTGCTGGATAGGTTACCGGAAGAAAAGCATCGAGTTCGACCGCGGCGACCGCCTTGCCGGGCACTCCTCCTGGAGCTTCTTCAAGCTGCTGAACCTGGCAATAGAGGGCATCACCTCCTCCTCTACCGCTCCGTTGCGCATCGCCACCGTATGCGGCGTCCTCTTTTCCATTTCCAGCTTCATCTACGCTATCTACTTCCTGGTAAAGACTATCATGTACGGCGACCAGGCCGCCGGATTTCCCACCCTGATAGTCGTTATCCTGTTCCTGGGCGGTATCCAACTGTTCTCGCTGGGTGTCATAGGAGAATACATAGGACGCATTTTCAAGGAAACCAAAAGACGGCCTGCCTATATCGCATCGGAGTATAATGAAAAGAAGCTGGGATACGACGAATAATGCCTCACACCCTCACCCCTTAAAAGAGAACTATCAGCACGATACGGAAATTAACGAAAAGAAAAATATAAAAACGTTTTAGCGCTTAAAATCTGATTATGAAATACAAGCATATAATTTTTGATATTGACGGAACTATGTTGGATTCTGCCTACGCAGACCTCATGGCATTACAAAAAGTCCTTTGGGAATTACAAAACAAGAGATATGAAATCTCAGATTTACATTTTGCATTAGGAATTCCAAGCGAAGTTGCATTAAGGCAATTAGACATCGAAGATATCCCAATGGCAAGCAAACTATGGAGCGATTATACCAAAGAATTATCATATACCATGAAACTATTCGACGGTATAAAAGAGTTGCTAATCGAACTTAGCGACAAAGGCGTCAAACTCGGCATTATCACTTCAAAAAACAGAAGTGAATATTTTAATGATTTCAGCCCATTCGGGCTGGATGCATATTTTGACACAGTGATAACGGTAGAAGACAGCATATCGCCCAAGCCTTCTGCCGCACCTATGATATCTTATCTAACAAAAACCGGAGCCAGTCCACAAGATGTAATTTATATTGGCGATACTTTGTATGATTGGGAGTGTGCCCAAAATGCCGGAGTGGACTTTGGTTTAGTAATGTGGGGAAGTCATCCGGCCAAGCAGATTAATACTGCCTATTCGTTCAAAACTCCCGAAGAAATTCTGAGTTTTCTCATTAACAACAATTCAATATGAGGAAAATAAGTAAACAAAACGAACTAAACCTGTTTTCTATAACAACTTTTTCAATTCATCAATATCCGGTAATGCCTTACGAAGTCGTTCCGGCATTTCCTCGGAAGCCCGGTAAGTGGCACCCCCCATTGGCTTATTGTAATCACGTACCGCAAACTCCACAAAGGTTTGATTCATTTCCCGGCAAAGGATGATTCCGATAGAGGGATTCTCGTGCGGCTTTCTCACGTATGAATCCAATGCGGAAAGGTAAGTGTTCAGTTGTCCTAAATAGGAACTTCGGAATTTGCCAGACTTCAATTCTACGGCGACCAGAGAATTAAGTTCCCGATTGAAGAACAATAAATCAATGAACATTTCCTCTCCTGCCACTTCGATACGGTATTGATTGCCTATAAAACTGAAATCCTGCCCAAAGGTCATGATGAACTTCTTTACGTTGGCAACGATAGCTTTTTCTACAACACGCTCGTTTATATCCTCTTCCTGCTCATCCAGTTCTTCTATATTGATAAAGTCCAACAAATAATCATCTTTGAAAGAGCAGATAGCTTTAATTGCCTGCTTTGTATCGGGCAGTGTTTGGGCAAAATTGTTGGGTAGCACTCCTCGATGGTGGTAAAGGTCAGCCTTCAAATAATCCCTTAAAGTATATTTGCTCCAATACCGAATGGCACACTCATGGATATAGAACAATCTTTCATCCAATTCTTTAGCCTTTGCTATAATTTCCGTATGATGACTGAAACCGATTGATAGGAAATCTGCCCAGTTAAATTCATCCGCCACTGGCTGATGAATTGTCATCAACAACAACTTTTCGTTCAGCACCAAATCATCCGCCGCTGGCTGATGATTTAAAACCTTGTTCCATTCCTCATAAAATATACGCATATTCCTTATGCTGGTCGCTGAAAATCCTCTTAATCCCGGCAGTTCTTTCTGTAACATCGAAGAAATCTGCTCTACCGCACCTTTACCCCAAAAACCTCTACGGGAGTTTTCCGAAACATACCTCCCAATACCATAATACAAAGAGAGCTGTTCTTTATTCACTGATGCAGCGGCACGGTACTGGCTACGCAAGATTGCTTCCTTTATGGCTCTTACTGCTTCTATATAGTCCTGACTTATATCCATTGTATTCTTAATTTAAATGCAAAAGTACGAAAATAAAGCAGAGAATCAACAACTTGGTTTCCTAAACCAACAAATTAAAAATGAAAAGATTATCTTTGCAAACACAATAAATGCATCGGTAAGGCACATGGAAGATTTCAATTTACAATATGCTCAACATCTTTCACTGGATTTACTAAAAAACTTTCCGTTAAAACATGAAACAAAAAGAATTGGCAAGTTTATCTTTAGAGGAACTGTGGCAGTTATTCCCTATCATTCTAACTCCTCACCAAAGCGCCTGGATAAGTTGGTATAGAGAAGAAAAAGAACTGTTAGAAAGGGAATTACCCCACATTAACCGTATCAGTCATATAGGAAGTACTGCTATCAAAGGCATATGGGCAAAGCCTACCATAGACATACTTGTGGAGAGTCACAAAGAAAAGAAACTGGCGGATTTTAAAAATGCCATTGAAAGATGTGGCTATATCTGTATGGCAGAAAGCAGCAATCGAATAGACTTCAATAAAGGCTATACATTACAAGGCTTTGCCGAACGGACATTTCACCTACATCTACGGTACATTGGAGATAATGATGAATTATATTTCAGAGATTATCTTTTAGAGAATGCCTCCGTCGCCAAAGAATATGAACGGCTTAAACTCAAATTGTGGAAACAATATGAACATGACCGAGATGCATACACTTCTCATAAAAGCGAATTCATAAAGTATTACACAGAGAAAGGAAAATCGCTCTTTACAGATATCTATATCAGTACCAAATTTATTAAACTAAACAGGAAAACAAGGGAAATAAAAGAATTTATATACAGCAAACACAAAACAATAACTATCAACATCTTATATTTAACATTTCATCTCATTCTTTCTCTTTTTCCACAGTTGCCAACTGTTAATAATGTTTTGCCACAGCACATACGAGCCCGGTCCCACGGAGGACAACGGATTCAGATACGTATAAGACATCCAAATGGCAAGCACCGTATTTTTCTGCCCCAATGCCTGCCCGCCGCTGATACGGTCATTATAATGCCCGCCAATCCTTTTTCCCAAATAGAACTGAACGCAGCAGGCTATCAAACCGGCTAAGGCAATCAAAACCTCCACAAACACCGGCGCATCGCTATTCACCAATGAACGTACCGTCTGCCCCGACACAATAGCGAGCGCCACCGCCCACAAATAAAAGGCGGCATCATGAAACTCCAATAAATACCGGTGTACCTTCTTGACAAACACCCGCAGAAACCATGCCAGGAAAAAAGGCAGGAGCAACAGCGGAAACACCTTGCCCAATATCTTCAGGAAAGCCGCAAAGAAAGTAATGTCGGCATGCGGCTCCACCCACGGAAACACCAATGGAACAGCCACGGCAGCCAGAAGATTGGATAACAAAGTGTACGTGGTAAGGCTCGACGCACTTCCACCCAGTTTGCCGGTAATCACCGCAGCAGCAGTAGCCGTAGGACAAATAAGGCATACCATAGCCCCCTCAAAGACTTCCCGGTACATCTCTTTCATAGGACAACACACCAGCAGGGCAGCAACCGCCAGGCATGCAATCGTCTGGAACAGCAACAGCCAACCGTGCCATGCCTTGGGCTTTAGCTCGCGCACCTCCACTTTACAAAAGGTCAGCAATAATTGCGCAAAAATCAGAGCCGGGGTAAGAAGGGCTATCAGCCCGTTCAAACAAGGTTTTACCGGCGCAAACCAGGGTATCCTTGCAAAGAAGAAGTACCCCGCAGTACCTGCAAGCATCGCCAGGGGCAATGTCCAATTCTTTATAAAACGAAGAAACATACTCGTGTCTGCCATTACTATTCGGGCGCAAAGTTACGGATATTATCAACAAGTAGGCGCATTGCAGAAAATAAAAGACGAAAAAGGGACAAACAGGCAGCAGAAGCCCTATTCATAATTCGTTAGACAGTTGTTATCCTTTCGTTAGACTGCCGTTGCCCTTTCGTTAAACAACTGTCTAACGAAAGGGCAACAACTGTCTGGCGAATTACCTACTGCCTGCCGCAAGCCAAAAACAAGCACGGCAAACGAATAAATTCCGCAGGCGCAATGACTAAATCTCCCTAAAAAGAGGCCGTTGCAAACAAAACTTGAATGCAAAGTGTGAGTTTTCTATAAAAATACACTACATTTGCGGAGCGGAAACAGACCTTTGCACTATTTTTGCAACGATTTTTATATGAAACTATACAGACGATACATATTATATATAGGCATTTGCCTGGGGATGCTCGCCTCCCCTATCTGTACCGGCAGTGCTGAAGCAAAGGATTTTGTGGTCGTTATCGACGCCGGACACGGGGGACACGACCCCGGCGCTATCGGCAAAATCTCCAAAGAGAAGAATATCAACCTAAATGTGGCGCTCAAGCTCGGCAAGCAGATACAGAAGAACTGCCCGGACGTGAAAGTCATTTACACCCGTACGCGGGATGTATTCATCCCCCTGAACCGGCGCGCCGAGATAGCCAACGACGCCAAGGCAGACCTGTTTATCTCGGTACACACCAACGCACTCGCCAACAACCGCACCGCCAAAGGCGCATCCACCTGGACGCTGGGTCTTGCCAAGTCGGATGCCAACCTGGAAGTGGCGAAACGTGAAAACTCGGTTATTCTCTACGAAAGCGATTACAAGACGCGTTATGCGGGGTTCAATCCCAACTCCTCCGAATCCTACATCATCTTCGAGTTCATGCAGGACAAATACATGTCGCAGAGCGTACACCTTGCCTCCCTCGTACAGAAACAGTTCCGCAACACCTGCCGGCGCGTAGACCGGGGCGTGCACCAGGCGGGGTTCCTGGTGCTGAAAGCCAGCGCCATGCCGAGCATCCTGATAGAATTAGGATTCATCTCCACCCCGGAGGAAGAACGCTACTTGAACTCGGAAGCGGGAACCAGCACCCTTGCCAACGGTATTTTCCGCGCCTTCCTTACCTATAAGCGCGAGCAGGAAATCCGCCTGAACGGTAGCAGCCGTACCGTGTTGCCGGAAGATACGCCGCAGCCGGAAGAAGAAGCAAAGGAAACCGCCAAAACAACGCCGGAAACGACCCCGAAACCAGCCGGACAGAACGGCAAACCCGCCTCCCGGCCTGCGGAAAAAGCCGCCGCTGCGCAAACAGAAAGCAGCAGCCTCGTGTTTAAGGTACAGGTACTCACCTCCGTACGCCCCCTGGCGAAGAACGACAAGAGGCTGAAAGGACTGAAAAACGTGGATTATTACAAGGAAGGCGATCTGTACAAATACACGTACGGCGCATCTTCCGATTACAATAAGGTGCTGCGCACCAAACGCTCGATTACGGCAAAATTCAAGGATGCCTTCATCGTTGCCTTCAAGAACGGCAAAAAGGTGAACATCAACACAGCTATCAAAGAATTCAAGAACAAAAAGAAATAAACCCAATACGCTATGAAGTATATTACTAAAGAAGTCCGGATAGGAATAGCAGGAATAGCTGCTCTCTGCATATTAGTATATGGCATCAATTACCTGAAAGGTATCAATATGTTCAAGCCTTCCAGCTATTTCTACGTCAAGTTCCAGAATGTCAACGGGCTTACCAAGTCGAGCCCCGTCTTTGCCGACGGTTTCCGTGTGGGCATCGTGCGCGATTTGTACTATGATTACAGCCAGCCCGGAAAGGTGGTTGCCGAAATAGATGTCGAACCCGACCTGCGCATCCCCAAAGGCAGCACGGCCGAGCTGACTACGGAGATGCTGGGCGGCGTCAAGATGAACCTCCTCCTTGCCAACAACCCGCGCGAAAAATACCAAATCGGAGATACCATACCCGGCGCCCTCAACAACGGAATGATGGAGAAAGCCGCCGCCATGATACCGCAACTGGAAAAAATGCTGCCTAAGCTGGACTCCATACTCGGCTCCCTGAACACGGTGCTTGCCGACCCCGCCATTCCCGCCACGCTGCACAACGTACAGAACCTCACGGCAAACCTGGCTGCAACCAGCGGCCAGTTGCAAACGCTGATGAACAAGGATATCCCGCAACTTACGGGCAAGCTGAACACTATCGGAGACAATTTCGTACTTATCTCCAACAACCTGAAAGAGATAGACTACGCAACGGCTATGCAAAGCATAGATTCGACACTCGCCAATGTAAAAATAATTACAGACAGACTGACCCGGAAAGACAATACCGTGGGATTGCTGCTCAACGACCCGTCGCTTTACAACAACCTCAATGCCACGACAGCCAATGCGGCGAGCTTGCTGGAGGACTTGAAATCGCACCCCAAACGCTACGTCCACTTCTCTCTGTTCGGGAAAAAAGATAAGTAGGAATTACTGCCTATATAGATTTTGTCTAAATAACAAGACTTGCCCGCTTTGAGAGGAAAAGCCCGTGACAAGTCTATGTATAAAGTAAAAAAGAAGTTTGCATCCATGCCGGTTCTCCAAGGGACGGAAGCCTGCAAGCAGGCATTAACACCCTATAATACAAAGCATTAGACAAAAGCAAGAGCAGATATAAAAGCACTGGTTCTGCGCATTCCGATAAGTAGCTGAAAGTAAAGAGATTATTATTTTCCCGAGAAATACAAGAAAAAGGGGATTTGTTTTTTTCAAATAAGATTGCCAATTTTGCAAACGTAGAAGTTTTGCTTAATCAATAAATGTATCAGTGGCCGTTATGAGTGAACAGGAGCATGTCGGATTGTGGAACCGCTGTCTTGAGATTATCAGAGACAATGTTCCGGAACAGACATATAAAACTTGGTTTCTTCCTATTATTCCTTTAAAATATGAGGACAAAACGCTTGTCGTGCAAGTCCCCAGCCAGTTCTTTTACGAATTCCTGGAAGATAAGTTCGTAGATTTGCTGCGCAAGACTCTTTATAAGGTAATCGGCGAAGGAACGAAGCTGATGTATAATGTAATGGTGGACAAGAGTTCGCGGCCGGAAAAGACCGTAAACTACGAATCGACCCACCGCACCATTATACCGCAAAAGCAGACGATAGACAAGGCTATCCCGCAGATACCCGTTCCCGACTTAGACCCGCACCTGAATCCGGAATATAACTTCGATACGTTTATCGAGGGATACAGCAACAAGCTGTCCCGCAGCGTTGCCGAGGCGGTGGCGCTCAATCCTGCCAAAACGATATTCAACCCGTTGTTCCTATACGGGGCATCGGGTGTGGGGAAAACCCACCTTGCCAATGCTATCGGTACGAAAATCAAAGAGCTGTATCCGGAAAAACGGGTACTGTACGTATCCGCACACCTGTTCCAGGTGCAGTACACCGATTCCGTACGCAACAACACCACCAACGACTTCATCAACTTCTACCAGACAATCGACGTGCTGATTATCGACGATATACAGGAGTTCGCAGGCGTTACCAAGACGCAGAATACGTTCTTCCATATCTTCAACCACCTGCACCAGAACGGCAAACAGCTCATTCTTACTTCCGACCGCGCCCCCGTGCTGCTTCAAGGCATGGAAGAACGCCTGATTACGCGTTTCAAATGGGGAATGGTGGCGGAACTGGAGAAGCCGACAGTAGAATTGCGCAAGAATATCCTGCGGAACAAGATACACCGCGACGGCCTGCAATTTCCGCCGGAAGTCATCGACTACATAGCCGAGAACGTGGGCAGCAGCGTCCGCGACCTGGAAGGGATTGTCATTTCCATTATGGCGCATTCTACCATATACAATAAGGAGATAGACCTGGAACTGGCACAGCGTATCGTACGCAAAGTCGTGAACAGCGAGAGCAAAGCTGTTACCATAGACGATATCATCACCACCGTATGCCGGCATTTCGGCCTGGAGAACGCTGCCATACATACCAAATCGCGCAAGCGGGAGGTGGTGCAGGCGCGCCAGATAGCCATGTACTTAGCCAAGAACCATACGGATTTCTCTACCGCCAAAATAGGTACGCTCATCGGCAACAAAGACCATGCTACCGTACTGCATGCCTGCAAAACTATCAAGCAACTGAAAGAGGTGGACAAATCGTTCCGCGCTGAAATCGACGAGATACAGGCAGCTCTGAAGAAGGGGAATTAACGCAAGGCGGGGGAGATATAAGATTATAAGATATAAGGCATGAAGTAAGCCGTCGTGTGCAGGAAAGCTGCGTAACCGTACTTCTTACTTCATGCCTTATATGTTTTTTCAGCCCCCGGCTACTGCCTGTCGCCGCCGGGTCGTTGTTTGTTAGAACCCTTGTTTCTTCATCGTTTGCCAAAGGTTTTCGGACATGGCCTCGCTGTCTTTCTTCGTGTAGCGTACATCCGTAAAGACTTGTGCCAGCGTTTCCTTGTTGTTTTCAATGATAAACTGCTTGTTCTCGGGCAGGGATTCCTTGTAGGCATACAGGCGGTCGATAGCTTCCGGAGTATAGTCGTGGTAGGTTTCCTCGTGAACGATAGCTTCCAAGGGCAGGCGGTCTACCTGGGCGGGAGTTTCGGCAGGCCAGCCTACGGTAACGGTGGTAATGGGAAAGACCAGTTCGGGCAACTCCAGCGCCTCGATAATCATCTGGGGGTTGTAGGTGGTAGTGCCTAAGTAGCAGATGCCCAGTCCTTTTTCCTCGGCTGCTACACAGAAAGTCTGCGCCACCAGCAGGGCGTCCACGGCTCCCGTAACGAACCACTCGAAATTATCGTAGCCCGGTTCGGCTTTCCGCTGCCTGCACCATAGGCTGAAACGGCGCAGGTCGATGCAGAAAGTAAGCACCACCGGCGCTGCCTGCACCATAGGGACATTCAGTAAATAATATAAAATCAGCCAACTAATTCATACACAAAATATTGCGAATTAGCTGGCTTTTTTGTATCTTTAGGTATTCCCCCGCAAATAAGGTTTGAAGGCCAAAACGGGGGAAATTCCCCGACTAAGATATGGCTAAGATACAAAATATTTCCGAAATTCACCCAACTTTGGGCTTCACAGAATTTGATGTTCTGGAAAAATACCGCAAAAGTTTTAATGAGAGTGAGCTTGGCAGGCTTCACTCAGTGTTCCCGTTTGAACGCA
>NZ_KB894183.1 GCF_000374365.1 Bacteroides gallinarum DSM 18171 = JCM 13658
TAAGCTGAGCGCCCCGTTTCTTTATAAAGCTTCTTGAAATTATCAAGATCGAGACTGTCAACAACTGCATTGACTATGCGGACAGGGTCGCCCGCAGCTATGTTTTCATCAATTCTTTGTGGAAAAAGAACCGTTTGGTTGGGAATGTAAGGACGAAAATGTAACTTTGCCATAACGAAAAAACTGATGCCTAAAGTTACATAAACTTTGGCTAATAACAAAGCCCGGGCTTGGGAAAGTCTGGGCTTTGTGCATAAAAAAGGTTGTGTCAAAATGTTGACACAACCTCTCTCTCATCCTTTTTTGGAATAATATATACAACTTCTATATCACTCGTATTTGGCAGCCTGTATAATACGTTTTGGAATATCTGTATTATCCATTTTACCCATAAACAATTGTGATCCTGCACCTATAGAGAAAACAGGGATATACCCAGCAGTATGCCCTGCAGTTGTCCATCCGATCATAGCTATTTGATTCATAACTTTCTTGGCAACAGCAGCTAAGGGTTCAGTTCTAGCATATAGACTTTCTTCAAAAATAATTTTATTATTAACAAAAGAATTTTCATATTCATTATGAAGCATTTTCTCTTGTTCCCAACTTAATGGTATTTTCTCCCAAAAACCCATTTTTTTAGCAAGTAATCTCTTTATTTCTTCCCAAGATACCTTATTTGACCTTTTTTTACGTAAATCAGTAATGGCCTTAGAAAGTAAATCCTGAGATTGCTTTTGGTTAGTTATCAATTTCATCTGCAGTTCATATTTGGCTACACCTAATCCTAAACCACCTGTTTCATGGTCAGCTGTCACAACTATCAATGTTTCTTTGGGATGCTTCTTATAAAATTCATAAGCCACCCTGACCGCATCATCTAAATCTTTTATTTCTTCAAAAGCTGTTGCAAGATCATTGCTATGACAGGCCCAATCTATTTTTCCTCCTTCTACCATCAAGAAAAAACCCTTATTGTTCTCTTTAGTTAAGAAATCAATAGCACCTTTCGTTATTTCACTTAGAGTTAAATCCCCTTCTTTACGGTCAATGGCATACGGCAGACAAGAAGAATTAGCACCCTCTTGCTGAATTAATACTATTTTGTTTGCATTGGCTGCTTTAACCTTATATTCATCAAGTCCTTTAGCTATTGTATAACCAGCCTTTTCTATAATTGGAAAAATATTTGGAGCATCCTTTTTATCAACTGTCATTGTTGGCCTTAAAAAGCCACCGCCCGCATAGAAATCAAAATTTGCTTTGGGTAAATCTAGAGCTATCTCATAATACATACCACGGTCTAATTGATGGGCATAAAATGCTGCCGGAGTGGCATGGTCGATGCTCACACTTGTAGCTATACCAACTTTACGACCTCTCTTTTTAGCTTTCTCTGCAATAGTTTCCACTATATTTTTATCCTGATTCATACCAACGGCGCCATTATAGGTTTTTTCACCTGTAGAGAGAGCTGTACCTGCCGCAGAGGAATCAGTAACAGAATTTGTAACAGAAAATGTTGTTGCAAAACCAGCGGCCGGAAATGTTGTAAACAATAAAGGTTTTACCCCAATATTCCCTTCTCTTTCAGCCAAATACATTTCTGTGCCATTTACTTGGTTTATTCCCATTCCATCACCGATAAAATAGAAGACATATTTTGCCTGTTGAGCATATATCATGCCCGGCATTAGCGCAAAAAATATTATGTATATTAATCGATTCATAAATATATATTTAAATTATACTTTCCTATTCGTAAACATATAAAATATTAGCAACCTTACGTTCTCCCATATGATCAAATTTTCCGTTATCACATGGGCAATTTAATACACCACTATGAGATACACCGGCTAACCATAAAGTAGTAGAACCACCACCATCTAAATTTATCGCATCTTTTCCACCTAAGACACGGGTAAGGTGAGCCAATTCGCGGATATTTACTCCATCAGCAAAACCGGGCATCCGCCCATCCACCGTTATAAATAAGACCATTCCTTTTTCAGTAACAGCAACTGCACTGCGTGGATGCTTGGTTTCAATAAATTCTTGAGCACACATTGTCCAATCATATTCCCTTCCATTTAACAACAATAATGGGCCAGATGCTAAAGTTGTTCCTTTCTTTTTTGTATACTTTGTTTCTATCTGCTTATTCCAAGGGAATAACTCCAATTTACCTTTGTGTACACGTATAGCTCCCGTTACTCTTGCTTGCCATTCTTTTATTGTTGTCGTATCTTTCAATTCTGTCCCAACCTTTAAAAAGCAGACTGAATTTCCTACTTTCATATTAAAATAGGAACCGTTAATTGCAGCCATTGCACCATTCTTCAAAGCCATATCACTAGTTTTCATTAAAGTATCTGAAACCGCAATATCTATTTTCTTATTAGTTTTAGGATCTATAAACAGTATATTTATATGCTGAGTTCCACCATATAAATTTGAAATCAATATTTTCTTATGGGTAATACCCTTTACCAATTCCTGTACCTCCCATTGAGCCGATACAATAGCCAATGAATCGGACTTTGTTTGTGCATATAACGAAATACTCAGTATCTCTATCAATAATATCAACAGACTTTTTTTCATTATTCTCTCCCATTAAAGTAAACAATAATATCAACTAGTTTTTAATTACAATATCTATAACAATACATATAGGCTAGCAACAAAAATCTCCACAAGGTTTCTTATTATTTTTGTCACCAGCCTATAATATTATTCTTATTTCAAAGCATCCAAGTACTCTTTATAATTTTTAAACAGCTGAATTGTAGACTCTTCCCCTATTCTTACAGACATCTCCGGATCATTAAATACACCAGGATATTGATAACAGATGATCTTTTCGAAAGTATCAAATAATAATAAATCTTTCTTTATTTCATCAATAGGCCGTGGGACTAAATATTTTTCTTTATCATCAAACAAGAAAGCCTCCAAATCTAACCATAAATGAGCCTCCGCATTATTACAAAATTGTTGTAACAAAGTTACTGCTTCAATCCCAGTTAAATCTCCTTGAGGCATTCTGGCAAAAGCAAAAGGACAAATAATATCAACATTCTCCAATAACTGAGGATATATTTCACGTGCTTCGCCCACTCCCCAGCCATTAGGTGCAAACATTACAGGTTTATCAGGTGCCAATTCATAGCAATATTGCTTAAACTCTTTAAAAAAGTGCAATACCTCCTGTTGGCGCATTCCTTTTTTCTGAGGGTCTTTTTCGAAACAATCAAGACTCCCCATACCTTCTTCAGACACATAAAATCCATAAAATGAAGGATGATGAGCATATTTTTGCCATAACTCCTCAGCTACTTTCTTATGCCAATCCAACGATCCTTTTGTATAGTCAAACCAAGCATACATTCCTACTCCCATAAATACATTCATTCCTTCTTCATCCGCCTGTTGTAATACAGCTTCTATAGGATCATCCGCAGTGATTGGCATTCGTTCTTTATACAAAGAAGAAGGATAAAATGCTTTTCCTTGATAACCATCCTGCTCAATTGTATGCTTTCCTACATAATACTGATTTCCAAATGATTCCTGAATAACAATAATATTCATATCTAACTTATTCATTGAGTGTACAACCTCTTTCCATTGATTATCCGTTAGATTTTTTATTGTTGGATTCCACATTTTCCCTTCCTGCTCACTCCAATGGTAGAATCCAATGAAAGCTCCTTCTATTTTTTGAGTAGAACGAATTGAAGAGTCTAATACCTCAATTGGCTTTTGCATTTTATATACATTCACACCATCTTCTACTACTAAAATAACAGAATGTTGTCCAACTCTATTCTGGGTAGATAATATATATTTCACACAATCAACCTTCCCAGCTTTAACATTGACTGTAGTTTCATATAATTTGCTATCTTCAGTTTCTTTATCCCAATAAATAGTTACATCATATTTTTTATCTTTTTCAGTAGTGTTTTTTATACCACCTCTAATATCCAAATTAACTTGATTTGTGATGGAAGCAGGTGGGATTAAAGTTAATCCCACTGCACTCTCGCTTTTGTCAACTACACAACTATTTAAGAGTAATAAACTAAATAAAATAGTCAACAAACTAAATAAATTAACAATATTCTTCATATATCAATACAATTATTTAACACAGGAACCTATATATAACTTATTATCTCTGCTTAAACCTAACTGATCAGAACCCATAACTTCTTCAGAAATATTAGGAATAAAGCCTATACCCAAAGCTAATAAATCCGCAGTAGACATCCCTTTTGTTTTAGCCGGATTGTTATCACCTTTCAATACATAATACGTGATACTCTCTTCAGATATCTTTTCTAACATAGTAGAGAAATTAAAATCAGTAGAAATTTCCTGACCTTCTCCTCCTATAACCGCAGCAGATACTATAGTATTTTTATTCGTCACAATATAACCAGAAGCCCCTTCCTCATCCGAAACAAAGTTAGTTCCATCTGAACCTCGTGTATTACCAGATACAATTGAATTATAAACATTGACAGTAGCTGCTGCAGCTGGAGCATTTACATAGATTCCACCTCCTAAAGCGGTAGCGTTTTTCACCCTATTTTCAGAGATTGTACAACTAATAATGTCAGCAGCAGCCGGAGATGCAGCCGTACCATATACCCCTAGTCCACCGCCTATATTCGATGCTGTATTTTCTGAGATTGTACAATTAACCAACACTCCTTGACCTTCTCTTATGTAAACTCCTCCATAAGCCTTACCAGCGACAGCTGATCCAATACCACCAGCAGCATTCTTCTCAACTGTTACATTAAAAATTCTACATGCCGCTTTCATCACATATACTCCACCAGCAAAGCCACCGGCAGAGTTGTTTGCCACATAACCGCCATTCATCTCCAATGACGCCCCACCATCAACAAATACTCCACCACCATTGGCACCGGAAGCCACACAACTGTTATTTTTCACTGTGCAGTCATTCATGCTCAATTGAGCCGCTGCAAAGGCATATACTCCACCAGCTCCACTATTAGCTATATTTGACTGAATAGTACAATTATTTAACTCTAAAACCGAATTTCCTACAATCAAACCACCACCATAATTTCCGGCATATTTAGTACCATTTATTTGGATAGCTCCACTAGATAAAGCTTTTCCATCTTTTACGGTAATACCAGTTATAGTAACTTTCTGATTCTCAACTTTAGGCGCTGTTACCATCAAAACATGATTTGATTGTGAATTTCCAGTTAATTCAGTTATATTATTATCAGGGTCTGAAATATCTCCTTCTCTTGCATTCGCAGGATAACCTCCGATAATTATGATATTTTCTCTTACTTCAAACGTTTTATCACTTTCACTTGTACTGCCACCTGTCATCGGTAGTGAAGGAGCATATAAACCTGCCGCAATATGTATAAAATCTCCAGCTGATAAATCTTCAGCCAAAGCCAAACTTAAAGAAGTTGCATCTTCCCATGAGCTACCATTACCTTGACCGTTCTCTTTAACATACACATGCCTTTTTACAATAGGTGGCGGAGTTCCAGCTACTTGTTTAATTATAAATTCTTGCTCATAATCATTAGTTACCCATGCTGTTATAGAACCTTCTCTAGGCTCCAACACCTTATTTTTCTCAATTTTCACTTTAACTATAGCCTTACGTGTAGCATTCCCATACGATGTAGATTCTTCTACCGTTATCCAATCTTCATTTGATTTAACACGCCAAGGCAGATTGGATTCTAATTCTATATCAAATTCTCCACCGGCTTCTCCTACTTCTTCTAAAGAAGTCGTTATAAAATTTAGGCTTGGCTCTTCCGGCTTAAATTTCCCAAGTTCAATATCTTCGCTACATGCACTTAAAAGGAAAGAAAAGCAAAACAATAAGTATTTACAATATATCTTTTTCATAATAATTACAATATTAATATTTATTGATTATGTATAACAACTAAACCATTGGCAACAGCTCTTTCTTTTCCACCATTATCACAAGGCCAATTACGAAGAAGAAAATTTCCAGTATTTTCTTTATCTCTAATGAAAAAAGTAGATGAGCCACCACCGTCTAGATTCAAAGCATCATACGCTCCCAAAGCAAGCATACACTGTCCCAGTTCTTCATATGTCATACCATTCGAATAATGATAATTCCGACCATCAACCTCCAAAATAATGATTTTATTACCTGTTTCATCTACTCCCAGACATGTCCGAGGATTAACAGTTTCATCCGACTGAGACACTAAAATTCCCCCTCTGACTAATCTGACTCCACCACCTATTCCTTCTTGTATATTAGCTCTAACTTCTTCCAGTTTAATATTATCCCCTACAATTCCTTTTCTATCACTTAACACTGCAAAAAAATTTGAATTAGCTCCTGTGAAGTCTTTAATCATAGTTCCTTCTTTATAGAGAATACCATTAGGCACCCCAGTAGTCGTATTAAAAAAATCTCCATTAATACCAGCTAATACTTGATGTCCATCAGTATTCTCATATATAGCCTGTTCAGTCATAGGTTGAAATCCAAATGTATTTTTGTTATTAGGAGTAGTAACTTCTACAGAGATGTTAGGCTCAGTGAGATCTACTTCCATTATAAATAACTTCATACTATATCCTTTCATGGAAAAATAATGTAGTTCTGTTATATCCACACCATTTTCCAATGAATAAGTAGAATCTGAAAAGACAGTAGCCACCAACGATGTATTATTAACTAAAGCTTTACCGGCTTCTGTTTCTCCAAACGCTTCGTACTTAATAATTCCATCTGTCTCTTGCTCACATGATGCAATAAATATTGATAGAAATACAGATAATAAATATTGTATCTTATAAAATTTTATAGTTCTCATATTCTTTTATTTTTTTAATAACCTGGATTAGGAGTAAAATTTGAATTCAAAATTAATTCTGTATTAGGTATTGGTAATAACTGCTGATGAGGTAATAATCCTAGCACTTCTATAGCCTTACCTGTACGAACAAGATCATAATACATAAACCCTTCTGCTAAAAACTCTTTTTTTCTTTCCAATAAAATAGCATTTTTATAATCATCATCATTAGCAGGATAAATAGGCTGTAATCCTCGTGCCTTTCTTAAATCATTCAACCGTTCAACTCCAGCTACACGACCTTGCGCCTCAGCACTAATCAGATACATCTCTGCTAACCGAGAAATATTGAACGGATCGCGTTCTCCTTGGCCACCAGAATATTTATTAATAACATCATTGCCTGTTGAACTGTCAATAGACATAGCCTTTCTATTATCAGTATCATCATATAACCTCATTGTATCTGGAGTGGGACGATATACATAGCTACCTTTATTAGGGTGCGCATAAGAATAAAATAAATTACCAAATGAATTTGTAGATTCTTCTGTACGGTTCACAAATGCAAAAATGATTTCATTATTTTGTTTTCTACGAAATATTTTATCAAAACTATCTAAATCATATTTTCCGGAAGTGATTAACGATTCTGCTAATTGGGCAGCTTCCTCATTTTCTCCAAGAGTTAATAGCACTCTTGCTTTCAGAGCCATAACAGCATCTAAGGATACGTAATAATAATCTTTCGAACTTCCTAAATATAGCATCGCCTCATCCAAATCTTCTTTAATAAAATCCCAGACTTGTCCAGCTGGCTGCCGTACAAGTTTCTCCAACGTATTATGGCGAAGAATAGGCATGTCCCCCCATTTTGTAACCAAATTATAATACAATAATGCTCTAAAATAATGTGCAGTCCCTTTTATTCGATTCCTATTTGCTGATTCATTTAAATTTTCAACAATAGACATCACATTATTTACCTGATAAAGAGCTTTAAAATAGCCATTAAAGCTGTTTGTCACAAGTGAATTTAACGGATTTAATGTATTATTTATCAAGTCCTTAAAACTTGAAGTACTCGTAGTCAAAGTACCACCTAATATATCATTTAATACCCATGACTCGGTAGTAGGATTATTTTGTACAGATAAATACATGCCCATTTCCAAAGCAGGCAGATCCTTCTCTGTGATACTAGCAGGTGCTACGGCAGAATGGGGATATATATCAAGCATATTCTGGCAAGAGCAGAACACAAATAAGCTTGTTGTTAAAAAAACTACAAATATTTTTTTCATATCTTTTCTTTATTATATTTAAAACTTCAAATTCAAACCAAAGCTTATTGTTCTAGGAGCCGGCATAGAGAAATTATCGACTCCAAAATAAAGAGGATTCAAATTACTACTTACCTCCGGATCATATCCAGAATAGGGAGTAAATAGTAAAAGGTTATCAGCCTGACAAAATGCACGTACACCAGATAATTTCAATTTACTTATAAATTTAGAAGGCAAATTATAAGATAAAGTTACTGTACGAATCCGTAAAAATGATCCATCCTCCAAAAAACGATCCGAGTTCTTTGTATTATATCCTGAACGTGCCGCACCATTTATGGAACGAGCATATTGAGTTGTAGTACCAGGACCTGTCCATCTATTCTCTGCATATTCTGTCAATGTTCCCGCTAAATATCCTACTCGAGCTAACGAAGTTTGTTTCCATTCCGCATACACATCATTACCATACATAAAATTAGCAAATATATCCAACTGTAAATTCTTGTAGCTAAATGTATTACTCCATCCACCACTAAACTTAGGATTTGAACTACCCATAATAACTCTATCATTATCATTAATAATTCCATTATTATCTACATCATGCCATTTTACATCACCAGCTCTTACACCTTCATTATATTGCGGCAATGGTACTTCACCATCATATTGGTATATACCATCCATTTTAAACAAATAAAAAGCTCCAACTTCTTCACCTACTTTTAAAGCTCTATTGTTTCCTATAGGTATTAAATTATCATCAAGCAATGATGTAACCTTATTTTTATTATGGGCAATATTAAACTGAGAGTCCCAACGTACTTTACCTAAATTAAAATGAGTATTTAATGTTAACTCTATACCTCGGTTTCGTATAGATCCAATATTTGACATCAAAGAAGTTACACCAGTTGTAACATGTACCGGCTTTTCATACAATAAACGATGAGTGTTTTTTTGATACATATCTAATATAAGGTTGATTTTCCCGTTCATATATGAAAAGTCCAAACCTACATTATATTGATCTGCTGTTTCCCATGTTAATTCTTCATTACCAAAAGAGGAAACGCCTATACCGACATTATAATCATAATTTAATCCTCCGCTAATTAAGGGTAAAGCCGCATAATTGCCAATTCCTTCTTGATTTCCTGTTTTACCATAGCTCACTCTCAATTTCAAATCAAAATCATCATTAGTCCAAAATTTTTCATTTGAAAGATTCCATCCTAAAGAAATAGAAGGAAAAGTACCCCATCTTACTTTACGAACAAATTTAGAAGAACCATCTGAACGTATTGTAGCATTCAAAATATACTTATCATCATAAGCTAACGTAGCTCGACCAAAATATGATTCCATCGCATATTCCGAGAAAGTTCCATTAGTACCCGCAATTTTTGAAGCAACTCCTATAACATCAAAAGCAGGAGAAGGAAAACCGTTTCCATCAATCATAGAACTACGGCTATCAAGCGATTGGAAAGAATGACCTAATAAACCTTCAATATCAAATTTACCAAAAGTTCTACTATAATTTAAAACATTATCAAAAGTCAGATTAGTGGTCAATCTATTACTATCAATCATTCTACCAGTACCTAGACCATAAGGGTGATCTGCTTGATAATAAATATAATCATAAGTATACATTACATCGGAATAAAAAGAAGATTTAAATGTTAATCCCTTCATCAAATTGACCACTCCATAAAAACTCCCGAGAAAACGATAATTATCTGTATGAGTGTCTGTCTCATTGAGAATTTGTATAGGATTATGATAAGCTAACTCGTCGGTACCTCCTAAGTAATATTCACCATTAGGTTTATACGGTAAGTCGAACGGCCTTTTTTGTACAGCTCGTGCTAAAATAGTAGCCCCGCTATTAGGTCCTGGAACCTGATTATTTCTAATAAAACTTCCTGTAACATTCGCTCCTATTGATAACCAAGAACTCATCCGCTGATCAATTTTAGCATTTGCTGTCATCTTCTTTAAGGCATTGGTTTTTATAATGCCTTCTTGATCCATATAAGATAAACCTACATAATATTTAGTATCCTTCGTTCCACCTGAAAAAGAAGCGTCAATCCCGTAATTTCTTCCTTGTTGCAAAATTAATCCTAACCAATCCGTATCTGGAATAGTTGGATGAGGATTGGATACGGGCAATATATAGCCACTGTCTCCCACTTTTAATCCATATTGTTTGTTATAATTGTAAGCACCTTCATTATACTGCTCTAAATACAATTTCGAATCTGCATATTTTACTTTACCTTTATTAGCAAAATTAGAGAATCCCATATTAACATTTAACTTGATATCCGGTTTACTTTCCTTACCAGACCTTGTAGTGATAATTACTACTCCATTCGTTGCTTTTGAACCATAAATTGCCGCAGAAGCTGCATCTTTCAAAACTTCTACGGATTCAATATCCGATAAGTTAAGAGTAGATAATGTACTCATAGTTTCTCCAAAATCATATAGATTCCCATTAGAGTTAGAAATAGGAATACCATCTATTACATACAAAGGCTCGTTCCCTGCATTCAAAGACGCAATACCACGAATACTAACTCTCTCACGTGTACCCAAATTTCCAGAACCTACTGACATATTAACTCCGGCAATACGTCCTTCAAGTAATTGAGATGGAGAGATTGAAGATACTTTATTATTATTATCATTTATTTTTAATGAACTCACTGCACTAGTAACCAGTTTTTTACGCTGTGTTCCATAACCAACGACAACAACTTCTTCCAAAAGTTTTGTATCATCCTCCATCTTTACATTGATAAGCTTTCGACCACCAACTTTAATCTCCTCAGTTTTCATCCCAATGAAAGAAAATACTAATGTAGAATTATCATTCACACTTAAAAAATACTTTCCATTAACATCGGTAGTAGTACCTTTACTTGTTCCCTTTATTACGACACTGACACCGGATAAGAGTTCTCCTTTTACATCACTTACAACACCAGTAACCGCAAAATCTTGAGCATAAATATCCCAAGAGTACAATAAAAATATCAATATAAAAAAAGCATGAAACTTCGTGCATTGCTCTTTTTGTCTTACATAACTTAGATTAAAGATTCTCATAATGTTCTTGTTTTACGTTACTATTATTTTTACGCTAATGTTTCTAATATTTGCCAACATTGATATAAACCTCTCGGAACATGAAAACATCCTTTCCATTTCCCCCCTTTCAAAGGTAACAACACTTCCCCTCTTCTATTTAAATACCCATACCATTCAAGATATTCAGTATCTTTAAAATGCGTCCAAACATAATTATGAACATTTTCAAACCATTCCAAGCAGAATTTATCACCTGTCAATTGGTATGATTTGAGCAAAGAAATAAGTGCCTCAATATGTACCCACCATAGTTTCTGATCCCACTCTAACTGCTGGGGTGGATTTCCTGCACGGTCCATAAAATAGTAAATACCTCCATAATCCTTATCCCACCCATAATCAAGCATCGTCAAAGTGATTTCCTTTGCTTTTTTAATCAGCTCCGGACGTCCTAGACGTTTACCTAAGTCCATTATAAACCACATAGCCTCAATAGCATGTCCAGGAGTCACCTGTCGTCCTTCAAAAGAATCTGAAAGTTCTCCATTAATCAATACATTCTCCACAATAATCCCCCCCAATTCCGGACGATAAAAGACATCCATTACTTCATGAATGCATGCCTCAATTGTCGATAATAAAAATTCTTCATTCAAAAGATGTTCTATTTCTAATGACAAATTACAAAGTATCATGGGCAATGCAAAACCTTTTAAATCTCGCGTACCAGGATGGAGTTTATTCCATTTTCCTTTAGGATTTGCTTCTTTTGACAAAATAGCAGTAAATGTTTTTTTAGCAATTTCTGCGTATTCTTGATTTCCTGTGGCCAAACTCAATTGTCCAAACGCCATTGCAGCGAATGCATACGAAAAGATATTATACGGTTCCACCAATGGATTTCCCTGACGATCCAAAGAAAAATACCAATTATAATTACCGTCATGGCCATACTTCTTCAGAAACTCACCGCCTTGAACAGCACAGTCCAACCACTCCTGTTTCTTCTCCACTTTATTATATAACATAGAGAACAACCAGACTTCGCGTCCTTGCAACCATATGAATTTATCAGTATCAAATACATCACCATTACGGTTCAAACATGTATAATAACCTCCAAATTCAAGATCCTGAGAATGATTCAACCAAAAAGGCAAAACATTCTCTAACAGCTCATTTTTATAAAGCTTTGCTAATTCTTTAAAATCCATAATTTATCATTTAATTATAAGGTCGATTATTTTTTTATCCAATATCTTTCTATCTCTTCCAAAGATTTACCGGTAGTCTCCGGAATTAATTTCCATACAATTAGAATATAAGGTACGCACATGATTGCAAATAGTAAGAAGGTTCCTGCAGGAGTCAGATTTTGAAGCATCCAGGGGGTTAACTGGCCTACAAGATAAGTACCTATCCACAATGCAAATCCAGCGATGGACATTGCCATTCCACGGACACGTGTAGGATACATTTCTGAAAGTAAAACGAAAATGACCGCACAGATAGAAATGGCACAGCAAAAAACATAGAATAAGAAAAAGATTAATAAGAATGTATTTGGCAAATTAAAAGTCGTTGAGAAACGGAAATAAAAACCTATCAATAATAAAGAAATAACCATACCGGAAACTCCATAATATACAAGTTTCTTACGTCCTATTTTATCTATAATAAAGACAGCAATTACCGTAGTTACTGCGTTTACAATTCCAACTAATACCTGACTGAACAAAGCATCTCCACCAGACAAACCTGCTTGTTCAAAAATAGAAGGGCCATAATAAAGAACAGCATTTACTCCCATAAACTGTCCCAAGATGGCAATACTTGCACCTATCAAAACTGCTTTAAAAATCTCTGGTTGTAATAAAAATCTCCAATCGGATTTAGCCTCAGACCGAACAACGGATTTGGTTTCGTACAATTGTTCTCCAGCTTCCGCTTCTGAAAGATATATTTTCCGGAAAATCATTCCGGCTGAAACTTCACGGCCTTTTAAAACCAACCAACGGGGACTTTCCGGAATAAAAAAGATAATTATAAAAAATAGTATAGACGGAATACTTGAAAATCCTAACATACCACGCCAAACTTCACTAACCATAATCTTATTCATCCAATCGGCACTCAAAACCACCCCACTTTGAGAAAAATGTAACAATTGATAATTGGCTAAATAAGCACCTAAAAAACCAATTGTTACAGCCAACTGATACAGAGAAACCAACCGACCCCGATATTGAGCAATGGAGACCTCGGATATATAAAGAGGAGAAACGACAGATACTATACCTATCCCCACCCCTCCCAATATCCGTGCAAAAACCAGTTGGTCAAAAGTCAGAGTAAATGCACAACCAATACCTGATACAGAAAAGAAAATAGCAGCAACCAACATAGTCACCTTACGTCCCCATTTATCACTCAATTTTCCTGCAAACAAGACTCCGACAATAGACCCTACTAAAGCACAGCCAACAAACCATCCTACCTGAATTTCCTCTAACTGAAATTGAGAGGTAACCTGAGATACAGTACCGGAAATAACAGCGGCATCGTATCCGAAAAGGAAACCACCTAATGCAGCCACAACAGAGAGAAAAATTAAATAAGGGAAATTAATATTTGATTTCATACCTATTATTTTAAAAAGACTATTAATTATATAATTATATACAAGCAGTCTCCCATCTATTGTAGAAGAATCTCACTGCCAATAAATTCAATTTTAAATCTATTTTTTGTTTATCTGACAGACTAAAGAAAAGATAAACTGCAGATTTATAGAATTCTAAGCAAAGTGTAGCAAATGTAAAACAGATAATCCACTTCTTGTGCAGAAAACTATTTTGTTTGTTTGTTTTCATATTCATTTGAGGTCTTTCTTAGTATTATTTCGTTTTATTCGCAACAAATATATAATCTTTTTATTAATACCACAAACTATTACTAAATATTTTTATTATATACACCAAATAAATGTATTTTATTTAATTTATATGAATAAAATACGCATATAAATAAAGAAATAGAAGCTTCAATTTTATGAATTAACCTAGAAACTATATATACATTTATTAAGTCAATCCAATTAAGCAACAATTAAAAGTATATATACGATATATTAACTAAATAATTTAGTATATTTGTCAAATCTAATAAAGGTAAAGATTAATATGGCACAGGAATTACTCAAAGAAATAGAAATGGGGAGTAAAAATGCTCTCATAAAAAAAAGAATAATCACTCATTATATATATAATGGTAGTTCTACTATCACTGATTTATCTAAAGAACTGGATTTAAGTGTTCCTACGATAACCAAGTTCATCTATGAAATGTGCGAAGACGGTTATATTAATGATTATGGAAAATTAGAAACCACTGGCGGGCGGCACCCAAGTCTTTATGGTTTAAATCCTGAATCCGGTTATTTTATAGGAGTAGATATAAAAAAGTTCTCTATCAATATAGGACTTATCAATTTCAAAGGGGATATGATAGAATTAAAAACGAATATTCCCTATAAGTTTGAAAACACATCTGAAGCTCTGGAAGAACTATGCAAACTCATTAGTAACTTTATTAAAAAGACTGGCATCAACACTGAAAAAATAATGAATATTTGCATCAATATTTCAGGGCGGGTCAATCCGGATTCCGGATACAGCTTCAGTATGTTTAATTTCTCTGAACGGCCATTAGCAGAGATACTAACCGAAAAAATAGGGCGTCCGGTCTGCATAGACAACGATACCCGAGCTATGACGTACGGAGAATACATGCAAGGTTGCGTAACAGGAGAGAAGAACATTATTTTCGTAAATATAAGCTGGGGACTGGGTATCGGAATAATTATAGACGGTAAAATATATACTGGAAAATCAGGCTTCTCCGGCGAGTTCGGACATATTAATGTATTTGAAAATGAAATACTCTGCCATTGTGGTAAAAAAGGGTGTTTGGAAACGGAAGCATCCGGTTCAGCTCTGCACCGCATTTTATTAGAGCGCATAAACAGCGGAGAAAACTCCATCCTATCCAACCGAATTAATATAAAAGGAGACGCGCTTACATTGGATGAAATAATAGGCGCCGTAAACAAAGAAGATTTACTATGCATTGAGATTGTAGAGGAAATCGGACAGAAATTAGGTAAGCAGATTGCAGGATTAATCAATATATTCAATCCTGAGCTGGTAATTATCGGCGGAACATTATCTTTAACCGACGATTACATAGCCCAACCTATAAAAACGGCTGTCAAAAAATACTCTTTGAATTTGGTAAATCAGGATTCGGCCATTATGCTTTCTAAATTAAGGGATAAAGCCGGTATCGTAGGTGCTTGTATGCTAGCGCGGAGCAGGATGTTCGAATGCTAAAACTATGTAAAGAATGCGCCCTGACTTTTTCTCTGCTTTCCTGAAAAGCTACACTAAAGCAGGGATATTCAGTAAATGTCCCTAAAAATCAAGATGGCATATGAAGATGATAGAGCATACTCACTTCATATGCCATTTTTATAGTCCTATTCCTGTAATTTCTC
>NZ_KB894184.1 GCF_000374365.1 Bacteroides gallinarum DSM 18171 = JCM 13658
AACAGGAAGACGGAAATCCTGTGGATTTTCTTTGGAATACATACGGCAAATGCCGTACTGATGATAGACAAGATCAGGAACAGGACGGTGAAAGCGGCATGATATGATTTTACAGGCAGAGGCAGAAGATGTCTTCAGACTTCTTCCCGAGCGTCATGTCTTGTAGGGTAAGATTGTGTGAGAAATTACAGGAATAGGACTATAAAAATGGCATATGAAGTGAGTATGCTCTATCATCTTCATATGCCATCTTGATTTTTAGGGACATTTACTGAATATCCCACCAAACTACGCAATACGCAGCCAAAGGTACGATAAAAGCCATAACCATTGTAGTATAATCGGCAACGAGCCCCATTAGTAAAGGACCGACCACCCCACCTACCGGAGACATCATCAGGAAAGAAGAGGCACGCTTGGTATGGCTGCCCAGCCCTCTCAGAGAAAGGGCGAATATGGTAGGAAACATGATAGCCTCGAAAGCATATCCACACAACAACGCAACCAACGACACCATACCGAAATCAAGCAATACTACCAAAGTCGTCACAACAGTTCCCGTAGCGCAAACCAGCAGCATCTTCTCTGCACGTACACGCCCCATAATCCAGCTTCCGGCAAACCGTCCCAGCATAAACAGCCCCAGTCCGCCGAATGACAGCACCAATGAAGCCTCACGGGCATTCATCCACCCCTGCTCTACCACATAATTGATAAAAAAGCTATTAATGGAAATCTCTCCTATCTCGTAAGCGAACAAAGCCAGCAGGCCGAAAATAAAAAGCTTGTGCAACCACAACCCCACTCTATGTCCGTTCTCATCGACTTCCACACTATGTTCTATTTCGGGCAATCTTATCTTCGAGAAAATCAGCGCTACCAATAATACCACTATCCCCATACCCACATAAGGCAACGCCACATTACCGGCACTGCCACTACCGTCCTCCGAGAACAGCAGCAGGCCGGCCAGTACAGGAGCGCAAATACATCCCAACCCGTTGAACGACTGTGCAAAATTCAGGCGGCTGGCTGCCGTTTCCCTCGCACCCAACTCCGTAGCATAAGGATTGGCTGCCGTTTCCAGGAATGTAAGCCCGCAGCCGATAACGAAAAGGGCAAACAGAAACATATTGAACGAAAGATAATACTGCCCGGGGATAAAAAGCAACGAGCCTATACCATACAGCAGCAACCCGAAAACTACTCCCCTGCGATACCCGAAACGACCGATGAACAGCCCTGCCGGAATAGCCATTACAAAATATCCCATGTACATCATTGCCTGGATAAAGGCAGAATGCGCTTTCGTAATATCCAGTAACTCCTGAAAATGCTTGTTCAGCACATCCAGAATAGCATGTGCAAATCCCCATAGGAAAAAGAGAGAAGTAATCAATATAAAAGGAACAAGGTATTGTTCCCCCACCAATGGTATCCGTTTCTGTTTCATAATATAGTAATCCCCGGCAAAATCCACCTGCCGATAAATGCGGCTGCAAAGATAGGGACTATATTCATAAAAATCTTCAATCCTATCCTATTTTTGCTCTCTATATTCTTTGGGCGACATCCCCGTTATCCTCTTGAAATACTTGCCGAAAAACGATTGGGAGGGAAAGTTCAATTCGTCGCTGATTTGCTGTATAGTCAATTTGGTAGACTTCAGCAACGCCTTAGCTTCCAATACAACGTAATCATCAATCCATTCCGCAGCAGTCTTTCCGCTAACATGCTTTATAACAGTAGACAGATAACTCGCGGACAAATGCAATCTGTCTGCATAAAAAAGCACTTTCCTCTCTTTTCTGTAGAATTGCTGGACTTCTTTTGAAAAGTCATTCATCAATGCTTCATCATTCGATAATATCTTATTTTTCGATAGCTGATGAAAATAATAACCTATACCATAAAAGAAAGCGCAAGTCAAATGCTTGATAATATCCAACCGGTAAGGGTGTCCGTTTTCTATAACCCTGCGTACCATGGTACAATAAGATAGCATGGCATCCAGTTGCCCCGGTTTCAAATCTAACACAGGCATATCCTGAAGTAACATATAAGTCTCAAAATTATAGGGCAATCCCAAGCTACTGATAAACTTGTCCGACATAAAAATACATATCCCCCTAAAATCATCGCTTATAAATTCCTGCTCCAATATTTGCCCTGAAATATTGATTGACATCTTCGCATGAGCCAGGCGATAGGGAGATAAATTAATTTTCCCCACGCTTTCCCCCTGAAGGCAGATACAGCATACGTACATATCTATTTTGAACGGGTGATTCGACAAACTGTTGTCCGTCACATCAAAGATATAGAAATCATCATCCACACATAAAACCTGCCTGTTGCTTTGCGCTTCATTTCGTAAGTTTAGTATATCCATTTCAGTATCACATAAAGATTAGACCACAAAAATAAGACAAAATATTATATATAAAACAGAAATCAAGAGTTTCGTCCAACACCTCCTACAAAATGACCTTTCTATGCGACAGGACTTTACCTACTTTTGCGGCTAAAAAAACAGTATCAGCATGAAGAAAAAGTATCTTATCACCCTACTACTGACAATAAACAGTATGAGTATTCTAAAAGCCCAACCCTTTAATGCCGCCGATGCGGGAGCAAAGTCTTTCAACGAGCAAAAAATCATTTTTACAGGCGGAGTGATTTTAGAAACGAATGTATCCGATTTTATCCACTCAGGCATCGACGACAGCCAAAGCAAGATGAAATTAGGATTCAGTGCCGGCGGATTTCTCGACTTAGGCATACCAAAAGCTTTTTCCGTACAAGGAGAGATGCTATTCCACTACAAAAATTCCGATTTTGAATGGAGCAGTCAAAAAGGCGAATACCGCTATTGGGGAATGGAAATTCCTATCTATGCAATGTACCACCATTATTTTTCAAAGACCAACCGCCTACACATCGGCATAGGTCCTTATACAGAATTCGGCTTGGGTGCTACATTCAAATATAACGGAATCAAACAAGACCTTTACCAAAAAGACGGCACCACGAAACTGCCGGCTTTACGCGATTCGAATACAGGTTTCGGCATTAAAATAGGTTACGAGCATATTTCTGGATTTCAAATTAACGCAACTTATAAAGCAAGCATAACCAACCTTCTCGACGAAAACAGCAGCAGAATAAAAATGTATCCCCAAACCATAAGTATCGGAATAGCCTACCGGTTTGCAAAGTAAAAAACAGATATAAAGATGAATACAAAATACGTTATTATCAGCGCAATCGCCCTTTTTGCTTCTACAACAACCGCTTTTGCCCAACCAGATTCCATACCGGCGAAAGGATTAAAAAAATATTGGAATAGTCTTTTGTACGGCAATGTAGACAGGACTTTCGAGAAACATATAGATATAAGCTTTGTAGTAGCCCCTTGTTATACCAAAGAAGGCAGTTTCGGTATCGGAGGAGCTGCAACGGCATTATACCGTTCAGACCGTACGGATTCTATCATGCAACCTTCTGACATATCATTATCCGGAAGCGCTACGATTAATGGCTTTTACGGAATTACCGTGAAAGGGAACAACCATTTCAAAGGAAATAAAGCCCGTTTAAGCTACCGCTTGCAATTCCAACATAAGACACTGGACTTTTGGGGTATTACATACGATGCTTGCAGCGCGAATCCCATTTCCGAATACACTAAGCAGCTTATCAACTGGGAATCGGATTACGTTTATAAACTCACTAAAAACATCCATGCAGGTGCGGTTCTCAATATAAAATATACGGATTTGACTAAAATAGCCAATCCTGCTTATTTGGAAGGACAAAAGAAATCTTATTTCTTTATAGGAATAGGCGCATCCATTCAATATGACACACGGGATTTTATCTTAAATCCTAAACGCGGAATCTACTTTATGGCTAAAGAGACAGTCTATCCAAGCTTTTTAAGCTCCTACAATAAAACCTTATTCAGCACAACCATGATTTTCGATGCCTATAGCCGCATGTGGAAAGGTAGCGTCCTTGCATTCGACCTTTACGGGCAATTCAACAACAAGCACACTCCGTGGCCGCTAAGGGAAGAGTTAGGAAGCGATGATAGCCGGATGCGCGGTTATTATGGCGGGCGTTATATAGATTGCAGCCAGGTAGCGACACAACTGGAATTAAGGCAACATATTTACAGTCGTATAGGCTGTGTGGCATGGTTGGGTTGCGGAACGGTATTTCCTTCTCTCAACAAATTAAAAATGAAACATATCCTACCCAATTATGGCTTAGGGTTACGAGTTGAATTCAAACATAACGTAAATATACGCATCGATTACGGCTTCGGTAAAGATACGGCAGGATTTCTATTTCAATTTGCAGAAGCATTTTAAACCTACACCTTTAATGCTGTTTGAAAGACATCCAATAGATAGCTCATGAAAAAGCGTATCTATGGATTCTTTACAAATTCTGATTGCTGATGAATGGCACTTTTATTACTTTTGTATATACATTGTTTCACCCAATAAATAGTACGGACTATGAAAACGATGATTTTATGTCTATTTTGTTTTTTCATTACCGGGTGTACCAACAACCCCAAACAAGAAGGAACCCCGTCCCCAAAAGAGCAAAAAAACAAAACGGACAACATTCGTCTGCAAAAGGAACCATATGTTTTGCATCAGCCTACGGATAGCATTAATCCCGACTCACTATCCATGCAAACTGAATATGATTATTACCCATTATCAACAACAGAAGTGAAAGTAAGCATAACCAATCGCTCCCATAACGAATATAATTGCAAAGAAAGTTACGCTCTTGCTTTTTACAACGAAAAGCTGAAATCTTGGGAATCCCTGCCTACCAATCCCATAATCGACAGCATTCTATGGATATTCCCGCCGGAACATCCTACCCACACACAGACAATCCAACTTTACACCTCCGAAGTACCCAATCGTCCGGGTAAATATCGCATCTACAAGGCATTCAACAAAAATACGAGAATTGCTTATGCAGAATTCGAATTAGTGGATGAAACCGGTGCAAAGCGACTGAGAGAGCAAATGGATGCTGCTTGGAACGGTAACACTATTTCATCGCAAAACATCTATGGCTCTTATATGCGCGGCGACTCAATTTTTGTGGATTTGATTAATAATTCGATTCATTACCAAGAATTATTTAGAAAAGAAATGCTTAACTATTCTGCCATTAATTATGGAACAGTTCATACCCCTTCTCCCATTATATATAAGACATATACCGATACATTACAAATAGAGATGAAAACCGAAAAATCAGTTTAGCCTATTGGGACAGAAAGCATAAATGTAATACTGACCAATAACAATTTGAACCAACAAAACATCTTTTTCGGCGAAGATTATTTAGTAGCACGCAAACAGGCAAAAGAATGGTTCCCTTTGAACGCCAATAATATGGTGAACTCCATTGGAATTTTATTGGAGCCTCACGGCAGTTATCAGTTCAAAGCCAAACTCTATCCATTGTTCAATGACAACAAACCGGGCATTTATAAAGTAATCAAAGAAATAGGTTTTAATAACTCTTCCCAAAAATGGTTTATGAGTGCGGAATTTCGAATTGAATAAAAACAATATCATGAAATCCTCATTGTTTTTTATACTGTTTATGCTTTGTGCATATCCGTCCGTCATTTTAAAAGGACAAGAGAAATGGATACCGGCAACACATCACCGTGGAAAAAGGAATCTATTGGGACTATCTCAATAATATTCGAGACACGCAACTTGCCTCATGATATGCCGGAATAGATATAGATGAGTGCTTAATGTTGCGGTGATTGTTTGAGTTGGTGCAAAGATACTAAATATTACTCGCATATCAAACTAATCATTTTCTATCTCTCTATAATTAAGTGAATATGAAGCCGTATTATTATTAACTTATTGTATCTTTAGACTTTCTCGTAATTTTGTCATACCAAATTAGAAACTATGTCCGAAAGTATTCCACAGTTCTATAAAAGAATCCAGTGTTGTGACCCTCAACTGGGTACAACCTACTCTAAGGAGAAACCATATTTCAATGTTCTTACCCGACAATGTAATTTTGGGACAGTACAATTCAGTTACAGAGATTTTTATAAAATCACATTGATTATTGGTGTGGGAAAACTATATTATGCAGATAAATGGATTTTAGTAAATCGTCCTGCCATTTTATTTTCTAATCCTTTAGTCCCTTATGCCTGGGAATCAATTAGTGAAGAACAGAAAGGTATGTTCTGCATATTCAATGAGCAGTTTGTTCAGTCAGAAGAAAAGAACGGCTCTTTGGCTAATATACCATTATTCAAAGTTAGTGGAGATAAGGTTTTCTTCTTGAATGACGCACAAGTTGCGAAAGTCATGGATATATACACACAAATGCAGGAAGAAAATCAATCAAATTATGTAAAAAAATCTAACGTCTTACGTTGCTATCTTCATTTATTGATACATACAGCTTTAAAAATGCAGGAGTCAAATAAATATGAATCACATCCGAATGCTTCGCAACGTATTACAGAATTATTCATAGAATTATTGGATAGACAATTTCCTATTGATTATCCACATTCAGTATTAAGTTTGCGTACTCCTGCCGATTATGCAAATCGTTTGTCTATACACGTTAATCATTTAAATAAAGTGGTAAAAGATACTACTGGAAAAACGACCTCTACAATGATTGCGGAAAGAATAATTAAAGAATGTACCCAGTATTTATTACATAGTAATCTTTCTATTTCAGAAATAGCTTATAGCTTGGGATTTGAAAGCATAGCCTATTTCAGTAAATTCTATCGTAAGCATACAGGAAAATCGCCAAGCGAAATTAAAAAGCAACAATTATTTGATTTATGCAAATGATGCTTTGAATTGTGTTAATCAACCATATTTTCATTACCTAATTTTGTACCGACCAAAAAATATAAATAATGAAGTACAGAAAATTAGGCAAAACAGAAGTAAACCTATCCGCTATCGGATTGGGTTGTATGGGAATGAGTGCTGCGTATGGAGCAGCCGATGAAAAAGAAAGCATTAAGACATTGCATTGTGCTTTAGAACTTGGCATTAATTTCTGGGATACTGCGGATGTGTATGGAAATGGTGCTAATGAAGAATTGCTATCCAAAGTATTAGCAGAAAAAAGAAATCAGATTTTCATTGCAACAAAATTTGGTTTTCGCTTACGCAATAGTCAAGGTAGCGTGTTCGCTAGTGGTGAAAGTTATGTGGATGCTTCTCCAAGATATGTAAAACAAGCTGTAGAGAACAGTTTGAAAAGATTAAATATCGAAACCATAGACTTGTATTATGCGCATCGGATTGACCCCACAATACCAATCGAAGAAACAGTTGAAGCTATGGCAGAGTTAGTAAAAGAGGGTAAAGTACGCTATTTGGGACTAAGCGAATGTTCTTCCGAATCACTGAAAAGAGCTTGTAATGTTCATCCTATATCTGCGGTTGAAAGTGAATATTCTTTATTAACACATGATGTCGAAAAAGAAATTTTGCCATTAACAAAAGAATTAGGTGTAACTTTAGTTCCATTTTCACCGTTAGGCAGAGGTTTAGTAACAAATACTATCAACGTAAATGTATTGGAAGAACATGATTTCCGCAAGCATTTGCCACGTTATAACGGTAAATATTGGGAAAATAATCAAAAACTGGCTATTGAAATTGCAGAAATAGCAGAAAGCAAAGGAATAACCCCAGCCCAACTTGCCTTAGCTTGGATATTGGCACAAAGTGAAAATATAATTCCTATTCCGGGAACTAAACGGATTAAGTATTTAGAAGAAAATGCAAAAGCGATAGATGTAAATCTATCAACGGAAGATGTTTCTAATATACAACTGCTTTTAAAAAAATATCCTAATATTGGTAACAGATATAATGAATATGATTTTCAGTTTGTGAATAAATAACTTATTAAAAAAGAAGTTCTACCACGTTGGTGGGACTTCTTTCTATAATTTCCATAATGAATAATTTATTGAAACAGAGATTCTTCCGATTATTATCGAAATACTCACAGCGTAAAGCTTCTGCATCCGAATTTACAGAAGCTATTGAAGAATTGGCTACCCATTTAGCCGATTTTAGTATCAACGAACAAAATTACAGCGTTTTATTACGTTATTTTTCTTTTGGCTTGCATCGTTTTAAATCATATCGTGTACGGTTTGAGCAAGAAAAAATACCCTATTTGTATTTGATTGATGAAGCAACGGGGATTACTAAATAATGAAATGCGTATTATCAAATTGTACATAAAATATCCGGAACAATTTCAGCAACACGCAAATAAGCTATTCTTTTCTCTTCTCCATTTGACAAACAAGACAAGCCTTATCAATATCATGAAAATTGTCAGTGGCTTATTTCTCTCCAAACGTATAATATATCAGAATGGAAAACCTATTCACCTGACAGATTTAGGCAAAGCCTTTGAATGGCTCTTTATTGTAAAATTGGATGATTATCACTAAAAGTACATGGATGTCATCAAGCGAAAGTCAACAAAGCTAACAGAGTTCCTTAACGAATTGGCAAACCTTATCCGAAAAGAACACGAAAGTAAAGGATATAGATAATCAGACGTTTAGTATCAATTTATACGGGATAGCGTACGCTACCTTGTAATTTGTTTGCTCTTATTTGCAGAACTTTGCTTCATCAATCGATTGGTAATCATTAGTGCATAACCTGAAAAATGAAGCAAATATGTATATAGACAATTATGAGTTCAAAGACTGGATGCAAAAACTTCTTGATAAACTGGATGAAGTAGGCAAAGATATAAAGAGTTTGCAGACTAATCCCGAAATAATGCCGGGTGATAAACTTTTGAAAAATCAGGATTTATGCCAGTCGTTCAATGTCAGTACTCAAACATTACAGAAATTGAGAAGCAAGAAACTGCTACCTTTTATGATGATTAGCAGAAGAGTCTATTAACTGGGCTTCCGATGTACGAGAGTTCATAAAGGAACGATTTGATATAAGTACACTCCGAAAGCTTAAAAAAGAACACAGAACGGACAAGTAAGAAAAAAATTATCCCGAAGCTGTACACGTGGCAATTTCGGGATATTTCTTTTTGACAAGTTTTTGTTGTTCGTTCGTCAATATGTACTTTCTATTTAAAATATTGGGATAAAGGTCTTATTGCCTTTGCTTGGAATAATGAGCTTCAAGGCTATGTAATTGTTGTATAAATAGATTAGTCTGCTTACTGTTTTCCACCTTATCATATAAACTAACCATTATATATTCTTGCAATAAATCTTTGTTTGTTATGCAGTGACTGAAATCATATACTTTTGTATCAGGATCTAACTTTGTTATATCTTGAACATTAATGTGGTCGGGCATATATCCGTAAACATTGGTATAATATATGGTTTTACTCCATTTCCATGTATAAGTACGAGATCCTCCAAAACTATCAGAAGTATATGTTTTAATAAAATATAGAATTCGTAGCTTTTTATATAAATATGATGCAAAAATGATAAATCCGATAACTAAAACTATTATCCACAATGATATTCTATAATTTAGATATGTGGACGGGATACTAAATAGAATTTCCAAAATTCCTATTAAAGACAAGATTCCTCCAATAATCGGATTAGTAAAAAATAGTATCAACTTTTTCATATGCTCAATTATGTGTTTTCACTTTTATATGAAACAAAAGTAGTCATTTCTCTATAATTATTTCATTTTCAAAGGAGAATAATTATCTTTGTTAAGATTATATGATAATATAAGAATGTGCTACCAATGAACCTTTGTGGAGAAAGATTATAATTTGCTGAATACAACATATGATTTTAAACCCGTTAGCCCTATATCAAAGCAAACAACTAACAGTAAAAATTCATCTCGAAGCTGTACACGTGGCAGTTTCGAGATGTTTTTTCTTTTGGCAAGCCTGTACTTATTGCTTCGAATCCGGCTTTTTCAATTGCAGGTCTTAGAAGGCACTGATAAACTTTATTGAAATGTCTAACAAAATAACCCTCTGCATCGGATATAGGCATAATAACAAAACACTTCATATTACTTCTTTTGAAATAAAGTTAATAATAAAAAACTATTTACCTATAAAACTTTGTTCAACATTAATCATATCACGCATAATAGAGCTATCTAATATTCTTGCATAATGTTGTATCATTCTGATATTGGAATGTCCCAAAATCTTAGATACATTTTCCATTGATACACCGTTAACGAGAAAAACAACTGTAGTTACAGTATGCTCGCCACATGAGTAGTTAGGCGCTTGATAATGCCGCATAAATCAGCGATTTCTTTTAAATAGGCATTCATGCGCTGATTACCAATTACGGGCAAAAGTACACCTTTCTTTATGCACTCTGCATTATCTTCATTATCTTCATATTTCCTTAATATCCTTTGAGGAATAGACAAAACCGAGATAGTGTACATCTAATTATTTTTCTGTTGTACCTTACGTATCCATAAAGCACCACTAGATAAAAAGCTGTAAGCCCTTACCATATTTATAGACTATAAAATCAGATTTAGGTGCACATGCCCCTTTATATATAGATAATTTTATATGATTTGAGGTGCTTTTAAGTACTCTTTGAGCCCCCTTTAAATTGTGTTGGAAAATAAATAGAAAAATCGCAATTCGTTTTGTGTTAATAGGTGTAAAATACTCACAAAATGATTTGGAGAAACATCACAAAACGTTTTGCAGTTTATAAAAAAGATAAAATTACTTTCTCTAACGCTCGTACATTAATTAAGTATAAAAGATTGGGGGAGCAAGAGGGGGAAGTAGAGATATTTATAAAAAGAAAAGTCGCTGTTAATCAGCGACTTTCAAATTATTAAGCGGTGCGTACGGGACTCGAACCCGTGACCCCATGCGTGACAGGCATGTATTCTAACCAGCTGAACTAACGCACCATAATTTCATTGTATCGTTGCTATCTCTCTCGATTGCGGTTGCAAAGGTAGGTGTTTTTTTGAAACCTGCAATAGCTTGAAAGAAAAAAATCATCTTTTTTTTAACATCGGTTGATTATAAGAGATTTATGTTATCTTTGCAAGAATAAAAAATAGAAACCATGAAAAAAACTCCTATTGAACGCAAATTAATCGATGAAACTATCGAGGACTTTCATATTGCAGACTTTTCAAAAGCCACTATCCGCGAAGTAAAAGCAATCGCAGCCAAAGCAGAGGCCGCTTCAGGCGTAGAATTTATAAAAATGGAAATGGGAGTTCCCGGACTGCCCCCCTCCGCTGTGGGCGTAAAGGCTGAGATAGAAGCCCTGCAAGAAGGAATAGCAAGCCTCTACCCGGACATCAACGGACTGCCTGCACTGAAAGAAGAAGCGTCCCGCTTTATCAAAGCCTTTATCGACGCAGATGTAGCGCCGGAAGGATGCGTACCGGTTACAGGGTCTATGCAAGGCACTTTTGCCTCGTTCCTTACGTGCAGCCAATGCGATGAAAAGAAAGACACCATTTTATTTATCGACCCCGGCTTCCCCGTACAAAAGCAACAGTTGGTCGTAATGGGACAAAAATACGAAACCTTCGATGTATACGATTACCGGGGCGATAAGCTGAAAGCCAAGCTCGAAAGCTATCTCGAAAAAGGCAATATCTCTGCCATTGTCTACTCTAACCCCAACAATCCGAGTTGGATATGCCTGAAGGAAGAAGAACTACGCATCATCGGCGAGCTTGCCACCCGGTACGACGCGATTGTCCTGGAAGACCTCGCCTATTTCGCCATGGATTTCCGCCAGGATTTGAGCAAGCCGTTCCAAGCACCGTACCAGCCATCCATAGCCCATTATACCGACCACTACGTACTGCTCATATCCGGTTCCAAGGCATTCAGCTATGCAGGACAACGCATCGGAGTGAGCTGCATTTCGGACAAACTCTATCACCGGGCATACCCGGGGCTGACGAAACGCTATGGCGGAGGTACATTCGGCACGGTATTCATTCACCGCGTCCTGTATGCCCTTTCCTCCGGAACCAGCCATTCCGCGCAATATGCACTTGCCGCTATGCTGAAAGCCGCCAATGAAGGCAAGTACAACTTCTTGGACGAAGTAAAAGTATACGGAGAACGTGCACGGCGTCTCAAAGAGATTTTCCTACGCCACGGTTTCTACCTGGTGTACGACAACGACCTCGGCGAGCCCGTGGCCGACGGATTCTATTTCACTATCGGCTATCCCGGCATGAGTAGCGGAGAACTCGCCAAAGAGCTGATGTACTATGGCGTAAGTGCCATTTCACTGGTAACGACCGGAAGCTGCCAGCAAGGATTGCGCGCCTGCACCTCGTTCATCCGGGAACACCAATACGAACAGTTGGACGAACGCATGGCCGTCTTTGCCGAAAATCATCCGGTAAAATAAGAAACGCCCCCTCATTAAAACTTTAAAAATCCATATAAAGGCGCTTTTCTCTGAAAAAAAGAGAAAGATAATTTGCTCCTTTATAGAAAAATACTTAATTTGGGGGCATGTATATCAATACAGACATATTCAAAATAGAAACGAACCATGTAGTACCCGCACAAGGAAAAGTTCTTATATCCGAACCTTTTTTGTGCGACCATATGTTCGGACGTTCTGTCATTCTATTAGTAGACCATACACAAAACGGAACAATGGGGCTGGTGATGAACAAACCGCTGCCCCTGTTCCTAAATGATTTATTAAACGAGATTGATTGCCGGGAAAACATACCTATCTACAAAGGCGGTCCAATCAGCACCGATACGCTTTTTTACGTGCATACGCTGGAAAACATAGCGGATTCGCTCCCCATAACTGACGGAATTTACCTGAACGGCGACTTTTCCGCAATCAAGCAATTCATGGCCGAGGGAAACTCCATTAAAGGAAAGATACGCTTCTTCCTGGGCTACTCCGGCTGGGAACCCGGACAACTGAACCAAGAAATAACAGAGAACACCTGGCTGGTGGATAAGGCGGACATCCCCTCGCTCATGGATGAAAAAGCTAGCAGAAACCTGTGGAAAAATACACTTGGTAAACTCGGCGGGAAATATGAAATAGGGATATTCAGTAAATGTCCCTAAAAATCAAGATGGCATATGAAGATGATAGAGCATACTCACTTCATATGCCATTTTTATAGTCCTATTCCTGTAATTTCTCACACAATCTTACCCTACAAGACATGACGCTCGGGAAGAAGTCTGAAGACATCTTCTGCCTCTGCCTGTAAAATCATATCATGCCGCTTTCACCGTCCTGTTCCTGATCTTGTCTATCATCAGTACGGCATTTGCCGTATGTATTCCAAAGAAAATCCACAGGATTTCCGTCTTCCT
>NZ_KB894185.1 GCF_000374365.1 Bacteroides gallinarum DSM 18171 = JCM 13658
CGGGGAAGTCCTGAACCACCACAGGAGCGTAGAAGCCTTTGCTTTCCACTTTGACATTCGAATACTCACCGGGAAGCTCATTTTTCTCTTCCAGGTAAATCACGATTTCACTACTGCTTTCCTTTACATCGGAAATGTTGAAATAATCCAATATCCCTTCGGGAAGAAGGAGACGATAACCGTTAGCTTCCATAATTACTGTGCTGTTGTTGCAGGCAAAGATAAGATTTTATCAGATATACTCCTCAGATTTTTACGTTGACCCCAACTTAGGGGTATGTAACTTAGGGGGCAATATGAAAATTTAAGGGCTAACATCTTATTTTAAGCAGCAACGGCATATTTCAGCGGGATAAAACACAGGTTTCCCTGCGCCTCCTCTGCCCGACCCTCTCTCCACTACAAAATTATTCCGTATTTCTTTTCCTTGCCTTTCTTATATTTAGGTAAGAATAGTTACTTTTGCAGAATATAAAGAACAAAAATCATGGGAGCAGGAAAATGGATTGGCGGCATCATCGGCTTTATGACAGGCGGGCCGCTCGGCGCACTAGCGGGATTCGCACTCGGCTCGCTGATAGACCTCGGCAGTAACGCGACAAGCTATACAACTACTTACGGTAACAGTCCGGCGGAAGAAGACACACTGGCCGGACAACGGAACAGTTTTCTCTTTTCGATGCTGGTAATGGCCTCGTACATCATACGGGCAGACGGACGCATCATGCACAGTGAAATGGAGTACGTGCGCGGGTTTCTGCGGACGAACTTCGGCGTTGCGGCAGTCAGCGAGGGCGAACAGATACTGCTCAACCTCTTTGAACAACGCAAACGCATGGATATGCAGAACCCGCTCGCCTTCAAGAACACGATACGCGACTGCGGCAGGCAAATCGCCGCTAACCTTACATACGAAGAACGCCTGCAACTGTTAGGCTTCCTCACCAATATAGCCCGGAGCGACAACAACGTATGCCGCGAGGAGATAGAAGCTCTGAAAGAAGTGGCTGCCTATATGGGGCTGTCCGAAAAAGAAGTGGAATCCATGCTCAACCTGGGTGGGAACTCACTGGATGCCGCCTACAAGGTGTTGGAAATAGCTCCCACCGCTACCGACGAAGAAGTACGTGCCGCATACCGCAAACTGGTATTGAAGCATCACCCCGACCGGGTAGCTACACTGGGGGAAGACATTAAACGTGCCGCTGAAGAGAAACTGCAAAATATCAACAATGCCAAAGAAATCATCTACAAGGCAAGAGGTATGAAATGACAGTTTCTCTTCCGGGAAAACCTTTCCGAGAAAGAAACTCCGAAAAAGAGTATTCGGAAAGAAACTCCGAAAGAGAACAACCGGAAAGAAACTCCAAAAAGAGAACAACCGGAAAGAAGCTCCCAAAGAGAACAACCGGAAAGAAACTTCAAAAGAGAACAGCCCGGAAAGAAACTCCAAAAGAGAACAACCCGGAAAGAAACTCCAAAAAGAGAACAACCGGAAGAAACTCCCAAAGAGAATACCCGGAAGCAACTTTGAAGCGACCTTTCGAAGAAAACCTCCGGAAACCTCCCTCGAGAGTCCCTTCAGCAGCACAACAAACCCTTATACATTAACCGAAATATCAATTCAACAAAATCACATTATAGAACCATACCGTTATGAAGAAAATATTCGCATACCTCGCACTGGGTTTCACCACCCTCGCCGGTCACGCAGCAACACCCCTCTGGATGCGTGACATACAAATCTCGCCCGACGGAACGGAAATCGCCTTCTGTTATAAAGGAGACATCTATAAAGTCCCTGCAAAGGGCGGTACAGCCATACAACTCACTACGCAGGAATCCTACGAATGCACTCCCATATGGTCACCGGACAGCAAGCAGATAGCCTTTGCCAGCGACCGGTACGGCAACTTCGACATATTCGTGATGTCCGCCGACGGCGGAGCAGCCCGCCGGCTCACCACACACTCCACGGGAGAAATCCCGTCCGCATTCACCCCGGACGGCAAATACATCCTGTTCTCGGCAGCTATCCAAGACCCTGCCGAAAGCGCCCTCTTTCCACGCTCCGCCATGACCGAACTCTATAAAGTCCCCGTAAGCGGCGGACGCATCGGGCAAGTATTGGGCACACCCGCCGAGGCCGTCTGCTTCGACCGTTCGGGCAACCGCTTCTTCTACCAAGACCAGAAAGGCTTCGAAGACCAATGGCGCAAGCACCACACCTCCTCCATAACCCGCGACATATGGATGTACGACACCCGCACAGGCAAGCACACCAACCTCACCCCGCATGCCGGCGAAGACCGTAACCCCGCCCTCTCGCCGGACGGACAAACCCTCTACTTCCTGAGCGAACGCAACGGAGGCTCATTCAACGTATACTCCCTGCCGCTCGCCCGGCCGGAAGCCGTAAAAGCAGTGACCACCTTCAAAACCCACCCCGTCCGCTTCCTCTCCGTAAGCAACAGCGGAACACTGTGCTACGGCTACGACGGCGAGATATACACCCAACAAGACGGCTCCACACCGCAAAAAGTACGGATAGAAATCATCCGCGACGACCAGCCGCAGACAGCCCGCATAGACAACACCAACGGAGCCACCTCCGCCACCGTTTCGCCGGACGGCAAGCAAGTAGCCTTCATCGTACGCGGCGAAGTCTTTGTAACCTCCACCGACTACGCCACCACCAAGCAAATCACCCACACAGCCGCCAATGAAAGCGGGCTGTCCTTCGCCCCCGACAACCGTACCCTCGCCTACGCCAGCGAGCGCAACGGCAACTGGCAGCTCTACCTCGCCAAGATAGTACGCAAGGAAGACCCCAACTTCCCGAACGCCACCCTCATAAAAGAAGAAGCGCTGCTGCCCTCCGCCACCATAGAACGCGCCTGCCCGCAATTCTCGCCGGACGGCAAAGAACTGGCATTCATAGAAAACCGTACCCACCTTATGGTACTCGACCTCGAAACGAAGAAAGTACGGCAGATTACCGACGGCTCCACCTGGTACAGCACAGACGGCGAATTCAGCTACGCCTGGTCGCCCGACGGCAAATGGTTCACCCTCGAATTTATCGGCAACAGACACGACCCCTACTCCGACATAGGCCTCGTGAGCGCGCAAGGCGGCAGTCCCATTATCAACCTGACCAACAGCGGCTACATGAGCGGCTCTCCCCGCTTTGCACTCGACGGCAATGCAATCCTGTTCAAGACAGAACGCTACGGCATGCGCGCCCACGCCTCATGGGGCTCGCAGGACGATGCCATGCTCGTTTTCCTCAACCAAGACGCCTACGACAAATACTGCCTGAGCAAAGAAGACTACGAACTGCGTAAGGAACTGGAAGCCGAACGGAAGAAAGCACAATCCCAAGACGATACCCGCGGCAAGAACGGCAAAAACACCACCGGCAAGGCGAAAGACGACGACCATGAGCCACCCGTAAAGGACATCGCCGTAGAGCTGGAAAACATCGAAGAGCGTATAGTACGCCTCACCCCGAACTCCTCGGACATGGGCAGCGTCATCATCTCCGAAGACGGTGAAAACCTCTACTACTTCGCCGCCTTCGAAAGCGGCTACGACCTCTGGAAGATGAACCTCCGCAAGAAAGAAACCAAGCTGCTCCATAAAATGGATGCCGGCTGGGCTGCCATGGAAACGGACAAGGACGGCAAACACCTTTTCCTGCTGGGCGGCAAGAACATGCAGAAAATGAACCTGGCATCCAACGAGCTCACCCCCATAACCTACCGTGCGCAGGCAAAGATAGACTTGGCGGCAGAGCGTACATACATGTTCGACCACGTGTACAAACAACAGCAGAAGCGCTTCTACCACACCGGCATGCACGGCGTGGACTGGGATGCCATGACCGCCGCCTACCGCAAATTCCTGCCCCACATCGACAACAACTACGACTTTGCCGAGCTGCTGGGCGAATGGCTGGGCGAGCTGAACGTATCGCACACCGGCGGCCGTTACTACCCTACCGGGCAAAGCGAACCGACAGCCAGCCTGGGACTGCTTTTCGACTGGAACTACCGCGACAAAGGCATGCGCATTGCCGAAGTGATAGAGAAAGGCCCGTTCGATAACGCCGGAACCCGGGTAAAGGCAGGCATCGTCGTCGAGCAAATAGACGGTACGGAGATTACCCCCGAAACCGACTACTACACCCTGCTGAACGGCAAAGCCAAAAGAAAGACCCTCGTTTCGCTGTACGACCCGCAATCCGGTGAGCGCTGGGAAGAAGTAGCCATTCCGATAAGCAACAGTGCGCTCGACGCCCTGCTTTACACCCGTTGGGTGAAACAACGGGCAGCCGATGTAGACAAATGGTCTGGCGGTCGCCTGGGTTACGTACACATCGAGTCTATGGGCGACGACAGTTTCCGTTCCGTCTACTCGGACATCCTGGGTAAGTACAACGACCGCGAAGGCATCGTTATCGACACTCGCTTCAACGGTGGCGGCCGCCTACACGAAGACATCGAGATACTGTTCAGCGGCAAGAAATACTTCACCCAGGTAATCCGTGGCCGCGAAGCCTGCGACATGCCCAGTCGCCGCTGGAACAAACCGTCTATCATGCTGACGTGCGAGGCAAACTACTCCAACGCACACGGCACGCCGTGGGTGTACCGCCACCGCAACATCGGCAAGTTGGTAGGCATGCCTGTACCGGGAACGATGACCAGTGTATCGTGGGAACGCCTGCAAGACCCGTCGCTCGTATTCGGCATCCCCGTTGTAGGTTACCGCCTGCCCGACGGCAGCTACCTGGAAAACACCCAACTGGAACCGGATATCCGGGTAGCCAATCCGCCCGAAACCATTGTGAAAGGTGAAGATACCCAGTTGAAAGCTGCCGTAGAAGAACTGCTGAAAGAGCTGGACAAGTGATTATCTGTCCGAGTGAATGACAAGTATTTTCTTAATCGTTCACTCGGGAAAAAGAAGGGAAAAATGCCTTTCGGGAGAATATGTATGTATTCTCCCGGAAAGGGCATTTCTACCATTTAACCAACTCATAAACAACAAATTAAGCTGATAAAAGAAGAGCATTTTGAGACGAAGTAGAGTTCATTTTAGGGCTCGGGTTCCTTATGAGCTCCCAGCCCCCCTATAAAATACCTCCGGAAGAAAGGGTATGACCTATTTTTTCTTAAGAAATACACGAGTTCTAAATCATGGCGCAATGTATGTGCCCAGCTACTTCGCGATGCTTTGCTAAATCACCTCACAATATTTTGCTATCACCTCGCGACGTTTTGCCAAACCAACTCACAAGCTTTTGCTATCATCCCGCAATGCTTTGTCAAATCAACTCACAAGCTTGTGCTATCATCCCACGATGCTTTGTCAAATCAACTCACAACCTTTTGCTATCATCTCACGATGCTTTGTCAAATCAACTCACAAGCTTATGCTATCACCCCGCGATGCTTTGCCAAATCAACTCACAACCTTTTGCTATCATCCCGCGATGCTTTGCCAAATCAACTCACAACCTTTTGCTATCATCCCGCGATGCTTTATCAAATCAACTCACAACCTTTTGCTATCACCCCGCGACGCTTTGTCAAATCAACTCACAACCTTTTGCTATCATCCCGCGATATTTTACTAAATCACCTTACAACCTTTTAGTATCCCCCGCGATACCTTGTCAAATCAACTCACAAGCTTTCGTTATCACCTCGCAATACTTTGCCAAATCGCCTTGCAACGTTTCCCCCAACCATTAACCTAAATCACTCCGTGATATTCTTATCAGCTCTTCCAGCTCTTTCCGGATACCTCTCAAACAACATTAGAGCTGTTCCCGAATTGCATATAAATCGTCTCCTTGTAGGAATGGAGATACATACTACAAATCGGAGAATTACAGCTTCCCGCCACAATCCAAATATACCTCAATTTGCGATAGACTACCGATAAATTCTTTTCTATGCTCTTACAACACCTGCCTAATGTGCGGAACATTGCCGGTATGATTTCATTCCCATAAAAAACAGCAGCTATGGAAGCTCCTCTTTTTCCGCAGTGGATACCGATAAAGCGATGTACCTTTTTCTTTACATAAGAGGGTAAAGTCAAAAATAAGCGGATAAGGGGTATTCAGGCTAAATGCAAATAGTTAAATGCCTATTAATCAACAAACTTTATTTAAAAGAGGGGGCTGTTAGGGAGCATAAGGAACCTGCACCTAAAAATGAACCTTTCCGAACGGCAAAATTTGATAATAATCATATACACCGACACTCTTTTCACCCTTATAGGAGAGAAAAAAATCCGTCTCGTGAGAGAAAGAAATCCGTCCTACGGAAAGAAAAAAAGCATCCTACGGGACGGACAACAACCGTACCGTAAGCCGAAACAATCCGTACCGTAAAGCGAAACAACCTCGTATTATAAGGTGGGGACAATTTGCATCATAAAGCAAAAGTAATCTGTATCATAAAACAAAGGCATACCGCATCATAAAGCAAGAGCAACCCGTATCATAAAACAAAGGCATACTGTATCATAAAGCAAGAACAACCCGTATCATAAAACAAAGGCATACCGCATCATAAAGTAAGAGCAACCCGTATCATAAAACAAAGGCATACTGTATCATAAACCAAGAGCAACCCATATCATAAACCCAAAGTACACCCCCCGCAAAAAAGCCCTCTCCTCGCTAATCATCCATATCATTCAGATGTATCTCCAGCGCTTTTACAGATATATAAATCTCATACACCGAGATAGCCAGCGAAACAATCAGCAACACCAGCGCCAGCCCGAAAATATAAACCGACGCAAGATGAAGGCGGATATAGATGAAAAACATGCTGACTACGCACAGCAGCAAGCTCGCTATACCCGTTACCTGCATAGCGCGCGTTAAATACAGCCGCTTACGCAGGTTGGCAATCTGTGCGGCGGTTACCGACGAATGGCTTTTCTGGTGCTGCTCCTTCAAGGCACGCACAAGGCCGGCATACGACAGGAAGCGGTTGGTGTACGCCAGCATAATCAGTGATATTGCCGAAAACAGCAAGGCGGGGGTAGTCAAATCTATTTCCATAAGCAAGAATGTTTTTTCTAAGCAAGAACGTTTTTCTTCAATCTTAGCGGATGCAAAGATAAATAATACTTTCTCTATCTAACTTTTTTCCATTACCTTTGTTCCCACGAAAAGACTAAATCATCGAACCTATGCTCACCGACCTGCTCAATTCCTCTTATTTCGCCCTCTTCCTCATCGTAGCCCTGGGCTTCATGCTGGGAAGAATCCAAATCAAAGGACTCTCGCTCGACGTTTCCGCAGTGATTTTCATCGCCTTGCTTTTCGGGCACTTCGGCGTGATTATCCCCAAGGAGTTAGGCAACTTTGGGCTCGTATTGTTTATCTTCACTATCGGCATCCAGGCAGGCCCCGGATTCTTCGACTCCTTCCGGAGTAAGGGGAAAACCCTGATTATCATCACCCTGCTGATAATCTGCTCCGCCGCCCTGACAGCGGTAGGACTGAAGTACGCCTTCGGCATCGACACGCCGAGCGCCGTAGGGCTGATAGCCGGCGCACTCACCAGCACGCCGGGACTTGCCGTAGCTATCGACAGCACCCATTCCCCGCAGGCATCCATAGCCTACGGTATCGCCTATCCGTTCGGAGTAATCGGCGTTATCCTCTTCGTGAAGCTACTGCCCCGTATCCTGCACATCGACCTGGACAAGGAAGCCCGCCGCCTGGAAAAAGAACGCCGCAACCAGTACCCCGAGCTGTCCACCTGCATCTACCGCATTACGAACCCCGTGGTATTCGGCCGCAGCCTGATGCAAATAAACGCCCGCGCCATAACCGGTGCGGTAATCTCCCGCCACAAGCACGGCGGACAAATAGCTATCCCCACCGCCCATACCGTGCTCTGCGAGGGCGATTACATACAAGCAGTGGGCAGCGAGGAAGCCCTGGGGCAGCTCGCCTCCCTGGTAGGCGAACGCGAGGAAGGCGAACTCCCGCTGAGCCACACCCAGGAGATAGAATCCCTGCTGCTGACGAAGAAAGACATGATAAACAAGCAGTTGGGCGACCTGAACCTGATGAAGAACTTCGGCTGTACCGTGACACGCGTCCGCCGGAGCGGTATCGACCTCTCCCCCTCGCCCGAGCTGGCACTGAAATTCGGCGATAAGCTGACGGTAGTAGGCGAGAAGGAAGGGCTGAGAGGCCTGGCACGCCTGCTGGGTAACAATGCCAAAAAGCTGTCCGACACGGATTTCTTCCCGATAGCAATGGGTATCGTGCTGGGCGTGCTGTTCGGCAAGCTGAACATATCCTTCTCCGGCGGTCTGTCGTTCTCGCCGGGGCTGACGGGCGGCATCCTGATAGTTGCCCTGTTCCTTAGCGCCGTAGGCAAGACGGGCCCCATAATCTGGTCTATGTCCGGCCCTGCCAACCAACTGCTGCGGCAGTTAGGACTGCTGCTGTTCCTTGCCGAAGTAGGCACATCCGCCGGCAAGAACCTGGTAGCCACGTTCCAGGAAAGCGGCTGGCTCCTGTTCGGCATAGGCGCCGCCATTACGCTAATCCCCATGCTGGCAGCCGTAATCGTAGGCAGGCTGGTGTTCAACATCAGCATCCTGGACTTGCTGGGAACCATTACCGGCGGCATGACGAGTACGCCCGGCCTGGCAGCCGCCGACTCCATGACGGACAGCAACATCCCGAGCGTAGCCTATGCAACGGTATATCCCATTGCCATGGTGTTCCTCATACTGTGCATACAAATCATAGCAACGGCGGTCTGACGGCAAAAAGGCGGGAAACGCTCATTGAGGAGTGAACATGTTTCCATTTCCCGAAGATTTGTTTTACTTTTGCAGCAAAAACAGCAAATTCCTTACCACCGTAACTAAACAAATACGACTATGCGTTACACCGTTTCCGCTCCCGGCGCCCCGATACGCGCCGGCATCTGCCTGCCGGCATCCAAGAGCATCAGCAACCGCGCCCTTATCCTGCACGCCCTTGCCCACGGCAGGCTGACGCCCTGTAACCTGAGCGATTGCGACGACACCCGCGTCATGGTGCGTGCCTTGCAAGGCAACCCGGAACATATAGATATTATGGCAGCGGGCACAGCCATGCGTTTCCTCACCGCTTACCTCAGCGTAACGCCCGGAACCCGCATCATCACCGGCACGCAGCGCATGCAGCAACGCCCTATCCGCATCCTGGCAGATGCCCTGCGGCAGCTCGGCGCGGACATCGAATACGTGGGCAACGAGGGTTTCCCGCCCCTGCGCATCACGGGTACGGAGCTGCGCGGCAACGAAATATCCCTTGCCGGGAACGTCAGCTCCCAGTACATCTCCGCCCTGCTGATGATAGGCGCCGTGCTGCCCGAGGGCTTGCGCCTGCACCTTACGGGCAACATCATCTCCCGCCCTTACATCGACCTCACCCTCCGGCTGATGCGCGACTTCGGCGGACACGCCGAATGGATTTCCGCAAGCAGCATCACCGTATCGCCCGGCGGCTACCGGGACGTTCCTTTCACCGTAGAGAGCGATTGGAGTGCCGCCTCTTACTGGTATCAGATAATGGCGCTGAAGGGCTACGAAGAGCGGAGAGCGGGGCACACGGCAGAGCTTGCCGACGGTAAGGGAAGCTCCGGAATAGAGCTGCGGGGACTGTTTCGGCACAGCTACCAGGGCGATAGCCGCGGCGCCGAAATCTTCTCACGCCTGGGCGTACACACCGAATATACGGACGAAGGGGTACGGCTGACCCACCAGGGCATGCCCGTTGCCCGCCTCGAGGAGGACATGGTGGACATTCCCGACCTTGCACAGACTTTCGTCGTAACCTGCTGCCTGATGAACATCCCCTTCCGCTTCACCGGCCTGCAAAGTCTCAGGATAAAGGAAACAGACCGCATCGCCGCCCTTATCGCCGAGCTGCGCAAGCTGGGCTATGCGGTACGTTCCGAGCAGGACAGCATCCTGCTATGGGACGGAGAGCGTTGTCCTGCCGATGCTGCCCCCGTTATCGCCACCTACGAAGACCACCGCATGGCAATGGCGTTCGCTCCTGCCTGCATCGTGCTGCCTCAGATAGAAATCGACGAGCCGCAGGTAGTGTCCAAATCCTATCCTGCTTACTGGGAAGACTTGAAGCTGGCGGGTTTCCGGATTTAATCCGCCGCAAAGAGGCCGGATACGAAAACAATGTGTATCTTTGCCTGTTCTATTTTATAAAATTTATAAGGACGCTTTTTTCAAGGAAAGAGAGCCTATGTGGATACTGATTATCAGCCTGATTGCCCTTGCCGCCGTAGCCGCCATAGCGGGAACGGTGCGCAACCGCCGCCTCCGGAGGAAAATAGAGCGCGGCGAGCTGGATGCCATGCCCGAAGTGCAGGAAGTGGATGCGGAGTGCTGCGGACAGCACGAGGTATGTGAAAAGGAAAGCCTGCTTGCCGCCGTCAGCAAGAAGATAGAATATTACGACGACGAGGAGCTGGACAGATACATCGGAACTCCTCCCGACAGCTACACCCCCGAGCAGGAGGAGGAATTCCGCGATGTGTTCTATACCATGCAGCCGGAAGATGTGGCGGGCTGGGTGCGCAGCCTGCAACTGCGCGGCATCGCCCTGCCGGACAATATAAAAGACGAAGTGTTCCTGATAGTGGGCGAAAGGCGCTTGTCGCCTCATACGCCATAACTCTCTGTATCCGGTACTTTATATCCGGTATCCGATATTCCAAATCATGAGTCATAAGCCATGACTTATAAATCGTAAGCCATGAATTATAAATCATAAGCCATGAGTTATAAATCGTAAACAATGAGTTATGAATCGTAAACAATGAATTATAAATTGTAAACAATGAATTATGAATCGAGAATCATGAACTATGAGTCTGAAATCATCAATCTAAAACCATAATCCCCTTTATGCTCCTCCAATATACCTTCTTTCAACATGCCCTCATCGGCAGCCTGCTGGCAAGCATCGCCTGCGGGCTTATCGGCACTTACATCGTTACGCGGCGGCTGGTATTCATCAGCGGCGGGCTAACGCACGCCTCTTTCGGCGGCATAGGCATGGGGCTGTATATGGGTATCCCGCCGATTCTGTCGGCAGCCGTCTTTTCGGTACTGTCGGCATTCGGCGTAGAGTGGCTCAGCAAGCGTAAAGACATGCGCGAGGACTCCGCCATTGCGGTATTCTGGACGCTGGGAATGGCGCTGGGCATCATCTTCACCTTCCTCTCTCCCGGTTTCGCCCCCGACCTCTCCGCCTACCTGTTCGGTAACATCCTGACGATTACCGTGGGAGACATCGCCCTGCTGGGGGGGCTGGCAGCGCTGCTTATCCTGTTCTTCGCGCTTTTCCTGCATCCGATAGTCTACGTGGCGTTCGACCGCGAGTTCGCCCGCTCGCAGGGAATCCCGGTACAGGTATTCGAGTACGTGCTGATGATGTTTATTGCGCTGACTATCGTGGCATGCCTGCGCATGGTGGGTATCGTGCTGGTAATCTCGCTGCTGACGATTCCGCAGATGACCGCCAATCTTTTCTCGCACAGGTTCCACCGCATCATCTGGCTGTCTATCGGCATCGGTTACCTCAGTTGCCTGGGCGGGCTGCTTATCTCCTTCTACCTCAATGTTCCCTCGGGAGCGGCTATCATCTTCTTCTCCATTATTATTTATGCAATCTGCAAAGGGGGAAAAAGTTTTTGGCTATCTTTGCTGAAAAAGCGAAGATAAGCTGCACCTCGGCATAAAAAACGAACAAGTTCATTTTATTCAGCTCCCGGTTTGCATTATCTTTGCATCGGAAATAAAACCCTCACCGCAAGGTATGCCGGAGCGGGCGCTTGTCCGCCGCCCCGGTACATCCCCTCCGGTGAACACCCAATAGATACAAGACAATGGAAATCAAAATTCAGTCATTAGACCACATTCACGAAGCCGCCCGCCAATTTATCGAGGCAATGGGCGATAATACCGTATTCGCTCTTTACGGTAAAATGGGAGCCGGCAAGACGACTTTTATCAAGGCGGTTTGCGAGGAGCTCGGCGTATCCGACGTTATCACCTCTCCCACTTTCGCTATCGTAAACGAGTACCGTTCCGACATCGCCGGAGAGCTGATATACCACTTCGACTTCTACCGTATAAAGAAGTTGGAGGAGGTGTACGATATGGGATACGAGGATTATCTGTACAGCGGCGCCCTCTGCTTCATCGAATGGCCGGAACTGATTGAGGAGCTTCTACCGGGCAACACCGTAAAAGTCATTATCGAAGAGGTGGAGAACGGTGCACGGAAGGTTACCCTGGAGAGTTTCGAATAACCTCCCGCCCCGTTTTTTTCATTTAGCAGCATCCGTTTCCTTATGAGCCAATACATCGTTCAAGGTATCTTCGCCGTAGCGGGCATCGTCGCCCTGCTTGCCGCAATCCTGGATTGGGACTGGTTCTTTACCGCCCAAAACACGCAGTTCGTCGTACGGAATGTAGGACGCCGGCAGGCACGCTGGTTTTACGGGGTGCTGGGCGTGATACTTATAAGCATGTCGGTGTTCTTTTTCCTGAATACACCGCCAACGTAGTACACCCGGCACATCGCTGATGAGGTACACCGGCACATCGCAGATGAAGTAGGGATATTCAGTAAATGTCCCTAAAAAACAAGATGGCATATGAAGATGATAGAGCATAACCACTTCATATGCCATTATTATTGTCATTTTTCTGTGCTTTCTCACGTAATTCTATCCGGTAGGACATGAAGTTCTGGAAGAAGTCTGATGACCTCTTCTGATTCTGTGCATAAAATCATATCATGCTGCTTTAGCCGTCCTGTTTTTGATCTTGTCTGTCATCATTACGGCATTTGCCGTATGTATTCCGAAGAAAATCCACAGTATTTCAGTCTTCCTGTTTCTGGCCTTTATCCTTGAGAGCGAGTAATATTGCTTCTGAGTGCCGAAGCTGCCTTCAAGTCGGGTGGCCCTTTCTTTTGACAGCTCACTTCTGAGTACCTTTCTCAATGCCTCATCCTTTGCCGCCCTTCCCTTACGCACAAAGGAAGTGGATATCCCATATTTCGTGCAGAACTTTCTGTTGGCATTATTGGCATATATGGAATCGGCAGCCACACATCTTACCCTCACATTCATGAGTTTCTGTTGCATACGGATACAGTCCTTCAGACGTATCCCCTCATTGAAAGCCTTGAACGAGAGGTGTTCGATGAACGATATGCCGTCTATCTGTATGTTG
>NZ_KB894186.1 GCF_000374365.1 Bacteroides gallinarum DSM 18171 = JCM 13658
CCTAAAGATACAAAAAAGCCAGCTAATTCGCAATATTTTGTGTATGAATTAGTTGGCTGATTTTATATTATTTACTGAATGTCCCCAAAAAGACAAAAGAGAAAAATATGTCTTTTTGTTCTTCTGTCTGAAACAGAGCCTATGAAATCTATATCATCTCCGCTAAGAATTTAAAAGTCTGTCTTAATCCATGAATCCTGTGGCGGAAAGAGATTTAATGCGCTCTCCTCTGCCGGAGCAGGCTACAACTTATCCCCGAATGCCAAATCTCCGGCATCGCCCAACCCCGGAACGATGTAGGAGTGTTCGTTCATATCCGGGTCGATAGCACCGCACCAAAGGGAGACTTCATCGCCGGGGAACAGCCTCTGCAAATGTTCTACTCCCTGCCGGCTGGCAATGACGCAGGCTATCTGCAACTTGGCGGGCGTACCTTTCGTAAGGAAGGCTTTCCAGGCAAGTTCCATGCTTTCGCCCGTGGCGAGCATAGGGTCTACCAACAGCAGTGTTTTGTGGGAGAGGTCGGGGGTGGCGATATACTCGATGTGCACATCTACCGTGCGGCATTCCTTATCCTTATAATAACGGTAAGCGGAAACGAAAGCGTTGCCCGCCCGGTCGAATACATTCAGGAAACCGGTGTGCAAAGGCAACCCGGCACGGAAAACGGTGGCAATCACCACCTCGTCGTCGAACGTACGGACGGGGGCTACTCCCAGCGGTGTCTGCACCTGCTTTTCGGAATAGGACAGTTCTTTACTCATTTCGTACGCCATGATTTCTCCGATGCGTTCGATGTTCCGGCGGAAACGCATGCGGTCGGCCTGTATCTGCACATCGCGGATTTCCGCCACATATTGGTTCAAGACAGAATCTGTCTCGGCAAAGTTGATGACTTTCATTGTCGTATTATCAGATTATATGTATCAGTTATCCCGTATATCGGCGGAATAGGAATGCAAAGTAAACGATTTCCACTTAATTTGCAACATTCAGTTTGCAGATATTGTTACGGTTTTATAAAAGATTTCCTATTACAGAAAAATTTCTCTAATGGGATGTTTCTTTAAAAATAAAGTATTACTTTTGTAGTCGCAAAAACAAGGGTCTTACTGAAAAGCGCGGTTTTCCACAGATTCGCCCCCTTGTAACCAGGCGTAAAAAGGTGCAAAAGAGATTATAAACCAAATACCAATTTTAAAATCTTAAAAAAAATGGCAAATTTAGATTTAAGCAAGTACGGTATCGAAGACGTGAAGGAGATTATCCACAACCCGTCTTATGATGTATTGTTCGCTGAAGAGACCAAACCGGGTCTGGAAGGCTTCGAAAAAGGTCAAGTAACTGAACTGGGTGCTGTGAACGTAATGACCGGTATCTATACCGGACGTTCTCCTAAAGATAAATTCTTTGTAATGAACGAAGCCAGCAAGGATTCTGTATGGTGGACTTCCGAAGAATACAAAAACGACAACAAGCCTTGCTCCGAAGAAGCATGGGCCGACCTGAAAGCTAAAGCTGTTAAGCAGTTGAGCGGCAAGCGTCTGTTCGTTGTCGATACTTTCTGCGGTGCTAACGAGGCTACTCGTATGAAAGTACGTTTCATCATGGAAGTAGCTTGGCAGGCTCACTTCGTAACTAACATGTTCATCCGCCCCACTGCCGAAGAACTTGCTAACTACGGAGAACCCGATTTCGTATCATTCAACGCTTCCAAAGCAAAAGTAGACAACTACAAGGAACTGGGTCTGAACTCTGAAACAGCTACTGTATTCAACTTGAAGACCAACGAGCAGGTTATCCTGAATACTTGGTACGGCGGTGAAATGAAGAAGGGTATGTTCTCTATCATGAACTACAAGAACCCGCTTCGCGGTATCGCTTCCATGCACTGCTCTGCCAACACGAACATGGAAGGTACTGACTCTGCTATCTTCTTCGGTCTGTCCGGTACAGGTAAGACTACTTTGTCTACCGACCCGAAACGTCTGCTGATTGGCGACGACGAACACGGCTGGGACGACGAGGGTGTATTCAACTACGAAGGCGGTTGCTACGCTAAGGTTATCAACCTGGACAAAGAAAGCGAACCCGATATCTACAACGCTATCAAACGCGACGCTCTGTTGGAGAACGTAACTGTCGATGCCAACGGTAAGATTGACTTCGCTGATAAGAGCACAACTGAGAACACTCGTGTTTCTTATCCTATCTATCATATCAACAACATCGTTAAGCCGGTATCCAAAGGTCCTCACGCTCATCAGGTAATCTTCCTGTCTGCCGACGCCTTCGGTGTATTGCCTCCGGTATCTATCCTGAACCCGGAACAAGCTCAGTACTACTTCCTGTCTGGTTTCACTGCTAAGTTGGCCGGTACGGAACGCGGTATCACTGAACCGACTCCGACATTCTCTGCTTGCTTCGGTGCTGCTTTCTTGAGCTTGCATCCTACTAAATATGCAGAAGAGCTGGTTAAGAAGATGAACAAGGTCGGCGCTAAGGCTTACTTGGTTAACACCGGTTGGAACGGTAGCGGCAAGCGTATCTCTATCAAAGATACCCGTGGTATCATCGACGCTATCCTCGATGGTTCTATCGACAAGGCTCCGACAAAGGTTATTCCTTACTTCGACTTCGTTGTTCCGACAGAGTTGCCGGGTGTTGACCCGAAAATCCTCGACCCCCGCGACACTTACGAATGTGCTTGCAAGTGGGAAGAAAAAGCAAAAGACTTGGCCGGACGTTTCATCAAGAACTTCGCTAAGTTTACAGGTAACGAAGCTGGTAAGGCTTTGGTTGCTGCTGGTCCGAAACTCTAATAGAACAGGATTACATATTTTTAAGGCGGCTTCCGTTTCCGGAAGCCGCTTTTTTTGTTAGTTTTGCGGAAAAGCAAATTACTAATATAGCACACAGAGTATGAAGAGTTTAAAGTTTATGCTGTTAGGCGCAGGCCTATTGATGCTGTCCGGTTGCGGGCCGCAGGTACAGAAAGAGAATGAAAGCACAGTTGTCGAGAAAAGTAATTCGGAAGCGGTAATCGAAACGATTATGTCGCGCCGCAGTATCCGTAAGTACAAACCGGAAGCGGTAAACCGGGATACGATGAAGGTTATCCTGGAATGCGGTATCAATGCCCCCAACGGACAGAACAAACAGTCCTGGGCAGTGCGTGTGGTGGATAATCCGGAATTCTTGAACGGGATAAGCGAAGTGTTCAAGCAGAAGAACCCGAAAATGGCCGAAGACCCCAACTTCAAGAATATGTTCCGGAATGCGCCTACCGTGGTATTTATCGGTAACGACACTTCGTACGACTGCTCGCAGATAGACTGCGGATTACTGGGTGAGAATATGATACTGGCTGCCTGGTCTATGGGAATAGGCTCGTGCTGCCTGGCAAGCCCTACACGCTTTATGACCGATACTCCCGAAGCTGCCGAGTATCTCAAGAAGCTGGACTTCCCCGAAGGCTACAAGCTGCTTTATTGCATCGGCTTCGGCTATCCGGACGAAGCGCCTGCCGCCAAACCGAGGGACGCAGCCAAAGTGAAGTATATAGACTGACAGTACGATAAAGGATAAACAGGGAAAATGCTTATTCCCGTAACGACAAAAGGAGTGCCCTACTTTCCAGCAGGGCACTCCTTTCATATATAACAACTAAAACATTAAAAATCAGTTTTTATTGGCACGCTTACGCTCTGTTTCGTCCAGGATAACCTTGCGCATGCGCATGGACTTAGGGGTAACTTCTACGTATTCGTCTTCCTTGATGTACTCCAGCGCCTCCTCTAAAGAGAACTGTACCGGCGGAATCAGGCGTGCTTTCTCGTCGGAGCCGGAAGCGCGCATATTAGTCAGCTTCTTGGATTTGGTTACGTTTACCACAAGGTCGTTATCGTGGGAGTGCTCGCCTACAACCTGTCCGGCATATACTTCTTCCTGCGGGAAAATGAAGAACTTACCGCGGTCTTGCAGCTTATCGATAGCATAAGCAAAGGCAGTGCCTGATTCCATAGCGATAATAGAACCGTTGGTGCGGCGTTCGATTTCGCCCTTATAAGGCTGGTACTCCTTAAAGCGGTGTGCCATGATAGCTTCGCCGGCGGAAGCTGTCAGCACATTCGTACGCAGGCCGATAATACCGCGCGACGGCATATTGAACTCGAGGTTCACACGCTCTCCGGCGCTTTCCATTTTCACCATTTCACCCTTGCGGCGGGTTACCATATCGATAATCTTGCTGGCGTATTCTTCGGGAACATTGACCGTGAGTTCTTCGATAGGTTCGTGCTTCACACCGTCTATCTCCTTGAAGATTACCTGCGGCTGTCCTACCTGCAACTCGTATCCCTCACGGCGCATCGTCTCAATCAATACGGAGAGGTGGAGCACACCGCGGCCGGATACCACCCACTTTCCGTCTTCTTCGCTCTTGCGTACACGCAGGGCAAGGTTCTTGTCCAGCTCTTTCATCAAACGGTCGTGGATATGGCGGGAGGTAACGAACTTGCCTTCTTTACCAAAGAACGGGGAATCGTTGATAGTGAACAGCATACTCATCGTCGGCTCGTCGATAGCGATAGGCGGCAGAGCTTCGGGATTCTCGTAGTCGCAAATCGTATCGCCGATTTCAAATCCTTCGATGCCTACCAGCGCACAGATATCGCCGGAGGAAACTTCCGGTACTTTCACACGTCCCATACCTTCGAAGGTGTGCAGCTCTTTAATCTTCGACTTGACGATTGAGCCGTCGCGCTTGGCCAAAGACACGTTCATGCCTTCTCTTAAAGTACCACGGTGCACGCGGCCTATGGCAATACGGCCGGTGTAGGAGGAGTAATCCAACGAAGTCACCAGCATTTGCGGCGTACCTTCCAACTGAGTAGGCGCGGGGATATTCTCCAAGATACAGTCCAGCAGCGGATAGATGTTGTCTGTGGGCTGCTGCCAGTCCGTGCTCATCCAGTTGTTCTTTGCCGAACCGTAGATAACGGGGAAATCCAACTGGTCTTCCGTAGCCTCCAGGCTGAACATCAAGTCGAATACCATTTCGTAGACTTCCTCAGGACGGCAGTTCGGCTTATCTACCTTGTTGACGACGACGATAGGTTTCAAACCGATTTGCAGAGCTTTCTGCAGTACGAAACGGGTTTGCGGCATCGGACCTTCAAAGGCATCCACCAGCAGGATGCACCCGTCGGCCATGTTCAACACACGCTCTACCTCACCGCCGAAGTCGCTGTGTCCCGGAGTATCGATAATGTTAATCTTCGTGTCCTTATAATTGATAGAAACGTTTTTGGAAAGGATTGTTATGCCCCGCTCACGCTCCAAATCATTGTTATCCAGCATTAATTCACCTGCATTCTGGTTATTACGGAAAAGATTTCCTGCCAGAAGCATCTTATCGACAAGCGTCGTTTTCCCATGGTCGACATGGGCAATAATTGCAATGTTCCTAATATTTTGCATATAATACCTATTATTTGGCTGCAAAGATAGTGCAAACCGGAAGCAGATGCAAATATATTTGCAATTTGCTAAGAGGCAGCCTATTTTCGCGGAGCAAAGGTACGAATTTCACAGTATTATGAGCTATATGGAAAAGTTTTTTTGCTGAATATCATTGCAATATAAAAGATAATACCTATCTTTGCACGCTCGAAAGAGAAAGAATTATCAACTTTTTAATTAAACATTATGTATTTAGACGCTGCTAAAAAGCAAGAAATCTTCGGCAAATACGGAAAGTCTAACTCTGATACGGGATCAGCTGAGTCCCAGATAGCATTGTTTTCGTACCGTATTGCCCGCCTGACTGAGCACATGAAGCTCAACAGAAAAGATTATAGTACAGAAAGAGCCTTGACAATGTTGGTAGGTAAGCGCCGTGCGCTGCTGAACTACCTGAAAGACCGTGACATCAACAGATATCGTGCCATTGTTCAGGAACTCGGCTTGCGTAAGTAATTTACTTGCGGTAAACTTATTAAAGCGGAGGAATTTTCTTAATGAAAATTCCTCCGCTTTACTTTTGTCCCGTCCTTTCACCCGTTATCTTCCATAAGCAAGGGAGTACGGAAGGGGTAAACGTACAAACCCCATTACATAGAAAATACACAGCTCCGAAGATACTTCCAAACTATTGCAACAGGATTTTATAAAGCACGTGTTCTTTCAGCGGATGCCCGTCGGGTACGGAAGGATGCATAAAATTCTTCTCCAACCTCATGCCTATTTTCTGCATCACTCTCTGCGAACGTTTATTGGGCAGCGAAGTAAAAGCCCAGACCGTAGAGAACGGCAGGCTCTCCCCAGCATAAGCCAGGCATGCCTTTGCCGCCTCAGTAGCATATCCCTGCCCCCAGTATTCCCGCCTTAACCGCCAGAGAATTTCAACCCCCGGAGCAAAATCGACATCGAACGAAAAACGGTGGAAACCGGTGAAACCGACAAAAGCTCCGTCCGACTTCCGCTCGACGGCATATCCCCCATAGCCGTACCGGAGGAACTCATTCCTGACAGTATCGAAAAGATTACGGGATTCTTCCCCGGACAAAGGGTGCAAAAAGAATTCCATTACAGCCGGGTCGGCATTCATTTCCGCAAAAGGCGCAAAGTCCTCCTCTTTCCAACCACGCAACAACAAACGGGGAGTTTCGATATATACCATATTAATAATCTTTATTCTCATACAAAAATACCGAATCCGTTTCACGTCTCAAAAACATTATCTTTATCTTTGCCGATACCGAAAACCGAGCAACGATGAAAACGAACAGACTTATCCTATTATGTTTGTCGGGAATGCTTGCCATGCAGCCCGTAGCAGCACAAAGCCGGAACGAAAAAAAGGCGCAAACCGAACGCGCCGTTAAAGAAGCGATAAATGCCGGCCACTACAAAATCAATATAGACTATATGCAGCCTATGAGCGGCCGTAGCCATGCCCTGACCTCCGACTACTCCATAGAAGTAAAGAATGATTCCGTCTTTTCCTATCTGCCCTATTTCGGAGTGGCATACAACGTGCCCTACGGTGGCGGGAAAGGACTGATTTTCAACGCGCCGGTAACCGCATACGAAAAAGAACCCCTCAAAAAGGGAAAAACGAGAATCAGTTTCAAAACCGCCAACGAAGAAGACAAATACGAATATACCCTGACTATCTATTCCAACGGCTCGGCCAATGTACACATCCAGCCAATGAACAAGCAGGCTATCTCATACTCCGGAGAGCTGGATATCAAGGAGTAAGAATTTTCGGTTAAAGTTCTTGCAACCGGAAAAAGTGTACACGTACACATGCGATTTCTTCTTTGATAAACATTGAATTGTTTTAAATTTTGTTTATTTTTGCACCCGGTCAATATTATATAAAAAAAGAAGAAACAATAGGAAGCGTTCTTGTTAAGACGAAAAGAACAACAGTCCCAACGCCTCCTCTTTTATAAAAACCGCTCTATCAGGGAACTGGAGCAAAAAAACATACGACCCCGTGCTATTCAATTCTGTTGAGTTTCTGATATTCCTGCCGATAGTGTTTATGCTCTATTGGTTCGTTTTCAAGCCGCTACGCCGGCAGAACCTGTTCATCGTGGCAGTAAGTTACCTGTTCTACGGCTGGTGGGACTGGCGTTTCCTTATCCTGATAGCCCTCACTACATTTTGCAGCTTTGCAAGCGGCATACTTTTAGAAAGACTGGAAGGGCAACGCACGAAACAAAAGTGGGTCAGCATCGCCAATATCACCCTCAACCTGTTTATTCTTTGTATCTTCAAATACTGCAACTTCTTCGGAGAGAACCTGAGCGCCCTATTCCGGCTTTTCGGTGCAGAGCTGGACTGGGTAACGATTGACATATTATTGCCCGTAGGTATCAGCTTCTACACCTTCCAGGCATTGAGCTACACTATCGACGTGTACCAACACAAAATAAAGCCTACGCATGACATAATCGCCTTTTTCGCTTTCATCAGCTTCTTCCCGCAACTCGTAGCCGGCCCCATTGAAAGAGCAACCAGCCTGCTGCCGCAATTCCTTGTGCCGCGCAGCTTCAGCTACGAAAAAGCAGTGGACGGAATGAGGCAGATTCTATGGGGACTATTCAAAAAAATGGTGGTAGCGGATAACTGCGCCACGGCAGTAAACATGATATTCGACGAATACCAGGTACTCAGCGGCACACACCTGTTTTTAGGAGCAATCTTTTTCACCTTCCAGATATACGGCGATTTCTCCGGTTACTCGGACATCGCTATCGGTACGGCACGCCTGTTCGGTATCAACTTAATGCGCAACTTCAATTTCCCTTATTTCTCGCGCGACATAGCCGAGTTCTGGCGCCGCTGGCATATATCGCTCACTACCTGGTTCCGCGACTACATCTACATCCCCCTGGGCGGAAGCCGGTGCAAAAAGTGGAAAGCGATGCGTAATACCCTGGTAATCTTCTTAGTCAGCGGCTTCTGGCACGGTGCCAACTGGACTTTTATCTGTTGGGGAGCGTTCCACGCCCTGCTGTTTCTGCCCCTGTTCCTCATGGGAAAGAACCGCAAGAACAAAGACACAGTGGCGCAAGGCCGTTTGCTCCCCACCGTAAAAGAAGCAGGACAGATGATTTCCACTTTCGTAGCAGTCGTTATCGGCTGGATTATCTTCCGGGCAGAAAGCATTCAACAAGCATGGGACTATATAGTACGCATGATTACCCGCTTCGACTTCACCCTTCCCGCACACGGTAAAGACCCACTTATCTACATCGCCATATTGATAGTAGTAGAATGGTTTCAACGCGAGAAACAATACGGCTTACAAATAGAAAAGAAAGGGATATTCCGCTACCAGGCTGTCCGTTGGATACTCTATTACACAATCTTCATAACAACACTCTTATTAGCAGGCCAGCAAGAGGAGTTCATCTATTTTCAATTCTAACGCCATGAAGAAGTTCTTAAAACATATCTGCTTGTTTTCATCAGTCCTAATCCTATTAAGCATAGGCTTTGAGATTACGCTACGCCGGATACCCAACTCTTACAGGTTCAAACGGAATATAGTGGAAAAGAAAGGAAAAGAAATCAAGAACCTCATCATAGGCAGTTCGGTCGTTAATTGCGGCATCGACCCTGCATACCTCTCCGACAGCACCTACAACCTTGCGATTTCCGGCCAATGGCTTCGCTACAACCAGGTTCTACTGGAAAGATACATCGACGGATTGCCGCATCTCAAGAACATTATCTGGGGAATATCCTACCAGACACTATGGTTAGACGACTACATAGGCCAGGACAAGATAAGCATAGCCAACCACAAAATCTACATGGATATCGACAAACACAAAGACATCCTTTACAATATCGAGTTACTCTCCACCGGTTCCATATCCTTCAGGAAATGGTCGAAGTACTACATCCTCCATAAGAAAACGATGTCCTGCGACTCCTTAGGATTAGACCATAGCTATGACCTGTCGGAAAGAGGACGCGCATGGGTAGAAGACATCCCCCGGCAGGTAAAAGGGCATTCGATTGCCGAAAACGAAAAGACACAGAAACTGTTCAAGGAAAACGTACGGCGCATCGATGAAGTTGCAGAGTTGTGCCGCACTAAAGGCATACGGCTATACCTCGTTATTCCTCCCGTACACCGGAAATACTACGAACTGACGAATGCCGGGCAAGTAGAGAAAATGTGTGCAGCCTTAGAAGCAGTTACCGCAAAATGGGATAATGTCCGTTTCTACAATTACTTCAATGACAAACGTTTCGAGGACGACGGCAACTTCCATAACGGCAACCATTTGTCTTCCGACAAAGGAGCCGTAAGATTTACCCGTATCCTGCGGAAAGACATTTTGAACAATGACAGTACATCGGTAACCCCCTTATAAAATACAGTAAACCGGCATACCCAGGCAGACACCCGATAAAAAAGAACGGCACATAGCCGTACCCCACCCGGCAGGAACGGCAACCCCGGCGGATACCGCAGAAACCGTACCGCCCCACACAAAATTATATTTACTACAAACCACCGCTCCAACGTTTCCGGCAAAACATACGGAGAGACATTATATGCCGGAGAGAGGCTTGCAAAGATAATAAGCAAACTTTTCGCCACAGAATGTTGCAACAAGTAAAAGAATATCTTATTTTTGCAATTTACAGCTATTGATTATAACCTTTTAGACTGAAAATACTATCAAATTATGGATACAAGTAAGATTGTAGGAGAAAAAATCAGGTCACTCCGCGAAAGCCAATCCATCAGCATGGAAGAACTGGCACAACGTTCGGGACTCGCTATCGAACAAATCGAACGCATCGAAAACAACATCGACCTCCCCTCACTGGCCCCGCTTATCAAGATAGCCCGCGTACTGGGCGTGCGTCTCGGCACTTTCCTGGACGACCAGGACGAAAACGGCCCCGTGGTATGCCGCAAATCAGAAGCGAAAGACAGCATCAGCTTCTCCAACAACGCTATCCACTCGCGCAAGCACATGGAGTACCATTCCCTTTCCAAGTCCAAGGCAGACCGTCACATGGAACCCTTCATCATCGACGTAACCCCTACGGACGACAGCGATTTCGTACTCTCGTCACACGAAGGCGAAGAATTCATCCTGGTTATGGAAGGAACCATGGAAATCAGCTACGGAAAGAACACATACCTTCTCGAAGAAGGCGACAGCATCTACTACGACTCTATCGTACCGCACCATGTACACGCCTACGAAGGACAAGCAGCCAAAATACTGGCGGTAGTCTATACACCGATTTAAATAGTTAAAAGTTAAGAGTCGAGAGTTGAAAGTTACCATGCAGCATGAAAGCGCAGCCTAACTTTCAACCCTCAACTCCCAACTCTTAACTCTCGCTTCCGATTCTCAATTTTCAACTCTACTATGTTATACGAAAGAACGCTTGGCCAATGGCTGGAGCATTGGGCCACAACTACACCAGACAAAGAATACATCGTTTACTCCGACCGCAACCTGCGCTTCACCTGGAGCCAGTTCAACCGCCGGGTAGACGACATGGCAAAAGGACTCATCGCAATCGGCGTGGAACGGGGAACACACGTGGGCATCTGGGCGGCAAACGTACCAGACTGGCTGACCCTTCTATACGCCTGCGCCAAGATAGGCGCCGTCTACGTAACGGTAAACACCAACTACAAACAAGCCGAACTGGAATACCTGTGCAAGAACTCGGACATGCACACACTCTGCATCGTCAACGGCGAAAAAGACAGCGACTTCGTACAGATGACCTACACCATGCTGCCGGAACTGAAAACCTGCCAGCGCGGTCATCTGAAAAGCGAACGCTTTCCCTACATGAAGAACGTTATCTACGTAGGGCAGGAAAAACACCGGGGCATGTACAATACCGCCGAAATCCTGCTTCTGGGCGATAACGTAGACGACATGCGCCTGGACGAACTCAAGAAACAGGTAAACTGCCACGATGTGGTAAACATGCAATACACCTCGGGCACTACCGGATTTCCGAAAGGAGTAATGCTTACCCACTACAATATCGCCAACAACGGCTTCCTTACCGGCGAGCATATGAAGTTCACCGCCGACGACAAACTCTGCTGTTGCGTGCCGCTCTTCCACTGCTTCGGCGTAGTGCTCGCCACGATGAACTGCCTTACCCACGGCTGTACGCAAGTCATGGTAGAGCGTTTCAACCCGCTCGTAGTTCTCGCTTCCGTCCATAAGGAGCGGTGTACCGCGCTTTACGGCGTACCTACGATGTTCATCGCCGAGTTGCACCACCCGATGTTCGAGCTGTTCGACATGTCCAGCCTGCGCACAGGCATCATGGCCGGCTCCCTCTGCCCCGTAGAGCTGATGAAGCAGGTAGAAGAAAAGATGTACATGAAAGTAACCAGCGTCTACGGCCTCACGGAAGCCGCCCCCGGTATGACCGCCAGCCGGATAGACGACCCGTTCGACGTACGCTGCAACACCGTAGGGCGCGACTTCGAGCATACCGAAGTCAAAGTCATCGACCCGGAAACCGGTGAAGAATGTCCGGTAGGCGTACAAGGCGAGATGTGCAACCGCGGCTACAACACCATGAAAGGTTATTATAAGAACCCGCAAGCCACGGCAGAGGTTATCGACAAGAACGGTTTCCTGCATTCCGGAGACTTGGGCGTAAAAGATGAAGACGGCAATTACCGCATTACCGGACGCATCAAAGACATGATTATCCGCGGCGGAGAGAACATCTACCCCCGTGAAATCGAGGAATTCCTCTACCAGTTGGAAGGCGTCAAAGACGTACAAGTAGCCGGCATCCCCTCCAAGAAGTACGGCGAAGCGGTCGGCGCATTCATCATCCTGCACGAAGGAGCGGACTTGCACGAGTCGGATGTACGCGACTTCTGCATCGGAAAAATCTCCCGGTACAAGATTCCCAAATACATCTTCTTCGTCAAAGAGTTCCCCATGACAGGAAGCGGCAAAATACAGAAATTCAAGTTGAAGGACGTAGGGCTACAACTCTGCAAGGAGCAGGGAATAGAAATCATCTAAGCAGTCAGGAGTAAACTAATTAATTTACTAACTAACTAAATAAATAAGTAACTAAATAAGCAAGTAACTGAACAAGTAAGTAACTAAATAAGTGAGTAACTAAATAAGTGAGTAACTAAATAAGTGAGTAACTGAACAAGTAAATGTTGGAATTTAGCTTATATCAGTAGGGATATTCAGTAAATGTCCCTAAAAATCAAGATGGCATATGAAGATGATAGAGCATACTCACTTCATATGCCATTTTTATAGTCCTATTCCTGTAATTTCTCACACAATCTTACCCTACAAGACATGACGCTCGGGAAGAAGTCTGAAGACATCTTCTGCCTCTGCCTGTAAAATCATATCATGCCGCTTTCACCGTCCTGTTCCTGATCTTGTCTATCATCAGTACGGCATTTGCCGTATGTATTCCAAAGAAAATCCACAGGATTTCCGTCTTCCTGTTCCGTGCCT
>NZ_KB894187.1 GCF_000374365.1 Bacteroides gallinarum DSM 18171 = JCM 13658
TGCGTTCAAACGGGAACACTGAGTGAAGCCTGCCAAGCTCACTCTCATTAAAACTTTTGCGGTATTTTTCCAGAACATCAAATTCTGTGAAGCCCAAAGTTGGGTGAATTTCGGAAATATTTTGTATCTTAGCCATATCTTAGTCGGGGAATTTCCCCCGTTTTGGCCTTCAAACCTTATTTGCGGGGGAATACCTAAAGATACAAAAAAGCCAGCTAATTCGCAATATTTTGTGTATGAATTAGTTGGCTGATTTTATATTATTTACTGAATGTCCCTATATAAAAAAAGAGATAACTTGAAATTCAAGTTATCTCTTTTTTTATATAAGGGTTAATTTGGCTGTTTTTATTGCATCATCTTATCGATTTCATCAAATTCAGGTCCCATTTGCAGATTATAGTATACTCTGTACAGACCGTTTAACCATAAATCTTTCTGGTCAGGTTTCAACTCTCTTGCCTTTTCGTAATTAGGTCTTGCTTTCTCATAGAAAGTTTTTAATGTAGCTTGGTCTTCTTTATATTTCGGGTCGTTGACATCAGTGGTAGCTTTCTCTGAGAAGTCTTGAGCTTGCAGGCAGTAAATCAAACCTAAGTTAGAATATGCTTCTGCATAGTTGGGGTCTACTTCGATAGTCTTTTTGTAGAATTCGATAGCTTTATCATAATCTTTCATGTTGTGATAAAGATAGCCTTTTACATACAGATAGAATGTGTTGTTAGGGTCTTTAGCCAACATATCGTCTGCAAATTGCATGGCTTCATCGAACTTATTGTTATTGCTATAATAATCAATCAGATGACCGAAGAAGAATGAGTGTTCCGGATGTTTTTGAATACCTTCTTTTAAAGAAGCAATCCATTTAATAGTATCGCCTTGTGCCTTTAATGCAGTGGAGATAAATTCCATAGCATATTTCCCTACTTCTTTATCTTCTTTTGCATACGGAGCATACTTTAAAACACTTGGATAGTCTTCCATTTTAGCGGCAGCCAAGCTTGCATAATAAGCGATTTGAGGTAATACAGTGTCTGTTTCAAGCAGATTTTCCTTTTCGAACATCGGATTAGTAGCAATATCTACATAAGTAGCAAAGAAATCGAGAGCTTCTTTGTTCTTATCCGAATTGAAGAATTGGATACCGCCATTAATCAAGTTCGGACGTGCAGCCAACATAGCAGCACTATTGGACTTTCTGTATTTATTCTTGATTTTACCTTTTGCATTAGGAATTTGTGCAAGCTCATCGCATTTGAAGTAGTATTTGCACATGTTCAATGCGCTATTATATACTTTAAGAGTATCATAAGGTTTTCTCAGATATGCATTCTCCATTTCCTTTTCATTGATTCTCTTTTGAATAAAGCCTGCTACATCCCATGTCTCGGCATTGTCCTTGGTTTCAGCATTGGTCAAGGCTTCATTGATAAGTTTCTCTGCTTGGTCAAAGTTTGGTTTCACTTCGTTAGCAATGCTTTTAGCCTCTTTCACAGCTTTTTCTTGGGCGAAAGTGAAGCCTGCGGCAAGTAGTAAAACCATTGAAAATAGTACTTTTTTCATGATTGTAGAAAATTTTAAATTAATATTATGTCTATTCTTCATTTTCATTATTCATTGTGTCCTGAATGGATTCCGGTGTATTGTCATCTTCTTCGATGATGTTCTCTTCGTTTTCCGAGGTTACTTTACATACGGAACCGATTTCGTCGTTACGTTTTTCAAGATTAATCAACCGTACTCCTTGTGTAGCGCGTCCCATGATACGGACATCGGCTACTTTCAGGCGAATGGTGATACCTGATTTATTGATAATCATCAAGTCATTCTCGTCTGTTACGGATTTGATTGTTACCAACTTGCCGGTTTTGTCAGTGATGTTCATCGTTTTCACGCCTTTACCGCCACGGTTGGTTTTACGATAATCTTCGATATCGGAGCGTTTGCCATATCCCTGCTCTGATACAACCATGATTGTTTCTGTTTCAGGGTCTTTGATGCAAATCATTCCGACAACTTCGTCCTGTCCGTCTTCATCGAGTGTCATACCGCGTACGCCGGTAGCTGTACGTCCCATTACACGTACGGCATTTTCGTGGAAACGAATGGCGCGTCCGTTACGGTTGGCAATGATAATTTCGTTGTTACCGTTTGTCATACGTACTTCGATAACGCGGTCGTCCTCACGAATAGTTATGGCATTGACACCATTCTGACGGGGACGGGAATATTGTTCGAGTAGCGTTTTCTTAATAACACCATTCTTTGTACAGAATAGTACGTAATGACTGTTGATGAAATCCTGGTCGTTCAAGTTTTTCACACGCAGGTATGCATTTACTGCATCATCGGAATCTATATTCAGCAGATTCTGGATAGCACGTCCTTTGGAATTCTTTGTTCCTTCGGGTATTTCATATACTTTCAGCCAATAGCACTTACCTTTTTGGGTAAAGAACATCATGGTGTTGTGCATCGTTGCAGGATAGATATGCTCAACAAAGTCTTCATCGCGTGTTTCTGTTCCCTTAGAACCTACCCCACCGCGGTTTTGGGCGCGGAATTCACTCAACGGCGTACGTTTGATATATCCCATGTGGGAAATGGTAATAATCATTTCGTCGTCTGCATAGAAATCTTCCGGGTTGAATTCTTCCGATGAATAAACGATTTCCGACCGGCGTTCATCGCCGTATTTGTCTTTAATCTCTGTTAATTCATCTTTGATAACCTTACGGCAGAGCTCATCGTTGACGAGAATTTCTTCCAGATAGGCAATCTGTTTCTGGATTTCTTCATACTCGGCATGAAGCTGGTCTTGCATGAGACCGGTTAGTTGACGCAGGCGCATTTCCACAATAGCGCGTGACTGGATTTCCGTTAATTCAAAACGTTCCATTAAACCGCTTATGGCATCGTTCGGAGTTTTTGCGGCACGGATAATTCTGATTACTTCATCGATGTTGTCTGATGCGATAATCAAACCTTCTAAAATATGGGCACGTTCTTTGGCTTTACGCAAATCATATTGTGTGCGGCGGATAACTACATCGTGACGGTGCTCTATGAAGTACTTAATGAGGTCTTTCAGATTTAATAAACGGGGACGTCCGTGTACCAATGCTACATTATTCACACCGAAAGATGTCTGCAATAATGTCATTTTATAGAGTTTATTCAACACTACACTGGCATTGGCGTCGCGTTTCACGTCAATGACGATGCGCATACCTTCACGGTCTGATTCATCATTGGCATTGGAAATTCCTTCTATCTTCTTTTCGTTGGCTAAATCGGCAATGGATTTGATTAATTCCGCCTTATTGACCCCGTAAGGGATTTCAGTAACGACAATCTTGTCGTGCGTGGAGGTTGTCTCGATTTCTGCCTTAGCGCGCATTACGACACGTCCGCGGCCGGTCAGATAGGCTTCACGTACTCCGCTCATGCCGTAGATATAGCCGCCTGTTGGGAAATCTGGAGCTTTAATGTAAGTCATCAATTCCTCGATATCGATGTCGTTGTTATCGATATATGCGATACAGGCATCTATGACTTCTGATAAATTATGGGTCGGCATATTTGTAGCCATACCAACTGCAATACCGGAAGCTCCGTTTACAAGAAGGTTCGGAATGCGGGTAGGCATTACTGTGGGTTCCAGCAATGAGTCGTCGAAGTTGCTTTGCATATCAACAGTCTCTTTATCAAGGTCCTGCATCATTTCTTCTCCAATCTTCTGCAAGCGACATTCTGTATAACGCATGGCGGCTGCGCTGTCACCGTCTACGGAACCGTAGTTGCCTTGCCCGTCTACAAGCATGTAACGCATGGCCCAAGGTTGTGCCATACGGACGAGGGCTCCATATACGGATGAGTCACCGTGCGGGTGATATTTACCCAACACTTCACCTACGACTCTGGCTGATTTTTTATAGGGTTTATCTGACGTGTTTCCCAATCCCATCATCCCGAAAAGAATTCTTCGGTGAACGGGTTTAAAACCATCTCTAACATCCGGAAGGGCACGCGAAACAATGACCGACATAGAGTAGTCAATGTACGAAGACTTCATTTCCTCCTCGATGTTAATCTTTATAATTCTGTCTTGTTCAAGCATTTAAAAAGATTATTAATTATACATTTTCGGGTTTGTGAAAAACCACGCTAAAGTACTGCTTTTTTACGATATACAAAAGTTTTCCTTCATAAACTTTGTTGCTGGTGTATATAAATAATTTGTAATACTAAGGTGCTTTTATAGCAGTTTTATTATATAATAGGTATGGATAAGGATTTATGTATGGCATAATTTTGTGGCACGGGATTTGTACATTATTAAATCAGTTTATGATACGTGATATTGAGAAATACCGTATCTTTGTACGTAAATAACCTTTTAATTGAGGAGAATATATTTGTATGAACAATCAATTTTCACAAAGAGTTTCTGATATTATAACTTATAGCAAGGAAGAAGCTAACCGGTTGAGGAATAGATATATCGGTCCTGAGCATCTCCTACTCGGCATGTTGCGCGACGGCAGCGGCAAAGCTATTGAGATATTGATGAAACTCGATATAGATTTGAAGCGAGTAAAAAAACGTATTGAAAGCTTCTTGAAGGATGCCGAAGATGACACCCTATTGCCGGATGCGGATATACCATTGTCTCCGATGACTGCCAAGATATTGAAAATGTGTATATTGGAAGCACGTCTTTTAAAAAGTACGACTGCCGATGCCGAGCATGTGTTATTGGCTATATTGAAAGACGGAGATAATTTGGCTGCCACTGTTTTGGAGGAGAATCAGGTGAATTACCAGTCTGTATTCGAGCAACTTTCGATGAAGCCGACCAATCCTAATGCTGGTATGGGATTTTCGGAGGAAGATGAAGAAGACGAGGAAATGAATATGTCCCACTCTTCACGTAGCGCAGGAATGGGAGCATCTTCTTCGGCGCAGACGGCATCGAAGAAGCCTTCGAATGATACTCCGGTACTGGATAATTTCGGTATGGACATGACACGCGCTGCAGAAGAAGGAAAGCTCGACCCCGTTGTGGGTCGTGAACGTGAGATAGAGCGTCTGGCGCAGATATTGAGCCGTCGTAAGAAAAACAATCCGGTGTTGATTGGCGAGCCGGGTGTCGGTAAATCTGCTATTGTAGAGGGATTGGCATTGCGTATTGTCCAAAAGAAAGTATCCCGTATTTTGTTTGAGAAACGGGTTGTAATGCTCGATATGGCTTCCGTTGTAGCCGGAACCAAATATCGCGGACAGTTTGAGGAACGTATCCGTTCTATTATCAATGAGCTGCAAAAGAATCCGAACGTAATTCTGTTTATAGACGAGATTCATACTATTGTGGGGGCAGGTGCGGCTGCAGGCTCTATGGATGCGGCCAATATGTTGAAACCCGCTTTGGCTCGTGGTGAGATACAATGTATCGGCGCTACGACTCTTGACGAATATAGAAAGAATATTGAGAAAGACGGTGCTTTGGAACGTCGTTTCCAGAAAGTGATTGTAGAGCCCACTACTCCGGAGGAAACGCTTCAGATATTAAGAAATATAAAGGAAAAATATGAAGACCATCATAATGTAAGTTATACGGATGAAGCGCTGGAGGCATGTGTCAAGTTGTCAGACCGTTACATTACCGACCGTAACTTTCCGGATAAAGCTATCGATGCCTTGGACGAAGCCGGTTCTCGTGTGCATCTGATAAATATCAATGTTCCGAAAGAGATTGAAGAACAGGAAAAGTTGATAGAAGATGCGCGTATTTTGAAAGCTGAAGCTGTGAAATCACAGAATTTTGAGCTGGCTGCCAGTTATCGGGATAGGGAGAAAGAACTTTCCGTTCATTTGGATGAAATGAAAACGGAATGGGAAGCCCGCCTCAAGGACGACCGTCAGACTGTTGGCGAGGAAGAAATAGCCAATGTCATATCGATGATGTCCGGTGTGCCGGTACAGCGTATGGCTCAGGCGGAAGGTCTTAAACTGGCAGGTATGAAAGAAGAATTGCAGGCTAAGGTTGTGGCCCAGGATGCTGCGATTGAAAAACTTACGAAAGCTATTTTGCGCAGCCGTGTAGGTCTGAAAGACCCTAACCGTCCTATCGGAACTTTTATGTTTCTCGGCCCTACCGGTGTAGGTAAAACGCATCTGGCTAAGCAGTTGGCAAAATACATGTTCGGTTCCAGCGATGCGTTGATACGTATCGATATGAGCGAGTATATGGAAAAATATACCGTGTCGCGCATGATTGGTGCAGCTCCCGGATATGTTGGTTATGAAGAAGGCGGGCAGTTAACCGAAAAGGTACGCCGGAAACCTTACTCCATAGTTTTGCTGGACGAGATTGAAAAGGCGCATCCGGACGTATTCAATATTTTGTTACAAGTATTGGATGAAGGACGCTTAACTGACAATTATGGCAGAACTATTGACTTTAAAAACACGGTTATCATTATGACTTCCAATATCGGTACACGCCAGTTAAAAGAGTTCGGTCGAGGTGTAGGCTTTGCTGCACAAGCCCGTACTGATGATAACGAGTATTCGCGCAGCGTAATTCAAAAGGCATTGAATAAAACCTTTGCTCCCGAATTTCTGAACCGTCTGGATGAAATCATAACGTTTGACCAACTTTCATTGGATGCTATTACAAAGATTGTAGATATCGAGTTGAAAGGACTCTATGAACGTGTCGAAACAATTGGCTATAAACTGGTTGTAGACGATGAAGCCAAGAGATTTCTTGCTACGAAAGGCTATGACGTGCAATTCGGTGCACGCCCTCTGAAACGTGCCATTCAGAACTATCTGGAAGACGGGCTTTCGGAACTGATTGTATCTGCCGGACTTCAGCCGGGTGATACGGTTACCGTTTCCGTAAATAAGGAAAAAGAAGAGTTGGATATCGCCAAAGCGTAATAGCTCTTTTTGCAGAATAAAAACAGTCAAAATGTCAGTTCATCGGAACTGGCATTTTTTTTGTGTTCTGTTTGCCAAAACAATAAAAATATAAATCTAAAAATATAAACTTAGTATGCAAAAAGGAAATATTGGGGTAACTACAGAGAATATTTTCCCCGTTATCAAAAAGTTCTTGTATAGCGATCATGAAATATTTCTTCGTGAGTTAGTTTCTAATGCAGTCGATGCCACACAGAAACTTAAGACACTGGCTTCCATTGGCGAGTTTAAAGGTGAGGTCGGTGATTTGACTGTGCACGTATCTTTGGGTAAGGATACGATAACCGTATCTGACCACGGTATCGGTCTTACAGCAGAAGAGATAGATAAGTATATCAATCAGATTGCATTTTCGGGAGCAAATGATTTCCTGGAGAAATACAAGAATGATGCAAATGCCATTATCGGCCATTTCGGGCTTGGTTTCTATTCGGCTTTCATGGTAGCCAAGAAAGTTGAAATAATCACCAAATCATATCAGGACGGTGCTAAAGCCGTGAAATGGACTTGTGACGGTAGTCCCGAGTTTACAATTGAAGATACCGACAAAGCAGAACGCGGTACGGACATCGTTCTTTATATAGACGATGACTGCAAGGAATTCCTCGAAGAAGCACGTATATCCTCTCTTTTGAAGAAATATTGTAGCTTCCTTCCTATTCCTGTTGCATTTGGCAAGAAGAAAGAGTGGAAAGACGGTAAGCAGGTTGAAACAGCCGAAGATAATATTATCAATGACGCGAATCCCCTGTGGACATTGAAACCCAGTGAATTGAAGGACGAGGATTACAAAAAGTTCTATCGCAATCTTTATCCGATGTCTGATGAACCGTTGTTCTGGATACATTTGAATGTGGATTATCCGTTCCACCTTACAGGTATATTGTACTTCCCCAAGGTAAAGAGCAATATAGAATTGAATAAGAACAAAATCCAGCTTTATTGCAACCAGGTATATGTAACGGATTCTGTAGAAGGCATTGTTCCGGACTTTTTGACCTTGCTGCACGGTGTACTCGATTCGCCGGATATCCCGTTGAATGTGTCCCGTTCTTATCTGCAGAGCGATTCTAATGTAAAGAAGATATCTACCTATATAACGAAGAAAGTATCCGACCGCCTGCAATCCATATTCAAGAACGACCGCAAGCAGTTCGAGGAAAAATGGAACGACCTGAAAATCTTTATCAACTACGGAATGCTTACGCAGGAGGATTTCTATGATAGGGCAAAAGATTTTGCACTCCTTACCGACACCGACGACAAACATTATACTTTTGAAGAGTATAAGACCTTGATAAAGGACAATCAGACGGACAAAGACGGCAATTTGATTTATCTGTATGCCAACAATAAGGACGAGCAGTACAGCTATATCGAGGCTGCCAAGAACAAAGGATATAATGTATTGTTAATGGACGGGCAGCTCGATGTCGCTATGGTGAGCATGCTGGAGCAGAAGTTCGAAAAAGTACGCTTTACCCGTGTAGACAGTGATGTCGTCGATAACCTGATAATTAAAGAGGACAAGAAGAACGAAGTATTGGATGCCGGCAAACAGGAAGCCCTTTCTGCAATCTTTAAGAGCCAGTTACCGCGGATAGAAAAGGCAGAGTTCAATGTCATGGCACAGGCTTTGGGTGAAAACGTTTCACCGGTTATGATTACCCAAAGCGAGTATATGCGCCGTATGAAGGAAATGGCTAATATACAGGCAGGAATGAGCTTCTACGGTGAAATGCCGGATATGTTCAACCTGGTATTGAATGCCGACCATAAGCTGGTAAAAGAGATTTTGGCTGATGAAGACAAGAAATGTACGGCCGCTATTGCTCCGATACAGAAAGAAATGGATGATATCAACAACCGCCGCAATGAATTGAAAAAGAAGCAGGAAGGCAAAAAAGATGAAGAAATCCCTACTGCTGAAAAAGATGAAGTGAACGATTTGGATAAGAAATGGGAAGAGTTGAAAACTCAGAAAGAAAATCTGTTTGCCAACTATGCTGCCCAGAACAAGGTTGTCCGTCAACTGATAGATTTGGCGTTGCTTCAGAACGGCATGTTGAAGGGCGAAGCTTTGAATAACTTTGTTAAGAGAAGCATCGACCTGATTAAATAAAGCCCCTTTAGATTTCTATTATATAGGGCATTGCAACTTGTATAGGTTGTAATGCCCTTTTTTCGTCCGTTTTCTGATGATGAATATGTTTTTTTCCGTTGGATACGAAGTTTTTGGAAACTATTGCCTATATTTGAACATTGAATAAATTAGTATATTTCACTCGAAACCGTATTCATGAAAAGATTTCTTTTGTTTTTATCGGTCTGCTTATCCCTTCTGCCGTTTGTGCAAGCGCAGAAAGTCGGACTTGTTTTGAGTGGCGGCGGTGCGAAAGGTATGACGCATATCGGTATTATCCGTGCCTTAGAGGAAAATAACATTCCTATCGACTATATTACAGGCACTTCCATGGGAGCTATTATAGGCTCCCTCTATGCTATGGGTTACTCCCCGGACGATATGGAGGCACTGTTGCGTTCCGACGATTTCAAGCGCTGGTATTCGGGGCAAGTAGAACCCGAGTATGGATACTATTTTAAGAAGAACCGGCCTACTCCGGAGTTTTTCAACATTCGTTTCTCTTTTAAGGATTCGCTGCATATCAAACCCCAGATACTTCCTACAAGCATGGTAAACCCTATTCAGATGAATTTGGTTTTCGTGGAATTATTTGCGCGTGCTACGGCAGCGTGCAACGGCGATTTTAACCGCCTGTTTGTTCCTTTCCGCTGTATAGCCTCCGATGTATATAACAAAAAGCCATTGATTATGCGTAAGGGAGATTTGGGAGATGCAGTACGTGCCTCAATGAGTTTTCCATTTGTTTTCAAGCCGATAGAGATTGACAGTGTCTTGGCTTATGACGGCGGTATTTACAATAATTTCCCGACGGACATTATGCGCGAGGACTTTCAGCCGGGGGTTATTATCGGCAGCGTAGTAGCCGCCAACCCCAGTAAACCGAAAGAGAACGACTTGATGAGCCAGCTCGAAAACATGATTATGCAAAAGACCGACTATACCCTCCCGGATTCCTTGGGTATCGTTATGACATTCAAATATAATGATGTAAGCCTGCTGGACTTCGACCGCTTGCAGGAGTTGCACGATATTGGTTACAACCGGACTATCAGCTTAATGGATTCTATAAAGAGCCGTATTCATCGGAGGATAAATGCCGAAAATGTACGTTTAAGGCGGCTGGTATATCGCAGTAATTTACCTCAGTTCCGCTTTAGGGACATATATATAGAGGGAGCTAACCCACAACAGCAGGCATATATCAAAAAAGAGTTTCATGATGAGGACGATGAGGTGTTTACATACGAAGACTTGAAACGCGGTTATTTTCGCCTGTTAGCCGATAACATGATATCAGAGATTATCCCCCATGCGGTTTATGATTCCGAGAACGACCTGTATTCACTGCACCTGAAGGTCAAAATGGAAGATAATTTCTCCGTGCGCATGGGCGGAAGCGTCTCAACGACCAGCTCCAATCAGATTTATTTGGGATTGGGCTATCAGAACCTGAATTACTACCCCAAGGAAATAACCCTTGACGGCCAGATTGGCAAGATATATAACAATGCGCAATTTATGGCGAAGATAGACCTCCCTACCCGTATTCCGACCTCATACCGCCTTATTGCATCTTTAAGTACATTCGATTACTATAAAAAAGACAAGCTCTTTTCTAAAAACGATAAACCGTCTTTCAACTCTAAGGACGAACGTTTTGTTAAACTAATGGTAGCTTTGCCTTTTTTAGCCAACAAACGGGCGGAAATAAGTATCGGGTATGGAAAGCTTCAGGACAATTATTTCCAGTCCAGTGTGATAAACTTCGATAAAGACCGTTCCGACAAGAGCACTTATAAGCTTTTGGGAGGGGCTATCGGCTTTTATGGCAGCACATTGAATGCACGCCAGTATACTACGAAAGGCTATTTTGAGAAGTTGGTGGCACAAGTCTTTACCGGAAAAGAAAAATTCATACCGGGAAATCCCACCGAGACGAGCGTTACGACTAAAGAACGGCAGTCCTGGCTACAGATTTCTTATATGAAATACGCCTACCACACCATGAGCCCCAAATTTACATTGGGGTGGATGGCGGAGATGTTGTATTCATCGAAGAATTTTTCGGAGAATTATACGGCAACGATGTTACAAGCCGCGGACTTTTCTCCGACTCCTCACAGTAAATTGATGTATAATGAAGCATTCCGTGCCAATCAATTTTTGGCAGCGGGTATTAAGCCGATTTTTGTTTTCAATGATATGTTTCAATTCCGTTCTGAATTTTATGGTTTCATGCCGATATTTCCTATTGAAAAAAATGCTTTGAACAAAGCTTATTACGGAAAAGCATTTTCACGCTTTGAGTACATGGGAGAAATCTCCGTGATATGCCAATTGCCTTTCGGGGCGATATCGGCATATGTAAATCATTATAGCTCACCGAAAAAGGAGTGGAATGTGGGATTGACACTCGGTTGGCAGCTATTCAACTATCGTTTTGTCGAGTAATTTTCCTCAAAAAAAGTTTGCCTATCATTTGCTAATTCGGAAAAAGTACGTATCTTTGCACCCGTTAAACAAAAGGCCGCGTAGCTCAACTGAATAGAGTAGCTGACTACGGATCAGCCGGTTACAGGTTTGAATCCTGTCGCGGTCACACTTTTGTTGATAATAAGGGTCGCGTAGCTCAACTGAATAGAGTAGCTGACTACGGATCAGCCGGTTACAGGTTTGAATCCTGTCGCGATCACGAAGAGCCTCTGCAATTATTGCAGAGGTTTTTTGTTTATTTCTGTTTGGGGAATGTTTAGGGTCAACGTAAAAACGGGTCAACGTGGCTCAAGTCTGAAATCGGGTCAACGTAAAAATCTGAGGAATTCATTGATTAAGCATAAATTTTTGTTAGTCTGAATAGAAAGAAAGCCCTGTCCTTTACTCCTCTGAACTGCGTTCTGAACTCCTTGATTTTGGCATTGAACGATTCTGAAGCTGCATTGGTGGAACGCCTGTCGAAAAAGTTGACGATTTCCAGATAATGTGTCTGTATGGAACGTACCACCCTTCCGAACGCAAGAAAACCGGACTTTTCAACCTCGTCATACCATCTGGCAAGTCTTGTCAGAGCGGT
>NZ_KB894188.1 GCF_000374365.1 Bacteroides gallinarum DSM 18171 = JCM 13658
CGTCAAGGACAATGCCCTCCTGTTCTACTTTTGTGGATAATGCCTTCAGACGTTTCTGGAAAGTCTCCATATCATGCCGTAACCAAATGGAACGCACTCCGCCCGGTGAAATGAGAATGCCTTTCTTCCGCAGTTCATTGGATACACGGACTTGTCCCAATGCAGGGTTGTCTATCGCCATCTGCACGACTGCCTGCTCGATATGTTCCTCCACACGGTTCTTTATGATAGGCTTACGGCGAGAAATCTCCTGCAAGGCGACTTCGCCTCCTTGTTCATACAACTCTTTGAAACGATAGAAACTGTCACGGCTATAGCCCATAATCTTACAGGCACGTGACACGTTTCCTAATTGTTGGGAGAGTTCAAACAATCCCAGTTTGTTCTTGATGACCTTTTCTGATGTTGTCATAACTCAATCTGTTTTCTGTTACAAAATTATTCTTTTTATGCGTAACTGTCAGATTAAGTCTTGACTAATTCAAATAATGGCATATGAAGTGGTTATGCTCTATCATCTTCATATGCCATCTTGTTTTTTTAGGGACATTTACTGAATATCCCTAAAAAAAGGTTGTGCCAACCTTTTGACACAACCCCATCCTTTTTAATATTAAGGTTATTATACCGATTTTAGTCAAACAAACTCTTGAACTTCTTGAAGATTTTCTCCTTGATAGAAATATTCGGCTTGAAATTATCCGATTTCTCCATATCTTCCAGCGCTTTCTTTTCTTCTTTGTTCAGAGTTTCAGGCACATAAACACTGACATTTACCAGCAAATCGCCCGTGCCGTAGCCGTTTACATTAGGCAGACCTTTACCGCGCAGACGGAGCACCTTGCCCGGTTGCGTACCCGATTCGATTTTCACCTTTACCTTGCCGTCGATAGTCGGTATCTCTACCGCACCGCCCAGGGCGGCTGTCGGGAAGCTGAGCAGCAGGTTGTAAATCAAGTCGTTTTCGTCGCGAATCAGTTCCTTGTCCTGTTCTTCCTCTACAAGAATCAGCAGGTCGCCCGGTACGCCGTTGTGCTTGCCGGCATTACCTTTGCCGCCCATAGAGAGCTGCATGCCTTCGGCCACACCTTTCGGAATGTTTACGGTAACCACTTCCTCGCCGTATACGATACCCTCGCCGGCACATTCCTTACATTTATTCTTGATAACCTTGCCTTCGCCGCCGCAGGTAGGGCAGGTAGTACGCGTCTGCATCGTTCCGAGAATAGTCTGCTGGTTGCGGATTACCGTACCGCTGCCTTTACAGGTAGGACAAGTCTCTGCGCCACCGTCTCCCTCTGCACCGGTTCCGTGGCAGTGGCTACAAGGCACGTACTTTTTCAGCTTGAATTTCTTTTCTACTCCGGTGGAAATCTCCTTGAGGTTCAGCTTCACCTTCACGCGCAAGTCCGAGCCGCGATACCGGCGCTGCTGTTGCGCACCGCCGCCGAATCCGCCGAAACCGCTGAAACCGCCGCCGAATCCACCGCTGTGCCCGCCGAATATGTCGCCGAACATGGAGAATATGTCGTCCATGGACATGCCGCCGCTGAAACCGCCGAACGGTCCGCCGTTACCGGCAGCACCACCCATTCCGGCATGACCGAACTGGTCGTAACGGGCACGTTTGTCCGGATTGCTCAGTACGTCGTATGCCTCTGCCGCTTCCTTGAATTTCTCTTCGGCTACCTTGTCGCCGGGGTTCTTGTCCGGGTGGTATTGGATAGCCTTTTTGCGGTAAGCTTTCTTTATCTCTTCTACCGATGCTGTTTTCTCGACTTCCAGTACTTCGTAATAATCTCTTTTTTCCATATAACTTTTGTGTTATTCTCCAACCACCACCTTGGCATGGCGGATTACTTTGTCGTTTAGCGTGTAGCCGGTTTGTACGCAGTCCAGGATTTTACCCTTCAAGGATTCGTCGGGAGCCGGAATTACGGCGATTGCCTCGTGATAGTCTGTGTCGAGCGGTTGTTCTTTGGTTTCGATTACCTTGACTCCATTCTGTCCCAATACCGCCATGAACTTGTTGTAGATAAGCTCCACACCCTCTTTTACGGCAGCTACATCGGTAGCGGTTTCCATATTTTTCAGGGCGCGTTCAAAGTCGTCCACGATAGGCAGGATGCTGCTGATGCTCTTTTCTCCGCCGTTCAGGATGAGTTCGGCTTTCTCCTTCATCGTACGTTTACGGTAGTTGTCGAACTCGGCAGAGAGGCGCAGATACTTGTCCTTCTGGTCTTCAATCTCTGCATTGGCTTTCTCCAGCTCCTGGGCGAGTTTTTCTTCCTCGGTCAGAGAAACCTCTTCTTGCCCGGTCGCTTCCGCTTCTTCGCCCTTCTCCTCCTGGGCGGCTTGGGCTTTCAATTCTTCTTCGTTGATGTTTTCTTTTTCTTTAGAATCCATATCGTTATGCTTGTTATTCTTATAAGATGTTTTTGCTTTCATTGCTGTCAAGGGTTTAAGTTAATATGATACAGTTGCCATAGCAAAAACTTTGCCAAACCGGTGGCCTTTGCCAAAAGCGCTGCAAAGGTAATACTTTTATGTCAGATTGACAGCGAAATATTCTATAAATGGGAAGTTAACATTTTATCGGCAGGATGTTAACTCGATAGGTTGCAGTCAGTTAACTTCGGAGCATGTCCTCGGTTAACTTCATATCATGCAAGAAGTTAACCTGTTATGGCCTGTTTTACCGTATTATTTCGTATCTTTGCGTCCGCAATTTGCAGAGCTATAGGTATTAATAGTACATAAAAGTAAATATAAAGATGATTACAGTCTCGAACGTATCGGTACAGTTTGGTAAAAGAGTGTTGTTTAATGATGTAAACCTGAAGTTTACGAGTGGTAATTGTTATGGTATCATCGGCGCCAACGGTGCGGGAAAGTCCACCTTCCTCCGGGCTATTTCGGGAGAGCTGGACCCCACGACGGGCTCTATCATGCTGGGACCGGGCGAGCGTCTGTCCGTTTTGAGCCAAGACCACTTCAAGTGGGATGCCTATACGGTAATGGATACTGTAATGATGGGGCATACGGTGTTGTGGGATATTATGAAACAGCGCGAGGTGCTGTATGCCAAAGAAGATTTCACCGATGAGGACGGTTTGAAGGTGTCCGAGTTGGAAGAAAAATTCGCCGAGCTCGACGGTTGGAATGCCGAAAGCGACGCTGCCGCCCTGTTGAGCGGTCTGGGCATCAAGGAAGACAAGCACTACGTGCTCATGGGCGAGTTGAATAATAAGGAAAAAGTACGTGTGATGCTGGCGCAGGCTCTGTATGGCAACCCCGACAATTTGTTGCTGGACGAGCCTACCAATGACCTGGATATGGACACTGTGACCTGGTTGGAGGAGTATCTCTCCAACTTTGAGCATACGGTGTTGGTGGTGAGCCACGACCGCCACTTCCTCGACTCTGTTTGTACGCATACGGTGGACATCGATTATGGAAAAATCAACCTCTTTGCGGGTAATTATAGTTTCTGGTACGAGTCCAGTCAGTTAGCGCTCCGCCAGCAACAGAACCAGAAGGCGAAGGCCGAGGAAAAGAGGAAAGAGCTGGAAGAATTTATCCGCCGTTTCAGCGCCAATGTGGCTAAGAGCAAGCAGACTACCAGCCGCAAGAAGATGCTGGAGAAACTGAATGTGGAAGAAATCAAACCCTCGTCGCGTAAGTATCCGGGTATCATCTTCACACCGGAACGCGAACCGGGAAACCAGATTCTTGAAGTTTCGGGGCTGACAAAGACGCTGGAGGACGGTACGGTGCTGTTCCGCGATGTGAATTTCAATGTGGAGAAAGGGGATAAGATTGTATTCCTGTCGCACGACCCGCGTGCCATGACCGCTTTGTTCGAGATTATCAATGACAATATGAAACCGGATGCCGGCACTTTCAACTGGGGCGTTACGATTACCACTGCTTACCTGCCGCTGGATAACACCAGCTTCTTCAATACGGATTTGAACCTGGTAGACTGGTTGAGCCAGTTCGGTGAAGGCAACGAAGTGTATATGAAAAGCTTCCTCGGCCGTATGCTTTTCTCCGGTGAGGAGGTGCTGAAAAAGGCGAGCGTACTGTCGGGAGGCGAGAAGATGCGTTGTATGATTGCACGCATGCAGTTGCGTAATGCCAACTGTCTGATTCTGGATACGCCGACCAATCATCTCGACTTGGAATCTATCCAGGCATTCAACAATAACCTGAAAACATACAAGGGCAATATCCTGTTCTCTTCCCACGACCACGAATTTATCCAGACCGTGGCAAACCGTATTATCGAACTGACCCCGAATGGTATTATCGACAAGATGATGGAGTATGACGAATACATCACTTCCGACCACATCAAGGAGCTGAGGGCGAAGATGTATAATAAATAGCGGTTAGTGATTAACGGTTAGCGATTGGTAAGCTTCGCCATACATGGTGGGGATACTAATCGCTAATCGTTAAACGCTATCGGTTTTTTCTGAACACTTTTAAAATCACCCCTGTTCCCGCTACCATTAATACTGTACAAAGTACGGAACCTTCGAAACCGAAAGCTCCTCCGTTTATCAGGTTGGTTTCGGGCAGATGAAGCGTCAATAAACCGTCGCAGAATTTATTTCCACTGACCTCGTAGCCTAAAACGGGACCTTGCAGCCAGTTCCAGAACCAGTGCAGGGTTATCGGGAAACAGAGGTTACGGGTATATATGTAGGAGGAACCTAAAAGGACGCCTGCCAGCAGTATGTTGATAAAGGACAGGATGTTGAAGTTCGGATTGCCTATATGAATCAACGAGAATAGGGTGGCGGAGAGGAACAATGCCCAAAACTTATTCACCCCGCCTTGCAGCATGCGTTCCAATACAAAGCCCCGCAAAGCCAATTCTTCTGTAATGGCTACCAGCAGGAAAAAGACAAAACTAATCAGTAGGGAAGAGGGACTGAATACCACCCCTGCAATCTCTACCGCTCCTGCCAGCAAGGATATGCCGAATCCTGCTGCGTAAAGAACGATTGCCAGCAATATTCCCAACAACAAATCTTTTCCGCGTATCGCCAGAGCGTGCCCCAGCCCTGCCAATGAATGCCCGCGGAAGTGCCATACAATCCAGGCGGAAAGGAATACGCCTATTAACATCAGTGTTTCGCTCAATACGAGATAGAACATATTATTAGCTCCTTCCTTGCCCAGCTTCTGCAACAGCACCGAGAAGGGTATGCCTATTATTGTGACGATAATGATAGCAAGTGCGGCAAATACGAAAATGTCGATTGCCGCCTTTCCGAAACGTTTGGCTTTGAGCTCATTTCCTATGGATTTCATGGATGAAATTTTACTTCGATTGATTAATATCCGACAAAAATAACAATAAAAAGAGAAATCGTTATTCAAGGTTGACGGTTTCTTCTTATATTTGAAAAATCAAATCAAGCTGACACTTAAAAACATGAACCTAAAAAAATACTTTTAGCGATAGCAGGGTTGGGCGTTATATGTACCGGCTCTGCACAGAATTCAAAGAGATACACGGTGGCAAGACCCGGAACCCTGGTAGAGATGCTGACAGAGGAGGAGGCCAATGAAATTACGCACCTCGTCCTGCAAGGTAAGCTGAATGCCGTTGATTTCCGTCATCTGCGGGATGAGTTCAAGAAACTGCAAATACTGGATATATCCAATGCGTCTATCAGCATGTATGCCGGAAAGAACGGCACGCATCCAGACCGTTTTTATATCTATCCCTCCAATTGCATTCCGTCCTATGCCTTTTGCAAGCAAATCGACGACAGTACATTCGTCGGAAAGACATCGTTAACCCAGGTTATCCTGTCCGATAAAGTAAAGAACATCGAAGACTGCGCATTCAAGGGATGTACCAACTTGAAGATTTGCCGGATACGTAAGAAAACCCCTCCGAATTTGTTGCCCGAGGCTTTGGCAGACAGCGTTACGGCCGTGTTCGTTCCGCTAGGCAGCAGCGATTCGTATCGCCGCGGCAAGAGGTGGGAGACATTCGCGTTTATAGAAGGCGAACCGGTGGGAGCCGCTGTACAGATAGCCGCCATGGGCAGCCTTGCCAGCGAACTGCTTCGTGCGGGCATACAGCCCAAGGATGTGAACTTCCTTACGGTAGAGGGTAAAATGGACGAGGCGGACTTCACCCTGATACGTAATTATATGCCCAACCTGGTAAGCGTAAATCTGTCCAAGTGCAATGCCACGGTTATTCCCGACTATACATTCACCCAGAAAAAATACCTGCTGAACATCGTCCTGCCTCATGGATTAAAAAGCATCGGGCAGCGCGCATTCAGCGGATGCGGACGCTTGTGTGGTACACTGGAGTTGCCTTCCGGCGTAACCGCCATAGAATACGGTGCGTTCATGGGATGCGATAACCTGCGTTACGTCGTTGCCACCGGCGATAAGATTACGACGCTGGGAGACAACCTTTTCGGTAACGATAAGGATAAGCTGGTTTATAAGCGATGAATGATTAGGGGGTAGCGATTAGTGATTAACGGTTATTGATTAGTAATTAACGATTTGCAGTTAGTGATTAGCACGCAGTTTATTACTTATTTTACCAGCTACTAACCCCTAACCGTTAATCGTTAATCCCCAACTTACTGTTCCACCCCAATCATACTCAACTGAATACGCTTCCGTGCCGTATCTACGCTGAGCACCTTTACGCGTACCTGCTGGTGAATGGATACAATCTCATTGGGGTCTGATACATACTTCTGTGCAAGCTGGGAGAGATGTACCAGTCCGTTTTCTTTGATGCCTATATCGACGAAAGCGCCGAAATTGGTGATATTGCCTACGATGCCCGGCAGTTCCATGCCTACCCGCAGGTCGGCAATCGTACGCACATTCTTGTCGAACTCGAATATTTTGATAGGTCCGCGAGGGTCGCGCCCCGGCTTCTCCAACTCTTGCAGAATATCTTTCAGGGTGGGCATACCGACGGTGGGAGAGAGATACCGCTCCGGTTCTATCTTCGAGCGCAGCTCCTTGTCGGCAATCAGTTCGGTTACGCTGCACCCCAGGTCTTTCGCCATTTGCTCTACGATGTGGTAACTCTCGGGATGTACGGCAGTATTGTCCAGCGGGTTGGGAGCATCCGGTATGCGCAGGAAACCGGCGCATTGCTCGAATGCCTTTGCACCCATACGCGGAACTTTCATCAGCTCCTTACGGGAGGAGAAGGCTCCGTTCTCGGCACGGTAGTTCACGATATTCTGTGCCAACTGGGGGCCGAGCCCCGATATGTAGGTAAGCAGGTGGCTGCTTGCCGTATTCAGGTTCACACCCACCAGGTTCACGCAGCTTTCTACGGTCTGGTCGAGGGATTTTTTCAGCTTGTTCTGGTCTACATCATGCTGGTACTGCCCTACGCCGATAGATTTAGGGTCTATCTTGACAAGCTCTGCCAACGGGTCCATAAGCCGGCGGGCAATGGAAACCGCACCGCGTACGGTGACATCGTATTCGGGAAATTCGTCCCTGGCAATCTTGGAGGCGGAGTAAATGGATGCACCCTGCTCGCTGACGATGAAAACCTGTATCTCACGGCCGAACGCATGGCTTTTCAGGAAATCTTCCGTTTCACGGCTGGCAGTACCGTTTCCAATGGCAACCGCTTCAATCCTGTAAGCCTCTATCATCTGTTGCAGTTTGGCGAATGCCTCTTTAGACCGGTTTACCGGCGGATGCGGGTAGATATTTTCGTTGTGCAGCAGGTTACCCTGCGCATCCAGGCATACCACTTTGCAGCCGGTACGAAATCCCGGGTCTATTCCCATTACCCGTTTCTGTCCCAATGGCGAGGCAAGCAGCAACTGCCGCAGGTTCTCCGCAAAAACGTGAATCGCTTCATCGTCGGCACGTTCTTTGCTTTGTGCGGCGAATTCCGTTTCGATAGAAGGCTTCAACAGCCGTTTGTAAGCATCCTGTACGGCTTCCGCCACTTGTTTCCCGCAAGCATTGCCGCTTTGCACGAACTGCCTTTCCAAGCGTTCCACACATTCTTCGTCGTCCGGGGCGATGCTTACTTTGAGTATCCCTTCTGCTTCGGCGCGGCGGATAGCGAGCAGCCGGTGCGAGCTGCATCGTTTCAAAGGTTCCGAACAGTCGAAGTAATCCATATACTTGGCTCCTTCTTCCTCTTTGCCTTTCACTACTTTGGCAGTCAACATGGCTTGGCGGGCAAAAGCGTTCCGCAGCATGTTGCGGGCGCGTTCGTTTTCGCTGACCTGCTCGGCAATGATGTCGCGCGCACCCTTCAGTGCATCGTCCGTATCTTTTACATCCCCTTTCACGAAGCCGGCAGCACGCTGTTCGGGATGCGGTTCACGCTGAAGCATCAGCATGGCGGCAAGCGGTTCCAGCCCTTTCTGGCGGGCGGCTTCCGCACGGGTTTTCCGTTTGGGCTTGTAGGGCAGGTAGATGTCCTCGAGGACGGCGCTGTCCCAGGTTTCATCGATGCGCTTTTGCAGTTCCGGGGTCATTTTCCCCTGTTCCCGGATAGTACCGGTAATCGTTTCCTTACGTTTCGCCGTTTCGTTCAGCTTTTCGTAATGAGTTTGGATAGCTTCTATCTGTACTTCGTCCAGCCCGCCCGTTTTCTCTTTGCGGTAACGGCTGATAAACGGAATGGTCGCCCCGTCACCGAGCAATGCCAGCGTCTGTCCGACCTGTTTTTCTGATATGCCAAGGAGGGCGGCTATCATGCTATGAAAGATTTGTGTCATGTCAGCTTCCTTATTTTGGTAATGAGCGCCAAAAGTACGAAAAACAATCCTTCTTTACCGCCTTTTTTATGAGTTTTATTGTATCTTTGCCGGCAACTATCAAGGAATTTGAATGGGGCTATCCACAAGCATACTATATAGGCTGTTATTTTGCCTGTCGGCATTTTTCCTTTCCGTATTTCCAGTCTTTTCTACGACGGGAGAACATCCCGTGCTGATTATCAGCTCCTATAATCCGGATGCAGGCCAGACTTCGAGCAATATCTCCGATTTTATGGAAGAATACCAGCGCTTGGGAGGCAAGTACGGGGTAGAACTGGAGAATATGAACTGCAAGAGCTTCTCCGAATCGCCTTTGTGGAAACCGAGAATGGCGGGTATCCTCTCCAAATACCGGGGTACGAAAGAGCCGTCGCTTATCGTATTGATAGGGCAGGAGGCGTGGGCGGCCTTTTTGTCGCTGGAAGATTCCATACAAGGAGATGTGCCCGTGATGACGGCGCTCGCCAGCCGCAATGTGGTGCTTCTGCCGGAATACGGTACGGACTTGAAAACCTGGATGCCCGAGTCGCTCGACTTCTTCGAGGATTTCTCCACTTCTCCGATTAAAACCGGATTTATCTACCAGTACGATGTGGCTGCCAATATCCGCATGATAAAACAATTATACCCCCGGACGGAACATATAGCTTTCATCTCGGATAACAGCTATGGCGGCGTCACCTTGCAGGCGCATGTGGTTAAGGAGATGAAGAAATTTCCCGAATTAAGCCTTATCCTGCTGGACGGGCGCGTCAATACTATCTACACCATTAGCGACGAGCTGCATTCTTTGCCTCCCAATACCGCTTTATTAATGGGTACGTGGCGGGTGGATATGAACGACGGCTATTTTATGCGCAATGCCACTTATGCCATGATGGAGGCTGCTCCCGAGTTACCCGCCTTCTCCATAACGTCCGTAGGTATCGGCTACTGGGCTGTCGGCGGGATAGTGCCCGCATACCGGGCATTGGGCAGGGACATGGCGCGGCAGGCTATCCGCCTGCTGGAAAGCCCGGAGAACTCTGAAATAGAACTTATCTCCTGCGAGACTATCATGGACGGCCAACTCGTCAAGGACAGGAGGCTGGATATCGCGTCGGTTCCCTCTCCGGTCAGATTGGTAAATGTAACCCCCACTTTCTATGAACAGTATAGATACCAGATATGGGGCATAGCCGCCGTGCTGTTTATCCTGTTGACAGGCCTGTTCATCACGCTCTATTTCTTCTACCGTACCAAAAAGCTGAAGGACGAGCTGGAAGTTTCCGAAGCCGCCTTACGCGAGGCGAAGGACAGGGCGGAGGAGTCCAACCGCCTGAAAAGTGCCTTCCTCGCCAATATGAGCCATGAGATACGTACGCCGCTGAATGCGATTGTGGGATTTTCGGACGTACTTTCCACCGGCGATACTCCGGTAGAGGAACAGCGGGGATATTTTGAAATAATCAAAGCCAATTCGGACTTGCTGCTCCGGCTGATTAACGATATACTGGACATTTCCCGGCTGGAAGCCGACCGCGTTACTTTCACACTGGAAAAGTGCGATGTGGTGCAGACCTGTACGCGGGTAGTGGCTTCGGTGGCGCAGGCGCGCCGCTCTACCAACCGGCTGGTGTTCGAGAGCGCCTTGGAGCACCTGGAAATCCGTACGGATATCCAACGTCTGCAACAGGTAGTCATCAACTTATTGTCCAATGCGGATAAGTTTACGGAGAACGGAACGATAACCTTGAAGCTCGAAGCGGACGGGAAACACCGTACCCTCCTCTTTTCCGTAACGGATACCGGTTGCGGCATACCGCCGGAGCAGCATAAGAAGGTGTTCGAACGTTTCGAGAAATTAGATGAATATGCACAGGGAACAGGGCTTGGCCTCTCTATCTGTAAACTGATTGTAGAAAAATGGGGTGGGAAGATTTGGGTCGATTCGCATTATACCGGAGGCGCCCGTTTTATTTTTACCCACCCGTTAGATTTATAAAAAAGATAAAGACATGAAGAAACTGACTTATTGTTTGGTATGGCTTTTCCTGCTGGCCGGTACGGTTGCCGCACAGGAAAAAGAAGTGAAATTGAAAATAGTGCAGACCAGTGATATCCACGGAAATTTCTATCCCCATGATTTTATTCTTCAGCGGGATGCGGCCGGCAGCCTGGCACGTGTGTACGCCTTCGTGCAGAAAGAGCGCAAGACATACAAGGACAACCTGATATTATTGGATAACGGAGATATCCTCCAGGGGCAGCCTACCGCTTATTACTATAATTATATAGATACGGTGTCTCCTCATGTGACGGCAGAAATGCTGAACTTCATGGGTTATGATGCAGGCAATATGGGTAACCACGATGTGGAAACCGGACGTGCCGTTTTCGACCGTTGGGCTGGCGAATGCCGCGGCCCCGTACTGGGTGCCAACATCGTTGAGACGGCTACGGGCAAGACCCATTTCAAACCGTACGAAGTGCTCGAGCGCGACGGGGTGAAGATAGCCGTCCTCGGCATGATAACCCCCGCCATTCCAGTCTGGCTGTCCGAGAACTTGTGGAAAGGGCTCCGTTTCGACGACATGGAAGATACGGCGCGCAAATGGATGAAGATAATCCGCGAAAAGGAAAATCCGGACATCGTAATCGGGCTGTTCCATGCCGGGAAGGATGCCCTGCTAATGGGCGGCAAGTACCGGGAGAACGCCTCGTTGGATATAGCCCGCAACGTTCCGGGGTTCGATATGGTACTTATGGGGCACGACCATGCCCGCGAATGCAAGAAAGTACTCAATGTGGCAGGCGATTCCGTATTGGTGATTAATCCCGCCAATAACGGCGTGGTAGTGAGCAATATCGACGTAACCGTGAAGCTGCGCAACGGCAAGGTGGTGGAAAAGAAAATCGACGGCGTGCTGACCGAAACCGGAGATTATGGAGTCAGCGACGAATTCATGAAACATTTCGCATCGCAATATGCCACTATCCAGGATTTCGTATCGAAGAAAATCGGGCATTTCACGGAGACTATCTCCACCCGTCCCGCTTACTTCGGCTCTTCCGCTTTCATCGACCTTATCCATACCTTGCAGTTGGACATCAGCGGCGCCGAGATTTCACTCGCAGCTCCTTTATCCTACGATACCCGGATTAAAGAAGGAGATGTGTATGTATACGATATGTTCAACCTGTATAAGTAGGGATATTCAGTAAATGTCCCTAAAAATCAAGATGGCATATGAAGATGATAGAGCATACTCACTTCATATGCCATTTTTATAGTCCTATTCCTGTAATTTCTCACACAATCTTACCCTACAAGACATGACGCTCGGGAAGAAGTCTGAAGACATCTTCTGCCTCTGCCTGTAAAATCATATCATGCCGCTTTCACCGTCCTGTTCCTGATCTTGTCTATCATCAGTACGGCATTTGCCGTATGTATTCCAAAGAAAATCCACA
>NZ_KB894189.1 GCF_000374365.1 Bacteroides gallinarum DSM 18171 = JCM 13658
CTGAGTGAAGCCTGCCAAGCTCACTCTCATTAAAACTTTTGCGGTATTTTTCCAGAACATCAAATTCTGTGAAGCCCAAAGTTGGGTGAATTTCGGAAATATTTTGTATCTTAGCCATATCTTAGTCGGGGAATTTCCCCCGTTTTGGCCTTCAAACCTTATTTGCGGGGGAATACCTAAAGATACAAAAAAGCCAGCTAATTCGCAATATTTTGTGTATGAATTAGTTGGCTGATTTTATATTATTTACTGAATGTCCCTATTTAAATGTTGCAGTATAACCCGCATGGTTACTGTTCTTAATCCGACCACGGGCAAGGAGGAGAAGCGACCGATAAACGAAGTTGCATCCTCTCACATGGCAAGAAGGACATTCATAGGCAATCTGTATAAAAAAGTCAAAGACCCTAACCTTGTCGGTGCGCTCTCCGGACATACCGAAGGAAGCAAGGCTTTTGCCAGATACCGTGAGATAGACGATGAAATAAAGAAAGAGGTGGTTTCTTTGATTGAATAACTCTAAAGCGTTCCTTTATTCGGCCAATATAGTTATGTTAATTTTATATCACGGCGTTAAATAAACAATCATGGTGCAAAAATTGTTGTATATTCAAATATATCAGCGTATATTTGCAACGCTCATCTACAAATAGAAGGAGTTTCGGGGCTCGGTTTATCTTGATATAAATCTGAGCCCTGCGTCTTTTATTCAATATTCGGTAAACGCTTCTTCATCTTCTTTTTTATACTTTTCTCCGCATATTCTTTGTTCAAGTAATAGGCTGTCAATAAATAATAAGAACTTTTTCTTTGGCATTCAAGAACTATCACATATTTCTCCTTCTTATTGTAAATATATGTTTTTGTGACATCGCAACGTTTTCTTTGGTCGCGCTCTGTTACACTAAAAACTTCTACATTTTCAGATACCAATTCTTGGATGTGATGATTTATCCAATGCAGCCGTTGAGAACGGTCTTTTTCAAAAACTCGTTTAGCTGGGAGTAGGTTGCCATTCTCATCTATTTCTTGTACTTCCTCGCAGGTAAGATGTGTAAATTGTCGCCCCATATCAGCTTCACCGTCCGACTTGATTGGATAGATTTGTTTTTCTCTAAACTTGAAATTTGGATTATCTTCTATATCTCTTTTATAGATTCTCATAAGAGACTCTTTGCGTTGATATTCATTTAAATGTAGAATCTCAAGTAACTCCGGATATTTCTTTAATAAATTGAAGGGCATAGTTATTATTTTAGCGAGATAAAGAATAGATTAAACTTTTTCTTAAATAATGGGGTTGTTTTATTTAATGAAATATTTGCATGTTCTTGTATTTTATCTACAATCTTTCTTTTGGCAATAACCTTACCTTCTACATCCCCTTTCTCAATTCGTAAATTATAATTTATGGCTCCCATCAATATATCTGCCAACTGTACAAAACTACTCTCATGAGAGCGTATAAATTGAAAATGCCTAATAGATGTGTTCCATTTTAAAATTTCCTGCAGTTTATGTAGTTTATTATGGCTACAGGTGTCTTTTATATCGAAAAACACATTGTATTCATTCTCCATGTCAGTCAGATGATGCAGAAGCTGATAGTACATTCTGAAATAGAAGTCATTGAAAGTATATTCAGGACGTGTTTCATCTATCTGAGATTTATCCACGATGACAACTCTAAACTTCATGTCTGTCATAAAAAAATAGTCAACGAGTTCATTATACATCGGATACGTTGCATCATGTACATTAGTCCATTTCAGCTCACCTTCGTAATTATGTTTTGCTTTAATGGCCTTAATTTGCTCCCTTGCCATTTTTATTTGTGGATATGCAATACTTACATACCCCAAAAGCATATAAGGATGACCGTCATTCTTTAGATGTGTACTTTCGTCACAATAAATATTAAATGTTTTACTCATACTCATTCTACTTTAATGTTTATATTCTTCCCGCAGTTCGGGCACGTGATAGAGGCTCCATCGCTTTTGGGCTTTTCAAATAGTTCAGTTATCGGGCAACCTATGGCATCCGCAATCCTTAAAAGAATTTCCGTAGATGGATTACCATTTACATGAGTGCTAAGAGTAAAACGGGAAATTCCCATTTTTTCAGCGACTTCATTAATTGATGTGCCATGTTCTTTGATGGCTTCTTTAATTCTTAGTTGCTCAATCATACTTCATAAGTTTTGTTTCTGCAAAGATACATTAATATTAAAGATGTGGTATTATCGTATCACTAATTAAAGTTAAATGATATATTATAATTACACCTTTATTTGTTTATGTGGTACGAAAATACCACCTTTGTGTCGTCAAAGTTAAACAATAAAGAACAACGATTATGAAACGCTACAACTTAAGTAAGATAATGAAAGCCGCCCACCAGATTAAGAAGTACATGAAACTGTATTCACTCACTCATGGAGTAAAGACTTGGGCAGACTGTCTTAAACTTGCTTGGTCTAACGAAAAGAAACGTGTAACTGATGAAGAGACAAGAACCGCAGAGAAAGAAGCCATGAGAGCCGCTTTAGTTGAACCTATCGAGCGCAGTTCTTATGATGATTTGTCAATCCCGGCATCTGCTTACTATAATCCGTATAGCTACGGGCGTTTCGGTTCTCATTATGTAGGTGATTAATTAAATATAGAATATCATGGAAGAAAACAAACAGCTCGTAAACAAGATATGTACCTCTATCGAGGAACTTGGCAATATAATAGCAGACAATGTAGCCGCATCACACCAGGACTATGAGAGGATGATTGCCGACCTGGATAACTCAATAGCTGAAATGAAGAAAAGATTAGGAAATGATTGCCGCGTAAACAGATAGTGTAAGATGCACGTTGAGGTTTCGACCAACGTTTCACGTTACGATGCCCCGCCAGCAATACGGCTGGCGGGCTGGCAAGAAAGGCATTACAAGCAGCCTCTATACACTTAGGGGCTGCTTTTTCTATAAATAACAAACCTTTTGCCAATTGTTTGTTCTGCACACGACATTTTTTAGGTCGCGCAATCGGTTAGTGGTAAATTCGCAGACAGAAATAATGCAGCCATCCTCACGGCTGAAAAAGTATAAACCCCGCCATCGGTAAGAAGTGAGGAACTTGCCTTTGGTGGGGTTCAATTTTTAAAACTGCGTAAAAGTATGAATAATATTCAGATTTTCCAAAATGAGCAGTTCGGGAAAGTAAGAATTGCTATGAATGAGAATGAAGAACCGTTGTTTTGCTTGGCAGATGTAGCTAAAGCACTTGGCTATTCAAATCCTGCTAAAGCTGTTATAGACCATTGTAAGGGGGGTTACTGTTTTGGAAACCCCCACCCAAAGTGGTGTACAAGCTATAAAGTATGGCAAAGAAAGTGAAGTTTATCGGTTGACAATGAAATCCAAATTACCGGATGCTGAAAAATTCCAAGATTGGGTTTGCGATGAAGTTTTGCCCTCAATCCGCAAGCATGGTACATACATGACGCAAGAAACGCTTAAAAAGGCTTTGACCTCACCCGATTTTCTAATTCAGCTTGCAACCAATCTAAAAGAAGAAAAGCAAAAACGTATCGAAGCCGAACAAAAAGCAGAAATTGCAGAACAGAAGATTCAAAAAGATGCACCTAAAGTTCTTTTGGCTGATGCCGTTTCAGCTTCTCAACGTTCTTGCTTGGTTGCTGAATTGGCAAAGATACTGCAACAAAATGGAGTAAATATCGGTCAAAACCGTTTGTTTAGCTGGATGCGTGAGAATGGTTATCTTTGCCAGAAGGGTGACTACTACAATCAGCCAACACAAAAGGCCGAAGAATATGATAATGCCAGCTTTAAAGTTCTGAATTTGACATCTAACAGTATGACAATAGAAGGAATGGAAGGCTCTACATATTATGCAAAAATGATATACAAAAAGTTAAATTAAGGAGGGTATCCTAATATAAGCATTTTGCCCCGTTCATGAGTCCGGGGCTTTTTTATAATTTTATTCATAGCGATACCCATTGGGTAGGGTATTAGGGTTATACTCTCCTTTTTCTACATATCGGGCAAGTTCTTCCGCCATTCTTATAGCTGTTGACGCTTCGGTATTTCCGGTTACTAAATTGCTGTTGATTACAATAGATACGAACTTCATTCTCTTCCTTTTCGAGAGGAAATTTTTAATTGAGGTTTTAATATTCATACTCGTTTAAAGACCAAGTTTTTCATAACTTCTATCTCATTCTTTCCTATTTCTGTCCTTAATTTTTATAAGTAGCTGATTTTCACCAATGGGCATTTTTGACCTATGGTTTTTATCAAGCCACATCTTTACCCAAGAACTTATCTACAAAGTAAATCTGCCCCTTGCCAGTCACTTTAGTAGTGGTAGTTACCAATACAGAGCCATCTGGCTTAGTGATTGATGTTTTCTTCAATTCAAAAAGTCCCAATTTCATAGCATTGGAGATGGGAGTTATTGTATTTCCGCTGATAGTAAATGTATATCCTTCACCTTCTTTTACCCATTTCTTTGAATATACACTCCAGTAATAAGTAACTTGATAATATTTGTTTCCATCCATTTTAAATATATCTATCTTGGCATCACTATAAGAAGATGGGTCTAACGGGTCACAGTCATAATCCCATTCGAAAGGGTCTGACGGGTCGTATTTATCATACCCTTCCGAATGTACAAGCCCCCAACTTCCCTCTATCAAAGCAGCGTCTATATCATCTTTGTCATCAGAACAAGCCGTAAATAATACCATTGGCAGTATTACCAGTAAAAATAAAGTCTTTTTCATATTTATAAATGCTTTAGTTAAATAATGTGCGGCAAAGTTAATTACTTCTTTAGATATATAATATATTTTATTCTACAATTGTTGCAATACATGTTATAAAACACAATGCAAAAGTTTCGCTCTTGCATTTCGTTTGCTGTTTGAAAACTAAAGATTATATAAGAATGACCGTCATTCTTTAGATGTGTACTGTATCTACAGCCTACGAGGTATGCAATCTGGAAATAATCTCCCCTGTATCTTTACTCAGCACCAAATGATATTTTTTATTTTCTCCAGCTTTGGTGATAGCCCTAACATCTATCGTTACATTATTTCCTTCTAAAGAATAGTCTGCTTTAATTAACCTTATTTCCTCTTCGGTGAATCCTGTCTCCCACGTTATATATTCATACTTAGACATGTCAGCACATACAACAGTATTTCCTACAGTGTATATCATGTTATTGGGAGAAAAAAGAATATAGTTATTTTTCTCTATATTTTCAACCCATATATCAATACCACTCCATGATATATCATCTGTGTAATTTAAATTTTCATCCAATATAGCCATGTCATTATAGCTTGTTTTTGGTGTAATATAAATAGCTATGTACTCTCCATACCAATTTATCATCCTTTCAGGGAAAAAACGATGGTTATGATAATCGTCACTGTCGAAATACACTTTCCGAACAACTTCCCCATTTTGTATTTTTAGTATAAACTTGTGTGGATGATAGGGTTTATCGTATAGACTTACAAATACATATAAATTATTATTCTTTCTAAAAGCATCTAATAGATAGCACCCATCAACAGTGTAATATTCTTTCTCTCCAAAACCCCTATCATGAACATAATCTTCTGCCTTGTCTTTAATGGTAAATATTACATTTTTCTCCGCATCTACGGCTTCTATATAGTAATATCCTTCAAAAACATATCCTCTCAGAGCCATGTCGTCTACTTGAATAAAACTGTCACTACTATGATTAGGTATCTCAGGCTCATTTATGATGTTTTCATCTGAGCCACAACCTATCAATAATAAAGATATTGCTACAAAAAAAAATAAACTTTTCATAACGGACTTATTTACCAGATTTACAGTCGCTTTTTTAGTGAATATATTACCATTTCCATATTATCATTATCGGTAGCAAGATTCGTTATCCAAATTTTATTCCACATACGAGAAAACAACTTTCTTTCTACATCTAAATAATCCTTGTTTTCAATTCTTCCATATCCAGAATTATCTAAACCGTAACAATTAGCACAGAAATTTATAAATTCTTTCAATTCGTCAGTTAAAATACTACTTCTTCCTATAAAGGAAACATTTAACTCGTTTTCTCCAACTTCTATTATCTTAAGTTCATAAAATACTCCGAGTTCCAACTCTTTTAACCTAAGTTTATAATGTCTAACCTCTTTCCCAGCAATATTTTCTTCTGAATGAGAATAAGTTGGGCTATATTGAAATAGGTTATTTATATCTATATGAAAGAAATCTGCAATATCATTTTTTACTTGTTCCTCTCTTTCTGGTTTACTTTTAAACATGTCAAGAAATCCCATAATATTAAATTAATTTGGTGTATTTATCTCCTTCTTGGCCTTTGCAATTCTATCACATTAAAAATTTGCCTGACTTCTGCTAAATCAATAACCCTATCAGGATACATATCATTTAGGGAATGTATTGTTATCGTATGATTTTCTACATTATGGTCAATAATCCTTTTGACTAATATTCCTTCTTCATGGACTATTACAAAATCCCACTTTCTAATGTGAAGTTTGTACTCTGCCCATAGATATGGAGCAATTTCCCGACAAAGAAGTTTATCTCCTTCAAGATAGCTTTCCTCAGTCCCATCGTTCATGCTATCACCTCTAACTTCAAAAGCCACATAATTCCCTTTAGCCTCATGGTCTATTATAAAAGGTATAGTAGGCAATGTAGCTATATATGCAGCATCTTGAAAACCACATAGATAACCAGCCTGCGCATATTGGTTTACTAGCGGTACATTTATGATATAGTTTCGGTTTAATGGTATAGCTTCTAAAATTTCTATATCTTTTATAGAATTAGTAATAGGCTCTCCTTTTTCGTAAAGAATCCAATCCATATTCCAATGCGGAAAGCTCTTTTTTATTTTTTCTATTGTAGGCTTTCTAAAAGAATCTCCGACCTTATCTAAATATCCATTACCTAAGCCCGATTTAGTATAAAATTGGTTAGGGTTAATACCTTCTTTTTCAATAAGATAAAACATTCTCTCCTTTAACGTCATATAGATATTTGATTTTTGATAGTTAGAAATTCTAGCTTATTAATATTTATTAACTAGAAGTACTATGCTAGATATAGAACTTCTAGTATATTTGCATCATAAATCAGTTAGAAATCTGATTAGTCAATTAACCAATGCAAATGTATTAGTTATGAATGATATAATCATAAAAAAAGCAAGAAAAAAACTAATTAAGAAGGTGGACGTAAAAAAAACTCTCCTTGCAATGGAACCTCTGACCTGTGTTGAATATACCATAAATGATATGCTTCCCGGGAATGTCAAAACGGCATCCACAGAATTGAAGAGCGATAAAGCCAAATCAAGGGGCGAATATGGTAAGTTTGAGTTCAAAGCTGTAAGCAAAACAAAATACGAAGTAACCAGACTAAAATAGGAGATAAAGCTATGGATATTCGGGAAATAATGAGAAGCAACTCTTCCAGCCAACAGCTTTTTATAGTTAGCGCACAGGACTTAAAGAGAGCTTTTTTAGAATGGAATGAGGAAGTGAAAGCAAATACCTTACCCGACTCGAATGACAAACTCATATCTCTCAAGGAAGCGGCAGAGATATTACATGTTCACCCGTGTACGCTGGATAGATGGGGTAAATCAGGCTATCTGCCCAAAATTAAGATTGGAAGAAAGGTTTACTACAGTCCAAAAGAAATTGACAACATAAAAGCCAATCATTAATCACTATACAATATGAAAACCTACGATTTAAACAGAGCCTCCCGGCTTGCGCTTCGGATAGCCTTAGTTATTGTGGTAATGGCGGGATGTATATACAGCGGCCATGTGGAATACAACGATGATGTGTTGTCCGGCATGAGTTCCGAGAAGTACGACTTCATCAGCAGCCGGATAAATGACAGTTCACGGTCGGCGGTAGTGTCGGAGTACATGAACAACAAGCAGTACTACGACAGCCTTGACTATTAGTAAAACTTTCCTCTTAGCTCATCCAGGCAGAGCATCGCTATGGCTATTATGAACCGGAAACATAGTTAGCGAAAGTCGCACGTTCGAATCGTGCGGAGGGAGCATTATATATCGTTCTTAGACTTATTGTGAAAGCAATTACGGTGTAATTCATAAACCGTTTTTGCCAACCAAAGATGTGGTAAACAAAGATTTATGCTGCATATTGTAGCATTTGATTAATTCTGACACATCCATATTTCTTAATTTTTAGTTTGGCGACACAAAATTAAGAAAATCCCCTGATAATGACGTGATGCCGCCAATCGAATTGGCTCAGGGGAGCAAAACTGTAAAAACAGATTAAGATGAATATAAGAGATGGATATTTTATCGATTCGATGGAAAATGCCCAACAGTCTATTGAAGAGAATACAGAAAGAAAGGCTGCACAAATACCTCTTGATTTGGATTCAGTGAATAAAAAATATTATATAACAGATGACGGAAATGTGTTTTTCTGCAAAATTATCAGTAATAGATGTTTTATTATTCCCAAACACCATGTTAAGCGGAAGTCGTCAGAACGATTTGTCAAATTGTCTATCGGTTCGAGAAAAGAGATACAAGTAACGGTAGCACAATGTATATATAACGCCTTCAAAGCTAAGAGATGGTTAGAGGTAAGGCCTAAATACAGAAATGGCAACAGCGACGATTATACATTATCTAACTTATATATACCATGTGAGGAGTCTGATATGATAGACATTAGTACAATGAATAATTGTACTACGTTGTATAAGAATTATTTTCGTAACATCTGTAAACATATATCTTATAAGTACGATTTACCGATGCAAGATTCAGAGGATATAGTTCAGGATGCTTTCATTTTTGTGGCTTGCAAAAGGGACAGCGGCGACATATTGGCTACATGGATATGGTACTCCAAGAAGAGAGCCATAGATTACCTATATCATATAAGACTTATTCCAGAACTTAGATTCGATATCTATTATCCTAATCCGGAATTTGAATTTCCCGTATTTCAGCTCTTAAAGGTAAAAAAGGATAGAGAGATATTGTCTATGCGTTGTAGAGGGTTTAACAATGCAGAAATAGCTAACGCGCTATCTATTAGCAAGGGGAATGTTGAAGCCAGGGTATCGCGAGCTATATCCTTGATTAAGAAAATACTAAAAATAGACATAGAATATTATGAGAAAAGATGAAGTACTTAGGTTGTTCGCAATAGAAGACTTAAAAGACCTTCCTGATGCGATAATGTGTATTCTTGAAGGAGATACCCAAAGACGTAATCTAATCTATCATGAGTTGATACGAATGAACGGTTGTGATATGTCACATGACTGGTTTCAAGAGTTATATGAAAATGAATTGTCGGAACGGAAGCAGAAAAAGCAGGATTTCACCCCCAATTCTCTCGGCATATTATGCTCGAAATTAACAAAGCAATCCGGGACGATTCATGAACCGACAGCCGGCAATGGTTCTATGATTATTGCGGATTGGTGGCAGCGTTGCTATAACTTGCTTCCTTGGGAACATTTTCCCTCCCAACACATGGTGACATGTTGGGAACTGTCATCTCGTTCCATTCCGATACTCTTGCTAAATCTTTCCATCCGTGGAATAATGGGGTATGTATATCATGGAGACGTGCTTGAAAACACTGTGAAGCAGAAATATATACTACTGAATGCCCAAGATGATACGCTCGAATTTTCGGATATAATAAAAGCTAATATTAATGATAAAATAGTGTGCGAACATGAAATTACAAGATGTATATAACGCTTGGCTACCTATGAAGGAAAAGCAGGTGAAGACTTCGACATTATCCATCTACAAGATGATATACACGAATGTGCTAAGTCCCGCCATGGGTAACGAGGATGTAGAAAATCTTAACAAAAAAACAATCATTCCATTTATTTATAACTTAATGGAAAACGAAGGGTTGTCATCAAAGTATTGCAATGACATTCTAATCGTTCTTAAGATGCTTATACATTATGCGTCCGAGGAATTCGAGATTAATGTACCGGATACCCGTTGGAAAATGGTTTGGCCTACTAAAGCTAAAACAGGCGTATCTAAAATAGAAAGGTACACAAATGCCGAATACAAGAGAATAGTAGATTATGCCATAGAAAACCCGTCACCTCGCAATCTTGGAATATTGCTTACTATCTGTACAGGCATGAGAATAGGCGAAGTATGTGCTTTGCAATGGCAAGATGTTGATTTAGACAACAAGATGATTCATGTAAACAAAACGCTTGAACGTATTTATGACCCTGATAGCAAAAAATCATGGATTGAAATAGGTACGCCTAAAACGACATCATCCGATAGATACGTACCAATAATGAAAAGTATTTTCCCGTTGGTGAAGAAGTTTAAATCCGTAAGTAACGAAGACTATTATGTATGTTCCTGCTCAAATAATTTCATCGAGCCCCGAACGTTGAGGAATTATTATAAGATTTTTATACTTGAGAAAGTAAAATTAGACCACTGTATAAAGTTTCATGGGCTAAGGCACACATTCGCCACAACTCTCATTGAGAATAAAGTGGATATAAAAACAACTTCGTCTATCCTGGGACATTCGGATGTCGGTACAACTCTTAATATATATGTTCACCCTTCCGACGAAGCTAAGAGGAATGCTATGAATGTAGGACTAAAAAGAATTTTTAGATAAAGCCTGTGAAGGTTCGCCTTAATGTAACGATTATGTCAAGTCCCGTCCACGTGTTGGTCGGGAACACGGCGAAATGGCGGAATGGTAGACGCAAGGATTAAAGAGGTTCACGATAAAAGGAATGCCACTATATGCAGAAAAGCATTCGCCTTAACCTCAACCTGCGAAGGTGCACGTGAGAATATAGATAATAGGTGAAATTCCTTCACGGCAATATCGAGTAAAATCGTCCCGGTTCGAGTCCGGGTGTCGCCACTACCTAATGTTGGTATTTGGTTCATTCACGAACCTTGTTTTCAGACATGGCAAGCCCCCGTTCGTGAGAATAGAGGCTTTCCTTCGGAGTTAGAACATGCGTTATTGCATTCCAGACTATAGATGAAGTATTTGTTTAGTCGCAGCCGGGCAGTCTGTGAAGATAGCCCGGTTTTTAGTTGAAACTCATTAATAACAATATAAATATGGAAAAGAAATTTACTCCTGAGAATATTCAGGAACTCAATGAAAACCAAATATTTGTTTTTGGTTCCAACATGAACGGCAATCATGCCGGTGGAGCTGCAAAATTGGCTGTAGACAAATTCGGCGCAGTCATGGGACAAGCAGAAGGAATACAAGGAAAATCCTATGCCATACCCACACTGGATAAGGACATGCAGAAAGTCTCGGAAAAAGAACTTATAGACTCTTTAGCCAATTTACGGCATTTTGCCAATGAGCATCCTGAAAAAGAATTTCTTCTTACCGCCATTGGGACGGGAATAGCGGGATTTGACACAAATTATATGGCATATATGGTTCTCAGAGCAAGCCTTCCAAGTAATGTTACTATCCCGAAAGAATTCAGCAAGATAAAAGGGTTCAAAGGCTTCAATCCTGATATGACTTGCAGGGATTTCAAATATGAGGAGGGAAAAGATTACGAAGAACCAGGTAAGATAAGCGTTTGCAGCAATGGTTTTCATTACTGCCTGCACCCCTTGGACGTATTCGGACATTATCCTCCAGCAAGCATCGACATGAACAAATTTCATGAAGTTGAAGGCAGTGGAGATATGCGCGTTGATACAGGCGATACAAAAATAGCTTGTTCAAAAATCCGCATTGGGGCAGAATTAAGCATTAAAAATATTGTAGATGCAGCCGTCAAGTTTACGTTCAGTAAATGTAAATGGACGAAAGAAAAAAATGCTACCGGCGACCGTGGTGCTGCATCGGCTACCGGCAACCGTGGTGCTGTATCGGCTACCGGCGACTGTGGTGCTGCATCGGCTACCGGCGACCGTGGTGCTGCATCGGCTTCCGGCAACCGTGGTGCTGCATCGGCTTCCGGCAACCGTGGTGCTGCATCGGCTTCCGGCAACCGTGGTGCTGCATCGGCTACCGGCGACTGTGGTGCTGCATCGGCTACCGGC
>NZ_KB894190.1 GCF_000374365.1 Bacteroides gallinarum DSM 18171 = JCM 13658
AGGAAGACGGAAATCCTGTGGATTTTCTTTGGAATACATACGGCAAATGCCGTACTGATGATAGACAAGATCAGGAACAGGACGGTGAAAGCGGCATGATATGATTTTACAGGCAGAGGCAGAAGATGTCTTCAGACTTCTTCCCGAGCGTCATGTCTTGTAGGGTAAGATTGTGTGAGAAATTACAGGAATAGGACTATAAAAATGGCATATGAAGTGAGTATGCTCTATCATCTTCATATGCCATCTTGATTTTTAGGGACATTTACTGAATATCCCTTTTTAATTCTGTATTTCTAAGTTTAAAAGGCTATCCTATTTTACTTATCTTCTTCAGTTTTTCTTCTTCGATGATTTTGATTTTCCTTCCGTCGATAGTAATCAAGCGTTCCGTTGCAAATTGCGAAAGGGTACGGATAGCATTGGATGTCGTCATGTTGGAAAGGTTAGCCAGGTCTTCGCGGGATAGGTAGATGCTCAATGTAGAACCGTCCTCCTCCAGACCATAACTCTCTTTGAGGAAAATAAGCGATTCTGCCAAACGGCCGCGGATATGCTTTTGGGTAAGGTTTACGGTACGTTCGTCGGCAATGCCGAGGTCTATGGACAACTGCCGGATAAAGAACATTGCCAGTTCATTGTTCTGCGACAGCAGTGTCATAATTGCGGTCATCGGTATCAGACAGACCAATGAAGGCTCGAAAGCACAGGCTGCGGTTACGTAATCTGCTTTGGCAAAGTAAGGACGGTATCCGAAATATTCGGTCGGCTTAATCATACGGATAATCTGGCTTCTTCCGCCTACACCGTCTTTGTAGATTTTGACCTTTCCGTTCAACAGGCACATCAGGTAAGTGGGTGTCTCGCCTTCACAATGAATAATCTCGTTCTTCTTATAATTCTGGAGCGTAAAATGGTTAGCGAGAAACTCCCGTTGTTCTTCATTCAGGGGCGACCATATATCGGGAATCAACTCCGGAACATTGATATCTGATAAGTTTATTTTTACCATAACTGCTGCAAAACTGTGTTGTACAGCACAAATGTAAAAAGAAAAAATTAAATATAACACAAATGCATATTTTTTCTTCGATTTATCCGAAAGAAAAATGAGCCTTGGGAGAGGGGTAGGAGCTGTATATGCGGTATTATTCCGTTTTTTTATGAAAATAAAAGCACTTCCGGTATTACTCTCGGAAGTGCTTTTTTCAGTTTTTTTCGTATGTGTTTTCTTATTTGCCGAGAAGTATTTCCGGTTTATTTGGTAAACAGCAGCTCCCTGTATTTCGGCAACGGCCATATCTCGTCGTCCACTTCCATTTCAAGATTGTCGATGTGTTCGCGGATACTTTCCAGGTAAGGACGTACGGTTTCTTCGTATGCAAAGGCTTTGTCCTTGTAGTTGTCCATATGGTTGGCTACCTTACGGGCTTCCGTCATTTCACGTACCTGCATCTTGATAGCTGTTACGCGGTGGGATATTTCGCGTATAAGCTCTTTACGGTCGGCGCTGAGTATTTCGTATTCCTCCGGTGTGAATATTTCGCGCAGTCCGCGCAGGTTTTCTAACAGGCGGTTCTGGTAGATTACGGCAGTCGGAACGATATGGTTAATGGCAAGGTCGCCCAGTACACGGCTTTCGATTTGCACCTTCATCGTGTATTTCTCCAGTTCCACTTCCAGGCGGCAGGCCAGTTCCGTTTCGTTGAAGATACGTTCGCCGATAAGTACGGAGCGGGACTGGGCATCCATATAATGCATCAAGGCTTGCGGTACATGGCAGATGTTGGTCAGCCCGCGGCTGGCAGCTTCCTGTTTCCATTGTTCCGAATAACCGTCTCCTTCGAAGCGGATAGGCTCGGAAGCGATGATTGTCTCTTTCAATATACGGAAGATTGCTTCATCCTTGCCCACTCCTTCTTCCATTAGCTTTTCGATAGATACCTTGAACTCGTTCAACTGATTTGCCATTGCTGCATTGATAGCAATCATGGCGGCAGCGCAGTTTGCCGATGAGCCGGCGGCACGGAACTCGAAGCGGTTGCCGGTGAAGGCAAAAGGAGATGTACGGTTACGGTCTGTCGTATCCAGCAGGATTTCGGGAATACGTCCGATGCCCAGTTTCAGGGTGGTCTTTTCTTCTGCCGTCATCTTGCTGTTGCTTACCTGGCGGGCTATTTCGTCGAGGATAGAGGATAACTGCTTGCCCAGGAATATGGATAAGATAGCGGGAGGAGCTTCATTGGCGCCTAGGCGGTAGCTGTTTCCCGCACTTGCGATAGAAGCACGGAGCAAGTCCTGGTTTTTATACACCATCATCAGTACGTTGACAAGGAATGTAAGGAAGAGCATATTGCCTTTCGGGTTCTTGCCGGGGGCAAAGAGGTTGATACCCGTATCGGTGCAGAGCGACCAGTTGTTGTGCTTGCCCGAACCGTTTACGCCGCTATACGGCTTTTCGTGCAGTAGTACGGCAAAGTTATGCTTGCGGGCGATGCGTTTCATCAAATCCATAACCAGTTGGTTGTGGTCGTTGGCAAGATTGGCGTTTTCAAAGATAGGAGCCAGTTCGAACTGGTTGGGGGCTACCTCGTTGTGGCGCGTCTTGACAGGGATACCCAGTTTGTGGCATTCTATTTCGAGCTCTTTCATAAAAGCCGTAACACGCGGAGGAATGGAACCGAAGTAATGGTCTTCCAATTGCTGGTCTTTGGCGGAAGAGTGCCCCATTAATGTACGCCCTGTCAGGCATAAGTCCGGACGTGCGTTGTAGAGTGCGGAGTCTACGAGGAAATATTCCTGCTCCCACCCCAGGTTGGTATATACGCGCGTTATATTCTTGTCGAAAAGCTGGCAGACGTCCGTTGCCGCCTTGTCCACTGCGGCAAGTGCCTTTAGCAAAGGCGTTTTATAATCCAATGCTTCACCGGTATAGGAGATGAAGATTGTGGGAATACAGAGTGTAGTCTCTACAACGAAAGCAGGCGACGAGACATCCCATGCCGTATATCCGCGTGCCTCGAACGTATTGCGGATTCCACCGTTGGGGAAAGACGAGGCATCCGGCTCTTGTTGGATGAGCAGTTTCCCGGAGAAACGTTCGATAACATCCCCGTCTTCACCGAACTCGATGAAGCCGTCGTGCTTCTCGGCCGTTCCGTCCGTCAGCGGTTGAAACCAATGTGTATAGTGGGTAACATTCAGTGACTTAGCCCAACTTTTCATTCCGTTTGCTATTAAGTCGGCCATTTCCCGGCTAATAGGAGTTCCTTTTTCAATAGCATCCGTTACTGCTTTGTAGGCTTCTTTGGGCAGGTATTCCTGCATTTTCTTACGGTCGAAAACATGGCTGCCGTAGTAATCGGACAACTTGTTTGAAGGAGTAATGACTTCAAGAGGGCGGCGATTGGCGAGCTCTTGCAAAGCAAAAAATCTCATTTTTGACATACTTGTCTTTTCTTTTGTTGGTTGTTGGGCGCAAAATTATATGTTTTTTCCGAATTACCCCCTATTTTGAAGGGGGTAATCTCTGATTTTTATATGTTTTTTGGTAATATACCCCCTGCGAAAAGAGGGTGTTCCTTGAAAATACATTTTTTAGGCTTTAGGAGGCTCCGGAAAATGAAAATGGAATTTAAGTGGAAGTTATTACTTTTTTTCTATATTTGCTCCCACATAAGAAGATATTGCGGTTGAAACATTTAATATGCATATGGATAGGAGTCTGTTTCTTGTGTGCAAGTTTGCAGAAGGCGGGTGCTACGGGTGTTCCCAAATCGTATGCGGAACAGAAGGCCTATGCAGATTCCATTATGGATAAAGTAATCTTCTTCGCTCCATTTTATGAACGTATCGTCGATGAATATAAGGCGGAACTCTATATAAAAGGGTGGGCGAATATTCGTAAGAAAAACCACTTGCTTCGTTTCATTCCCTCCATGTTCCGCATAAAGAAAGGGGTACGGGAGTATATGATGGAGACATACAGCGAGTTGCATTATACAGCCCCCGACATTTATGACCAGAAAGTGAAGGCGGGCGTAGGTACTTCTTCCGAACTTTGGGAACTGGACGGCCGCTTGCTCGAATACTTCCATATAAATATTTACTCTTCTACCTTATTATACGATAAGCTGCTTTCTCCGCTGGCCTCCAATGCGAAAAAGTACTATACTTATTATATAGACTCCATTATGGGGAGCGTGCATAAACGTGAGTTCCGCATCCGGTTTATGCCGAAGAGTAAAAGCTTTCAGCTTGTGGGAGGCTATATGATTGTCAGTGACAATGTGTGGAGTGTGCGCGAGATACGTTTTTCCGGACGTTCCGAGGTACTTCGTTTTAATAATCTGGTAAAAATGGGGCAGGTAGGAGGCGACGATGAATTTCTGCCTGTACATTTCAATGTCGATGCTACTTTCCGTTTGCTCGGCAATGTGGTGGACGGCAGTTATACGGCGGTGCTCGATTATAAGGATATCCGCCAGAGAGACCCCGCAGTCGCAACCAAACGGAACAGGACGAAGAGCAAGTACGACCTTACCGAATCCTATACCTTGCTGACCGATACGAACGCTTACCAACGGGATACGGCCTATTTCAATACATTACGCCCTATTCCGTTGACATCGCATGAGCAGAAGCTATACGAAGATTTCTTTTTGCACCGCGATACGCTTCTTTATAAGAAAAAGCCCAAAAGCAAGAGCCTGGAGTTTTGGGGGCAGATAGGCGACGCGTTGGTTAGCAGGTATACGGTAGACCTTGCCAAAATGGGCAGCGTACGCTGTTCGCCTCTTATTAACCCTTTGCTGTTAAGTTATAGCGGTAGTAACGGATTTTCTTATCGCCAGGAGTTCAAATACAACCGCTTGTTTACGGGCGACCGCCTGCTGCGTATCGTCCCCAAGCTGGGTTATAATTTTAAACGGAAGGAGTTCTACTGGTCAGTCAATTCCGACTTCGATTATTGGCCGCGTAAGCGTGCCGCCCTCCATGTCAGTGTGGGTAACGGTAACCGCATTTACAGTAGCGATGTGCTGGACGATTTGAAGGCTATCCCCGATAGCATTTTTGATTTCGACCAGATACATCTGGATTATTTTAAAGATTTGTATTTGCATATACGCCATAGCTGGGAGATTGTCAACGGCCTGACTCTGGATGTCGGCCTCTCCCTGCACAGGCGTACGGAAGTGGAGCGTTCGAAGTTCGTCCTTGTCTATCCCAATACTCCGAACGTTATGTCATCGGGCACTTCACCCGTTTATCCGGAATTCGACCCTTCGATTCTGAAAAAGTTCCGTCACAGTTATAACAGTTTTGCTCCGCGTGTACGTGTAACGTGGACTCCCGGCCAGTATTATTATATGAGCGGCGACCGCAAAATCAACCTTCATTCCAAATATCCGACAATTTCCGTAGACTGGGAACGGGGCATTAGCGGAATTATGAAGAGTACCGGAAAATATGAGCGTATCGAAGTAGACTTCCAGCATAACATCCCGCTGGGGCTGATGCGCGATATTTATTATCGTTTCGGTTGGGGAGCTTTTACGAATCAAAAGGAGCTTTATTTTGTGGATTTCGCCAACCTGGCACGCTCCAACCTGCCTGTCGGTTGGAATGATGAAATCGGCGGAGTGTTCCAGTTGCTCGACGGGCGTTGGTATAACTCGTCCCGTAAGTACGTTCGCGGGCATTTTACGTACGAAGCTCCTTTTCTGCTGCTCCGTCATTTAAAGAAGTATACCCAATATGTGTTGAATGAACGTTTGTACCTGAATGCATTGGTTGTTCCCCACTTGAACCCCTATCTTGAAGTGGGTTATGGTATCGGTACGCATATTTTCGACTTCGGTGTTTTTGCAAGCTTCGCCAATTGGGAATACCAGGAAATGGGAGTCAAATTTACCTTCGAGCTGTTCAATCGTTGAGGCTTATACGGAAATTCATGGCTTATCTTTGTCCTCAAATGCAGAATACCGTACGGCTATCGGAGCGTCGTCGGCATATATAAAAGAGAATTCCCATTATATATAAGGTGAAAATCATTGGCAATCGGGCGTAAAGGACGGATATTTTCGGACAGAACTTTTTGTAGTTCAAGAAAATACTTCTATCTTTGCGCCCGATTTAATATGAGTCAACATAAAGTCTCACTTAATTAACGAGTTAAACAATTTATTTATTAATGGAAAATTTAAAAAATGTTGCTCCCCTTGAAGATTTCAACTGGGATGCTTATGAAAACGGTGAAACCGTAACGAACGCAAGTCACGAAGACTTGGAAAAGGCGTATGACAATACGCTGAACAAGGTTAACGACCGCGAGGTGGTTGACGGAACCGTAATCGCAATGAACAAGCGTGAAGTAGTTGTGAACATCGGTTACAAATCAGACGGTATCATTCCTTTGAATGAGTTCCGCTACAATCCCGACCTGAAAGTAGGTGATACGGTAGAGGTGTACATCGAAAACCAGGAAGACAAGAAAGGACAGTTGGTGCTGTCTCACCGCAAAGCCCGTGCTACCCGTTCTTGGGACCGCGTTAACGCAGCTTTGGAAAATGAAGAAATTATCAAGGGTTACATCAAGTGCCGCACTAAGGGTGGTATGATTGTCGATGTATTCGGTATCGAAGCATTCTTGCCGGGTTCTCAAATCGACGTTAAGCCTATCCGCGACTACGATGTATTCGTTGGCAAAACCATGGAATTCAAGGTTGTTAAAATCAATCAGGAATTCAAGAATGTCGTTGTATCTCACAAGGCTCTTATCGAAGCCGAACTGGAACAACAGAAGAAAGAAATCATCGGTAAACTCGAAAAAGGACAAGTTCTCGAAGGTACCGTTAAGAATATCACTTCCTATGGCGTATTTATCGACCTGGGTGGCGTAGACGGTTTGATTCACATCACAGACCTTTCTTGGGGCCGTGTCAGCGACCCGAAAGAAGTGGTTGAACTCGACCAGAAACTCAATGTCGTTATCCTCGACTTCGACGATGAGAAGAAGCGTATCGCTCTCGGCTTGAAACAACTTACTCCGCATCCGTGGGATGCTCTTGACCCTAACCTGAAGGTAGGCGACCACGTGAAAGGTAAAGTAGTCGTTATGGCCGACTACGGTGCATTCATCGAAATCGCTCCGGGCGTTGAAGGTTTGATTCACGTATCCGAAATGTCTTGGTCGCAGCACTTGCGTTCTGCACAGGACTTCATGAAGGTAGGCGACGAGGTTGAGGCAGTAGTACTGACTTTGGACCGCGAAGAACGTAAGATGTCTTTGGGTATCAAGCAACTGAAGGCCGACCCGTGGGAAACTATCGAAGAAAAATATCCTATCGGTTCCAAGCACACGGCCAAGGTACGCAACTTCACTAACTTCGGTGTATTCGTAGAAATCGAAGAAGGTGTGGACGGCTTGATTCATATCTCCGACCTGTCTTGGACTAAGAAGGTTAAACATCCTTCCGAATTCACTCAAATCGGTGCGGACATCGATGTACAGGTATTGGAAATCGACAAGGAAAACCGTCGTTTGAGTCTGGGTCACAAGCAACTCGAAGAAAACCCCTGGGATGTATTCGAAACTGTATTCACAGTAGGTTCGGTACACGAAGGTACTATCATCGAAATGCTGGATAAGGGTGCGGTAGTTGCCCTGCCTTATGGTGTAGAAGGTTTCGCTACTCCGAAGCACCTCGTTAAGGAAGACGGCTCGCAAGCCCAGTTGGACGAGAAACTCGAATTCAAGGTTATCGAGTTCAACAAGGACGCTAAGCGTATCATCTTGTCTCACAGCCGCATTTTCGAAGATGTAGCCAAGGCAGAAGAAAGAGCAGAAAAGAAAGCTGCCAAGAAGTCTGCCGGTAAGAGAGAAGAAGCTTCTGTTTCAATCCAGAACCAGGCTGCCTCTACTACTTTGGGCGATATCGACGCTTTGGCTGCTTTGAAAGAGCAAATGGAAGCAGGAAAGAAGTAATCCTTCTTACATATAAATAATAAGAAAAGGCGTTTGTGGCAAACACAAACGCCTTTTCTTTTTCTCCGTGCCTTAAATAATCCGTATAAACCGGTGCAATCTGCGATGAATACCCTTATCTTTGCATCATCATGGAGAAATTCGAACTACATATTCTCGGCTCCGGTTCGGCATTGCCTACCACCCGCCATTTTCCTACTTCCCAGGTAGTGAACTTACGTGACAAATTGTTTATGATAGACTGTGGAGAAGGTGCACAGTTGCAATTCCGGAAGTCGCACCTCAAATTTTCCCGTCTGAACCGTATCTTTATTTCTCACCTGCATGGCGACCACTGCTTCGGGTTGCCGGGACTGGTATCTACGCTTAATCTTTTGGGACGTACGGCAGATTTGCATATCCACTCTCCGAAAGGGCTGGAAGAACTCCTTACTCCGGTGCTTGCTTTCTTCAACCACCAGATGACCTATAAAATCTTTTTCCACGAGTTCGAGACGAAAGAGGCGGCATTGATTTATGAAGACCGTTCACTGACGGTAACCACCATTCCCTTGCGGCATCGGATACCGTGCTGCGGCTTTCTGTTTGCCGAAAAGCCGCGTCCCAACCATATCCTGCGTGATATGGTAGACTTTTATCAAGTACCGGTGTACGAGCTGAACCGCATCAAGAACGGTGCGGATTACATCACACCGGAGGGTGAGGTAATCCCCAATGCCCGTTTAACCCTTCCCGCAGCCGCTCCGCGCCGGTATGCATATTGCTCGGATACGATTTATCTTCCCACCATTACGGAACAGATAAGAGGAGTCGACTTGCTTTTCCATGAGGCCACCTTTGCCGAAGATGCCGCTCCGCGCGCCAAAGAAACCTACCATACGACCGCTTCGCAGGCTGCACAGATAGCTAAAAGTGCAGAAGTGAAGAAATTGCTGATAGGTCATTTCTCTGCCCGATACGATGACGAGCAGGTGTTGCTGGCAGAAGCCCGGGCTGTTTTTCCGGATACGCAGCTTGCAAAAGAAACGCTTTGTATCCCGGTATGAATTAAACTTTTACTATCTTTACCCCTTTATAATACAAGTGTTATGCAAGATATAATAAACGGGCGCTGCGGTTGGTGCGGAACCGACGGGCTGTATGTGAAATACCACGATGAGGAGTGGGGAAAACTGGTGACCGATGATAAGAGGCTGTTCGAGTTTCTTGTGTTGGAGAGCGCCCAAGCCGGATTGAGCTGGATAACTATCCTGAAAAAACGCGAGGGGTATCGCAAAGCCTTCTACAATTTTGACGCCGGCTTGGTAGCACAGATGACCGATGAAGATGTTGCACGGTTGATGCAGTTCGAAGGAATTGTAAGAAACCGACTGAAAATCAAGGCAACAATCACGAATGCAAGATTATTCCTTGCCATACAAAAAGAGTTCGGCAGCTTTTACAACTATACGTTGTCATTTTTCCCCGGAGGGAAACCGATTGTCAATACATTCCGCTCATTGAGTGAAATTCCGGTATCGTCTCCCCAGTCCGATGCCATGAGCAAGGATATGAAGAAACGGGGATTTAAATTCTTCGGTACTACGATTTGCTACGCTCATTTGCAGGCTTCGGGCTTTATTAACGACCACCTGGCGGGCTGCATTTGCCGCCGGCCGGAGGAGCCGGCAAAGTAACGGGGTAATTCTGTCCCTCCTGTTTTTCGGGAGAGGCGAAGCTGCTCCGTCCTTTCGCCTAAATGCTTATTCACCAGCCTTATTGCACATTTCGCACTTAGACTCGATTTAATTTCTTATCTTTGCTCTCCTAAAGATATAAATGTGAATAGAATATATGAACCCTTCTTATAATGAACGCGAAGTGCTGGCGCTTCTTCAGGATGAGAGTACGCAGAAGCGGGGATTCGAGATGATTGTTGCACAATACAGTGAACAATTATACTGGCAAATCCGGCGCATGGTACTTTCGCATGAAGATGCCAACGACTTGCTTCAGAACACTTTCGTCAAGGCATGGGTCAATATCGATTATTTCCGGGCAGAGGCCAAGCTCTCCACCTGGCTCTATCGGATTGCGCTGAATGAGTGCCTTACTTTCCTTAACAGGCAACGGGCTACCCATACCGTTTCTTTGGACGCTCCTGAGGCCGATTCCCTTCAGAAGCTGGAGAGCGACCCTTACTTCTCGGGAGACAAAGCACAACTGGCGTTACAGAAAGCCCTGCTCTCATTGCCCGAAAAGCAACGCATGGTATTTAACCTGAAATACTACCAGGAAATGAAATATGAACAGATGTCCGAGATTTTCGGTACCTCCGTGGGAGCTTTGAAGGCATCCTATCACCATGCCGTGAAAAAAATAGAGAAGATATTGGGAGAAGAAGATTAAACCTTTAACATGAAACGAAGTCTAACCAAATAGAGAGGAGAAGAGCTTATGAAAGAAGAGGATAACATACTCAAGAAGATAGGAACGGAGAACGCTTTCCGTGTGCCCGAGGGGTATTTTGAGAATCTTACTTCGGAGGTTATGAACCGGCTTCCCGAAAAAGAGAAACCCGCTTTTGAGAAAAGAGAAGTCACGATGTGGGAGAGGGTAAAACCGTGGGTGTATATGACAGCGATGTTTGCAGGTGCGGCGCTGATTATCCGCGTTGCTTCCTCCGACCCTACCCCGGCGGCCACCGACCGTATGGCAGCCGATGAAGCGGATACTGAAATGGAATATATCAACATGGCGGTGGACAACTCCATGCTCGACGACTACTCATTGTACGTTTATCTGGCTGATTCCGACGCAGAATGAGCTACAACAACTTTAACCGATTGAATGAAGAAATGAAAAAGCTGATTGTCTTATTAGTGATGATATGCAGTTGCGTGCCGGCGCTTCGGGCGGCGGACAGATGTAACGAACGTTTGTCTCCTGCCGAGTTCCGTGCCAGGCAGAAAGCATATATCACAGAGAAAGCCGGATTGACGAAGGAAGAAGCGGCTAAGTTTTTCCCCCTTTACTTTGAATTGCAGGACAAGAAAAAAGAACAGAACGATAAAGCGTGGCGCCTGATTCGCCAGGGAAAAGACGAAAAGACTACCGAAGCCCAGTACGACGCGATTATGGAAGGCGTGTACGATGCGCGTATCGCTTCCGACCGTCTGGATAAAACATACTTCGGAAAGTTCAAGAAAATATTGTCTGCCAAGAAGCTCTACCTGGTACAGAAAGCGGAGATGCGCTTTCATCGGGAACTGCTGAAAGGAATGCGGCATGACGGAGATAAAGATAAGGCTCCGAAACGCCAGTCAGGCAAGAAGTAAAAAGGGATATTCAGTAAATGTCCCTAAAAATCAAGATGGCATATGAAGATGATAGAGCATACTCACTTCATATGCCATTTTTATAGTCCTAT
>NZ_KB894191.1 GCF_000374365.1 Bacteroides gallinarum DSM 18171 = JCM 13658
TAAAACAAAAACACCAGACTTTACATTCTTGGGTGTAAAACTGGGTGTTTGTTTTGCAATCTGCTGATTTTCAGCGTTTGTTGCGGAGAGACAGGCTCTCGAACTTATACTTTCACAGAATATCATAAAACTGCAAACGACTGATAATCAAGTGTAAATTACAATATAGAGTAAAAGTAAATGTTTCTAAATGTCTTTTGCTATCTCAATAATTGGGTGTATATTTGGGTGTAGAATTTCAAACGCACCCAATTATGAATATCAAGCGCAACATCATTTTTGCATTGGAGAGCCGGAAAAAGAACGGTGTGCCAATCGTAGAGAACGTACCCATCCGTATGCGTGTCATCTTTGCCAGCCAACGCATCGAGTTTACAACGGGCTACCGGATTGACGTAGCCAAATGGGATGCAGATAAGCAGCGGGTAAAGAACGGATGTACCAACAAGCTAAAGCAAAGTGCAGCCGAAATCAATACGGACTTGCTGAAATACTATGCCGAAATCCAGAATATTTTCAAGGAATTTGAGGTGCAGGAGGTCATGCCAACGACCCAACAGTTGAAGGAAGCTTTCAACATGAGAATGAAAGACACCAGCGAAGAACAGCCGGAAGAAGCCCCTGTCAGCTTTTGGGAGGTGTTCGATGAGTTTGTAAAAGAGTGCGGTAACCAGAATAACTGGACGGCATCCACCTATGAAAAATTTGCAGCAGTGAGGAACCACCTCAAAGAGTTCAAGGAGGATGCAACGTTCAACTATTTCAACGAGTTTGGATTGAACGAATACGTCAACTTCCTGCGTGACACCAAGGATATGAGAAACAGCACCATCGGCAAGCAAATGGGATTCCTCAAATGGTTCCTGCGCTGGAGCTTCAAGAAAGGACATCATCAGAACATTGCATACGATACGTTCAAACCGAAACTGAAAACCACCTCGAAAAAAGTAATCTTCCTGACTTGGGATGAACTGAACAAGCTGAAAGACTACCAGATACCCAAGGATAAGCAATACCTGGAACGTGTGCGTGATGTTTTCCTGTTCTGCTGCTTTACGAGTTTGCGGTATTCGGATGTTCGCAATCTGAAAAGAAGCGATGTGAAGTCCGACCACATCGAAATAACCACAGTCAAGACTGCCGACAGCCTGACGATTGAACTGAACAAATACAGCAAAGCCATACTGGACAAATACAAGGACATCCATTTCGAGAATTACATGGCTCTGCCCGTCATCAGCAACCAGAAGATGAACGATTACCTGAAAGAGCTGGGCGAACTGGCAGAAATCAACGAGCCTGTACGGGAAACCTACTACAAGGGAAATGAACGTATTGATGAAGTCACACCCAAATACGCTTTGCTCAGTACCCATGCAGGAAGAAGGACATTCATCTGCAATGCGCTGGCTCTCGGAATCCCGGCACAGGTGGTCATGAAATGGACGGGACACAGCGACTACAAAGCTATGAAACCCTACATTGACATAGCGGATGATATTAAGGCAAATGCCATGAACAAGTTTAATCAACTATAAAAGTATCAAACAGTTTCATAGATAGTTACCAATGACTATATTTGTAGAAATTATCATCACAATATGAGCAACAAGGAATCCAACATAGAGAAAACGAATTTTGATACATTCATACAAGCGGTCGGTTCGGAAATAGAACAGGCACAAGTAAGGCTGATTGTTGCAGCCAATGCACAAATGCTGTTCCATTACTGGAAGATAGGCAATTACATCCTTTATCACCAGCAGCTGCACGGATGGGGAAGCAAAATCATCAAGCAGTTGGCAAAGGCTATCCGACTGCATTACCCTGAAAAGAAAGGCTATTCGGAACGTAACCTTACCTATATGTGCCAGTTTGCAAAAGCATATCCTTTAAGAGCGTTGCAAAGTTTCATAGAAACAGATGCAAGCCTGTCTGTCCCAACCATACAGAGTGTGACCAATGAAGTATTAAAACTGAATGACAAGCAATTTACGCAGGAACTTACTGCGCAAATACAATCGATTGATTGTCAATCATTAGCAATTACGCAGGAAGTTCCTGCGCAATTTGAAGATGTGGGAAAAACCGTGTCTGCCATTTACAGGATGGGAATCAGGGAAATAGAAGAAGTTTTCTTGACCTCTCCTATAGCCAAAATAAACTGGACAAGCCAAATGACTATACTTGACAGTTCGCTACCTTTAGGTCTAAGCTACTGGTACATGAAGCAGTCTGTGGAAATAGGATGGAGCAGCAATGTATTGAAAATGCAAATTGACAGTGATTTGTATAGCCGACAAATCAGCAACAACAAGGTAAACAATTTCACGACCACACTTCCGGCTCCACAAAGCGACCTTGCCAATTACCTACTCAAAGACCCGTACATCTTTGATTTGGCAGGAGCCAAAGAAAAAGCAGACGAAAGGGATATTGAAGAACAGCTGGTGAAACACGTTACCCGCTACCTGTTGGAAATGGGCAACGGTTTTGCCTTCGTTGCCCGGCAGAAGCACTTCCAAGTCGGAAACAGCGATTTCTTTGCCGACCTGATTCTATATTCCATTCCGTTGCACGCATATATCGTGGTAGAATTAAAGGCTACCCCATTCAAACCGGAGTATGCAGGACAACTGAACTTCTACATCAATGTGGTGGATGATAAACTGAGGGGAGAGAATGACAACAAGACTATCGGGTTGTTGCTATGCAAGGGAAAAGACGAAGTTGTGGCACAATACGCATTGACAGGCTATGACCAGCCCATCGGCATCAGCGATTACCAATTGAGCAAAGCGATTCCCGAGAAACTGAAATCAGCGTTGCCCAGCGTGGAAGAAGTGGAAGAAGAACTGGCCTCTTTCCTTGACAAAGACAATAACACTCAAAAATAGTTGCGTCCATGAAAGATGTAATTACAACGCTGATTCCCCGATACGGAGAATTGAACAGAATATATAAAGACTGGTTTGATAATAAAGGTTTCTCTTTTGAAAAGCAGAAATTCATTACCAAGTTCTATCTGGACTACAATGATGTAACGGTTCTTGAAACAGCCATTCTTGAACTGGTGTTTCATCTTCCACAGGAGCAATACACACTGATTCTGAATAGCCTGAAAAAGGAAGTATGCGAAAACATAAGTTATTACAAGAAAGGATGTATGCCGGATGAACAGACCGTTTACAATATCTGCTTCCGAGTTTCAGAAATCTATAAAGAAGCCATAGAAGAACAGCAATACAAGACGACCAAGCTCCATGCTCCGCTAAACGAAGCATACCACCGATACGATTCCATAGGTTATCGGGAACACACTGCAGAGGATGAAAAGCGTGCGGAAATGGAATATGAACGGTGCAAAGATGAATACGAGGAGAAAAAAAACAAGCTGACCGAACTCTACGATCTGCAAAAACAGACCAGAGAGAAAGCCCTGCAATATGCAAAAAGCCGTTTCAATGAAATCTATCGGCTGGGCTGCCACCTCAAAGAGACATTGGCGAAATATGTATTTGATGAAACAAACGAGCCGGAAGAGCCAGCCGAACAAGAACCAAATGCCCCCAACATACAGGAAGAAGTGCTGGGAACGAAACAGACTGAGTATTTCAATATGGAACTGCTTTCGCTCATTCATGTAACCTGCGTGGGAGAACAGTTCGAGAATATTTCCGAACATGATTTCTATACCTGCATGAACCTGCTACCAAGCGACACCAAACCCCAAATCAGACCGAGAGAAAAAATACGTACCTGCTATCTGATATTCCTGATGAGCGAAAAACTGCCCAAACAGGACAGGGAGAATTGGAAGAGGAATATCCTGAAAATATTGGATATTGAGGAAAGCTACTACAAGTCAAAGTACAAAGAGCCTGTTTCCGATTTCCCCAGTGACAGCAACCGGAAATTTGCCAAAGAAATGGATGGTATATTCCGATAATCTGTGATATGCCCTGACATTTTACGAAACAACCACTTTTACCACTCAAATTAAATTTTTGAGTGGTATTTTTATTATCTGATATTCAGATAAATAACAAGATATTCCATTTATATCAACCACATCCTTACCACTTACAACCCTACCTAATTTTGCATCGTTCGAGAACAGAGATAACAGCCAGTGCGCAGGGCTGATTGTTAAACGACTAAATAGATTGAACGATGAAAAATCTTCAAGAATTATTATCAAAACCCGTCTGGCAGATGACAGGTGAAGAGTTCATATTCCTAAGTAAGCACGCTTCCCGTCAAACGGAAACGCAGCCACAGCCCATTACAGACACAGAAAGAAAATATGTGTACGGAATACTGGGCATAGCCAAACTGTTCGGGTGCAGCCTACCCACCGCCAACCGTATCAAGAAAAGCGGAAAGATTGACAAGGCAATCACTCAGATAGGACGTAAGATTATCGTGGATGTTGAGCTTGCCCTTGAACTGGCTGGAAAGAAAACAGGAGGACGGAAATAACGGGAGGCATGGCTATGGACTATATGAAAGAGACTAAGGAAATATCGGCTGAAGAAGCCATAATCCTTTGGCAAGCCTCACGTTTGAGCCTGTCGAAAAGTTATGAGAAAGCACCTGAAATCCTTAAAGTACATGATTCTGTCATTGGGACATTGGGTAATTTCAGCGCATCCATCGGCAAAGCCAAAAGTAAAAAAACGTTCAATGTATCGGCTATCGTAGCCGCTGCATTGAAGAACGGCACAGTGCTGCGGTATGTGGCTGAACTGCCTGAAGATAAGCGGAAAGTGCTTTATGTTGATACAGAGCAAAGCCCTTACCATTGTCTGAAAGTCATGACGCGCATTTTGCGAATGGCTGGTTTGCCAGATGATAGGGACAATGAGAATCTTGAATTTCTTGCCTTAAGAAAATACACGCCTGAGCAGCGTATCAGGATTGTGGAACAGGCTATTTACAATACACCCGAAATCGGTCTTGTAATTATAGACGGCATACGGGATATGGTGTATGACATCAACAGCCCCAGTGAATCAACACGCATCATATCCAAGCTGATGCAGTGGACGGACGACAGGCAGATACATATCCATACGATACTGCATCAGAACAAAGGGGATGAGAACGCAAGAGGGCACATTGGTACGGAGTTGAACAACAAGGCGGAAACCGTATTGCAGGTAGAAAAGGACAAGGGCAACGGTGACATCAGCCATGTTTCAGCCATTCACATCCGGGCAATGGACTTTGAGCCTTTCGCATTCCGTATCAACGACAAAGCCCTTCCCGAACTCATTGAGGGATACAAACCTGAAACAAAGAAGCCGGGAAGACCCGAAGAAGAGAAGTTCGACCCTTACAGGCATATCACCGAGCAGCAGCACCGTATCGCATTGGAAGCCGTTTTCGGGCTGAAAGAGGAATACGGCTACAAGGAACTGGAAGATGCCTTAATCAAGACCTATATGTCAGTGGGTGTAAAGTTGAACCATAAAAAGGCGGTATCGCTCATCACCATGCTCCGCAACAAACGGATGATAGTGCAGGAGACAGGCAGAAAATACACATTCATGCCTGACTTCCACTATTAGCCCATTTCCCTGCAATCACTTCACTTTATTCTCGGGGTGTATATATTAGGAATATAGTGAAGTGCTTGGGGAATGGGACTAAATCACTTCACTTTATTACCGTATCCTATATATACGAGAATTTAGTGAAGTGATTATAGACCGTACTTCCTAAAAAGGTACGGGCAAAAAGAAAAATAAACCAATTCACCAACTACTAAAACAATCATTTTATGGATATACAGACAGCCAAGCAAATCAGAATAGCGGATTATCTGCATAGTTTAGGATATTCTCCCGTCAAGCAACAAGGTGTCAATCTGTGGTATAAATCACCGTTAAGGGAAGAAGCCGAAGCCTCGTTCAAGGTAAATACCGAACGTGAACAATGGTATGACTTCGGTTTGGGTAAAGGTGGTGGTATCATAGAACTGGCTGCACACCTGTACGCTACCGACCATGTACCTTACATCTTGAAACGGATAGCAGAGCAGACACCGCACGTGCGCCCGGTATCTTTCTCTTTTGGAAAGCAAAACTCTTCCGAGCCGAGCTTCCAACAGTTGGAGATTGTTCCGCTGTCATCTACTGCCCTGCTTGCCTACTTACAAGGTAGAGGAATTAACATAAAACTGGCGAAAAGAGAATGTAGTGAAGCACGTTTCACTCACAACGGCAAGCGGTACTTTGCCATCGCCTTTCCCAATGGTTCGTGTGGATATGAAATCCGCAACCGCTATTTCAAGGGCTGCATCGCCCCAAAGGAAATCTCCCACATCAGGCAGTCGGGAAAAGCGAGGAATACCTGTTATGTGTTCGAGGGATTTATGGACTACCTCTCCTTTTTGACATTGAGACAAGAGAGCTGCCCAAATTATCCGGAATTGGACGGGCAGGACTACATTGTATTGAACTCCGTATCGAATGTAAACAAGGCTCTCTATCCGTTGGGCAATTACGAACGCATCCACTGCTTTTTCGACAACGACCATGCAGGACTGGAAGCACTCCGGCAAATCCGCATGGAATACGGCAGAGAGCGGTACATCCGGGACGCTTCGCAGATTTACAGAGGATGCAAGGACTTGAACGAATACTTACAGAAACAGATTGAAAGAAAAAGGCAGCTCCAGTCCGCCAAAGGGGTGCGCAGCCAATCACCGGAAAAGAAGAACGGCTTCCAGTTATAGCCCACTATAACTACACGCTTCGCTTTCGTAGTTGTGGGCTCTCCCGAGGGGATTAGGGCTTTGCCCTAATGACCCACTCAGGGCGTTTCACCCCTGAGAACCCCGAGCAAAGAGTGACCCTCTCTTTGCAATCTCCGCTTATGGGTTACCCCTAAGAACCCCTCTGCGAAAGCGAGCAAAGTAAATCAATTGTAAACAAAGGAAAGAAGCTATGGCAACAAAATCAAGCATACATATCAAGCCTTGCAACATCGCATCGAGCGAGGCACACAACCGAAGGACTGCCGAGTATATGCGTAATATCGGGGAGTCCAGAATCTATGTCATTCCCGAACTTTCCACCGATAACGAACAGTGGATAAATCCCGACTTCGGCACTCCCGAACTGCGAACTCATTATGACAATATCAAGCAAATGGTCAAGGAAAAGACCGGACGTGCCATGCAGGAAAAGGAAAGGGAACGCAAGGGAAAGAATGGAAAGATTATCAAGGTGGCGGGATGCTCACCCATCCGTGAAGGAGTATTGCTTATCAGACCGGACACCACACTGGCTGATGTACGCAAATTCGGTGAAGAGTGCCAAAGACGCTGGGGCATCACTCCGCTACAGATTTTCCTGCATAAAGACGAAGGGCATTGGCTGAACGGTCAGCCGGAAGCAGAAGACAAGGAGAGCTTCCAAGTCGGTAACAGATGGTTCAAACCAAATTATCATGCTCATGTCGTATTCGACTGGATGAACCATGAAACTGGAAAGAGCCGAAAGCTCAATGACGAGGATATGGCAACCATGCAGACCCTTGCTTCCGATATTCTCCTGATGGAACGTGGACAGGCAAAAGCTGTCACAGGTAAAGAGCATCTGGAACGAAATGATTTCATCATTGAGAAGCGGAAAGCCGAACTGCAACGTATAGAGGAAACCAAGCGACACAAGGAACAACAAGTAAGCCTTGCCGAACAGGAACTCAAACAGGTAAAAGCAGAGATACGCACGGACAAACTAAAGAAAACAGCCACCAATGCTGCTACCGCCATAGCAAGCGGTGTAGGTTCTCTTTTCGGAAGCGGTAAGCTGAAAGAACTGGAACATCACATCGAGCAGCTACATCAGGAAATTACCAAACGGGACAAAGCTACTGATGAATTAAAAATTCAGATACAACAAATACAGGAACAGCATAGCAGACAAATTCGTAATCTTCAAAGAATACATAATCAAGAACTTGAAGCCAAAGACAAGGAAATATCACGATTGAGCACCTTGCTTGAAAAAGCCCACAAATGGTTTCCCATGTTCAAAGAGATGTTGAGAATGGAAAAATTATGCGCTGTTATCGGGTTTACCAAAGACATGATAGAAAACCTCTTGACAAAGAAAGAATCCATACAATGTAGTGGCAAAATTTATTCCGAAGAACACAGGTGGAAATTTGACATCAAGAATGATATTTTTAGGGTTGAGAAACATCCGATGGATAGTGGTAAGCTTATGCTGACCATAAACCGACAACCCATAGTACAATGGTTTAAGGAACAATGGGAAAAGTTACAGCAGAATCTACGTAACTCGGTGCAGAGAGAGCAAAAATCCAGAGGATTTAGAATATAGAATAGCCTATTATTAATAAAATCAAGTATCTATGCATCCAAACAGATTGTTTTTATTACAGAATCAAAATCCTAAGAATTTATAAAAAATGAAGCCTAAAGAAGTTTTGGAAAAATGGATAGATTGCTTTAACAAAGCAGATGCTTATCATATAGCAGAGCTGTATGCTACTAATGCAGTAAATCATCAAGTCGCAAACGAACCAATAATAGGTAAAGAATCAATCTACAAAATGTTTGTGAATGAATTTGCCACTGCTAAAATGGTTTGTATGGTGGAAAATATTTTTGAAGATGGCGAATGGGCTATCATGGAATGGAAAGACTCTCTTGGACTTCGTGGATGCGGATTTTTTCATGTAAAAGATAACAAAATCGTCTTTCAAAGAGGGTATTGGGATAAACTTTCATTCTTGAAGCAACACAATCTTCCAATTGAATAAGTACTATCAGAATACGGACTGGGAAATTGAAATACCCAGTCCGAGTTATATAATGAATTTTACTTGTTAAACTATTTAAAGTCAGTTGGATAACAAACCATACCTTTCACATTCTCAGTAGCTCCAGGTATTAATTCAGCCACCATGCAATATTCATGAGAGACTTCGAAAGGAAATTCAATTCCTAAATCGATAGCCTTGCGATAGCCAAATCGAGGATAATACTCTTTATGCCCCAATACGACTGCTGTGCCGTAACCCAAAAGTGCTGCCCTCTGATGGGCTTACTGAATCAACATCCCCCCCCAATTCCCTTACGCTGGAATTCCGGCAAGACTGCCAATGGAGCTACACTCAGGGATGTGACAGACTGGGTGTCACTGTCTATCTTTACTTCTGTAAGTAAGATATACCAGACAATTTGTTTTTCTGTCATTTTCTTGTTCTTATCTAATTGTTAGGCTCATTGTTGTTATACATTGTTTAATTATAGATAAATCGTGAATATCCTTCTCTCTTAAATCGTAGCCCGAATGGAATACTTGTTGCCCTTTTGCAGAAATGCAAGGGATGCTTCTGCCTTCAAAGACTGCTGTTCCAAAATAGTCCGGTTGAAATTCATACCAGCCTCCATCCAAGTCGGCTTGTTTGGAAGTGCCGTCCGCATTCAAGACAAAAGGATGGATATCAATATAGCCTAATTCTTTGCTATACAGTTCCACACGGGTGGGCAACCAATTTGTTTCAATTTGATATCCTCTCTCCTGCAAAAGATCAAGGAGTTGGTCTGTATAATTGGCATCAAAATCAATGTCAATATCTCTATGCAAGCGGGTTTGCTGTCCGTACAAGACATCCACTCCCCAGCCTCCATCCAACCAAAACTGCATGTCCAGGCTTTCCAACAAGTCCAAAACTTGAAATAACTCTGTAATCGTAGTGTGTTCTTTCTTTGTCATATAATAATTCTTTAATAAATAATACTATGCGTAATTATCCAACTGCTTGATTGAAGAAATAAAATTTGCACCCACTCCAATCAGAAAGATAACCCATCCGCTGATCATAAAGACGGATGTGATACCCCATGCTTCCACCCAATATCCTGAAGCTACGATACCCAGCATTGATGGAAAGGTACTCAAACTAAAGATGAGAGAAAAAGTCCGTCCAAGCATGTCCGAAGCCAAGTTCTGCTGAATAATAGCGATGAAAAGCGCATGGTAAATGGAATAGGCTATGCCTCCTGTAAATGTTAGGCAAACAAAACCTATAAATGCGCTTGATGGTAAATAACTGGCGCTAATCAGATACAATCCCAATATCACATAAGCCGTATGCATCACTAATGTTTGCTTGCTTTTCAAAGCCTTACAGGCAAGTACTAAACCGCCCAACAATGCCCCTGAGCCCCAACCCATTTCCACAACTCCCATTTGCAAAATGTTTCCGTTGAAATGCAGAAGCGTCATAAAAGGAAATAACGTAAAAACAGGCATAAGGACAAAAGTCACCAGCGTAAAGCATACGAATAAAGGCAAAATGCCCATTGTACGCCGCAAGGTATGCCAACATTCCGTCAGTTCTTTTTTGAAATCTGGAAGAACTTTCGTTTTTTGAAGAGAAGGAATCTGGACACAAAGTAAGGTCAGACAAGCAGCAACAGCTCCGATCACATCTATGAGCAGAATATACTGTATGGGAAGCCAAACAACGAGGCTTGCCCCTACAACGGGAGCTATCACCTCACTGAAGGATTGAATGGAATGGTACAAACCTGATACCCTGACAAGATGGTGCTTGGGAACCAGTAGAGGGATGCTTGCCTGTAAAGCAGGTGCATGAAACGTACTGCCTATTGAACGACAAGCAGTCAATAGATAAAAAAAAGAAAGGTCTTTATAACCCTTGGTTATCACAATAAAAAGACATAGGGTACAGAACGCGATGAACAAGTCCGAATAAAACATCGTTTTCTTTCGATTCCATCTGTCAACATAGACCCCGGTAAACAAGCCTAATACAAATTGTGGTAAAAATCCAGCTAAAATAGCCAGAGATAAAGCTGTCGGGGATTTAAATTCGTTGCTAATCCAAAAAATAATGGAGAAGCCAACAATCGTACTTGTTAAAATAGATATGAGTTGGCCTATTCCTATCACGGCCAAAGTTGATTTCCAATGATTCATTGTGCTAATATTTCATGCGTTTATAGATAAGTACTTTCGTACATTAAGCAAAACGAAATTCTATCCACACAAAAAACTTGTATTATAATCCACTCCTGACGTTGGAATACAATAACAAATACTTTCAGGACGATGTAAAGTCCTGAAAAATCAAAGTGAATGGATAGATAAATATTAGTCTTTTCTCATCGGATTCTTTTAATATCGCTACTCTTTTATTATGTAGTGGTTGTATTATCTTAAATAAAACAAAAACACCAGACTTTACATTCTTGGGTGTAAAACTGGGTGTTTGTTTTGCAATCTGCTGATTTTCAGCGTTTGTTGCGGAGAGACAGG
>NZ_KB894192.1 GCF_000374365.1 Bacteroides gallinarum DSM 18171 = JCM 13658
AAGGATAAAGGCCAGAAACAGGAAGACTGAAATACTGTGGATTTTCTTCGGAATACATACGGCAAATGCCGTAATGATGACAGACAAGATCAAAAACAGGACGGCTAAAGCAGCATGATATGATTTTATGCACAGAATCAGAAGGGGTCATCAGACTTCTTCCAGAACTTCATGTCCTACCGGATAGAATTACGTGAGAAAGCACAGAAAAATGACAATAATAATGGCATATGAAGTGGTTATGCTCTATCAGCTTCATATGCCATCTTGTTTTTTTAGGGACATTTACTGAATATCCCACTTTCAGCTTCTTAATTGTTTTCCCTGTCTACTTTTAGCAGCCCGCCTGTGGCTGTGTCGAACAAGACTTTTATAGTAGAGTTTTTGTTGAATAATACGGGAGCGAGATACTCTGTCGTACCGAACTGTGTGACGGACAGTTCGCCGTCGAATAATACCTTGCTATTGCCGGTCAGTATAACGTGGGCGCGTCCCGGCACATTGTAAGCCACCCCGTCTACCTTCTTCTTGCCGTCGTCTTCGGGGATAATGGGAGTTTTCAGGTCAGTCACGGTGATATAATACGGTTCGCCTGCCAAATCATCCTTGTCTACCACACCCAGCCGTTTGGAGAAACGGAAAGCCACCTCCTTGTCCATTTCCTTAGGAACCAGACGGATTGTAAACGTTTTGCTCTCTTCTTTCAGCGTGCCGGAGAACATTTCCGTCATGGCACGTTCCTGCAAGTTCAGGTTGTCGAGCATGATTTTGAGCTGGGCGCCGTCTTGCGGCATATTGTCGGCCTCGCCGCGCAGCAGGGCATTCTTGCTCTCGCGGATGCTGTAAATCTCTTTGGCCACCAATTCCGCCATTTTAGCTCTGGAGCTCGCCATGAGTATTTCTTCCGTCAGGAACTTTCGCGGGTCTACCGTTTCCTGTGCAGCGGCAGTTACTTTGGCTGCCGGTACTGTACGGTTGCTGCGCGGCATATTGATAGAACGCACGATACCGTCTTCGGTAAGTTCCATTAACGGGGCTACGGTCTTGTCTTTCAGCTTAACGAAGTAAACGTTGTTTTTATCGGGCACTCCGGCTACACGGGTCTGCAATTTGTCGATAGTCCAATAGATTTCCGGGTCGGCGGGTACGTTGTTCATGCGCAGGTAGCGGTCTGCATATTTGCAGAACTCCCCGGGCATATACGTATGTTTGGTAGCCTTTACCACGATTTCTATTTCGGTTTTGGGCAGGAGATAGGTTACTCCGTAATCCTTGCCGCGCATTATACCGGTGGTGACATCTGTCTGGGCATAAGTACTTGCGGTTATTAAAAGTCCGGCAAGCCATATCATTTTTCTCTTCATATATCTCTGTCAGTTTATAGCAATGAATTAAAAAACAAAGTTAACGAAGTTCTTTGTTCCCGGAAACTCATTTACGAAAGATTAACTAATGGACAGATGCCGGAACGAATCATTCTTTCAACACCACTTCCGCTATTCCCACGCGGTCGTCGTTCAGTATGATGCGCAGGTCGCTGGCGGTAGTTCCCTTGAACGAATAGGAGATGAGCTGGTCGTACTGGCTCACAGTGCCCGAGTACACCGTCAGGAATTGCCCGCCACCGCCCGAAAGCTGTATTTCGAATTCTGCCGGCAGCTTGTTTTCGCGTTTAAAGGCGATAGATACCTCATCCACTTTGGCTCCGTTCTTCAAAGCAAAAGTGATGTAGTCTCCCTTATTGCCCTGCCAGGCAGTACTGATTTTTCCGTCGAGCACGTTCGGGGCGTTTTCCATATCGGTACTTGCCGTTACGGGGCTGACGGGCTTTTGACTTTCGAGCGCCTGCAGGCGGCTTTGATAATCTTCTACGGTCAGCACACCGTTCAGGCGGATGTCCTCGGAGGATGCTCCTGCCATTACGGCGAATTCTCCCGGTTCCACCGTCCACTTCATGTCGGCATTCAGCAGTTCCAGGTGCTTGCGGTCGAGCGTGAATACAACCTCTTTTGTCTCTCCCGGTTTCAGGTGGATGCGCTCGAAGCCGGCAAGGTTCTTTTCATAGGTGGTAACGCTGCTCAGCACATCGCGGGTATAGAGTTGCACCACTTCGTCGCCCGCCCGTTTACCGGTATTCGCTACCTTTAGCCGTACGGTAGCCTTTTGGTCGGGGGTGATTGTTTTAGGGGTGATTTCGAGGTCGGAATATTCGAAGGTAGTATAGCTCAGGCCGTAGCCGAAGGGGTAAAGTGCTCCGTTGATGCGCGACATATTGCCGTCCGCCCCGGGATTTTTGCCGCCGTCAATCTGCGAAGCCGGCTTGTAGGGGAAGTTGAACGGTATCTGTCCCACGGTTTTCGGGAAGGTAACCGTCAGCTTGCCGCCGGGATTGTAGTCGCCGAAGAGGATGTCGGCTATTGCCGTACCGCCTTTGGAGCCCGGATACCAAGCTTCGAGAATGGCGGGTACGAACTTGTCTGCCCAGTTTATAGACAACGGGCGGCCGTTAATCAGTACCAGCACCACCGGCTTGCCCACAGCCTGCACTGCCTGGAGCAGTTTCAACTGGCGTCCTGGAAGTTCCAGGCTTGTGCGCGATTTGTTCTCGCCGCAGGTACGTTGTCCGCCGCCCAGCACTACTACCGATACATCGGCTTGGCGGGCATTGGCTACGGCACGGTCTATTTCTGCCTGCTCGCCGGCGGTGAGGGGATATTCTATGATTTCACTTTCAGGCCAATGGGCATCTACCAGGTCGCAACCTTTGGTATAAAGCACTTCTGCCTTACCTTGCATTTTTTCGCGGATACCTTCGAGAACGGTGGTTACCTCTACGGCGAGCGGCCCGTAGTGGGTCAGGGCATAACCTTCTTCATCGGCATTCGGGCCGCAGACGGCAATCTTCTTTATCTTGTCGATATCCAGCGGCAGTGTGTTATCTGCATTTTTCAACAATACGACGGATTCGCGGGATGCCTGCAAGGCAACGGCTTCATTAGCCTCTTTCTCCACTTCATCGTCCGCTCCTGCAAGGTCGGTCTGGTAGGGGGCGTCGAACAGCCCGATGAGGAATTTCACCCGGAGAATGTCGCGTACACGGTCGTTGACGACTTCCTCGCTCAGTCCGCCTTCTTCAACGAGTTCGCGTAGCGGGAGCACGAAGGAGTCGGGCGAGCGGAATGTGCAGCGTACGTTGAGTCCGGCTTCCACACTTTGGCGCACAGCTTCTTTCATGTCTTTGGCAGTGCCGTGTTTGGTATAGAGGTATTCTACTGCATCGCTGTCCGATACTACATAGCCGCGGAATCCCATTTCTTTGCGCAGGCGGGTCGTCAGCCAGTAATAGCTTCCCTGAACGGGGATGCCGTCGTAGTCGTTGTAGGAACTCATTACGCCCAGCAATCCGGCTTCGCGGATTACCCGCTTGAAGGGGTAGATGTGGATATTTTCCACCTCACGCGGCGACATTTGCGGGTCTACGCGCGACATGCCCTCACGTGCGCCTTTGTTGTTGCTGTAAGCGGCAAAGTGCTTGGCTGTGGCCGCTACCTGGTGGTTATGTTGCAGCCCGCGTACCATTTCGACACCCAGTTCGGCAACGAGGTAGGGAGATTCGCCGTAGACTTCTTCGTAGCGTCCCCAACGCTGGTCGCGACCCACATCGAGGATAGGAGCATAGACGTTGGTGTAGCCCAGCATGCGTGCCTCGCGTCCGGTGATAAGTCCTACCTGGCGGATTAGTTCGCGGTTCCATGTATGTCCCAATCCCAGTTGAGTGGGGAAGTTGGTGGCTTTGTAGCTCTCTACACCGCGGATACCCTCATTGGTGAAATCTACGGGAATACCGAGGCGGGTATCTTCCACGAAGAAGCGTTGCACCTCGTTCAGTGCCCAGGCATGGCGCGAGGCAGGCCATACATTTTCGTTGTCCGAGGGCGGCAGTCCCCATTGCTGGAAACCGTTCAAATGTTCGTCGATAGCACCGATGCCGTCTTTCCAGAGCATCTGTTTCCATTCGGGAGTGGGCAGGGCGTCTTTCAGCACCCGTTTGTAGCCGTAGAGGGTAACCATTTGGCAGGTCTTCTCCTCCAGCGTCATCTGTTGCAGAAGGTTTTCGATGCGGGCGTCGATTGGTGCGGAGGGGTCTTCGTATATGTCTTTTATGCCGTTTTTATTGAAGTCTATCCAGCCTTTATGATACATCCCGCTTTTTACCGGTTTGTAGTGTGCCGGTACTTTCGCCGTTTTTTGTGCCGACAGTAATGTACCACTGCCCAGCAACAAGGTCGCTACGATTAATCTCTTCATGGTATGGTATGTTTTTTATAGTTTTCTTCCGGTGTCAAAGGTATGGATTTTCAGAGACAGAGAGGGGTAAAATAGTCCGGACTACGGGTAGTTATCGTCCATACTGCGGACTGCTTCCGGTTACATAGCGATGAACAAAGTGTTTCCCCAGGGAGAACAAAGTGTTCCAACGGTTGAAACAAACTGTTTTGTACGGTGAAACAAACTGTTCGCGTGCTATAAAAACAAACTGTTCGCACCGGCGGAACAAAGTGTTCCAACCTGCCGAACAAAGTGTTCCGCATAGGGAAACACTTTGTTTCACGGTGTCGGTACTGAGAGTTTTATCGGTTGAAACAGACGGTTTCATGCAGGGAAACTGTTTGTCTCCTGTGATGCTACTGCCTCTGCGTACCGGTCTGAGCAGGGAAATGTCAAAGGTTATTGTAGGGCTTTTAAAGATTAAACTGTTTCTGCTTACCGGTCTGGACAGGGAAATATCGAAGGTTATTGTAGGGCTTTTAAAGATTAAACTGCCTCTGCTTACCGGTCTGAGCAGGGAAATATCGAAGGTTATTGTAGGGCTTTTAAAGATTAAACTGTTTCTGCTTACCGGTCTGGACAGGGAAATATCGAAGGTTATTGTAGGGCTTTTAAAGATTAAACTGCCTCTGCTTACCGGTCTGGACAGGGAAATATCGAAGGTTATTGTAGGGCTTTTAAAGATTAAACTGCCTCTGCTTACCGGTCTGAGCAGGAAAATATCGAAGGTTATTGTAGAGCTTTTAAAGATTAAACTGTTTCTACACACCGGCTTGGGTAGGGAAAGTATCGCACGTCTCGCGAAAACAGAACGCGATAAGGCATAAATTTGTCGGATAGGGATTATAATATGGAAATTTATTCGTACCTTTGTCGTCCCATAACTTCTGCAAGTTATAAGCATCTGGGGTTGACTGGATTTGACAGCGGGCAGAAATAGTAGGTAAGCATGCAGTGCGTCGTTGATTTGCACTTAAATCTCAGTCTTCAAAATTTTATCTGGCGAAAGACAATTTGCTCTTGCTGCTTAATCGAATCATAGTAGGTTAGCTTAATCCCGATACAAGGTGTTGGGACGAGACATCACTCGGAAGCTGTCGCTCCGAAGCGTTCCGGTAAAGTGGTGCAGTTACATCGGAGATAGTTCGTACTTGCCTCGAAGTGCGGATGAAAATTCAGAGGATAAGGTAACGGTTGATGGCTTTGGTTCTGCCGTTACACGAAAACTCAGGCAAAGATAAGCATGTAGAAAGCTTATGATTTCCTCGTTTGGACGAGGGTTCGATTCCCTCCAGCTCCACGATTAACCCTAAAAGTCGCTGATAATCAGCGACTTTTTTTATAAATCTCTTTACTCCCCCTCTTACTCCCCCAATCTTTTATACTCATTTAACCACTCTTTGTTAAAGGTTGCAAAAAAGCAGCTTTAGCCCTTATGTATAGCCATAGGAGGAAGAAGAAAGAGAAAAGTAAAATTTTGTCTGATACGCTTGATAACCTTTTCTATTAAGGTTTGATGATAGGCCGAATATTTCTATCTTTGTGGCAAATAAAAACCCACTCCTTGATGGAATGGGTTATGCCTTAAAACTCAGTTACGTAACTTTGATAGTCAGAGGCTTTACTGAGCATCACGGTACAAAGATAGTGATTTTTAATCAAGCAGCCAAAATGAAATATAAAAAATTTGTTAGATACTATTCATATTCAAGAATTTCCAAGTACTATAAAGCAGCTAAACATAGTAAGGCAAAAGCTATGATGCTATATTATGGGAATCTAAAGATAGCACAAGCCTTTCATCCACTTTTAGGTGTTTTGGAGGTTATTCTTAGAAACAGGCTACATAGTGAACTTGCAAAACACTTTGATGATGGGAATTGGATTATAAACCAACAATCCGGGTTTATGAAAAGTCCTTTACTTATTAAGAAAAATAAGCGTACAGGGGTAACCCTTACCAATGATTACTTATTTCGTGAAGTATCAAAAGCTGAGCAGAAACTAAAAAATAAAGGTGTGAATATTACTGCCGGACGAATAATAGCTGAACAGACTTTAGGTTTCTGGATTAGTTTCTTTGACCTAATCCATTATAAAATCTTAAAAGGTGTTCCTATTCAAGCGTTCCAGAAACTGCCTGCCGGTTATGGAAGAAAAGAAGTATATGAAGCTTTGAATAAAATTCGTGATTTTAGGAATCGCATCAATCACAACGAATCCATTTGTTTTGTGGGTAGAAGATTGGATTTTTCATACGCCAAAGAAATATATCAAACAATCACTCAGATTTTGAATTGGATTGATCCAGACATACAATCATCTCTTTATGAAATAGACCGAGTTCTAAAAGTCATCGAAAAAGAAGAGAATAAACAACAGTGATAAGATTTTCCACCATTTAGTTCAAAAAAGCAATCTCTATAAACTGCAAAATGGGGATTGCTTTTCCTTTTATTATTTCCCTCCTTTTCAAATCCCCTCAAACTCTTATATATGATAAAAGCTTGAAGTCTAATAAGCACCGGATAAAGCGTGCTCAGCTTCAAGCATGACAATAATAAACAATTTACCCGGGTTAACTCCAATTTCAGATAATGGTTGGAAATTTAATTCGAGGGCTATGAAATCAGGAGTAGTTATAGCAGCTTTAGTCTCTATATGCAAAACTGAATGGAATAGCGGAAAGTCAAGTCATAGCGAGGAACTGTGGCGACGGCTTTCCTTTTTTTCTTCTCCTGTCTCCCCTTTCTTTCGTTCCACCTCAAAGCCTTATATATGAGAATGATAAATGATATATAATAGAAACAGAGAATAGGAACAATAATATTAACAATTTAAAATCAAGAGAGAAATGGGAAAATTAATAAAAGGAATCAAAATCGCAGCGTATCTAGCCGAGATAATTATCGCAAGCTCAGTAGTAATCGAGCTTGTGGAAAAGTATGGCGGCAGATATAGGAGAAAATCCGCCGCGGGTAAGAAAGTTGATGCAGGTGATACAACAACCGAGAACTGATATGACGTCTGGGAATGGATTATGACAAGAAAGCGGACGTGATAATAACTATCCTTGAGGTGACAACATCAATCCTCAAAGGAATCAAGAAGCTAAGAAGTTTATTTTTAAAGACAAAGAAATAGACCTCTTGGCTTTTTTTCGTTTATCGGATTTTATTAACAACCAAAAAACAATAAGAGTATGGAAACAAGAGAACTTACCATCATTCCAAGGACAATCGGAATGGTAACAGGAATGACGGATGCAATCAATGTTGAAGATGCCGTAATCGTATCGGAAGAAGAACATCCTAATTTCATCGAATCAAACACTTCGGGTATCACACTTGAAGAACTTGAAAGGAACTGTATCGTACCAAGTTTCAGTGACAACCAGCTAACAATTAGTCACCAGGCATTTATTCACCAGGTAGAGGATGCCGCAAGAGTATATTTTGCAGGCGAGAACTTCGGGAACACGGAAATCAGAGTGTCACATAAAATCTTAGGACGTGTACCGGGTGCATTAACCAAGAAAAAAGAAGAGCTTAAACCGGAGGACGAGACTGTCTATTATCAGCGAATGGCTTTTTGCTTTCATATCAGAACCATGAGCAGAAAAATGAATGGTGAGGAGGTACATCTTTGCATCGGCGGCGTTAGAAGTCTGAATGAAGAAAACTTATACGCCCGAAAATCACCCGAGAAATTCAAGATATTCATCGGTTGGCGTGTGCGTGTATGCAGCAACCTTATGTTGACAAATGACGGACTGACCGGAAGGCTGGAGGTAATGAGTGATGCGGATATCTACAGTTCGGCACTCAGCCTGTTTCAAGATTTCAATCCGGAGCAGAATCTCAGGTTACTTGAAGGCTTAGGAAGAACAATGATTTCACAGGAACAGTTCTGTCAGATAATAGGACGTTTGAGACTGTACCAGGTCTTGCCGACGTCCGGGCTTAAAGAACTGCCAAAAGTTATCCTGGGCGATTCGAATATCAATGCGGCAACGAAAGGCTACATAGAGAATCCTAATTTCGGACTACGTGGCAGAGACAAGATTTCCTGCTGGGATTTGATGCAGCTTCTTAATGATGCAGCCAAGCAATCCTATATTGACAAGTTCCTGGAGAGAAACCGGAACTGCACTGATTTTGCAGCCGGTATCCAGAGGGCCTTGAACGGTGATGATACAGAGAATTATGGCTGGTTTCTGAGTTAGACCGGAAAACAAACCAACTCACAAGGGAGAAAGATCTGAATATGACAAACATGGTCTTTCTCCCTTTTTTTGTTGAACCTATTTAAAACCTGTAAGAACATGAACGGAGAATATTTGAATGAAAACAGTAAAGAGTTCAAGGCTGCCAAAGAACTGGAACATGCCCTGAACGACGATGGGTGGAATGAAAAGAGATTCGCTTTGGCGGTGACTACATTCCACAGGACCTTACAACAGACCTTGTTCAGAAGCATGGTTGAAGTGATTGAAATTATGGGAAGTGAGGATTACAGATATGACCTGAGGAACAAGGCTTCGCATGAGATATGTCAAAAGATAGTGGAATCGGGAGTTCTGGAGGACGAGACGATACCATTCATCTGAAACGGTTGAAACATACCGACTGATATTCCGAGGAGGGATATTTCCGACTGAAAGGAAGTATCCCTCCTTTTTTATTTAATTTAAAATACAGAAGATTATGTTATACTATGATTTTTGTGGTTACGAAGGTTTCAAGGCATATTTCGGCCTTGAAAAGAGGGAGAACGGTACAGCGGTAAGGAAGAACAGGATACTGCTGGGACATCTGAAAAGCCCCGCGCTGCTCAGATATTGCAGGGAACACGACGACTATACCCTGCTGCATATATATAATATGGCAGGCCTACAGAAAAAGGTGACGGATGCCGTCATCGAATCAGGGAAGAAGGATGAAGGACTGCCTTATAAGGTGGAGCTGATAGGCACGGCCTATTGGTCCTCCAGGTATCGGACTGATGAAGCCAGGGGCGTATGCGAGGATCTGGACAGGAATTCAATCCGCTATATCAACATTGAACGCAACCGGATTTTCAAGATGAGGGCAGGAAAGTTCATGAGGGAGCTCATCCTTGAAACGGAGATAGGGAAACTGCTCTCTCCATGTGTTGTAAACTGGATTTCAGGAGATGTATTCACCCAAAACTGGTGCACTTATACCTATGGTCATGTCCCCGATATGGAACTGCATGTCGATGATGCGTTCCGGAGAATCTATGACAGCAGTTGTTGCAGGGGGGATTTCGGCTCATGTATGACGGATAAGGGCAGGACCTCGTTCTATGAGGATTCGGTAAAAGCCAAGGCGGCCTATATAACCGACAGGGACGGGCTGGTTGTGGCACGGGCGGTTCTGTTTACCGAGGTCACGGACCAGGACGGCAGGAAATGGAGGCTGCTTGAAAGGCAATACTCCTCGGACGGCAATGACGTGCTGAAACGTCTGCTTGTGGACAAACTTATCAAGGGGGATTATATAGACGGCTATAAGATTGTAGGAGCCTCCTGTCAGGAATCCAACGCGTTCGTGGATATTCATGGCAATCCGTTAGCGGACAGGAGGTTTGAGACAGAGTGCTGTCTGGAAGAGTGGGATACACTTTCCTATCAGGATTCCTTCAAATGGTACAGCTACAGCATGAACAAGGCCTACAACTATCATAACCCCTGTTGTTCGCATAATCTCGATACTACGGACCTGAACCTTTACGGTGATACGGATGATGACGAATGGGACGATTACCACCAGTACTACTGTTACGAAACAAGGTCCTGCTACCGGAATGGAAGGGAAATCCGGGTGGATGTGAATAACATGGATGATTTCGTATGGGTAGAATCCAGAGGGGAATATTACCATGAGGACGATTGTGTCTGCTGTGATGAATGCCAGACGGATATATTGACGGACGATGCGGAATACTCGGAGATGACAGAGGAATACTATTGTTGCAGGGAGTGCATGGAGAAAGCCGAAGGGGAATTCAAACGGAAAAATTGGATTTACTCGGAGTATGACGGTGAATGGTACGAGGATTACACCGATATAACCCGAATCCATATCTGGAATGAATCGGAAGGTTTCTATGAGGATAAAAGCATCAATGTGTATACGTTATGCAGGTTATTGGAAAATAAGGAGGCATGGGAATTCGGTGAGGAGGTATTCGACAGGGTAAATCCGGCCACCAATCTTCCATACGGTTATGAACTTGAAAAAGAGACGGGCCATGAACATGCAATTGTTGAAGAGGCTGTATAGTATCTACAGCCCGAGCGGAAAGGAGCAGAGGATGATAAGATTCCTCTGTTCCTATATCAGACAGCTTCCCGGAAACATATCGGTCTCAAAGGACAGGTTCGGGAACCTGTATGTGGTAAAGGGAAAATCAGAGACGTATCCTTGTCTGGTGAGCCATATCGACCAGGTATCACACTGCAACCATTCAGGGGATTTCAAGGCAGTGGAAACCAGAGATATTATATTCGGTTATTCGCCGGGGAACAGAAGGTTTGAGAATCTGGGCGCCGACGACAAGAACGGGGTTTTCATCTGCCTGGAATGCCTGAAAAAGTATGATTCCATCAAAGTGGCCTTTTTCAGGGAGGAGGAAACCGGATGTCGGGGCAGTTCGGAAGCGGTAATGTCCTTCTTTGATGATGTAAGATTCATCGTCCAGCCTGACCGGAAAGGGAACTCTGATCTGATTACGGCTATAGGCTATTCGGAGTTGTGTTC
>NZ_KB894193.1 GCF_000374365.1 Bacteroides gallinarum DSM 18171 = JCM 13658
AAGACGGAAATCCTGTGGATTTTCTTTGGAATACATACGGCAAATGCCGTACTGATGATAGACAAGATCAGGAACAGGACGGTGAAAGCGGCATGATATGATTTTACAGGCAGAGGCAGAAGATGTCTTCAGACTTCTTCCCGAGCGTCATGTCTTGTAGGGTAAGATTGTGTGAGAAATTACAGGAATAGGACTATAAAAATGGCATATGAAGTGAGTATGCTCTATCATCTTCATATGCCATCTTGATTTTTAGGGACATTTACTGAATATCCCTCTTTTGTTCCGGCGTCATGGTGTTATATCCCGCCATAAGGATAGGGAACCTTCTTACGAGAAGCCCCACAACGATTAGGAACGCTGCCTGAAACCCTATATAAGCATCCATTCGCTTTCTGTTTTATCGGAGGACGTTTTTTTCATCAGTAAGGCATATGATTGCCATGCTGCACCTCGATGCGTATGCCGAATGCGCCGTTGGCGGACTTCATCTCGAATGCCCCCTTGAAGTTATTCTTCTCCCAGGGCAATGCCGAGCGGTTGGGCACTTTCCAGCCGTCCTTGTCGTACTCGCCGTAGGTATTGATGCGCATCCCGTTTTTCAGCTTGAAGCTGCCCATTTGCAGGTTTTCCGGCGACGACCAGAAGCCGGTCAGCCCGAACGGGTTCATGCTGTACACGGTAGAGTTGGTGAGCGAAAACACATTGGAAAGTCCTTGCGAATAGCTCACATCCGGGTTTAGCCGGAACATCCTGCTGTAATCCTTGCTGGCATCCGGTATCTCCAACGTAAACTCAGACAAACGGGGAGCCTCCCTTTTCAGCAAGCTCATATCCAGCAAGAAGCCGTCGTAACTCTTCGTCTCGGGCAAAAGCATCCCGCCGGACGAAGCGTCGCCGGACAGGGCGTGGGAACGTATGCTGTCGCCCTGCACCTCGCCCTGGGCATACAGTGAGGCGATGCCTGCAAGTAATGCGATGATAAAAAGACCAACTCGTTTCATACCTTTGTTCTGATTCTGTTTCCGCACGAATTTATCTTGTGCGCGGCGTGCTTGAAACAAAGATAAGCCTTTCCCGCAACTTACCGAAATTTCTTTATATTATTTCTTTTTCTTTATATTAATGACAGGATACAGCAACGGTACGGTAGTCCACTTCATCTTGGTAGGGTCGTAAACGCGTTCCATACCGCCGTGCAGTTCGAGCCAATCGGTTGCTTTCAGCTCCATGACCATGCCGTATGCGCTTTGCGGATACATCGGGTTCATATACCCGTGCAGCGAGTTGGACTTCCCGTAGCCGGAATACCGGCCGAAGGCGCGGATGCGCATCCGGCTGTTAATCCGGTAACCGGCGGACGCGTTCACACCCACATCCGTCTGTGCGCCGTGCATGCGCGAGGGGATACTGTATTTGGCGGCATAAACTCCGCCGCTGAGCTCCCAATGCCCGTCGGGGCTGTAATACGTCACCCCGGTTCCGGCTTCCATGATAGAACCCATGGTGGGATAGGTACTGTAACTGCTGTATGCGTCCAATATGACCTCGGGCGAAAGCAGGAATGCCGCATAGCGCTCATAATCCATTTCGAACGGGTTGTGCATGCTGCGCGGGCGGAACTGCATCCACGGCAGCGGCTCCACGTATTCGGGCGGAACGATGTGCAGCGTCGTACTGTCCGGCAACCCTGTACCGATGCCTTGCAGTTCTTTCGTTGCGGAAAGGGGAGCGGTACGGTTCCCGGGTGCACTTTCTCCGGACAGCGAAGGTACTCCCTGCTGCACACGGCGGGGGAGGCGGCTTTTCAGCGTGTCTCCCTGCACTTCGCTCTGGGCAGCAGCGCAGAGCGGAATCAGCGCAAACAATATCGGCATTAACTTTTTCATAGCGGTACGATGTCTGTTATCAGTTTACAATCAGTTTATATCCTATGCCCCGCACGTTGACGATGCGGATGCGGTCGTCCAGCGAGAGCTTGTGGCGCAGCTTGGTTATGAATACGTGCAGGCTGCGGGAGTTGAAAAAGCTGTCGTCTCCCCACAATTCCAGCAACACATTCTGGGTATTGACAACCCGGTTGCGGTTCTCGCAGAGGCGTTTCAGGATTTCCGACTCCCGGTGCGAGAGTTCCATTTCCGTACCGGTGCGCGGCGGTACGGCGGTTCCCGTGTACGACAACCGTTGCGTAATGGGGTTGAAGCGGTAGTCTCCGATTTCAAAACTGGTAACCTCCCCGGGTACATTCTCCGTGAAGCTGAAAGCTTTGCCCACGAGCGCTTTAATGCGTATTATCAGTTCTTGCATGCCGAAAGGCTTTTTCAGGTAATCGTTCGCGCCGAGCTCGAACCCCTCCACCACGTCATTGATAGCCGAGCGGGCGGTAAGGAATAGCACCGGCGTGCGCTTGTCCGTCTGGCGGATGCGGCGCACCATTTCGAAACCGTCCATGCGGGGCATCATCACATCAGCCACCAGTACATCGGGACGCAGGTCGAAGAACCGGCGCAACCCTTCTTCGCCGTCGGCAGCGGTATGGATGAGGAAGTCTTGCCCCTCCAGCGTATCCTTGATAATCATGGCGAGGGTTTCTTCGTCCTCTACCAGCAATACTTTTATTTTATCCATGAAGTCCTTGTTTTTTCTTATTGTTCTTATGTGAAATCTGTATCTGTCTCGGGGATAATTCTTGTTTTCCCCAACGAAATTCCCGTTTCCCCTAAGGGAAACTGTCGTTCCCTTCAGAGGAAATTTCCGTTTCCTTTAGAAGAAACGCTCGTTTCCCTTAGGGGAAACCGGAGTTTCTGCCGGAAGAAACGGACGGGTATCCCCTTTATCCCTTCGGAAACCTCAAGGTAAACGTGCTTCCTTTGCCCGGTTCGCTCTTTACCGATACGCTTCCGCCATGCTTCTCGGTCATGGTCTTTACGTAGAACAGTCCCAGGCCGTACCCTTTTACATTATGCAGGTTGCCGGTGGGGACACGGTAGAATTTGTCGAATAGATGCCCCTGCTTTTCGGAAGCGATGCCTATCCCGCGGTCGCTGACGGAGATTTCTACAAGTTTCCCTTGTTCGGCAGACTCCGTTTGCCGGCAGCGTATGCCTACCTCCGCCGTTCCTTGCGAGTATTTTATGGCATTGTCGATAAGGTTGCTGATGATGTTGCCGAAATGGGTACGGTCGGCAGTGAGGGTGAGCCCTTCGGGTTCAACGGTTGCCGATATGCGTACGGGCTTGTCCGATTTCAGCTTATGCTGTTCGATAAGCGGTTCGAGGATTTCCCTTACGGACAGCACCTCCGGATGCAGGCGGAATGTCTTGCGGCGTTCCATGCTCATGGAAAGAATTTGTTCTACGAGCCCGCTGAGCCGTTGCAGTTGTTCCTGGCAGATGCGCAGGTACTTGTCCCGCTGTGCTTTTTCCTCCGCCTGGTTGAAGTTCAGCAGGGCGTCGTTGGCGGCATAGGCAACGGCGATTGGGGTTTTCAGTTCGTGGGTGATATTGTTGGTGAAGTCGCTTTTCAGCTCCTCCAGTGTCTTTTGCCGCAAAATGGTGCGGATGAGTACCCAGAAGGCGAAAATCAGGATAACGAGGATTATGAAGGAGGTGGCGAGGATGCCCCACATCTGTTTCAGCACTAATTGGGTAACGGGGTCTATCCAAAGGCGGTAGCTCTGGTGGCTGTGGAGGTCGAACACGTAGTTGTATTGCTTTGCCTTTGCGCCGGGCAGGTAGCCTTCGGTTCCGGCAACCGCCAGTGTGTCTGTGAACCCGTGGGTATCGCTCGTGTAGAGGTGTTCCAGGCGGTGGGGCAGGGTGATACCCTGTTCTTTCAGTTGCAGGGTCAGCAGGCTGTCGTACACATGGATGTCGGGGTTGGAAATAATATCCAGCCCGGCGTGCAGACCACGCTGGAAGTAGGTGGCTAACTCCAGCATGCTGTTCTGGTCGCGCAAAATGATGTCCAGCCCGCCCTTCGCCATTAGTGCAGCCCGGGGTGAGTCGCCGGTGTCTTTCGCTGCGCTTTCTGGCTTCTTCCGGACGGAATACCCGGTGGCAGTGGCGGTACGGGGTACGACGATTACGGTAGAGCTTTTCGTCATATCCACCGATAGGGTATCGCCCTTCTGCGGAAACAGCCGTTGTGTGGTCGTTTTCTTCTGCCAGCCGTCGCGTTCTATGCTGGTGGTGCTGCGTACGTAGGCTTGTCCTTGTCCCTGGTCTTCATTGAATCCGGCGGACACGTTCACTTCTCCATGGTCGGTACTGTCCTTGCGCATCTTCTCCACCCGCAGCATCATTTCATTATAGTCGCTCATGCGCATGGCTTCCGTAATGCTGTGCTCCATGTCGCTGCGCATAGTACCGTACAATCCGCCGAGCCAGTATGCCTGGTAGGAGAATATGCCCGCCAAAGCCAGGATAACGAGTGCGGCGATATATTTCAAAGGCAGTTTCATTGTGGTTCCCTTTATACTTATTGCAGGCAAATATAAGGAGTTATGCCGTGTGCTGTATCATGTGGTAAGACTAAATAACATTTCCGGTAACAGTAGATAACACTCGGTAAGCTGGCGATAACACGGATTTTGGGGAGGAATGCTGTACTTTGCAACTCGGGTTGAACACAGAGGCGCAGAGCTTTTTCTTAACACAGAGGGGACAGAGTTGCACGGAGTTCACAGAGTTTTTTTCTTAATACAGAGGGGACGGAGTTGCACGGAGTTCACAGAGCTTTTTTCTTTTTCTTTGGAGGGGGCTACCAGATACTTGCGCTGTTTGGCAGCTTTTTTAAGGGGAAAAAAGCTCTGTCTAAAAGGGAAAAAAACTGTTCAAGAGAGAGAAAGGCTCTGTACAAGAAGAAAAAAACTCTGTGAACTCCGTGCAACTCTGTCCCCTCTGTGTTAAAAAAACTCTGCGTTAAGAAAACACTCTGCGTCCTCTGTGGTCACCCTATGTTAAACATCACATACAATTACAATGAAACGACTTTATCTATTATCAATCATCTGCTTTTTGAGTGCCGGTGTTTCCGCTCAGGAACACACCGGCGGAGAACGTACCCTTAGTGCCGACAGTATTATAACCTCGGATGCCCGGCTGGACAGTATTTACCAAAGCCTGCCCGAAGTGATGATTACCGGCGAACGCCCGGTGGTGAAAGCCTCGCAGGGCAAGCTCATGTACGATTTGCCGCGGCTTATCCGCGACCTGCCCGTAGACAATGCCTATGATGCCGTAAAGGAGCTTCCCGGCGTAACCGAAATGAATGGCGCACTGCAATTGGCGGGGCAGGATGTTACTGTTATTCTGGACGGAAAGGCGACCACGCTGAGCACCGGGCAACTGTACGCATTGCTGAAAAGTATTCCCGCAAGCCGGATAGGGAATGCCGAGGTGATGTACAATGCCCCTGCCCGCTACCAGGTGCGCGGCGCGCTTATCAATATACAGTTAAAACAGGCAGCGGATGCCCCTTCTTCCTGGCAGGGCGAGTTTTATGCGGGATACAGCCAGAAGTATTACGAAAATTTCGAAGAGCGCGCCAGCTTGCTGTATAATAAGAATAAATTCTCGATAGATTTTCTTTACTCGCACAAACACGGCCGTACGTACAATGCTACGGACAAGGAGGCTGTGCACACTTTGGCGGACGGTACGGCGTACCCGATGACGACCGACGAGGTGAGGCGCGGCCGTTCGCATACGCATAGTTTCCGGGTGGGAGCCGATTACGATATCGCGAAGAACCACCGGTTGAGCTTTGTTTACAACGGCAATTGCGACACCTACCACAACCGGATGCAAATCACCGGTTCGCAGCAGTCCACGGCTTTGAGCAACAGTTCCGGCTGGTTGCACAACGGCCGCCTGGACTACCGTGCTCCTTTCGGGCTGAAAGCGGGTGCGGAACTTACTTACTACCGTTCTCCGTCCGACCAGTTGCTCGACAGCCGCCTGCTCGAAACCCACGAACTCAGTTTCTTTACGCAGGACTGCCAGCGCATCAACCGTTGGAAAATGTTCTTGGCGCAGGAACACAGTCTGCATAAAGGGTGGGCGGTGAATTACGGTATTGTATATACCACCAGTATCGACCACAGTTATCAGTATTACTACGAGGATAAAGAGCTGGGGATGAAGGCTGGAAACCGGGCGGCGCTTGCAAAAGGAGCGGGGAGTGCGTTGCCCGACGACATGAAGTCCCACAAGCGGGAAGAAACGCTGAACATCTATGCCGGTTTCAGCAAGAATTTCGGAGACAAACTCTCTCTGGACGCTTCTTTGGCGGTAGAACGTTATAAGACGCCTGTCTGGAACCAGTGGGATTGGTATCCTGTCGTCAACTTGAATTACATGCCTGCCCCCGGACACATCCTGCAACTTGCCTTGAGCAGCGACAAGGATTACCCCGAGTATTGGGCTGTGCAGGATGCCGTGTCCTATCTTGGCGGCGGGTATTCCGAAATCCACGGCAATCCTTTGTTGAAGCCTGCACAGAACTACGAGTTCAAGGCGAACTATATCCTGAAAAACAAATATATCTTCGGCGCCTGGTTCGGCCACACCAAAGATTACTCGGTGCAGACTCTTTATCAGTCTTCGCAACGCCTGGTAGAGATATACAAGTATCTGAACTTCAACTACCGGCAACAGGTTGGCATACAGGCTTCGATACCGTTTAAGGTAAAGAACCGGTTAAATTCACGTCTGACGCTTATCGGTATATGGCATCGTGAAAAAGATTCCGACTTCTGGGATATTTCCTTCGACCGCAAGCAGTGTTACGGCATAGCGCAGATGAGCAATACCTTTACCCTTTCCACCCGTCCGGACTTGAAGATGACCGTTACCGGATTTGTACACAGCAAAGCGATTCAGGGTATTTACGACCTGCCCACGTCCGGCAATGTAAATGCTTCCTTGCGCTATGGTTTCGCTAAAGGAAAGGCAGTGCTGAACCTGTACTGCAACGATATATTCGAAACGGGACAAATCTCCCCGCGCATCCGCTTCCAAACGCAGAACGTTACCAACCATTATAGTTGCTTCCGCGAGTTGGGAGTATCGTTCACGTATAAGTTCGGCGGTTATAAGGAGAAACAGAGGGAAAGGGTGGATACGTCGCGATTTAAGTGATTGTTTGATGATTAGGGATTGGTTTGGTAAGTAAGATTGGTTTGGCTGTTAAAAATAGATTTACCTGTTAATAATTGATTTGGTAATTAAAGACAGCTTTGGTAGTTGATGATTATTAGGCGGTCGATGATTGTTTGGTAATTGATTATTATTAGACAATCAATGATTATTAGACAATTGATGATTGTTAGATAATTGCTGATTGTTAGGTAATCGATGATTATTAGACAATCGATAATTATAAGACAATTTCCAAGCCTGAAAGGCTTTTATCATATAGCCCGGGGTAACACCCCGGAAATAAATATGTCCGTCCCCTTGTATTTTCGCCCTGTAAGGGCAAAAGGTTGATATTCATTTCTTTTGCCCTTACAGGGCGAAATGTTATAATCATGTTAACCCTCTCCCGGGGTGTTACCCCGGGCTTAGAGCTGTAAGGCTTTCAGCCTTAGGTTACTTTATTATGCTGTATAATATTAATGATTAATCATTCATAATCAATCCTTCCTTCACTTTTCATTCTTCATCCTTTATACTGAACTTGTGTAACGATATATTCGAAACGGTACAAATCTCCCCGCGCATCCGCTTTCAAACGCAGAACGTTACCAACCGTTATAGCTGCTTCCGCGAGTTGGGCGTATCGTTCACATATAAATTCGGCGGTTATAAGGAGAAACAGAGGGAAGGGGTGGATACGTCGCGATTCAAATGATTGTTTGATGATTAGGGATTGGTTTGGCTGTTAAAAATAGATTTACCTATTAATAATTGATTTGGTAATTAAAGGCAGCTTTGGTAGTTGATGATTATTAGGCAGTCGATGATTATTAGGCAATCGATAATTATTAGACAATTTCAGCTTCAGGATGCCGTTACGGTAATCTTTGTCCAGGGGCGTTTCCGCCTTGAAGTCTGTAATATGTATTTCCAAGCCTGAAAGGCTTTTATCATATAGCCCGGGGTAACACCCCGGGTATAAAGATGTCCTCCCTGTATTTTCGCCCTGTAAGGGCAAAATATTGATGTTCATTTCTTTTGCCCTTACAGGGCGAAATGTTATAATCATGTTATCCCCTCTCCCGGGGTGTTACCCCGGGCTTAGAGCTGCAAGGCTTTCAGCCTTATGTCACTTTATTATGCTATATGGTATTGATGATTAATCATTCATAATCAATTCTTCCTTCACCCTTCATTTTTTATCCTTTATACTTCATACATTATCCCTCATTCTTCATCCTTTATCCTTTATTCCTCATCTTTTATCTCTCATCCTTCATCCCTCCCCACTAAACACCTACCAAACGGCTGTTTTACTAAAATCCTTTTATATACCTGTATTTTCCCTTCTTTTTTGTACTTTTGTAACTTTCAAAAAAGTTATAAAGAGAAACGTTGTATGAAATCGGATATCGAAATAGCACGCAGCATAGAGCTGAAGAAGATAAAACAAGTTGCCGAGAGTGTGGGTATTCCCCGCGAGGAGGTAGAGAATTACGGCCGTTATATCGCCAAGATTCCCGAACAGTTGATTGATGAGGAAAAGGTGAAACGGAGCAACCTGATTTTGGTAACCGCCATTACGGCAACGAAGGCGGGGATAGGTAAGACCACCGTTTCTATCGGTCTGGCGCTGGGACTGAATAAGATTGGTAAGAAAGCCATTGTAGCCCTGCGCGAACCTTCGCTCGGACCTTGTTTCGGCATGAAGGGCGGAGCGGCAGGCGGCGGTTATGCGCAGGTGCTTCCAATGGAGAAGATAAACTTGCACTTCACGGGAGACTTCCACGCTATTACATCTGCCCACAACATGATTTCCGCTCTGCTGGACAACTACATCTACCAGCATCAGGCAGACGGTTTCGGGCTGAAAGAAATTATATGGCGGCGTGTGTTCGATGTCAACGACCGCTCTTTACGCAGCATCGTTACCGGTCTCGGGCCGCGTACCAACGGCATTACCATGGAATCCGGCTTCGATATTACGCCTGCATCGGAGATTATGGCAATCCTCTGCCTGTCGAAGGATACGGAAGACCTCCGCCGCCGTATCGAGAACATCATACTCGGCTTCGATTTTGCGGGCAAGCCGTTTACCGTTAAGGACTTAGGGGTAGCCGGAGCCATTACCGTATTGTTGAAGGACGCCATTCATCCCAACCTGGTACAGACCACCGAAGGAACGGCGGCTTTTGTACACGGCGGCCCGTTCGCAAACATCGCACACGGTTGCAACTCTATTCTCGCCACCAAAATGGCTATGACGTTCGGCGACTATGTAGTGACGGAAGCCGGTTTCGGCGCCGACCTGGGGGCGGAGAAGTTCTACAACATCAAATGCCGTAAAAGCGGTCTGCAACCCAAACTGACAGTTATTGTAGCCACCGCGCAAGGGCTGAAAATGCACGGCGGCGTCAGCCTGGACCGCATTAAGGAACCGAATATGGAAGGCTTGAAGGAGGGCTTCGGCAATCTTGACAAGCATATCCGTAACCTGCGTTACTTCGGGCAGACGGTCGTTGTCGCTTTCAACCGTTTTGCCAGCGATACGGACGAGGAGGTGGCAGCTATCCGCCGTCATTGCGAGGAGGATTTGAAGGTGGGCTTCGCTATCAACAACGCCTTTGCCGAAGGTGGGGAAGGCGCCATAGACTTGGCAAATCTCGTGGTAGAAACAATCGAAAAGAAACCTTCCGCCTCGTTGCAGTACACTTACGAGGAAAATGATAGCGTGCAGCAGAAGATAGAGAAAGTGGCATGCAACCTTTACGGGGCAAGCGTAGTGACTTACAGCAGCGCTTCGCGCAAGATGATGAAGCTTATCGAGGAAATGGGTATCTCCCATTATCCCGTTTGTATAGCCAAGACGCAGTATTCTTTCTCTGCCGACCCCAAAATATACGGTGCGGTCAATAACTTCGAGTTCCACATCAAGGATATCGTTATCAATAACGGTGCGGAAATGCTTGTTGCCATTGCCGGCGAGATACTGCGTATGCCCGGCTTGCCCAAAGTGCCGCAGGCGGAGCATATCGATATTGTAGACGGAAATATAGAAGGGCTTTCCTGAGCTTACTGAATAGAGAATTAAAAAATAAGCTGCGCATGATTGAAATATCATTGCGCAGCTTAGGGACATTCAGTAAATAATATAAAATCAGCCAACTAATTCATACACAAAATATTGCGAATTAGCTGGCTTTTTTGTATCTTTAGGTATTCCCCCGCAAATAAGGTTTGAAGGCCAAAACGGGGGAAATTCCCCGACTAAGATATGGCTAAGATACAAAATATTTCCGAAATTCACCCAACTTTGGGCTTCACAGAATTTGATGTTCTGGAAAAATACCGCAAAAGTTTTAATGAGAGTGAGCTTGGCAGGCTTCACTCAGTGTTCCCGTTTGAACGCATGGCAAAAGCCGCAGGCCTGT
>NZ_KB894194.1 GCF_000374365.1 Bacteroides gallinarum DSM 18171 = JCM 13658
TGCGGCTTTTGCCATGCGTTCAAACGGGAACACTGAGTGAAGCCTGCCAAGCTCACTCTCATTAAAACTTTTGCGGTATTTTTCCAGAACATCAAATTCTGTGAAGCCCAAAGTTGGGTGAATTTCGGAAATATTTTGTATCTTAGCCATATCTTAGTCGGGGAATTTCCCCCGTTTTGGCCTTCAAACCTTATTTGCGGGGGAATACCTAAAGATACAAAAAAGCCAGCTAATTCGCAATATTTTGTGTATGAATTAGTTGGCTGATTTTATATTATTTACTGAATGTCCCTATTTAGGGGCCAAATGGAAGTGAAGATGAGACAGCTTGTCCGAGTATGCACCGTAATTAATCTTTTCCGGCTGGAAAGCTTTCTGCATGGCACGGGTTACACGGGTAACGTCTGCCATAAAAGCGTTGCGTTCTTCGTCGCTCAACTCGTTCAGGTCGTTCACATGGTCTTTATAAGCTACCAGGCAACGCCCGCGGTAGGTCTGTTCCTTGAAAAGGAAAACACGTGATACACTAAGTTGCGCAATCTCAATCATCAGGTTGTGCAATGTCTCATTATTCTGGCAATACAGACATTCTTTCGAATCGCTTTTCATGATAATCTTTTTTTAGTTTATATTTATAAGGCAAAAATAATCATTCCCTTCATATTACAGGTCGATATTTTCATCATTTTCGCCGACCAATTTGTACACATCGACATTTTCACCGACAATCCATACGACATCCCCCTCTGCAAAAGGCTCGTGCACATCGGGGGCGTGCAGCGCTTCTTCACCCCGCTCCACACCTACAATCAGACAATGGTACTTCTCCCGGATGCCTGCATTCTTCAAGCTCTTGCCCAGAAAAGGAGAGTTTGCATCTATACGCAACTGCCGCAATATCATCTCGCTCTTCTCCACGGCATCCGCATCTATCGCCGAAATCCGGTTCATCTCCTCGCCGAATACGCTCAGTTCCGCATCGGTAGCGATAACCTGTATCTTATCCTGAGGAAAAAGGCGTACCGAAGCGCCGGGAATATTTATCCGCCTGCGCCCGCGAAGAATGGAAACAACATGTACCCCGTAGCGTTTGCCGAAATTCAGTTCTGCCAATGTCTTACCCGCCCATGCCGATTCGCCGGGTATCTCGTAATCCGTCAGGTGCAAGTCGCGGGAAAGCAGGCGGCCGGCATATTCGGGCTTTTTCTCTCCCAAATATTCAGCCCGTATATCCCGCGAACGCAGGTTTTGGAAGAAGGTGCGCTCAATCATTATGGACTGCCGCTTCAACTGCCGCGAAAGTATCATCACCGTAACCAGCAACACCGCCACCCCGAATACCAAACCTACCGACAGCTTAAACAGCCCGGCAATGACGAACATCACAAAAGAAACCGCTATCAAGACGCGCAGCACAATCGTAGCTACCAGTGGAGCACGGTTTCCCCGGCTGTCATGCCACAAGGTGACGAATTCTGCCGAATGGTTCTTCTTAATCATAATAGTCCGCAGGAAGGGAGCGATGAACAATATGATAACCACCGCCGACAACAAAGAGCCCCAGATACCGGGCAAGCTCTCCCGGAAAAACGGTACGAGGAAACGGAAAGCAACGGCTATCACCGCTATGCTTACAATGGAGTAAACCACCGTAATGCGCAACAAGGCAAATATCAGCTTCTTCCACAAGCTTTCGTGGTTCACCGTCTGCGAACCGGAAGCATAATGCAGCAGGAACTTCCGCCATTTTGCCGGCAAATGCGTATCGACGAAACTGGAGGCAGGCTCTGCCAAACGAATCATATAAGGAGTAAGGAATGTCGTAATGACCGATACGGCGACCACTATCGGGTACAGGAAATGGCTCGTTACATGCAAGGAGACGCCCAGGGAGGCTATGATAAAGGCAAACTCGCCAATCTGCGTCAGGCTGAAACCGCACTGCATGGCAGTTTTCAGGGGTTGTCCGGCAAGCAATACTCCCAATGTGCCGAACAAGGACTGCCCGATAATGACTGCCAGCGTAATGACAACGATAGGCAGTGCATATTCCACTATCATCGCAGGTTCCACCATCATACCTACGGAGACAAAAAAGATTGCGCCGAACAGGTCTTTTACCGGATTGACCAGGCGTTCGATACTCTCCGCCTCTACCGTCTCGGCAAAGATAGAACCCATGATAAATGCTCCGAATGCTGCCGAGAACCCTGTATGCGCGGCAAGGACTACCATGCCGAAACATAGCCCGAGCGATACAATCAACAGTGTTTCCTCGCTCATCAGCTTACGGCATTTCTTCAGCAGTACCGGTATCAGGTAAATGCCTACGACAAACCACAATATCAGGAAGAACAGCAGCTTTGCTATGCTACCCAGCATCTCCGTTCCTTCAAAATTATGGCTGACTGCCATAGTAGACAGCATAACCATTAGGACAATAGCCAGAATATCTTCCAAAATCAAGACACTGAGCACCAAGCCGGTAAACTGCTTCTTGCGCATACCCAAATCATCGAATGCCTTATATATGATAGTGGTAGAGGACATGGCAATCATACCGCCCAGGAAGATGCAGTCCATACGCTCCCACCCGAAAGCCGTACCGACCGCCACACCCAGCAGTGTCATGCAGAATATGATTGTACACGCAGCGATAACGGCAGCACCGCCCACCTTCACTATCTTTTTGAAGCTAAACTCCAGTCCCAGGGCGAACAGTAAGAAAATAACACCGATATCCGCCCATGTCTGTATATTCGCCGTATCCATTACGGAAGGCGTATAAGCCATATGCGGGCTTGCCAAGAAACCAGCCACCACATATCCTAAGACCAACGGCTGTTTCAGTTTCTTAAATAACAGCGTCATTATACCGGCGCAAATCAGTATCAATGCCAAATCGGCAATCAGGGGAGCTAAATGTGACATAATATTTGTCCGATTGTATTTCTACTGACAAAGATACGACAAAAAAAGCTTTTGAATCTCTTTTTTACAAAAAACCGGCCGCTGCCTCCCGATAAAACAACAACGGGCGATACCGGTCTTAAAATCATTCCAAGAAGAAATACCTTTATAATTAATTGGCGAAAAATTTCTTTATTCAAGCAGAAATCTCTTTCTTTGCACTGCTTATTCTGAAAATTAGGAATTGAATACCAACATTAATATAAATTGTTATGAAGATTTCACACATTGAACATTTGGGTATTGCCGTAAAAAGCATCGAAGAAGCCCTTCCGTACTACGAAAACGTATTAGGTTTGAAATGCTACAACATCGAGACTGTAGAAGACCAAAAGGTAAGAACCGCTTTCCTGAAAGTAGGCGACGTGAAGATTGAGTTGCTGGAACCAACTTCTCCCGAAAGCACCATTGCCAAATTCATCGAAAAGAACAACGGCAATGGCGGCATGCACCATTTAGCATTTGCTGTGGAAGACGGAGTAGCCAACGCACTCGCCGAAGTCGGGGAAAAAGGTATCCGCCTTATCGACAAAGCGCCCCGCAAAGGTGCGGAAGGCTTGAACATCGCATTCCTACACCCGAAATCCACACTCGGCGTATTGACGGAACTCTGCGAAAAAGGAGAGTGATAAGGAATCATCAATCATCCAACTTTATTCTAAAATCATAAATCATAAATAAAGGACATGAGTAATCAACTTGAGAAAATTAAAGAGCTTATCGACCGCCGTACGGCTGCGCGTCTCGGTGGCGGTGAGAAAGCGATTGCAAAGCAACATGAAAAAGGTAAATATACAGCCCGCGAGCGTATAGCAATGTTACTCGACGAAGGCAGTTTCGAAGAAATGGATATGTTCGTCGAACACAGATGTACGAACTTCGGTATGGAAAAGAAACACTACCCCGGCGACGGTGTGGTTACCGGTTGCGGTACTATCGAAGGCCGCCTGGTTTATATCTTCGCACAGGATTTCACGGTTTCTGCAGGCTCTTTGTCGGAAACGATGTCTTTGAAGATTTGCAAGATTATGGACCAGGCAATGAAAATGGGTGCTCCCTGCATCGGTATCAACGACTCGGGCGGCGCGCGTATCCAGGAAGGTATCAACGCTTTGGCAGGCTATGCCGAGATTTTCCAACGTAATATCCTCGCTTCGGGCGTTATCCCCCAGATTTCGGGTATCTTCGGCCCCTGTGCCGGCGGTGCGGTATATTCTCCTGCCCTGACCGACTTCACGCTGATGATGGAAGGCACTTCCTATATGTTCCTCACAGGTCCGAAAGTGGTTAAGACCGTAACGGGCGAAGACGTCAGCCAGGAAAACCTGGGCGGCGCAAGCGTACACTCCACCAAGTCGGGCGTAACTCATTTCACTGCCAAGACGGAAGAAGAGGGACTGGCATTAATCCGCAAGCTCTTGGGCTATATCCCGCAGAACAACCTGGAAGAGCCTCCTTATATAGATTGTACGGACCCTATCGACCGCCTGGAAGACTCCCTGAACGATATTATCCCCGATAACCCGAACAAGCCGTACGATATGTACGAAGTAATCGGCGCTATCATCGACAACGGCGAGTTCCTCGAAATCCAAAAAGATTATTCCAAGAATATCATCATCGGCTTCGCCCGCTTCAACGGACAGTCCGTCGGTATTGTAGCCAACCAGCCCAAATATCTTGCAGGCGTGCTCGACAGCAACGCATCCCGCAAAGGTGCGCGCTTCGTCCGTTTCTGCGACGCCTTCAACATTCCTATCGTATCTTTGGTAGACGTACCGGGCTTCCTTCCCGGAACAGGCCAGGAATACAACGGCGTTATCCTGCACGGAGCCAAGCTGCTGTATGCTTACGGTGAAGCTACTGTGCCCAAGGTTACTATCACCCTGCGCAAGTCCTACGGTGGTTCGCACATCGTGATGAGCTGCAAGCAGCTCCGCGGCGATATGAACTACGCATGGCCTACTGCCGAAATCGCCGTAATGGGTGGTGCAGGTGCCGTAGAAGTTCTGTACGCACGCGAAGCCAAAGAACAGGAGAACCCTGTACAGTTCCTGGCTGAGAAAGAAGCAGAATACACCAAATTATTTGCCAATCCTTATAATGCAGCCAAGTACGGCTACATCGATGATGTCATCGAACCGCGCAACACACGTTTCCGCATCATCCGCGCCCTGCAGCAACTGCAAACTAAGAAGCTCACCAACCCGGCCAAGAAGCATGGTAATATTCCTCTTTAAAGATTGAGAATTGAAAGTTGAGAATTGAAAAATAAAAACTCAAATTTATGAATAAAACAAAAATCGGAATATTCCTTTCATTGATGCTGGTATTAGGATTCTGTTCTTCCTGTGGAGAGAAGAAGGTGAATTCCAAACTGTTGCTGAATGAAGTGCTCGTTAACAACGAAAGCAACTTCCAGGATGACTACGGTGTACACAGCGCATGGATTGAAATATTCAACAAATCATACGGCAGTGCCGACCTTGCCGGCTGTTACCTGAAATTCAGCAGCCAGCCGGGTGATACCGCCAGCTATTTCATCCCGAAAGGCGATGTCCTGACAGTGGTAAAACCCCGTCAGCACGCACTATTCTGGGCAGACGGAGAACCTAACCGCGGAACTTTCCACACCAACTTCAAGCTGGATAGCGTAAATGCCAACTGGATTGGCCTGTACGACTCCGGCAAGAAACTGCTCGACCAGATTGTAGTACCCGCCGGTGCACTGAAAGCCAACCAGTCTTATGCACGCGTCAGCGATGCTTCCCAGGAATGGGAAGTAAAAGGCGACAGCGAAGACCGCTACGTTACCCCAAGCACCAACAACCAGACCATCGACAGCAATGCCAAAATGGAAAAGTTCGAGGAGCATGACAGCATAGGTATCGGTATGGCCATTTCCGCCATGAGTGTAGTATTCTGCGGATTGATTCTTCTTTATATCTCTTTCAAGATTGTAGGCAAGATATCCGTCAACCTCAGCAAGCGTAACGCCATGCGGGTCAAGGGTATCACCGACAAAAAGGAAGCCAAAGAAAAACAACTGGGAGAAGCCCCGGGCGAAATATTTGCCGCTATCTCTTTGGCACTGCACGAAATGCAGAGCGATGTACACGATGTGGAAGATACCGTGCTTACCATTACCCGTGTAAAACGCAGCTATTCGCCATGGAGCTCCAAGATTTACACCTTGCGTGAAACTCCTCTCAGAAAGTAAGTCACCTTTAATAAAGATAAAACGATGAAAGAATATAAATATAAAATCAACGGTAACGTATATAAAGTTACCATTGGGGATATTGAAGACAATATCGCCCACGTAGAAGTGAACGGTACTCCTTATAATGTCGAAATGGAGAAAGCTCCGAAAGTAGTTGTGAAGCCGGTAGTACGTCCTGCGACAACGGCTCCCGCCCCTCCCGCCAACCCGGTTGTAAAACCGGCCGCTGTTTCCGGCGGCAAGTCGGGTGTGAAATCTCCGCTGCCCGGTGTTATCCTCGATATCAAAGTCAACGTAGGCGACACTGTGAAGAAAGGCCAGGTTATCATCATCCTGGAAGCCATGAAAATGGAGAACAATATCAATGCCGACAAAGACGGTAAGATTACCGCTATTAACGTTAGTAAAGGAGAATCCGTACTCGAAGGTACTGACCTCGTAATTATTGAATAATATGGGAGAATTTATCACATTTTTAGGAAACAACCTTGCCGACTTCTGGACCTACACGGGTTTTGCCAATGCAACGGTAGGACACGTGGTAATGATTCTGGTAGGTTTGTTCTTCATATACTTGGCCGTAGCCAAGGAATTCGAGCCGATGCTGCTGATTCCTATCGGTTTCGGTATGCTGATTGGTAATATCCCTTTCAACATGGAAGCCGGATTGAAAGTCGGTATCTATGAAGAAGGGTCTGTGCTCAACATCCTGTATCAAGGAGTGACTTCCGGCTGGTATCCGCCTCTTATCTTCCTGGGTATCGGCGCTATGACGGACTTCTCCGCCCTGATTTCCAACCCGAAGCTGATGCTGGTCGGTGCGGCCGCACAGTTCGGTATCTTCGGTGCCTATATGACAGCCCTGGCTATCGGCTTCGACCCGATGCAGGCCGGTGCTATCGGTATCATCGGCGGTGCCGACGGCCCGACGGCTATCTTCCTTTCGTCCAAGCTGGCTCCTAACCTGATGGGTGCCATTGCGGTATCAGCCTATTCTTATATGGCATTGGTACCGGTAATCCAGCCGCCTATCATGCGCCTGCTCACCAACAAGCACGAGCGCCTTATCCGCATGAAACCGCCGCGTGTCGTTTCTCATACGGAAAAGGTGATGTTCCCGATTATCGGTCTGTTGCTCACCTGCTTCCTCGTTCCGTCCGGCCTGCCTCTGCTGGGTATGCTGTTCTTCGGTAACCTGTTAAAGGAAAGCGGAGTAACCCGCCGCCTTGCCAACACGGCAAGCGGTCCGCTAATCGATACTATCACTATCCTGCTCGGTCTTACCGTGGGCGCTTCCACACAGGCATCCGAATTCCTGACTACCGATTCATTGTGGATTTTCGGCCTGGGAGCTTTCTCGTTCGTCGTTGCAACCGCTTCCGGCGTAATCTTCGTGAAGATATTCAACCTCTTCCTGAAGAAAGGCAATAAGATCAACCCGCTAATCGGTAATGCAGGTGTATCCGCAGTACCCGACTCGGCACGTATCTCCCAAATCGTAGGTTTGGAATACGACCCGACCAACTACCTGCTGATGCATGCTATGGGGCCGAATGTAGCAGGCGTTATCGGTTCGGCAGTAGCCGCCGGTATCCTGCTGGGCTTCCTCATGTAAGGAGTGAAAACGTTTGCATAAACCGTATAGACAATTATAGCGGAGAGGTACGTTCCTCTCCGCTATTTTGTTTTAAATTAGCGCAGTAAATAACGAAAAGCTAATATCATGAAAAAAGTATTCTTCATTTTGGGAACACTCTTACTTTCCCTCAGCACGTATGCAGCCATGAACGTAAACAAAATCGACCCGCCGTTTTGGTACACCGGCATGCAGAACCCCGAACTTCAGCTAATGGTATACGGCGAAGGCATCGGCAATGCAGCGGTATCCGTAAACTACCCCGGTGTCTCGCTAAGCAGCACCGTCAAATTGGAAAGCAACAACTACCTGCTGGTCTACCTCAAGCTGGACAAAGACGTAAAGCCCGGCAAGATGACACTCACCTTTACCCAGGGCAAAAAGAAACTCGTCGAGGAATATGAATTAAAGGCACGCGCCAAGAAAGGTTGCGAACACCTCGGTTTCGACGCCTCCGATGCGCTTTACCTGCTGATGCCCGACCGTTTTGCCAACGGCAACCCCGACAACGACCAGATACCGGGCATGGCGGAATACAAAGTAGACCGCAACGACCCGAACGCCCGTCACGGCGGCGACCTTGCCGGTATCGAACAACACCTGGACTACTTCTCCGATTTGGGTGTAACCGCCCTATGGTTCACTCCGGTACTGGAAAACAACATGACCGGAGGTTCGTACCACGGTTATGCCACCACCGACTATTATAAGGTAGACCCCCGCTTCGGCACTAACGAAGAATATAAGCAGCTTATCGAAAAGTCCCACGCACGTGGCATAAAAATCGTAATGGACATGATTTTCAACCACTGCGGCGTAGAGCACGTATGGATAAAGGACATGCCCAGCAAGGACTGGTTCAACAATCCCGACCACGAAAAGAACTTCGTACAGACCTCCTTCAAGCTGACTCCGCACGTAGACCCGTACGCATCGAAGTACGATTTCAGCCAGATGAACGACGGCTGGTTCGTAACCGCCATGCCCGACCTCAACCAGAAGAATCCGCACGTATACCGTTACCTCGTCCAGAACAGCTTCTGGTGGATTGAGTACGCCAATATAGACGGTATCCGTATGGACACCTATCCGTATGCCGACTACGACGCCATGAGCAACTGGATGAAGGAGCTGAATGAAGAATACCCCAACTACAACACCGTAGGCGAGACATGGGTTACCGAACCGGCATACACCGCCTGGTGGCAAAAAGACTCCAAGCTGTCCGCACCCAAGAACAGCAACCTGAAAACAGTAATGGATTTCAGCTTCTTCGACAAAATCAACACCGCCAAGACAGAGGAGACGGAAACCTGGTTCAAAGGGCTGGACCGCGTATATAACAATTTCGTATACGACTTCCTCTACCCGAACCCGGCATCGGTACTCGCTTTCATCGAAAACCACGACACCGACCGCTTCCTGGGTGAAGGCGACAACCTTCCGATGCTGAAACAAGCCTCTACCCTACTGCTCACTACCCGCCGCATTCCGCAACTGTATTATGGAACGGAGATTATGATGAACGGCGTCAAGAGCAAGAGCGACGGCTATGTACGCAAGGACTTCCCCGGAGGCTGGGCAGACGACAAGGAAACCGCACTTACCGCCGAAGGCCGCAGCAAAATCCAGAACGACTGCTACAACTTCTACAAGACAATACTGAACTGGCGTAAAGGGAACGACGTGATTGCCAAAGGCAGCATGACCCAGTTCATGGTGCAGAACGGCGTGTACGCCTATGCCCGCCAGTACGAAGGCAAGACGGTATTCGTGATGCTGAACGGAACGGATGCGGAAACCACCGTTCCCTTGAAGTTCTACAAGGAAATCCTGAAAGACACCGAACAAGGAAAAGACATTCTAAGCGGCAGAACAATTGCCTTTGGAGAAGAATTGAAAATGGGAGCGCGTGAATCACTGGTTATCGAGTTGTAAACAGACACAGATTTGATATGGATTAGGCACGGACTACACGGAAAATCACGGATAAATCTAAAGAAAAACGTGAACCCCGTGTAATCCGTACCTAGGGATATTCAGTAAATGTCCCTAAAAATCAAGATGGCATATGAAGATGATAGAGCATACTCACTTCATATGCCATTTTTATAGTCCTATTCCTGTAATTTCTCACACAATCTTACCCTACAAGACATGACGCTCGGGAAGAAGTCTGAAGACATCTTCTGCCTCTGCCTGTAAAATCATATCATGCCGCTTTCACCGTCCTGTTCCTGATCTTGTCTATCATCAGTACGGCATTTGCCGTATGTATTCCAAAGAAAATCCACAGGATTTC
>NZ_KB894195.1 GCF_000374365.1 Bacteroides gallinarum DSM 18171 = JCM 13658
GGAACAGGAAGACGGAAATCCTGTGGATTTTCTTTGGAATACATACGGCAAATGCCGTACTGATGATAGACAAGATCAGGAACAGGACGGTGAAAGCGGCATGATATGATTTTACAGGCAGAGGCAGAAGATGTCTTCAGACTTCTTCCCGAGCGTCATGTCTTGTAGGGTAAGATTGTGTGAGAAATTACAGGAATAGGACTATAAAAATGGCATATGAAGTGAGTATGCTCTATCATCTTCATATGCCATCTTGATTTTTAGGGACATTTACTGAATATCCCTGATTTAGTTTATTCAATCGCACTACGACTGATGTTTGACTTCTGCCCATTTTAGCTGCTATATATTTCACACTTTTACCCTCATCATACAATTTCAATAAAAATTGGTCAGCTCCTCTTGTCCATCTTTTATTGGCGTTGGGGTGCTTTACGTAGCTTTCCTTTGAAACTCTTTCGGGATGTAAGAACTCATCTACAAATACAGAAGGGAAACGCTTATCGTATAGCACAAGGGTTTTCATCTTTGCCCTTGTTATTGCCACATAAAACAATCTACGCTCTTCTCCATGTGGGAATTGGTCGCTTTTAGTGAGTACATAGTTAAGCACGGGGTCGTTACTCACAAGAGAAGGGAAGCCATATGTATCCTTATTGCATTGTAAAAGTATTACATAATCAGCTTCAAGACCTTTTGATTTATGTACGGTCAAAAACTCGATTTTTCGTCCTCCTATCATATAAAAGAACTTATTACCTTCTTTAATGGATTGATACATAAAAGACAGGTAATAATCATCAAAGGAATAACGCCCCAACAAAAATATTGATTTATCTGATGGAATAGAAGCCACAAGTTGTCCTATCGTATTGCAATAATCTCGTCTATCATAAGAATAGAACTCCAACTCTGTTTTCATTTTAGAATCGAACGAGTGGATATCCTTTTGTATTTGGGCTTTATTACGCTGTATGAAGTGGGAGGACAACGAAACCAAAGGCTCTCCAAATCTGTAAGTAGTTTCAATTTTGTTTATCTCTGTTGCTCCAAAGTATTCGGAAAATTGATTAAAAAGAGCCATATCACTTCCCGAAAAACGATATATGGACTGCCAGTCATCACCTACACAATACAACTTTGCAGGCGGATTCCCCTCTCGTAACACTTTTAAAAAATTGTAACGGTCAACCGATATGTCTTGAAACTCGTCCACAATGATATAATCATACTCAACAGGATGAGAAGTACGACATATTTCTGTGGCTTGAAGAATCGCATCGGTAAAATCAATTTGGTTACTATCGCTTAATGCATTTATATAACGTTCATATACAGGTTGAAATATGTTTTTGATAATAAAAACACTTCGTTCGTCATCTGCATTCTTTGCTTGTTTCAGAATTTCTTTAACTGATTTGCAACTTGATTTCACCAATGTTACGAAAGTAACTACAAGTCGTATAAACGCCTTTTCTTGCTTACTACTTTTGGGTAAAACCAAATCATACAAATCTTCATCTGTCTTTTCTTGGATTGGCACACCCACATTCTCTAACATTTTTTTTAGTTTATCCTTTATATCAGAATAATGGAAATCAGCACTTGATGTTATTAAAAGCTGAGTACCAAATTTCTCATGAGCTGCTTTCTTCCAAGTTATGCCATCATTATATTTTTGATTGGCTTCTTCGTATGTTATATTTTTATCCTTTGCAAACCAAGCTGGAACAAGACCGTGCTCATCAACTCCGAAATGTTCCAAATAGATTCGTTTGGTTACACCCTTTTGCTCGAAGTATATAGAAAAATCGGGACGATATTGAGAATACATTTCATCTGCTAATTGATGTTCGTATGGCTCTTCATATCTGAATTTTACTCCAAGTGATGATAAAACAAAGCATATCTTTTGCTCCTGCTCACTTCTCACATATATAGCTCTACCGTCCATATCGGGAAACATCGCTTTTAGTTGAACATTCTTTTGTTCCGACAATTTTTCTCGCCTTTCATTCTTGTGTTGTTCCCAATCTGTTTCTTTAACAGGGTAATCAATGAAGTATTCTACCACACTATTCTTAAAAGTCTTATTTTCTAATAGGGTGTGATAAATATCTATGAATAAGGCATCGGTATTGTCGCAAATAGAGGGCTTTATACCTGCTGCTCTTCTGATAATATCAATGGCTAATTTATGAAATGTATAACCTATCAAACCATCAGTAGCTATTCTCTCTGTAAGTTCGGCAGCAGCCTTATTCGTATAACTAATGAGTAAAATTCTATGAGGTGCAATGCCTTTTATTTCTGTTAGATACTTGACTTTTCCGATAATAGAAGAGGTTTTTCCACTACCTGCACTGCTAATAACCAGGCAATTATCTTCTTCTGAAACGATTGAGCGTCTTTGTTGCTTGTCTAATGGATATTTTAAACAATGGTCGAAAAAATCTTTATAGGTATTAAGTAAGGAATTTATTACTGTATCATTATGTTGTTTGACAAGCTTATTGATATTTCCAAAGTCACGAATTAGATTTGAGATTGTTACGGATGGAGTGATACTGAAAATTTTAAGTTTCTTAACGAGTGAATGTGCTTCTTGAAAATATGATATATAATGATTGGTGAAATCCTTTTCTTGCGTTGTCGATATTATCTTACCATAAAAGCCATTGTTAAGGTCTGTCGGAATATCCACAAATACAACATCATTTAGTTTAGATAATTTCTCTTGGGATTGCTCGTGGTTGGACTTCTCACCATAAGCGGATATATGATTTAATTTTCCTGATAATTCTTTAGATTTGTTTTTGAGGCATATTCGTGTTGCAGCTATTACGATAACAAAAATAGCGACAAGACAAATAACTATAATGAGTAAAGAGTGCATATCAGAGATAATAGTTTATCGGATTAAAATTAAGCATTTACAATTTATACAACTTTATTATTTAGAATTCTTTCTTAAATAACCTAACTTTTATCAGAAATCTGTTTACTGATAAAGTCAAGTATTCTTTTCCGAATATCGTCCTCAGAATATTTATCAACGTAAAAACCTTCAGATTTCAGTTTCTTTTTTAATAAATTTGTTAAATTGTCGTTTGGCATAATTCCTGTTTGTTCATGGTAGAGGATCGTAAATGTTGTCTCAATATAAGGATCGACTAATTTTATTTCTTTATTCTCGCAATTTTTATTTCTTTGTCCTCATCTTGCGCTATCTTAATTCTCAATAAATCCTCATTGAGGATATCTAAACATCTATTCAGCATCATTTCATTGTCAATTATCACAACACAAAGTTTTTTTCTTGTTCTTGTGATAATCTGATATAACATCTGCTTCTGTGAGTAATAGCTATTATCTGCAATTAATAGTCCAGAAGAATTATACTTAAACCGGTCATCTATAACTATTACTACATTATCAAATTCTTGACCTATTACAGAATGTGCACTATCTTTACTATCTGATAAATACTTCTCATAATAAAAGAATGAATGTATGCTAGGTGTATAATTGATCACTTTCCATCCTCTATCTGACAACATTTGTAATAATGCTTTTGCAGACAAATAGTCTTTGCTATAAATAAGTTCAATATTTGGATATGTTACATTTGGAATATTTCTATTAATATCAAAAAGCTGTTTTATAAAATACGCAATCTCTTTATTTGTTCTAATCTTGCTTGTCAGTTTATGAGGCTTACACGATAATTCCGTTTCTATTCTTTCTCGAATATTGTGATCTCTTTCATTGTTGTGTAAATACTGCATTTCATCATAAGAGAATATACATTTTTTATTCAAACGTCGTACTTCTTTTGTATATTTTTCAAATTGAGTAGGATACATACGTTGAGATTCGTCAATAATAATCAAATCATAATCATTTATATCTGGAGCATATTTAGGCATATATATCTTCCAACCCCATTTATTTATTAGTATTTGATGACCACTATTTAATTGGGCACAATGTAATATAAGAACTTTATCACCCTTTTGAATGCTTTGTTTAGCTATATGATACGTTAATAATGTTTTCCCCGTTCCTGCACTCCCTGTTAAAGCGATAAAATTAGTAACTCTATCTGAAAGTTTTTTTTCTATTTGTTCACATATTTGCTCTTGCTGTGTAGTCAGAAAATACCCCCCATTCATAAATTTTTCAGGAGAATTAAAAGGAGATACTAAATAGTCAGATGGGTTGAACAAATCATCAATATTACTCAGAACTAATATCTCTTGTGCTAATAATTTGTTACATAATTCGATAAAATTCACTTCCTTCGTTTCGTTTGCACTACTTCCAATTATCAGTTTGTATAATTTATTTTCGTTTAGAATATAAGTGTAAATATGAATATCTTTCTGTAAAAAACTGAGATAGTACTTGTTTTTTTCTTGTTGTTTAAAAATCTTATCAATAGTACTTTCTGTTTTTACTTCTATATTTATAATGTAATTTTTTCCAAACCTAAGAAGATCAAATTCTTTTCCAATTTGGGGTATCGAATATCCCAAATAGTAATTGTCTACAATAGAAACATCATTTTTTGTTTGCAAAATGTTCTTTACCAAATGCTCTATAGTGTTTAGTTCATAATCTTTTATTCCTTTCGTATTATCTACAACAATCCCGTATCCATTCATTAATTTTTGAAACAGATCCTGATTTAGCTTTCGATAAGCTTCTATAATGGATAAAATATTAATCTTCTTCATAATATGCATATATTAGGTACCCAAAATACATAAAATATATGAAATATCATATACACATCAAGGAAATAGTATCACCGAGAAAGTATTATTTGTCCATATTTTACTCCCGTCTTCGACCTACTCTTTTACCTATAATATCCTAATTTTCCCAAAAACAATCTTCCTTATATAGGATATTGGAAATTTTCGGCAGTAAAAGGAGAATAAAAAATAAGGGAAACCATTATATATAGTCTCCCTTACTTACCGTTTTTATTAGTTATCTCAAATTATACCTTTTCAACAATATACTTACCTGTGAAGCTCTGAACTGGCACCCTTTGGAAGTCACAAATCCTTCGTTATTCAAAATCCTAGCCATGTCCGATAAGCTTCTCTCTTCTTTTACCAGGTTTTTCAGTAATGCAATGGCTCTCTTGTTATTAGGATTATCAAGAGCTTTCTGATGATTGGTCCTGTTACTGTTCTTTACCGCCTGTTCCAGTCTGCCCAGCAAGTTCTCTGATTTACCAAGCTTATATCCTCTTGCTTTCTTGGCTTTCAGCGATTGTCTTGTCCGCTGGCTGATTAATCCTGCCTCATATTCCGCTATTGACGAAATGATATGAAGGACCAGTCTGTTAGCCTCCGGAAAATCACAGAACACTATCTCAACATCACTCTCTAAAAGTTTACTGGTAAAAGCCACATTCCTGCTTAGTCTGTCAAGTTTGGCTACAATCAGGACAGACTTTGTTTTTTTACATAATTCCAAAGCTTCTGTAAGTTTTGGCCTGTTGGATTTACGGCCACTCTCTGTTTCAATATACTCAGAGATAGGTTTTCTGTCCTTCAGGTAATTCCGTATTATTTCTCTTTGTGCCTCTACTCCCAATCCTGACATTTCCTGTTTTGTCGTGGATTGTCGTAAGTAGGCCACATAATTTTTCTGTTCCATAATTAACACATGTTTAACACTCTTCCCGGTTACCAAACGTCCGTTCAATAACCTTTAAGCTGATTTATAAAAAAGGCTTTTCATGAGATTTCGAGTTCTTACAAATTCTACTCTCCCACAGAAAGCCTGTCATCACATATCCCGATTTCCCGGAGAAGTACTAATACCTTATTATCTTATATGTATCAGAAACCCTCTTTTCATAAATACAGTGTCTCCTCCTCATCCTCGCTCCAGAACATCCGGTAATCCTCACATATCCTTTCATAATCCTCCGGTTTCAGACAGGGGAAATTAGTGGAATACATGTCATAAAGGTCTTCAGGAGTAAGGCCGGGGTTATTGGCAAGTATATCATAAATCTCATCCTCGAACTCATAAGAATTATCATAAGAGTCCGTTGGAACATGAGGATAGACGTCCGTACAATCCTCTATGATATGCTCTACGAACAGCAGGCATTTCAGCAGGTCTTTCTTCACCGTGATCTCCTCATCAGTATGGGCATTATAATAACCACACGAAACGTTAATACAGGAAACCCCAAGCCCGTTCTCCTTCAAGGCCAGGAGATCGGTCATCAACCCGCTTTCTTCCTTATAATTCCATTTCTCCGGTTCTATCGCTTCGATGAACCCTCCGGAACACAACTCCGAATAGCCTATAGCCGTAATCAGATCAGAGTTCCCTTTCCGGTCAGGCTGGACGATGAATCTTACATCATCAAAGAAGGACATTACCGCTTCCGAACTGCCCCGACATCCGGTTTCCTCCTCCCTGAAAAAGGCCACTTTGATGGAATCATACTTTTTCAGGCATTCCAGGCAGATGAAAACCCCGTTCTTGTCGTCGGCGCCCAGATTCTCAAACCTTCTGTTCCCCGGCGAATAACCGAATATAATATCTCTGGTTTCCACTGCCTTGAAATCCCCTGAATGGTTGCAGTGTGATACCTGGTCGATATGGCTCACCAGACAAGGATACGTCTCTGATTTTCCCTTTACCACATACAGGTTCCCGAACCTGTCCTTTGAGACCGATATGTTTCCGGGAAGCTGTCTGATATAGGAACAGAGGAATCTTATCATCCTCTGCTCCTTTCCGCTCGGGCTGTAGATACTATACAGCCTCTTCAACAATTGCATGTTCATGGCCCGTCTCTTTTTCAAGTTCATAACCGTATGGAAGATTGGTGGCCGGATTTACCCTGTCGAATACCTCCTCACCGAATTCCCATGCCTCCTTATTTTCCAATAACCTGCATAACGTATACACATTGATGCTTTTATCCTCATAGAAACCTTCCGATTCATTCCAGATATGGATTCGGGTTATATCGGTGTAATCCTCGTACCATTCACCGTCATACTCCGAGTAAATCCAATTTTTCCGTTTGAATTCCCCTTCGGCTTTCTCCATGCACTCCCTGCAACAATAGTATTCCTCTGTCATCTCCGAGTATTCCGCATCGTCCGTCAATATATCCGTCTGGCATTCATCACAGCAGACACAATCGTCCTCATGGTAATATTCCCCTCTGGATTCTACCCATACGAAATCATCCATGTTATTCACATCCACCCGGATTTCCCTTCCATTCCGGTAGCAGGACCTTGTTTCGTAACAGTAGTACTGGTGGTAATCGTCCCATTCGTCATCATCCGTATCACCGTAAAGGTTCAGGTCCGTAGTATCGAGATTATGCGAACAACAGGGGTTATGATAGTTGTAGGCCTTGTTCATGCTGTAGCTGTACCATTTGAAGGAATCCTGATAGGAAAGTGTATCCCACTCTTCCAGACAGCACTCTGTCTCAAACCTCCTGTCCGCTAACGGATTGCCATGAATATCCACGAACGCGTTGGATTCCTGACAGGAGGCTCCTACAATCTTATAGCCGTCTATATAATCCCCCTTGATAAGTTTGTCCACAAGCAGACGTTTCAGCACGTCATTGCCGTCCGAGGAGTATTGCCTTTCAAGCAGCCTCCATTTCCTGCCGTCCTGGTCCGTGACCTCGGTAAACAGAACCGCCCGTGCCACAACCAGCCCGTCCCTGTCGGTTATATAGGCCGCCTTGGCTTTTACCGAATCCTCATAGAACGAGGTCCTGCCCTTATCCGTCATACATGAGCCGAAATCCCCCCTGCAACAACTGCTGTCATAGATTCTCCGGAACGCATCATCGACATGCAGTTCCATATCGGGGACATGACCATAGGTATAAGTGCACCAGTTTTGGGTGAATACATCTCCTGAAATCCAGTTTACAACACATGGAGAGAGCAGTTTCCCTATCTCCGTTTCAAGGATGAGCTCCCTCATGAACTTTCCTGCCCTCATCTTGAAAATCCGGTTGCGTTCAATGTTGATATAGCGGATTGAATTCCTGTCCAGATCCTCGCATACGCCCCTGGCTTCATCAGTCCGATACCTGGAGGACCAATAGGCCGTGCCTATCAGCTCCACCTTATAAGGCAGTCCTTCATCCTTCTTCCCTGATTCGATGACGGCATCCGTCACCTTTTTCTGTAGGCCTGCCATATTATATATATGCAGCAGGGTATAGTCGTCGTGTTCCCTGCAATATCTGAGCAGCGCGGGGCTTTTCAGATGTCCCAGCAGTATCCTGTTCTTCCTTACCGCTGTACCGTTCTCCCTCTTTTCAAGGCCGAAATATGCCTTGAAACCTTCGTAACCACAAAAATCATAGTATAACATAATCTTCTGTATTTTAAATTAAATAAAAAAGGAGGGATACTTCCTTTCAGTCGGAAATATCCCTCCTCGGAATATCAGTCGGTATGTTTCAACCGTTTCAGATGAATGGTATCGTCTCGTCCTCCAGAACTCCCGATTCCACTATCTTTTGACATATCTCATGCGAAGCCTTGTTCCTCAGGTCATATCTGTAATCCTCACTTCCCATAATTTCAATCACTTCAACCATGCTTCTGAACAAGGTCTGTTGTAAGGTCCTGTGGAATGTAGTCACCGCCAAAGCGAATCTCTTTTCATTCCACCCATCGTCGTTCAGGGCATGTTCCAGTTCTTTGGCAGCCTTGAACTCTTTACTGTTTTCATTCAAATATTCTCCGTTCATGTTCTTACAGGTTTTAAATAGGTTCAACAAAAAAAGGGAGAAAGACCATGTTTGTCATATTCAGATCTTTCTCCCTTGTGAGTTGGTTTGTTTTCCGGTCTAACTCAGAAACCAGCCATAATTCTCTGTATCATCACCGTTCAAGGCCCTCTGGATACCGGCTGCAAAATCAGTGCAGTTCCGGTTTCTCTCCAGGAACTTGTCAATATAGGATTGCTTGGCTGCATCATTAAGAAGCTGCATCAAATCCCAGCAGGAAATCTTGTCTCTGCCACGTAGTCCGAAATTAGGATTCTCTATGTAGCCTTTCGTTGCCGCATTGATATTCGAATCGCCCAGGATAACTTTTGGCAGTTCTTTAAGCCCGGACGTCGGCAAGACCTGGTACAGTCTCAAACGTCCTATTATCTGACAGAACTGTTCCTGTGAAATCATTGTTCTTCCTAAGCCTTCAAGTAACCTGAGATTCTGCTCCGGATTGAAATCTTGAAACAGGCTGAGTGCCGAACTGTAGATATCCGCATCACTCATTACCTCCAGCCTTCCGGTCAGTCCGTCATTTGTCAACATAAGGTTGCTGCATACACGCACACGCCAACCGATGAATATCTTGAATTTCTCGGGTGATTTTCGGGCGTATAAGTTTTCTTCATTCAGACTTCTAACGCCGCCGATGCAAAGATGTACCTCCTCACCATTCATTTTTCTGCTCATGGTTCTGATATGAAAGCAAAAAGCCATTCGCTGATAATAGACAGTCTCGTCCTCCGGTTTAAGCTCTTCTTTTTTCTTGGTTAATGCACCCGGTACACGTCCTAAGATTTTATGTGACACTCTGATTTCCGTGTTCCCGAAGTTCTCGCCTGCAAAATATACTCTTGCGGCATCCTCTACCTGGTGAATAAATGCCTGGTGACTAATTGTTAGCTGGTTGTCACTGAAACTTGGTACGATACAGTTCCTTTCAAGTTCTTCAAGTGTGATACCCGAAGTGTTTGATTCGATGAAATTAGGATGTTCTTCTTCCGATACGATTACGGCATCTTCAACATTGATTGCATCCGTCATTCCTGTTACCATTCCGATTGTCC
>NZ_KB894196.1 GCF_000374365.1 Bacteroides gallinarum DSM 18171 = JCM 13658
AGGAAGACGGAAATCCTGTGGATTTTCTTTGGAATACATACGGCAAATGCCGTACTGATGATAGACAAGATCAGGAACAGGACGGTGAAAGCGGCATGATATGATTTTACAGGCAGAGGCAGAAGATGTCTTCAGACTTCTTCCCGAGCGTCATGTCTTGTAGGGTAAGATTGTGTGAGAAATTACAGGAATAGGACTATAAAAATGGCATATGAAGTGAGTATGCTCTATCATCTTCATATGCCATCTTGATTTTTAGGGACATTTACTGAATATCCCTATTTATATCATATCGGCAGATATGTACCCGGCGCGATTTATTCCAGGCACTCGTCGAGGTCGCGTATAATCTGTTCCTTGTCCATGTGCTGGCCGATAAAGACAATCTTCTGCATGCGGTCGCCGTATTTCTCGTCCCAGTCGCGTAACAGGCCTGGTTCCTGGCGCATCAGTTCAATCAGGTCTTTTTCGGGAGCTGTGGCATACCATAGGCCGGCTTCGGTCAGTTGTTTCTGCGTGCCTGCCTGCTCGAAGAGGTAGGACATGTCGCGGTTGTGGCTGAAGTAGCATACGCCTTTGGCACGGATTATGTTGCGGCTCCATTTGGTGGCGATGAAACGGTCGAATTTGTGGATGTCGAAAGCCGGGCGGCGGTAGTAAACGAATGTGCCGATGCCGTATTCTTCCACTTCGCCTCCTTCATGGTGGTGGTGATGCCCGTGTCCTTCTTCATGGTGGTGATGTTCGTGTCCGTGTTCTTCTTCGTGGTGGTGTTCGTGTCCGTGGGCTTCTTCGTGGTGATGTTCGCGTTTGTGTTCTTCTTCGTGATGATGATGCCCGTGGGCTTCTTTTTCTTCCGCTTCGGTTACTTGGCGCTCTATGCCGCGAATCCAGCCTGCCGAGGTGGCTACGCGCTCGAAGTCGAACATCCTGGTATGAATGATTTTCTCCAACTCTACGTTTGCATAATTGCATTCTATGATTTCGGCTCCGGGTTGCAGGGTACGGATAATCTGCTTGATACGTTCCAGTTCCCCGGGTTTTACTTCGGCGGCTTTGTTCAGCAGGATGATGTTGCAGAATTCGATTTGTTGGATGATGAGGTTTTCGATGTCTTCATCGTCGATACCTTTCCGGGTAAGGTCGTTGCCGCAGGCAAATTCGCTTTGCAGGCGCAGGGCGTCTACCACGGTAACGATGCAGTCCAGGCGGCAGATGCCGTATTTGGTGTACATGCCGCCCATGCGGGGAATGGAGCAGATAGTCTGTGCGATAGGCTCCGGCTCGCAGATGCCGCTGGCTTCGATGACGATGTAGTCGAAGCGCTCCATGCGCATGATTTCGCTAATCTGCTCTATCAGGTCTATTTTCAGGGTACAGCAGATGCAGCCGTTTTGGAGGGCTACGAGGCTCTCGTCCTTTTTGCCTACGATACCTCCTTTCTGGATAAGGTCGGCATCGATGTTTACCTCGCCTATGTCGTTAACGATGACGGCGAACCTGATGCCTTGTTTATTGGAAAGGATATGGTTTACTAATGTTGTTTTGCCACTGCCCAGGTAGCCGGTAAGGAGCAGTACGGGAATTTCTTTTGTTGTCATATCTGTTATCGGTCTTTGTTTTTATTGTTTATTGGTTTCTTTCGATAAATCGCACGATAGCGTCCCTCAATACGGTATTGAGGGGTAATGTCGGGTTGTTGTAGGTGGCCATTTGCTGCTGCGGGGCGGTGCTTTCGCAGTCTTTCAGTACGTGGTTCATCTTGTCTATCAGTACCAGCTCTGCCCGGGGACATGCTTTTTTCAGCAGGACGGCGTCTTCCTCTTGCACCTGGATGTCCTTTTTGCCTTGAAGTATCAGCACGGGCATTTTTAGGGTAGCGATGACGGTTTGCGGATTGTACTTGTAGTACGAAATGAGGTAGGGTTGTACGGAAGGGCGGAACAGGGCTTGCAGGTATTGGGGAACTTGTGCCGTTTCTTTTCCGTTCTTCAACGATTCGTTGATGTCCGCCGCTTCTTTTTGTATGGATGCGGGGAGCTGTTGGGCGGCCAGTTGTTTTTCTATGATTTCGTATGCGGGGCTGCCTGCGCCTGCAATGGAGATGAAGCCTTTTATCCGGGGGCGGTTTCGGCAGGCCAGCATTCCGATGAGCGAGCCTTCGCTGTGTCCTGCCACGATGATGCCGGTGAAGCGCTTGTCTTTGGCGAGGAGGTCTATCCAGCCGACAACATCGTCTACGTAATTCTCGAAACGTAGTTCGGACTCTTTTTTACCGGCGGGGGCACTGCCGGCTATGCCGCGTTTGTCGAAACGCAGGGAGGCTATGCCTTCTTGCACCAGTGCTTCGGCAAGGAGTTTCAACGCATTGTTTTTCATCGCGGGATTGTTGCCGTCCATGTCGGTCGGGCCGGAGCCGGCGATGAGCAGTACTACGGGGCAGCTTTCGGTATTGGCGGGCAAAAGGAGTTTGCCTTTGATGTTTCCGCTGGCGGTATTCAGTGTTACGGGGCATTCTTCGGAGGTGAGGGGTTGTGCCTGGCAGTAGGAGGCGGCGAGCAGCGCCGAGCCGAATAAAAGCAAGAGCAGTCGTTTCATGGGGTGTTTTTTGAAATCTCTATTAACGGGGAGTAAATGTAGGCAAATATTATTAAATAAAAAATAGAGGGGAGAAACATTGTCGTTTCCCGCCTCTATTTTTATGCTATGGCTGTACGTTATTATAGTATGCCTTGTGCCATCATCGCTTTGGCTACCTTCATAAATCCGGCAACGTTGGCGCCTTTCACGTAGTTTACGTAACCGTCGGCTTCCGTGCCGTACTGTACGCAGGCTGCGTGGATATTCTTCATGATGCTTTTCAGCTTTTCGTCTACTTCTTCCGAGCTCCAGCCCAGTTTGATAGAGTTCTGCGTCATTTCCAGGCCGGATACCGATACACCGCCAGCATTGGCTGCCTTGCCCGGGGCATACAGGATTTTGGCTTCCTGGAATACTCTGATAGCTTCCGGGGTAGAGGGCATGTTGGCTCCTTCGGATACTGCCATTACGCCGTTGGCAATCAGCTTTTTGGCATCGTCGCCGTTCAGCTCGTTCTGAGTGGCGGACGGCAGGGCGATGTCTGCCTTTTCACCCCAGGGGCGTGCACCTTCCACGTACTTAACGCCCGGATATTGCTCGGCATACTCGCGGATACGTCCACGGTAGAGGTTTTTCAGTTCCATGATGTAGTCCAGCTTTTCGCGGTCGATACCTGCGGGGTCGTAGATGTAGCCGTCGGAATCGGACATGGTCAGTACCTTACCGCCCATTTCCAGTACTTTTTCGGCTGTATATTGGGCTACGTTGCCGGAACCCGAAATGAGGCAGGTCTTGCCTTTGAGGTCGGTTCCTTTGGTTTTCAGCATTTCCAGCAGGAAGTAGATGTTACCGTAACCGGTGGCTTCCGGACGAATCAGCGAACCGCCGAATTCGCGGCCTTTGCCTGTGAATGTGCCGGTAAACTCGTGCGTGAGCTTCTTGTACATGCCGAACATGAAGCCTACTTCACGGCCTCCTACGCCGATATCACCGGCAGGTACGTCGGTTTCGGGACCTATATGGCGCCACAGTTCCAGCATGAAGGCTTGTACGAAACGCATTACTTCGGCATTCGACTTGCCGCGCGGGGAGAAGTCGGAACCGCCTTTGCCGCCACCCATAGGCAGGGTAGTCAGCGAGTTCTTGAAGGTCTGCTCGAAAGCGAGGAACTTCAGGATAGACAGGTTTACGGAGGAGTGGAAACGTACGCCGCCTTTGTACGGGCCGATAGCGTTGTTGTGTTGTACGCGGTAGCCCATGTTGGTCTGGACGTTACCCTTGTCGTCCACCCATGTAACGCGGAACTGGTAAACGCGGTCGGGGATGCAAAGACGTTCAATCAGGTTGGCTTTGTCAAACTCCGGATGTTTGTTGTACTCTTCTTCAATGGTAGAAAGAACTTCTTCTACTGCTTGATGATACTCCGGTTCGTTGGGGAACCGTCTTTTCAGGTCTTCTAATACCTTAGCTGCATTCATAATTTATTCCTTATTTATTGGTTATTGCACTATATCGATTGCGAAGCGGCAATGCGGCAGGTGGCTTTGCTTTTATGCAGTCGTATGTATGGTTGTATAGTGGACTCCGTTATCGCTTTTTCACCTTTGTTACCTTATTACCTGTTTCTCTGTTATTGCGGTTGCAAAAGTAAACATAAAAATGATACAAACAAACAATTTATAAAGAAAATGCAGGATAAAACAGCATTTTTGTTGTTTTATCCTGCAAAAAGGAATAAAAAGATATTATTTATCCTCTTTTGAGTGCTTTTATTACGGGGATGAATACTAATGCCGCCGAAATGACAAGAGTTACTACGATAGGACCGTCAATTCGTTCGGCTGATGTCAGTACTATGTAACAAAGTGCCACCCAAAGGAGTGTAATGCAAACTATTTGGAATTTGGATAACCGCCTTTTCATTTACCTGCTTTCTTTTTGTCTACAATGGCGTCGATAACTGCCACTGCGGTGATGTTTACGATGTCGCGTACGGAGCTTTCGAAGTCCGTGAAATGGATAGGCTTGTTCAGTCCCATTTGTATGGGGCCGATAAGCTCGGCATCCATGTCCATTGTCTGCAACAGCTTGTATGCCGAGTTGGCGGAGCTGAGGTTCGGGAAAATGAGTGTGTTCACGTCTTTTCCTTTCAGGCGGGTGAACGGGTACTTGGCGTCGCGCAATTCGCGGTTCATGGCAAAGTTTACCTGCATTTCGCCGTCGATAGCCAGTTCGGGATAGTGCTGCTGCATGTAGTCCACAGCCTCGTGCACGCTTACCGGGCTTCCTTCCTTGTCCGTACCGAAGTTGGAGTAGCTCAGCATAGCCATGACCGGCGTGTGGTTGAAGAAGCGCACGGTGTATTCCGACAGTTTGGCGATGTCAATCAGCGTTTCCGCATTGGGGTGGCGGTTGATAAGCGTGTCGGCAAGGAAGTATGTGCCTTTCTTGGAGTTGAGGATATGCATCGTGCCGAAGTGCTTGTATTCCGGACGGATGCCGATAACTTCTTTGGCTACCTTGATAGTGTTGCTGTATTTGGTGTATAGCCCGGTGATGAAGGCGTCGGCTTCGCCGGTTTCCACCATCATCATACCGAAGTAGTTGCGCTCGAACATCTTGTCGTTGGCTTCTTCGTAGGTAACGCCTTCGCGGGCGCGCTTTTCGGAGAGGATACGTGCGTAGCGCTCGCGGCGTTCCGATTCGTTAGGGTGGCGCAGGTTCACGATTTCGATTCCTTCGAGGCTGAGGTCGAGTTCTTTTGCGAGCTTCTCGATAGCTTCGTCATTGCCCAGGATGATAGGGTGGCAGATACCTTCGGCTTTGGCTTCGACAGCGGCTTTCAGCATATTGGGGTGGATGCCTTCGGCAAAGACCACGCGCTGCGGGTTGCGGCGGGCGGTGTCGTAGAGCTGGCGGGTAAGTTTGCTTTCGTAGCCCATGAGCTCGCGCAGTTGCAGTTTGTAGGCGTCCCAGTCTTCGATGTGCTTGCGGGCTACGCCGCTTTCCATTGCTGCTTTTGCCACGGCGCAGGAAACCTCGGTGATGAGGCGCGGGTCTACTGGTTTGGGGATGAAGTATTCGGGTCCGAAAGTGAAGTTGTTCACATGGTAGGCTTCGTTCACCACATCGGGTACGGGTTGCTTGGCAAGGTTGGCGATAGCATGTACCGCGGCAATCTTCATCTCTTCGTTGATAGCTTTGGCCTGCGTGTCGAGTGCACCGCGGAAGATGTAGGGGAAACCGATTACGTTGTTTATCTGGTTCGGATAGTCGGAACGGCCGGTGGACATCAGTACATCGGGGCGTGCCGCCATAGCGTCCTCATAGGAGATTTCCGGGGTGGGGTTGGCAAGGGCGAACACGATAGGATGAGCCGCCATGCTGCGTACCATATCCTGTGTCAGCACATTGCCTTTGGAAAGGCCGAGGAATACGTCGGCGCCTTTGATAGCTTCGGCAAGGGTGTGCACGTCGCGGCGGTCGGTTGCAAAGTAGCGTTTCTGCTCGGTCAGGTTTTCGCGGTCGCTGGTGATGACTCCTTTGCTGTCCAGCATCAGGATGTTTTCGCGGCGTGCGCCGAGCGACTCGTATAGCTTGGTGCAGGAGGTGGCGGATGCGCCGGCGCCGTTTACCACGATTTTCACGTCTTCTATTTTCTTGCCTGCCACTTCCAGGGCGTTCAGCAATCCGGCACTGGAGATAATGGCAGTACCGTGCTGGTCGTCGTGCATCACGGGGATGTCGAGCTCTTCTTTCAGGCGGCGTTCTATTTCAAAGCATTCGGGTGCCTTGATGTCCTCCAGGTTGATACCGCCGAAGGTGGGGGCAATGGCTTTGACGGCTTCGATGAACTTATCGGGGTCTTTCTCGTTCACTTCGATGTCGAATACGTCGATGCCGGCATAAATCTTGAACAGCAGTCCTTTGCCTTCCATTACGGGCTTGCCGCCCAGAGCGCCTATGTCGCCCAGTCCGAGGACAGCGGTTCCGTTGGAGATTACAGCCACCAGGTTGCCTTTGGCTGTATATTTGTACGCGTCCTGCGGGTTCTTCTCGATTTCGAGGCACGGCTCTGCAACGCCCGGCGAATAGGCGAGCGAGAGGTCGGTTTGCGTACTGTAAGGCTTTGTCGGCACTACTTCTATTTTTCCGGGTTTGCCTTGCGAGTGATAGAGCAAGGCAGCTTCTTTGGTTATCTTAGCCATGATAGATTAGTTGATTTGTTTATGAATTGGTCGCAAATTTAGAGATAAAAGTTCTAAATTGTAGCTTGCGGCAAAGATTTTCTATCAGAATTATTAGTAAATAAACTAAAAATGCTTATTTTTGGCAATATATTTATAGAATTACCCCCTATTATTAACTTAACACAAGTATCTTATGAAATTTTTGAGACTTTTTCGTGCCGTACTGTCATTGTGCGTACTGGCATTATTTACGGGATGCAAGGCAGGTGGCGAAGCGGAAGTACCGGTTGCCCTGACATGGGAAATGGGTGCGGGCGACATCGAGCCCGGATATTACGAGAACTCTTTCGTCCTTAAAAACATCTCCGAAGCTCCCCTTGCCGGCGGCTGGACGATTTATTATTCGCAGCTTCCCCGCTATGTGAAGCAGGAGGGAAATCCTGCCGTGAAGGTGGAGGCGGTGAACGGGAACTTCTTCAAGATGTATCCTACGGAGAATTTTACTCCGCTGGCTCCCGGCGATTCCGTACGTATCACCTTCCGTTGTTCTTATAAGTTAGACCGGAACTCGCATGTGCCCGAGGGTGTTTATTGGGTAGCTGCGGCCGGTGGCAAGGAGGGCAAACCGCTGCCCATAGTGTTGAATGCACTTCCGCTGCCTTCGCCGGAATCGCTTCCCGGTTATCCGGATGCAGCCGTAATATACGAATCGAATCTCCGGCTGAAAGATGCACCCGCCTTGAAGCAGCCGGATATATTGCCGTCGGTGAAGAAGGTAATTCCTGCCGGGGGCGATGTCGTACTGGACGGCAAGGTGGCTCTGGCCTATCCGGACGAATATGTCGGCGAGGCACGGTTGCTGAAGGAGAAGTTGTCCGCCCTGTATGGCTTGGAAATAACCGGTGAAGCTCCTGTTACGATTACTTTGGAAACGTTGCCCGACAAGGCAAAGGCTGTGAACGATGAGTATTATACCCTGGTTATAGGTGGTGACGGGATAACGATTGGCGCTGCCACCGCACACGGGATTTTCAACGGCACGCAGACTTTGCTGGCGATGCTGAAAGACAGGGAAGCACCTTACCGGCTGGATGCCATGTCCGTGGAGGATTACCCCGATTTCTTGTACCGGGGGCAGATGATAGACATTGCCCGTAACTTCACTACGGTAGACAATCTTAAGAAACTCGTGGATATTTTCGCTTCCTATAAAATGAATGTGCTGCACTTCCATTTTACGGATGATGAGGCATGGCGCCTGGAAATTCCCGGGCTGGAAGAGCTGACTGCCGTAGGAAGCCGCCGCGGACATACCACGGACGAGAGCCGGTGTCTTTATCCCTGTTATGACGGCGGGTACGACCCCGATGCCACGACGGTTGGAAACGGACATTATTCCCGCGAGGACTTTATCGGACTGTTGCGTTATGCCGCCGAGAGGCATATCCGCGTCATACCGGAGATAGAATCGCCCGGACATGCCCGTGCCGCTATCGTCTCCATGAAAGCCCGCTACGATAAATATAAGGAAACAGACCCGGCGAAGGCTACCGAGTATCTGTTGAGCGAACCGGAGGATACGTCGCGCTACGCATCCGTCCAGTATTATACGGACAATGTTATCAATGTGGCTCTGCCTTCCGCTTACCGCTTCATGGAGAAAGTGATTGGGGAACTCGCAGCCATGTACAAGGAAGCCGGCGTACCGCTGACTACGGTACACCTCGGCGGTGACGAAGTGGCGCGGGGAGCTTGGCTGGGTTCTCCCGGATGCCGGGCGCTGATGAAGGAGAAGGGCATGACGAAACCGCATGATTTGGCGGAGTATTATATTACGCGAATGGCGGATATCATGCATAAGAACGGCTTGCAACTAAGCGGTTGGCAGGAAGTGGCTTTGGGGCATACCGAGGAGGCGCACCGGCAGTTGAGGAGCCAGGTGGCAGGCGTGTATTGCTGGAACACGGTTCCGGGGTATGACGAAGTGGTGTACCGGATTGCCAATGACGGTTACCCGGTTATTCTCTGCAACGTGGGCAATTTCTATATGGATATGGCTTACAATGGGCATCCGGACGAGCGTGGTCTCGACTGGGGCGGTTATGTGGACGAAGCGGTGACGTTCTCCATGCTTCCTTTCAGTATCTACCGCTCGCTACGCACGGACGGCGCAGGAAATGCCGTTGATTTGGATAAGGCGGAGAGAGGTAAGGTGGCGCTGACGGCAGAGGGTAAAAAGCATATTCTGGGTGTGCAAGGCCAGTTGTTTGCCGAAACTATCCGCAGCTTCGACGGGGTGGAATATCTTCTTTTCCCGAAAATCATGGGATTGGCGGAACGCGGCTGGAATGCTTGCCCGGCATGGGGGAAATTGACGGGTGCGCAGGAACAGCAGGCTTTCGACAAGGCTTTGGCATTGTATTACGAAAAAATCAGCAACATAGAGATGCCTTACTGGGCGAAGAACGGTATCAATTTCCGCCTGCCTCACCCGGGATTGTCGGTGAAAGACGGTAATCTTTATGCCAATACGTCCATTCGGGGCGCTGAGATACGTTATACCACGGACGGATCCGAGCCGACAGCCCAATCCGCTTTATGGGAAGCGCCGGTGAAATGCGATGCGCCGGTGGTGAAAGCGAAGATATTCTATCAGGGTAAGCAGAGCTTGCCGATAACGCTGAAAGCGGAGTAATACCTTTTTCATACGGAGGGACATTCAGTAAATAATATAAAATCAGCCAACTAATTCATACACAAAATATTGCGAATTAGCTGGCTTTTTTGTATCTTTAGGTATTCCCCCGCAAATAAGGTTTGAAGGCCAAAACGGGGGAAATTCCCCGACTAAGATATGGCTAAGATACAAAATATTTCCGAAATTCACCCAACTTTGGGCTTCACAGAATTTGATGTTCTGGAAAAATACCGCAAAAGTTTTAATGAGAGTGAGCTTGGCAGGCTTCACTCAGTGTTCCCGTTTGAACGCATGGCAAAAGCCG
>NZ_KB894197.1 GCF_000374365.1 Bacteroides gallinarum DSM 18171 = JCM 13658
CCTGCGGCTTTTGCCATGCGTTCAAACGGGAACACTGAGTGAAGCCTGCCAAGCTCACTCTCATTAAAACTTTTGCGGTATTTTTCCAGAACATCAAATTCTGTGAAGCCCAAAGTTGGGTGAATTTCGGAAATATTTTGTATCTTAGCCATATCTTAGTCGGGGAATTTCCCCCGTTTTGGCCTTCAAACCTTATTTGCGGGGGAATACCTAAAGATACAAAAAAGCCAGCTAATTCGCAATATTTTGTGTATGAATTAGTTGGCTGATTTTATATTATTTACTGAATGTCCCTCTTTTATTCGTTCATAATCAAATATATCGCACCTTTCTTTACAATATTCTCAAAAAAAATCAGGAAGTCCATGCAGTATTCCTAAGAACCGTGCATTTACTATACGAATACACAAAAGAAAAGTTCACTCATAACCTGTTAATACCTAGACTTAACTTTTATTTTAGCACGGGGAAGTTTTCCCACATAAAGGCTCCGCTTGCGAAAGCAGAGCCTTTATTTTTTACTTATACCGCCTTATTTGCAATGTTTCTCAATCAGCTCGTCCACATTCGGGTCGCCCAGCTCTTTCGCCTTGGCGAAGCTCTCGCAGGCTTCCGCTTTTTTCTTCATCTGCAACTGTGCAATACCCATGAGGCGGTAAGCCTCGGCATACTTGGGGTCGATTGCCAATGCATCCTGCAATACTTTCAGTGCCTCCTCGTTGCGCCCCACACGGATATTGACTACGGCGAGCTCAGCACGGTAAGTCAAATCTTTCGGGCTTAGCTCGATAGCTTTCTCCATATCGTTCAGCGCGCGCTGGTACTGCTTGGCTTTCAAGGCTGCCTGCTCGCGATAGTAATAGAATACGTCGTTCACCTTGCCGTTCACCGTCTTGTAATAAGCGTCATAGTCGAGCATGGCGGCGCGTGCCTGGTTTGCGTTCATACGTGCCTGGGCGCGTTCCAGCAGGTATGGGGCGGCTTCTTCCGTGTAGGGTTCGCTGAAGCGTGCCACGCAACTGTCCATAAGCGCCAGTATCTCTTCGGCAGGCGCCTTCATCAGCTCCTTGGTCTTGGCTGCACTGAAGAAGGTAGCCGCCGATACCAGGTTGGACTGGTTGACCTTTTCGTAGCAAGCCAGGGCTGCCGGATAGTCCTGTTTCGCAAACAGAATATCTCCTTCCGTCTGTACATACACGGGAAGCTCCTGGACGGCGATTGCCTCCCTGATTTCTTCCAGCGCCTTATCGTAAGACCAGTCTTTATAAGGTTTCTCCGGATTGCCCAGCATATAGTTATATATCAATTTGGCACGATTGTAATATATATCGTCTTTCTTCTGTGCCACGCTCAATGCCTTATCCATATCGGCTACGGCTGCGTCCATAGACGCCTCCTCCTTAGACTGGTACAACCGGTTAGTGGCGCGGCGCATATAGCCGTCGGCACTGTTGGGGTATTCGGCTATGAAATCATCCAGCAGTTGGGCATACTTCTCCGGAGCAACCTGCGAGGAGGCCATGAACAGGAACACCAACGCCTGCTCCTCCGTATCGGGCAACGCCTTCTTGATACCGATATGCTTTAAAGTCATGTCGCTGAAAGAGAATGCCGATATGCTCTGCGCCATTGCGAAGCCGGCATCTACCGCATAGCAGATTGTAGCGGTATCCGCACCGGAGGACTTCTGCGCAAGGGCAAACACCTGCCCTTCCTCGGTCATGACGGGACAGCTCACCATTTTATCTTTCAGGCGCAGGTTGAGCGTATAGTAATAATACTTCTCGGAGAATTTATCCGTAGCCTTCACCTGCCCGCCCGTATAGGAACGGTTCTTCTGGGTGGAATAAGGCAGGATATACACATTGGCGCCCACTGCCGGAGCCACGGTAGCCTGCTTCAACGCAGGGACTTTCTTGGAGGGTATGTCTACCCGGAATTTGATGACATCGTACATGTCGTCGGCTCCCAGGATAGAGGCAACCGGCATCTGTACGCCTTCCGAGTTTATCACTACCGCCCGCTGCGCTCCCTTGAACAAGGAATAATCGGACAAGGCAACGCCGTCTTCCGTTACAAAGAAGCCGTTCCCGGTATTCAAAATCTTATCATCTTCACCGTAAGTTACAACCGAAAATACGGCACGTTTGGCTTTCTCCACCCATTTGGGGGCTTGCGCTACACTCCACTGAGCCAGAAGCCCGAGAGTGAAAAACAGGAAAATCTTCTTTTTCATATTCAGTTGGTTCTTTGTTTCAGAGCTTCATAAATCAGGATACCGGCCGCCACGGATACGTTAAGCGACTCAATCGTACCCAGCATCGGAATCTTCACCCACTCGTCGCACAGCGCGAGGTTATCGTAAGAAACACCCTTGTCCTCGGCGCCCATGATGATGCACATAGGACCCGTATAATCCGCCTTTGTATAGTCGTAATCGCCTTTCTCCGTAGCCGCTACAATGCGGAAACCGCTGTCTTTCAGGAATTGCAGAGTATTTTTCAAACTCTGCTCGCGGCATACGGGCAACGTATGCAATGCGCCCGCCGAGGTCTTTACCGCATCGGCATTCACCGTAACGCTGTTCTTGGCGGGGATGATAACGGCATCCACCGCCGCACACTCGCAAGTACGGGCAATGGCTCCGAAATTACGCACATCCGTAATGCCGTCCAGCATGACGAACAGCGGGTTCTTGCCTTCCTCGAAAAGAAAGGGAACCAAGTCCTCCGTTTTCTGGTAGGCCACGGCGGAAACGAACGCTATCACGCCCTGATGATTCTTACGCGTAAAGCGGTTGATACGTTCTACCGGCACGCGCTGTACGGGAATCAGCGTTCCCTTTAAAGCCGCAAACAGCTCTTTGGACAAGTCGCTCTGTATATCTTTCTTTACCAGTATCTTGTCGATGTCCTTACCTGCCTGAACAGCCTCTATCACGGCACGAACGCCGAAAATCATTTCACTTTTCTCTATCATTGTATCTTCTTGTTTTTTTGTTCTACTTTAGCCTGCCAAAGAGCTATACTACGGTTGTAAACCTCTACTTTACAAACGCAGGACAGCACGTTGTCAGACGATGCCTAACAGCGCCTTCGCATTGTCGAGCGCCGCCCGGGTCAAGGTAGCGCCGCTCAACATATGGGCAATCTCCTCCACCCGCTCCCCGTCCGTGAGACGGCGGATATGGCTGTTGGTTTCCGTTTCATTATCCTGCTTATACACTTTATAATGGGCACGTCCGCGGGCAGCTATCTGCGGCAGGTGGGTGATGCTGATAACCTGGCGGTCGCTATCGCCCATTTCCTGCATGATATCCGCCATACGGTCGGCTATCTCGCCGGAGACGCCGGTATCTATCTCATCGAATACGATAGTAGGCAGCTTCACCGCACCGGCTATCATTGCCTTGACAGACAGCATGACACGTGCTATCTCACCACCCGAGGCTACCGAAGATATATTCTGCAAAGCCCCGTTCTTATTGGCAGAGAAAAGGAAGCTCACCGTATCCGCGCCATGTGCGCCCGGCTCCTTGCGCGTACCTATCTCCACCTGGAAACGGACATTGGGCATCCCCAACGGTATCAGGCGGGCTGCCATTTGCTTCTCGACCTCACGGGCGGCGGTAGTGCGCAGCCCGGTAAGTACGGCAGCCTGTTTCTTCACCTTATTATATAAGGCATCGCAACGAGCCTTCAACTCCTCTATCTGCTCGTCCGAGGAAGTGATGCCGGAAAGCCTGGCGGCATAATCCTCCGCCAGCGCCAGAAGCTCCTCCACAGTAGAGACGCGATGTTTCTGCTGAAGGGTATAAATCAGGTTCAAGCGGTCATTCACCTCCTCCAAGCGGGCAGGATTGAATTCGATTTCTTCTTCCTTGTCCGAAATGTCCTGGGAAATATCTTTCAATTCGATGTAGCTGCTTTCCAGACGTTCGACAAGCTCTCCGGCGGCAGGATATACCTTTTGCAAGCCCAGCATCGTACTCAGGCATTCCTTGAGGGCGGAAAGCAGACCGCCTTCATCGGCGTTCATCACCTGACCAGCACGGAACAGTCCGGCTTTTATCTCTTCCGCATGGCTCAGGGTATCGGCTTCCTGCTCCAATTCTTCCTGTTCCCCGGCAACCAGGCGGGCATCTTCCAGTTGCTCCAACTGGAAACGGATATAGTCCTCGTCGGCCTTGTTCTGCCCGGCAAAGGCTACAAGGTTTTCCAAATCCTGCTGCGCCTGCCTCCACTCCCGGTAAAGGGACTGATAGCTGTCCAGCTCCGCCTCGTCGTGTGCCAGTATATCCAGCACATTCAGTTGGAACCCCTCTTTGTTCAGCAACAGGTTCTGGTGTTGCGAGTGCACATCAATCAACTGCTCGCCGAGTTCTTTCATCTGTGCCAGCGAAGCAGGCGTATCGTTGATAAACGCACGACTCTTGCCCGAGGCATAGACCTCGCGGCGGAGGATGCACTCGTCCTCGTATTCCAGCTCGTTTTCTCCGAAGAAAGGCTGCATGCCGTAACCCGCAATCTCGAAACGGGCTTCGATTACGCATTTCGCAGCGCCTTGCCTGATAGCTTTCACATCGGCACGCTGCCCCAGCAACAGGCCGATAGCCCCCAGGATAATGGACTTTCCCGCACCGGTTTCGCCCGTAATCACCGAGAAACCGCTACCGAAGTCTATATCGAGCTTTTCGATAAGCGCATAATTCTGTATGTATAGAGAACGCAACATTTTATTACATTGAGAAAATTGATAAATAATAGAGACTGCCTGGCACACAGGCTCATTTACCGCAAACCACTCACTGCCAGTCACCGCCCGTTCATCACTTCCGCCAGGCGGTCTACGATGTCCGCAGCCACTTCCGCCTTGGACTTCAACGGATAATCTCTCTTGCCGTTCCGGTCGATGATACTCACTTTATTGGTATCGTGACGGAAGCCCGCACCCTCGTCATTCAACGAATTGAGCACGATGAAGTCCAGGTTCTTACGTTTCAGCTTATCTTCGGCATTATGCTGTTCGTCGTCGGTTTCGAGGGCGAAGCCCACCAGCACTTTGCCGGGATGCGTTTTTTTCATCTCTCCCAGGCGGGCGGCAATATCCTGCGTAGGTTTCAACTTCAGCGACATATCGCCGGTCTTCTCCCGTTTTATCTTCTTGCCGGCAACCTGCTCGGGCGTATAGTCGGCAACGGCGGCAGCCATGATTACCGCATCGGCATCGCCGAACAAAGCCGTGGCAGCCCCGAACATCTGTTCGGCAGACTCCACATCATGACGCCTGTACATGGGATAATGCGTCCGGAGCTGTACGGGGCCCGTAATCAAGATAACCCTCGCCCCTCTTGCCGCACACTCGTCGGCAAGCGCAAATCCCATTTTACCCGATGAATAATTGCCGATGAAACGTACCGGGTCAATCTTCTCGTACGTAGGTCCGGTAGTTATCATTATCGTTTTCCCGGCAAGGTCACCGTCCTTGGCGGCAAAGAATTCTTCCAGGTGGCGGATGATAACATCCGGTTCTTCCATTCTCCCCTTGCCCACCAAATGACTTGCCAGCTCACCGGTTCCCGGTTCTATGATATGGTTGCCGTACGAACGGAGCGTATCCAGATTCTTCTGTGTGGACGGGTGGGCATACATATCCAAATCCATTGCCGGAGCGACGAATACAGGAGCTTTTGCCGACAGATAAGTGGTTATCAGCATATTGTCGGCAACGCCATTCGCCATTTTACCGATTGTGGAAGCCGTGGCGGGAGCTATCAGCATGGCATCCGCCCACAAGCCCAAGTCCACATGGCTGTTCCACGTTCCGTCGCGCTGTGCAAAAAACTCGCTGATAACAGGCTTGCTGGTCAGGGCAGACAAGGTAATGGGGGTTATGAATTCTTTTCCCGCAGGGGTTATGACAACCTGCACTTCCGCCCCCCGTTTTATAAGCCCGCGGATAATGTAGCAAGCTTTATAGGCGGCGATACTTCCCGTAATGCCCAATACGATTTTCTTTCCTTTCAGTGGATTTGCCATAATTATTTCTGCATCATTTCACGTAAACGGATTTTAGTCAGCATGGCTTTGGTATTCAGCGTAAAATCACTGTTCAATATCCAACTGTAATACCCCGGGTCGCGTTTCAGCACATCCGCTACCGGCATGCCCTTGTACTTGCCGAAGTTAAACACTTCCACCCCCTTTTCGTCGTAAACCATGCGCCCTGCAAAGTCCACATTCTTGTTGAAGCTGGAATAGTCGGACAAGAAAGCCACATCGTTCTGCAACTCGGGATAACGGTCTAATTGCGACATCAGCACCTCGTAGGTGGCACGTGTATCGGCCTCCGCAGTATGGGCGTCCTCCAGGTTTTTGCCGCAGTAGAACTTATAGGCGGCAGACAGCGTACGCTGCTCCATTTTATGGAAGATAACCTGCACATCCACGAACTTGCGGCGGCTCATATCGATATCCACATCCGCACGCAAAAACTCCTCCGCCAGTACGGGAATATCGAAACGGTTGGAGTTGAAACCGGCAAGGTCGCACCCCTCAATATCGTTGGCGATATTACGCGCCACTTCCTTGAAGGTAGGGCAATCCGCCACATCTTCATCATAAATGCCATGAACGGCGGAAGCCTCCGCAGGAATATGCATTTCGGGATTGATACGCATGGTTTTGGACTCCTCATTCCCGTTGGGATATACTTTGAGATAACAGATTTCCACTATCCGGTCTGAGTTGATATTCGTTCCCGTTGTCTCCAAATCGAAAAAGACAATCGGATTTTTAAGATTCAATTTCATGAAGTTTTGTATTTACTATATTTTCATCCTAAATAGCCTGTCCCGAATTTATCTTTTAGGCACGGATTGCACGGACTGGCACGGTTTCTCAATAAACCCGAACCGTGAAATCCGTGTAATCCGTGCCTAAATAAATAATGACAGATTACTATTTCATCAATCGTTCAGCATCATCGGCATCAGCAACATCAGCAAATCCTCGTTCTCCTCCTGCTCTACCGGAACGATAACACCCGCACGCGAGGGGTCTGCCAGTTCGATAACCACTTCGTCCGCCGAGATATTATTCAAAATATCAATCAGGAAAGTGGACTTGAAGCCGATGCTCATCGGATTGCCCGCATACTGGCACGTCTGCGTCTCCTCCGCCGAAGTGGAGAAGTCGATGTCCTGCGCGGAAATCACGATTTGGTTCTCCTGCATGCGCAACTTGATAAGGCTGCTTGCCTGCGAAGAGAAGATAGACACACGGCGCAGCGCACCCAGGAGCTGCTGGCGGTCTACCGTTACCTTATACGGATTATTCTGCGGAATTACAGAGTTATAATTGGGGTAACGCCCTTCGATAAGGCGGCACACCATGCGGTAGCTCTCCAGCGTAACTACGGCGTTGCGCTCGTCGAACTCCACGCTCACCATGCCCTGCTCCTTCGGCAGCAAGTTCTTCAACAAGTTGGCAGGTTTCTTAGGCAAGATAAAAGCGGCGCGCTCATTGCCTTTGGCTGCCAGCGTCTTGCAGCGCACCAGCTTATGGCCGTCGGAAGCCACCATTGTGATATCTTCGGTGGTAATATCGAAGTAGATACCATTCATCACAGGGCGAAGCTCATCGTCGGCAGTTGCAAATACGGCGCGGTTGATACCGTTCAACAACACCTGCGCATCCATTTCCACCCGGACGGCGTTATCGCCCAGCATGGCGGACTGTGGAAATTCATCCGCATTCTGCCCCATTAAGCTATATTTACCGTTCTGATACTGTACCGTAATCTCCAGGGTAGACGTGTTGATGTCGAACGTCAGCGGTTGTTCGGGAATTTCCTTCAAAGCATCCAACAAAGTCTTGGCAGTCACGGCAAAACGCCCGTCGGTATCACTTTCGTTCACTTCGACCGTAGTAACCATGGTCGTTTCGCTGTCGGAAACGGTAACAGACAAGGTTCCGTCTTGTAGTTCAAAAAGGAAACAATCCAAAATAGGCAGCGCATTCTTCGAATTAATCACGCGGCTGATAGCCTGCAAATGGCTGGATAGCGCAGTACTCGAAACGATAAATTTCATATATTCCGTATATTTAAGTTTTAATTTCAACTAAGTTGTTAACTAACGGACAAAGTTAAAAAAAGAATTCCCTACGACAAAGAAATAGTAAGAAAAAACAGCCGTTTATTCGTCGCATATCCCTAAAAAATTGTAACTTCGCCGCATCATTTAAAAAGAGAACAATGGAATTTACAGGAAAAATTATCGCTATACTCCAGCCCAGAGGCGGAGTTTCCAAAGCATCAGGCAACGAGTGGAAAGCACAGGAATACGTAATAGAAGACCACGGGCAATATCCCCGCAAGATGTGTTTCGACGTATTCGGTGCAGATAAAATAGAACAGTTCAACATCCAAATGGGCGAGGAACTGACAGTATCTTTCGACATCGACGCACGCCAGTGGCAAGACCGCTGGTTCAACAGTATCCGTGCATGGAAAGTAGAGCGTGTCAGCGCTGCCGCACCTGCACCGGGCGTACCGGGTGCACCGGTTCCGCCGCCGGCTCCGTCTGCCGCACCGGAATTCCTGTCCGGAGATGCGAAAGACGATTTGCCTTTCTAAGGCGGGAATCGGACAGTGGGTAGTAAGTTTATCTGAAGTTCACCACGGATTATACGGAGGTTCGCCACAGATTAACTGATTAACAGATTAGCAGATTAAAATCAAATAATTGATTATCAGGGAAGATAATCTGTGAAGGCATTATATATTGCCTTACGGCGTGAGCCTCTTGTGAAGCACATAGAATATATCGAAATTATAAGCCCTCTATAGGGATATTCAGTAAATGTCCCTAAAAATCAAGATGGCATATGAAGATGATAGAGCATACTCACTTCATATGCCATTTTTATAGTCCTATTCCTGTAATTTCTCACACAATCTTACCCTACAAGACATGACGCTCGGGAAGAAGTCTGAAGACATCTTCTGCCTCTGCCTGTAAAATCATATCATGCCGCTTTCACCGTCCTGTTCCTGATCTTGTCTATCATCAGTACGGCATTTGCCGTATGTATTCCAAAGAAAATCCACAGGATTTCCGTCTTCCTGT
>NZ_KB894198.1 GCF_000374365.1 Bacteroides gallinarum DSM 18171 = JCM 13658
TCTTTGGAATACATACGGCAAATGCCGTACTGATGATAGACAAGATCAGGAACAGGACGGTGAAAGCGGCATGATATGATTTTACAGGCAGAGGCAGAAGATGTCTTCAGACTTCTTCCCGAGCGTCATGTCTTGTAGGGTAAGATTGTGTGAGAAATTACAGGAATAGGACTATAAAAATGGCATATGAAGTGAGTATGCTCTATCATCTTCATATGCCATCTTGATTTTTAGGGACATTTACTGAATATCCCTAAAGAGAAATCGGTAAAAGCAGCTCGCTTTTACCGATTTTTCTTTATTGATAAGTGTATAAAATCTATTATATCTTTAGCTGTAACGATAGTTATTGGCATGCATTTCGTTCGCCTTGCAAATAATCAGCATGCCCATATTCAATATGGGGTGGGCATAAATTTACGTGAGTTCGGATAAAAAACGCTAAAATAAACAGGTAATTACGAGTTTTTTTATAGCTGGCAAATATAAATTAAAGAAAGATACAGATTACTTAAAGCAAGATGCTGGTGTTCTGCGCGTTGAACGAATCGGCAAAAATGATGCAGAGGTACTGTATTCGGTATTATAAGAAAATTCCCTTTTAACTTATCTGTTTCTTTAACCAGATATCAAAGAATTTATCATATACGCTATACACACCTAATTCATTCGTTACAAAGTCTTTATCCAAAAGTCCTTTAATGGCTCCTTGTACAGAACTGGCGGTGAGTTTATAAGTTCTCAAGAATTTGGAGGAGGTGATTTCCTGCGCCTTTCCTTCCTTACAAATGGCAATAAGAACTTCTTTCTGTTTTGGAGGAAGTTGAAACAGCAGCGAAGAATAGGTAAAATTCAATTGCGATAAAATATTGTCAATAGCAAGATTTACTTTATCGACCGTACATTCCTCACCTTCAGCAGTCATTGCATAAAGGGAGTTTGCCATAAACTGAATATACCAGGTTATTCCTTCGAAACGTTTAAAAACCTCTTTAACTGTTTCTTCTGTAATATTTTTCTTATTTTCTGTAAAGTGCCTTTTTATAAATTCCGTATAAATATCTATGTCAATAGAGGACAGTTCCATGATAGCTGTGCTCTGGTAAAACGGACGTGACGGACTGGTAAATATCTCTCCCATCATATGCCGCTGCGAACCGGCATAAATGAATTTTGCATTAGAGCAGTGTTGAATGTGTGTGCGCAACGTAGCTTCAACATCACTTTCCGGATATTTGGCAATGACTTGAAACTCATCAATGGAAACTAAACAAGGCTTATCTGCCTGTTCCAGATAGTGAAATATCTCATCGAGAGTTATGGCGGGAGTTTTTATATCCCCCATTTCCAAATTCCAACTGGGATTGCCACTAAAGTCAAAAGAGATACTGGTGCGAAGAGATGACAGGCATTTGAGAAATAGTTCCCATGCTTTTCTTCCACGTGGCTTTAAACCATTCAAAATTCCTTTTCCAAACTCAAATACGAACTCTTGGAAATTCTTTGTTGCGTATATATCGATTAAGAATGTGTGATATTCTTCCTTTATTTGTTTTTGATAGAAGCAATGTTCTATCAGGCCGGTTTTTCCTAAACGGCGAGGGGCTATCAAAGCAACATTATTTCCGTTGGTTATGTAGCGTGTCAATGTAGCTGTTTCGGTTATACGGTCGCAAAAGTACTTTGCCGAAACATAGCCACTGGTTATAAACGGATTGATTTTTGCCATAGATTACATGTTTTATGCAAAGATAATTATAATCTTCTTATAATAATATGTTTGTAATACTTTTCTGCGGACGACAATCAAAAAAGCAATAAAAGGTAAAAGCTTTCTTCGTAGTCTTTGGGAATTGTCTTATTACAAGAACCTTTTCTCTGAAATGTTATGTTTTATTTTGACATGAGATTTTAATCTACAGTTTTTATCATGGTACGTCTCTTTTCTTGCCGATAGCCATTACCTGTATTGCTTTTTATTTACAAAATTAGTTCTATGAAAGACCAAAGTATATTGGAATAACTATAATAAAGTTATACTTCAGTATGTAACCTTCTTAAAATCAGCATCTTGTTTAACTGTACGGTAGCATATCGGTAACTTACTAACTTCGCCAATGTTCGATAGGGCATCTTCTATTGATGTATCAGCTAAGTACAATAAATTTTCTATTATTTGTAAATCGCTAATTATTAGCAGTTTATATCCTTTAGAGTTCTGCGAAAACTCTGCAAATCTCGTTTGTTGGTATGCAGACGCAAGAGGTTGCAATCAAGCCCCATGTAAGGGTAATTCTCAAATCTGATACGGAAGTGCTTGATGAAGTTATGGTAGTAGCCTACGGTACGGCTAAGAAAGCGTCTTTTACAGGTTCTGCGGCTATTGTCAATAACAAAAGTTTGGAAAAAAGACCTGTCAGTAATGTTACAAAGGCATTGGAAGGTTCCACTACCGGTGTGCTGACTACATCCGGAAGCGGGCAGCCAGGAGAAGGTTCCAAAATCCGTATCCGTGGATTTGGCTCTATAAACAGTAGCTCCGAACCTTTGTATGTAGTAGACGGTATGCCTTATGACGGCGGTATCGAAGATATTGCACCGTCCGATATCGAGTCCATGACTATTTTAAAAGATGCTTCGGCCGGAGCCTTATATGGAGCCAGGGGAGCTAACGGAGTTGTTATTATAACAACGAAGCAGGGAACCGCAGGCCAGACTAAGGTTAATTATAAGGGAAGTTTCGGTTTTTCGACGAGGGCTTTAAAGCGTTATGATACGGTAAACCAGAAAGAGTTCGTTCAGCTGACTTATGAAGCTTTGCGTAACAATTACGCTTTCAACAGCGGTTATAGCTGGGAAGATGCTGAGAGTGCGGCCAAATCGAGTCTTTCTTCCAAACTGGGAGGTGAGGTATATAACCCTTTCAAAAACTATTCTTGGGATAACCTTATCGGAGCTGACGGTTATATACAGAAAGATGCCCAGTCGGCATATGATGAGGATTGGATGGATGCCATTACGAATAATGGAGCGTTCAGACATGAACATCAGTTGAGCTTTACCGGTGGAACCGAGAAAACAAAGATGATGTTCTCATTGGGATATTTAGATGAAAACGGAGTATTGAAAACTACTGAGTTTTCACGTTATAACGCACGTATAAATGTAGATACGAAAGTTAACGAATGGTTCAAGGCGGGATTGAATGCGGCATTCTCTCAAACGGAATCCAACTCTTCGGAATACGAAAGCTCGGAAAGCGCCAACGTTTGGTATACCGCTCAATTTATGGCTCCCATTTATCCTGTGTATATGAAAAATGAGGACGGAACGGATGCTTTGGATGAGAATGGTGCACGTCAACTGGATTTTGGAAAAAATCGTCCTACATTGACCAACTTCAATTCGATTGGTACGTTAGAAGATGATAAATTCAGCCTGAAGAATGATAATCTGTCAGGACGGTTCAATGCGGTAATCGGTAGCGATTCCGATAATGCCAAATGGTTGAAAGGACTTAAATTGAATATAAATTTCGGTTTGGATTATCGCACACGCAATCAAATGTATTATTACAACATGCATCATGGAAACCAAGTGGCAAGCAACGGTTTAATTCAGAAAGCCAATGTGCGGATGTTGAGTTATACGTTCAATCAGTTGCTTACATACAACCGTTCGTTCGGCAAGCATACAATCGACTTAATGGTCGGCCATGAAAATTATGATTATACATATAATTACTTGTCGGCTGCAAAGAGCAATTTGGTTGACGGCATATTGGAACTGCGTCCGGGTACGACGATGAAGGATGCGGATTCTTATACGCAGGAAGACCGTATCGAATCTTATTTATCCCGTGTAAACTACAATTACGATGATAAATACTATATTTCTGCAAGCTGGAGAACTGACGGTTCTTCGCGTTTCCACAAGGACAACCGTTGGGGTAACTTCTGGAGTGTCGGTGCAAACTGGCGTATCTCACAGGAAGAGTTTATGCGTGATTTAACTTGGGTCAACAATCTCTCGCTGAAAGCAAGTTATGGGTTACAGGGTAATAACAACCTGCTGGACTCTGAAGGTTATGTAAATTATTACGCATGGCAAAGCCTCTACGATTTAAGCTACCCTAACGGTACGGCTGTTGGTGCCATTGCATCGACTTTGGGGAATAAAGATGTTACATGGGAAAAGAACGGAAATCTGAATATCGGTTTGGAAGGACGCTTGTTCGACCGTTTGGACTTTTCTTTCGAATATTATTACCGTAAAACCACAGATATGCTGCTTTCTTATCCGATGGCTTTGTCCACAGGATTTTCTGGTTATAATGCCAATGTAGGCAGCATGCGGAACTGCGGTCTGGAAGTTAGCTTGGGCGCCAACATTATCCGTACAAAGGATTTTGCATGGAATGTACGTGTCATGGGGTCTACAACGAAGAACAAAGTGCTGAAACTGACTTCTGAGTCGCCTGAGATAACCAAAGGTATTAGAGTAATCAAGGAGGGTATGCCGGTATATACTTACTATATGGCAAAATCTGCCGGTGTCGACCCTATGACCGGTGCGCAACTTTATTGGGTGTATGATACTGACGAAAACGGTAACCGTATCAACGAACGTGTAAGTTCCGACTATAATAAGGCTGCACAATCCAAATATTATCAGGGAAGCCGTATTCCCGACTTGTATGGTAGCCTGGGAACGGATTTTACATGGAAAGATTTGGATTTGTCTGTGTTGACGACTTATTCCATTGGCGGAAAAATCTACGACGGACTTTATGCCGGATTGATGAATCCTCTGTATGTCGGCGATACTTTTAGCTCACAGGCGCTTCGCAGATGGCAGAAGCCCGGCGATATAACCGATGTGCCACGAGTGGAAATTGCCGGCCAATATACTGTAACGGACAGATTCCTGGTAGATGCATCTTATTTTTCGATAAAGAATATATCATTGGGATATACTCTCCCAAAGGTATGGACGCAGAAAGCTGGAATCAGTTCATTAAGGCTGTCGTTCAGTTGCGACAACGTTTATCTATTTAGCCATTTGAACGGTATGGACCCGCAATATGACTTCACGGGTGGTACTGATTATACGTATAGCCCCGCCAGAACCTACTCTTTCGGAATAGATATTAATTTCTAATATAAACAGAAAAAAACAATGAAAAAGTTAGCATTATATATATTGACGATGTCATCGATAATCGGTATCACTGCTTGTAGTGATGATTATTTGAATACATCCCCCAGTACTTCTATATCGAGTGACGGTATTATGGCGAGTGCCAGTACCGCCATTGTGCCCCTGAACGGTATTTATAAAACAATGTACTCGGAAGGGTGGACTGTAACCGCGAACGAACAGCAAGGTGACGGTATTTGCGGATATAATCTAATGGCCGATTGCATGGGTGAGGACCTTGTATGGGTAGCCGACGGTAACGGCTGGTATAGTTTCGATACAAAATATACGGGCAAGTCATATTATGCGCGTACGGATTTCCGTCCGTATGATTTGTGGAAAGCCGGATATACATGGATTGCCAATGCCAATTATGTTTTGTCGGCAGAAGAAACAATGGAAGGCAGTACGGCTGATGTGAACAATATCATAGGACAAGCCTACGCTATCCGCGCCTACGCTTATTTCATGCTGGCGCAGCAGTATGCCCGTACGTATGTAGGCCATGAGGATGAAAAATGTGTGCCTATATATACAGGAGCCACTGTCGCCGGTTCTACGGGAGAGGCGCGTTCGACGAACAAAGAAGTTTTCGAACGGATTTGGGAAGATATCAACAAGGCAGTAACGCTTTTAAAGGATGCTTCAACGCGTACGAGTAAGACACACATCGACTACGCCGTAGCATGCCAGTTGAAGGCACGTATTTGTATGGTGATGAATAAATGGCAAGAGGCATCGGATGCAGCGCAAGAAGCTATAAGGAACACTACTGCCACCTTGACTAAAGATGTTCTTAGCGGAATGAACAGTATTAGCCAGGCCGATGTAATGTGGGGAGCGGAAATTACTGCCGACCAGGCTCAAGGTTGGGGTACATTCTTAACCCATATGGATGCTGTTTCATTCATCGGTTCGGATATGGCTATGTATAGCACTGGTGCTCCTAAAAAAATCAATAAGTTGCTTTATGAAACAATGGGAGATAACGACATCCGCCGTGGGTGGTGGTTGCCTAACCAGGCAGATGAATGGGGCAACAAGCTCGATAACACCTATATTCAGAATAAGTTTAAATTTTCGAATGTAAGTAGCTGGTTGGGAGATATGATTTGGATGCGCGTTGAGGAGTGTTATCTTACGGCTGCCGAGGCAGAATGCCATTTGGGGGACGATGCTTCTGCACGTAATTTATTGAATGAACTGATGTCTTACCGCGATGAAGATTATAATACTACAAAGAGCGGCAATTCCTTAGGTAAATTAACTACTGACAAGACTTATTCCTTATTGGAAGAGATTATTACGCAACGCCGTATCGAGCTATGGGGAGAAGGTCATCGTATTTATGACATCAAGCGTCTGAAACAAGGATTCATACGTACAGCAGAAATGGGCTGGGCAGAGGAGTATTTAATCAGCGAGAATGCGAATGTACGTACGGATAATCCTGAAACCTGGGGTTGGGTTATGACAATACCGCAAGCTGAATTCGATGGTAATGTAAATATGGATTTGTCAACGGACCAGAATCCGTTGGATAGTGGATTATAATGAATGTCATCAACATTAAAGACTAAGAGTATATGAAGAATTTTGGATATGCAATGATTGCAAGTGCCTTTTTATGCATGGCATTTGTATCCTGCGACACAGATAATATAGGAGCAACCTATACACCGGACACGGAAGAAATACAATTCTTTATGCCCGAGCAATCGGTTATTGTTTCCAAAGAGAGTTCGGAAACAGAGGTTAAGGTTCGCTTGATTCGTAATATTGCCAATGAAGAAAAGACTATTAATTATGATATAACTTTAAGCGATAATACTGTTTTGAGTGATGAGAATAATGGTAAGGTTACTTTCAAGCAGGGAGAGGCTGTTGCCTATATTCCTATTAAGGCTCAAAATCTCGTTATAGGAACCTCTTATACCGCTACCATAAATATAGCAACTGACGACGAGGAAAACCCTTTGTCTACTCAGGTCAGCATTATGCGTGATTATAATTGGGTCGAAGTCGGCTCCGTTATTTATACGGAAGCTGATTTTGCACTGGGAGAAGTGGAGGTTCCAATAGAACAAGCCGAAGGGGAGAATATTTATCGGCTGCCGGATTTATATTATAATTTAACGAACGGAGAAGATGAAACTGTTCCGAAGGGATGTCACCTCCAATTCATATTGGATGAGAATTATAATGCGATTAATTTGACCCCTAGCCAAACATTTGTAGATATGGGAACTGGCTACTTTATGTACTACGACCCGGAAAATTATGCGGCATATTGTTCTTTTACAAATAATGGAAATGAATATACATTGAAATATTTGATAACTGATGACAAGTCCAGCCTATATATGGGAGGCTCTTCTTTTGTATGGGAGAATAGACCATAACTCCGGTTTTTGTTCGCTTATCTCTAAAAGATTGGATATGACCGATTAGAGGTACTAACTATAATTTACATAACTTAAGAAATACGGAATTCGTAATGGATTCCGTATTTTTTTGTTTCAAGGATTTGTATCGCCTTTATCTTCTGTTCATTTATAAAATGGGAAAACTTATTGGCTTGCTATCGGGATTATGTATTCACAGCAACAAATATGCATTATTTTATTTTTACATAAGTTTTTCACCCCTTTCCTAACAAATCCTTTTCCGGCAGCTTATTGCCGACATCTATTGTTGATGTACTTTTTATTTACAAGAATGATTTAAAAAAATTATAAGTACATTTTAATTGTTATGCTATATGCAGTACTTCTATATGTAGATTATTGAATATCAGCGGTATAATTTATGAATTGGTAGCACACAGGTAACTTGATTACACAACTGGTACGTGATAGAGTACTTTCTATGGATGTTTTTAATAAATACGACAAGTTCTTTTGTGTTTGTAATAATCTTATTTTTAGATGTTTACATTATGTACAGTTCTGCGAA
>NZ_KB894199.1 GCF_000374365.1 Bacteroides gallinarum DSM 18171 = JCM 13658
CTTTTGCCATGCGTTCAAACGGGAACACTGAGTGAAGCCTGCCAAGCTCACTCTCATTAAAACTTTTGCGGTATTTTTCCAGAACATCAAATTCTGTGAAGCCCAAAGTTGGGTGAATTTCGGAAATATTTTGTATCTTAGCCATATCTTAGTCGGGGAATTTCCCCCGTTTTGGCCTTCAAACCTTATTTGCGGGGGAATACCTAAAGATACAAAAAAGCCAGCTAATTCGCAATATTTTGTGTATGAATTAGTTGGCTGATTTTATATTATTTACTGAATGTCCCTATTTTAGACAGAAGAACAAAAGAACAGATTTCCTTCTTTTGTCTTTTTGTTCTTCTGTCCGAATTCCCGCTATTCTGTCTGAAAAATTAAAATCCATGTCAATCCGTACAATCTGTGGTGAGCCTATAAACTCAAAACAGTTTCAACCGGTTTGCCTTTGCTTCTTCAAGAGAAACTGTCTTTACCTGTTTTTCCTGATTTTTTTCACGTAACTGCTGATATTCGCTGGAAAGGGATTTCATCAATTCTTCCTTCTGGTTCGGATTCATCAGGCGGGCGGCTATCGTTGCGTTCTGCGAAGCATCTTTCAGATGAATGACCGGAGCATGGTAAACCGGTGCAATCTTCAATGCCGTATGTAAAGGAGACGTCGTAGCCCCGCCTATCAGCAAAGGTATATCGAGCCCCGCTTTTTCCAGTTCAATGGCAACATGTACCATTTCGTCCAATGAAGGGGTGATGAGTCCGCTCAATCCAATCATATTGACTTTTTCTTCTATGGCACGCTGCACAATGGTTTCGGCAGGAACCATTACTCCCAAGTCGATAATTTCGTACCCGTTACAAGCCATTACCACGGAAACGATATTCTTTCCGATATCGTGCACATCGCCTTTTACCGTGGCAAGCAATACCCTGCCGGCAGAAGTTGCACCTTCCTGCTTTTCCAATTCGATAACCGGCTGGAGAATGGCTACCGCCTTTTTCATGGTACGTGCCGTCTTGACAACTTGCGGAAGGAACATTTTGCCTGCTCCGAACAAATCGCCCACATAATTCATTCCGGCCATTAAAGGACCTTCGATAATATCCACAGCTTTCGGATAAATTCTTAAAGCCTCGGCAAGGTCTTCTTCCAGATAATCCCCGATACCTTTCGTCAAGGCATACTTCAGGCGTTCCTCTACCGTATCTTCCCGCCAGGCAAGTTGGGAGTTGGGAGTTGGGAGTTGGGAGTTACCGTCCGGTTGGGAACTCTTGGCGGCTTCTGCCTCGGCTTTCAGGCGTTCGGCAGTCTCAATCAACCGCTCGGCAGCATCTGCACGGCGATTAAGAACGACATCTTCTATGCGCTCCAGTATGTCGGCAGGTATATCGGTATAAAGTACGGAAGTGGCGGGATTTACGATGCCCATATCCATACCTTCACGAATGGCATGATACAGAAATACTGCGTGCATCGCCTCGCGGATATAGTTATTGCCGCGGAATGAAAACGAAAGGTTGCTGACTCCTCCGCTGACATGAGCACCGGGCAGGTTCTTCCGTATCCAACCAGCAGCACGGATAAAATCGACTGCATAATTATTATGTTCGTCCATACCGGTGGCTACGGCAAGCACATTCGGGTCAAAAATAATATCGTGCGGATTAAAACCAACTTCCTCTACCAGCAAGCGATAAGCGCGTCCGCATACTTCGATTCTACGCTCGTATGTATCTGCCTGCCCCTGTTCGTCAAATGCCATTACTACCGCAGCAGCACCATACCGCTTTATAGTACGGGCATGTTCAAGGAATTTTTCCTCGCCTTCTTTCAAAGATATGGAGTTGACGACCGACTTGCCTTGTACGCATTTCAATCCCGCAACTATCACATCCCATTTAGAAGAATCTATCATCACGGGTACACGGGCAATTTCCGGCTCGGAAGCTATCAGATTGAGAAAATTCGTCATTTCTTCCTCTGCATCCAGCAGTCCGTCGTCCATATTTATGTCGATTACCTGTGCTCCGTCTTCTACCTGCTGGCGGGCAATGCTCAGGGCTTCGTCATATTTCTTTTCATTGATTAACCGCAAGAACTTACGCGAACCGGCAACGTTACACCGCTCGCCCACATTGACAAAATTGTTTTCAGGCTTTACCTCCAGTAATTCCAGACCGGAAAGCCAAAGGTTACCGGGCACAGGAACCGGTACACGCGGTGTAGCACCTTCGACTAAAGATGAATATGCTGCAATGTATTCATCCGTCGTACCGCAACAGCCACCGATTATATTTACCAGTCCTTCATGGATATACTCCCTGACCTCATCGGCCATTTCAGCCGGTGTCTGGTCGTATTTGCCCATGCTGTTAGGCAGGCCTGCATTGGGATATGCGCTGATATAATAAGGAGCACGTGCGGCAAGCTGCTCGAGAAAAGGTTTCAGTTGGCGTGCGCCGAAAGAGCAGTTAAGTCCGACGGAGAAAATATCCGCATGTTGCACAGAAGCCAGAAATGCTTCCAGCGTTTGCCCGGACAGAGTACGCCCCCCGATATCGGAAACCGTTACGGAGAGCATTAAAGGTACACGGATACCAGTAGTATCCATAGCCTGCTCCGCAGCATATATGGCTGCTTTCGCATTCAATGTATCGAATATGGTTTCAATCAACAGGGCATCTACACCGCCTTCGAGCATCGCCTCCATTTGTTCGCGGTAAGCGGCGGCCAGTTCATCATAAGTCAGTGCGCGCAAAGCAGGGTTATTGACATCCGGACTCATGGAACAAGTTTTGTTGGTAGGTCCTATGGAACCTGCCACAAACCGCGGCTTATCAGGGGTCAGGACGGTAAATTCATCAGCGACCTCACGTGCCAGCCTTACTGCGGCAAGATTTATCTCACGTACATATTCCTGTACATGATAATCGGCCATACTGATACTTGTAGAACTGAACGTATTGGTTTCGATAATGTCCGCACCTGCTACAAGATACTTACGATGAATATCCTGTATCACATCCGGACGTGTCAGGCAAAGTATATCATTATTGCCTTTCAGTTGTCCGGGAATCCGGGTGAAGCGTTCTCCCCGGAAATCTTCTTCCGTTAAGTTGTATTGTTGTATCATGGTGCCCATAGCACCGTCCAGAATGAGGATGCGCTCACGCACCAAAGTTTCAATAGACGCCATTTGTATAAAATGTGATAGGATGATAATGAGGTTATCTCTTGAACATACGCGCCATATCGCGCTTATCATCTTTTTCTTTCAAAGCCTCACGCTTATCGTATTGTTTCTTACCTTTTGCAAGGGCAACGACTACCTTTGCCAGTCCTTTTTCATTGATGAACAGACGGATAGGTATCATGGTAAAACCGGGGTCTTTAGAACCGCGCTGCAACTTATCCAGCTCTTTCTTTGTCAGCAAAAGTTTACGCTCCCTGCGTGCATTATGATTATTGTACGAACCGTAAAAGTATTCGGCAATATGCATATTCTTCACCCACAGTTCGCCGTTGGCAAAATAACAGAATGTATCTACCAAGCTTGCTTTTCCCAAACGGATAGACTTAATCTCCGTACCGGTAAGTACGATACCCGCAGTATAGGTATCTACCAATTCATAATCGAAAGTGGCACGCTTATTCTTAATATTTACAGGAGCTTGTTTCATAAAATCAATCAGTTCAGCACTACCGTCAGCTTATTGAAAATGAATTCTATCACTGCCGGACAAGCTATTAACAATACGGAAGAAAGAATGGTGAACCTCAAACGGTCTTTTTCTGCTACTTTCATCAAAATAGCACTTCCTTCCCACACTACATATACGATATAAAACTGAAGCAACAAGGCTATTATACTGAAATCGGGCAGTATGCCGATAATGATTTTCAGCAGAAACGGCACTACCAGCGCATAGCCCGCAAACTGTTGCGTCAAAGGAATATCATTGTCCATAACAAACATTCGGACACGCAACCCATTGATGAGATAAGCTGCCAAAAAATATCCTCCGAACAAGGATACTGCCACAGCACAGCATTGTGTCATGGCATATTGAAAGCTTTGCGGACCACCCCAACCTTTCGCTACCAATGAGCCGATAAAGACGGATAACCCGCATAAACCAATCATAGGATAGACGAAAGCTGTAAACACCTTTCGTCTATCCTCTTCCAAACGAATTTCCTCCCAGGCACGCGCCGGAGAGGAAATCAGTAACATTGCTATATGGAATAGTTCTTTGTAATTCAATTATTAGTGTCCGATTTGAATGAGTATTCTACCTCATAAGACTGTAATTCTTCTTTCGCATCATCCAAACTGTTTGAGTCTGTCTTTTGTCCTTCATTTGCCCAAACCTTTATCTTAGTAGGAGTTTTTCCACCAGTCGCGGTGCTAAATTCTCCAAGAGCCTGAGTGATATCAAACGCTTTATAGATATAGGCATCGACTTTCACTTCCTCATCAGATGTATAATAACGTAAATATAAATTCAAAGTTGAATCATCGGTCGGTATCTCCGAATTATCATAAACTAAAGTAAACCGATGTTTGGATAAATCATCCGAATTATACAAGAAAACAACCGGTATCAGAATTGTCTTCTCATCAAAATAAGTGATACCATTATTGCTGCTTCCGTAATCACTGCCAAAACCTATTTTCCTGATTGTTGCATTTTCATAATCTTCACCCGTATTTCCAGACACTGTACTATGAGTTGCCGTACTTAAATTCTGAATACCGGAAACTGTTACTTTTACTTCCTTTGTTTGCTCCGTTACCGGTTGCTCTTCTGAATTATAGCTCCATGCTATCTGTACGATATCGCCACTATTTAAAGTTAAACCCGTTAACTGGCTGGGATTTGCAGCAGTATATTTTATATCACTGCCATAAAATTTAAAAGAATAAGTATATGGATCCGTTACTTTCATAAAAAAAATCCCTCCTACCGTAGGGTCACTCTCCCCCATACATGAAGTCAAAGAAATACCCGTCAACAAAGTAAAGGCAACCATTAAGAATTTCAATTGTTTCATAAACATTATTTTTTAGAGTTTGCAAAGATATAAATTTCAATTCACATAATGTAAATGCGGAAACATAAAAAATACTGCAACTGCTACTTTATTATTTTTGCAAATAAATCCAAATGTTCATCTACATACCCGGCGACCGATGCCGTATATTTTTCTTCTTTCTCCAGAAATTCGTCTTCCAGCACATCAAAAGCTTCATACTGTTCGTACATAGCCATAAACTCGTCATCGGTACGCTCGCGTTCCAAATCTTCACGGTGGGCATCATATATCTCTTTGGCTGTATACACAAGTTTGCTCAAATCCCCCACTCCCCACAGGCGCATTACTTTAGCAAAAGGATTAGCAAAAATATAACCACCGTACCCGTTCTGTATCAACTGGCAAAAGCCGCCTTCCATGAGTTCGTCGCGGAATATCTGATACGCCAATAGCGAATGTTGTTCGCCTGTGAGCAGAGGCATCGTTTCGGCAGTCAGCTCTCCGCCTATCACATTTTTATACGCATTCGTAAATACTTGAATGAAAGCATCCATTCCCTCGCCCGCAGCTTGTTGCAGAGCCGTATCAGCCACTTCTACCATATCCATATTATTAAGTCAGGTTACAAAGTTAACGTTTTATGCCAAAACTTCTGCAAGGAAAAACAAAATATCTATGAAAACCCGTCAAGTTCTATCGACTTTTACCGGAAACCGCAATTATTTAAGTGTTTTTCTGCAGGACAAGCAGAAAAGGAGAGGCAACAACTATACAGATACCACCCGGACAATAAAAGAACTGCAACAACTGCAAAGTCCACTTTACATTCCACAGAACTACAACTTATTATTACCTATTTTTAATAAAAAAGTCAAATTGAACGGTTGCCAGAAATCAAGAAAACGACTACCTTTGCAATCGCTTTATAAAAGAGGAACTACGTTTTTTTAATTATAACTTAAAAAAAGAGCTAATTATGACTTATTCACACGAAGTGGAACACATGTGTGTTGTAAAGAAAGGTCCTAACCACGGACCAGCTCCCATACCCGAAGAAGGCAAATGGGTAAAATCAAAAGAAATCGTTGATATTTCAGGTCTGACACATGGTGTAGGTTGGTGTGCTCCTCAACAGGGTGCTTGCAAGCTGACTTTGAATGTAAAAGAAGGTATCATCCAGGAGGCATTGGTTGAAACAATCGGTTGCTCCGGTATGACTCACTCAGCAGCTATGGCGGCTGAAATCCTTCCGGGCAAGACAGTACTCGAGGCATTGAATACCGACCTCGTTTGCGACGCTATCAATACGGCAATGCGCGAACTCTTCCTGCAAATCGTTTACGGCCGTACTCAGTCTGCTTTCTCCGAAGGCGGTTTGATTATCGGTGCCGGTCTGGAAGACTTGGGCAAAGGTCTGCGTAGCCAAGTAGGTACGTTATACGGTACTTTGGCGAAAGGTCCCCGTTATCTGGAAATGGCAGAAGGTTATATCAAGACTATCGCTCTTGACAAAAACGACGAAATCTGCGGATACGAATTCGTTCACATGGGTAAATTCATGGATGAAATCAAGAAAGGTACCGATGCCAACGAAGCATTGAAGAAAGTAACCGGTACGTACGGACGCTTCACTGCTGAACAGGGAGCTGTTAAACACATTGATCCACGTCACGAATAATATAAGGAGGAAAGAAACTATGATTAGAGAAGTAAAATTTGAAAGTCAAGACCGTCGTATCAAAGGTATCATCGAAGCCTTGAACGCTAACGGCATCAAAGACATAGAGGAAGCTAACGCTATCTGCGAAGCTGCCGGTCTGGACCCTTATAAGACGTGTGAAGAAACTCAGCCTATCTGTTTCGAGAATGCAAAATGGGCTTATGTCGTAGGTTGCGCTATCGCTATCAAAAAAGGTTGCAAGAATGCTGCTGATGCTGCCGAAGCTATCGGTATCGGTTTGCAGGCATTCTGTATTCCGGGCTCTGTAGCCGATGACCGCAAGGTAGGTATCGGTCACGGTAACCTGGCTGCAATGTTGCTCCGCGAAGAAACCAAGTGTTTCGCTTTCCTGGCAGGTCACGAATCATTCGCTGCTGCAGAAGGTGCAATCAAAATCGCCGCTAAAGCTGACAAGGTACGTAAAGAGCCTTTGCGTTGTATCCTGAACGGTCTGGGTAAGGATGCTGCACAAATCATCTCCCGTATCAACGGCTTTACTTATGTTCAGACTCAATTCGACTATTACACGGGTGAGCTGAAAGTTGTTCGTGAAATCGCATACAGCGACGGCCCCCGCGCCAAAGTAAAATGCTACGGCGCCGATGACGTTCGCGAAGGTGTAGCTATCATGTGGAAAGAAGGTGTAGATGTATCTATCACAGGTAACTCTACCAACCCGACCCGTTTCCAACACCCGGTTGCAGGTACTTACAAGAAAGAACGTGTTCTTGCCGGTAAGCCCTATTTCTCCGTAGCATCAGGTGGCGGTACAGGTCGTACGCTTCACCCGGACAACATGGCCGCCGGCCCTGCTTCTTATGGTATGACCGATACTATGGGTCGTATGCACTCAGACGCTCAGTTCGCTGGTTCTTCATCAGTTCCCGCTCACGTGGAAATGATGGGCTTCCTGGGTATCGGTAACAACCCGATGGTAGGATGTACGGTGGCTTGTGCGGTTGACGTGGCTCAGGCGCTCAGCAAGTAATTTAAAGTTACTATATAAAGAAGATAGGTTGTTACACCTATCTTCCTATTTTTATTAAAATAAACTCTTTACCGTAACTCTATACACTTAAAAATTGTACTTAGAACTAATAAAGTGACCCTCAAAAGTTCTTATTGAACTTTTAAGGGTCACTTTATAAATCACTGATTCACAGCGTTTATCGCGGAGAGACAGGCTCTCGAACTTATACTTTCACAGAATATCATAAAACTGCAAACGACTGATAATCAAGTGTAAATTACAATATAGAGTAAAAG
>NZ_KB894200.1 GCF_000374365.1 Bacteroides gallinarum DSM 18171 = JCM 13658
GTGGGTATATACGTTCAGTGTTCCGTTCTTTTTTTAAGAGCGGTGATTGCTTTACTTTTTTTACATCATGTCTGTCTTATTCAGGTGACTATAGCACTGAGGTTCCACCTCTTCCCATTCCGAACAGAGAAGTTAAGCTCAGTCACGCCGATGGTACTGCGTAACAGTGGGAGAGTAGGTAGTTGCCGTTTTCTGAAGCCCCTGTATTCCGGAATAGGATACAGGGGCTTTCTGTTTTGGTACCCTAACCACACACATCATCACCACACCACACGCCCCTCCCTATCATCACATCACGCCCCAACACGTCCCACCACCCACATCACTCACCGCCACATCACACGCCTCCCCTACACATCACACACTACCTGCCACACGCTCCAACATACGCATACAGATACCTATCATACCCACACCACCCATTCTTTGCTACTGAAAAAGCTCACTGTGCTGTTGTGCCTCTTTTTTTCTATGCAGCTTTCTTTGAAGGATTTATTTCTGTACTGTTTGTTTCCGTGCTGCTGCTCTTGCCTGCGGGGTGTTGTTACGTTGCAGTCTGTTCCTTTCTTGTATATGAAGAACAACAGGTATAAACTCGCTGTTGGGATTGTAGGGAACTGTGTGGTATTACGGTTTCCATACTGTTCATTTTATCTCCCTTTGTATGTCTTGTTGGGACAGACCTTTGAATTTGTTTTGACGACTGGTATAGCCTGAGTACACGACAGTGTAATTCTTGAAAATCTTATCCTTGCCTGAAACTACGGTTCGCTTTGTCGGATTTTATCCAGTTTATGTATGTGGTATGGTATGGTGAGAGGGTTTCTACATGGTTTGTTTCTGTATTCTACTCTTTGGGTTGCTCTTGCACATGGGTAAGCAGGCATTAATGAGGTATGAGGCTAAAATCTTACTATGCCATATCGTTTTTCCTTTCGGTTACAGACTTTCCTGTTTCTTCTTTCTTTGCTCTTTTCGTTTTATTATGATGTTGTGTCTCTTTTTTCTATACCGCTTCCTTGAAGGATTTATTTCTGTACAGTTTGTTTCCGTACTGCTGCTCTTACCCGCGGGGTGTTGTTACGTTGCAGTCTGTTCCTTTCTTATATATGAAGAACAACAGGTACAAACTCGCTGTTGGGGTTATAGGGAACTGTGCGGCATCATGGTTTTCATACTGTTCATTTTATCTCCCTTTGTATGTCTTGCCGGGACAGACCTTTAAATCTGTATTGATGACTGATACTGTCTGACTGCACGGCAAGGGAAGGTGTTGGAGTATATAGTATTACGATGTTATAATGTAACCGGATAAGCCTCTATTTAATGATGTTACTGCCGGTTAGGGAGGGTGAAATGAAGATAAATAATGAATATTTTGGACTAAATACTACATAATGAGGATAATTATTTGTATCTTTGTCGCCCGAATAAATAAAAGAAGCTTTGGGAAAGTTTGATAAATACAAAATAGATTTGAAAGGTATGCAATCGGATTCATGTAAATATGAATTTGTGTTGGATAACCTTTTCTTCGCCAATATTGATGGACCTGAGGTTCAGAAAGGTAAAGTCAATGTTGTGTTGGTTGTAAAGAAAACATCTCGTGCTTTCGAATTGAACTTTCAGACGGACGGAATTGTATGGGTTCCATGCGACCGTTGTCTGGATGATATGGAACAGCCTGTCTGCTCTACGGATAAGCTGTTGGTAAAGTTTGGGCATGAATATGCCGAGGAAGGTGATAACCTCATTGTTATTCCGGAGGAAGAGGGAGAAATCAATGTGGCATGGTTCATGTATGAGTTTGTGGCTTTGGCTATTCCGATGAAGCATGTACATGCTCCGGGTAAATGCAACAAGGCAATGAGCAGTAAATTAAGCAAGCACTTGCGTACGACTCCGGATGATGAAATGGATGAAGAAGCTTTTTTGCCGGATGAAGAGGACAATGGGCTTGTAAACGATGATACGGATACGGCGGTAGACCCGCGTTGGGACGAATTAAAGAAAATATTAGATAACAATTAAAGATTAAAGAAAATGGCACATCCTAAGAGAAGACAGTCAAAAACAAGAACTGCAAAGAGAAGAACTCATGATAAAGCAGTAGCTCCTACATTGGCTATTTGCCCGAATTGCGGTGAATGGCATGTATATCACACTGTATGTGGTGCATGCGGCTACTATCGTGGTAAGCTGGCAGTGGAGAAAGAGGCTGCTGTTTAATTTGGCAGTTTGACTAAAGTTATACTTGAATATCGGGCGTCTAAAAAGATTTGTGGCATTGAATGAACAAACCTTTTTAGACTGCCGTTGTTTAAGTGTTTTTATAAGCAAGCAAGATTAATGGAAAAAATAAATGCAGTAATTACAGGAGTCGGTGGTTATGTACCGGATTATATCTTGACGAATGATGAGATATCAAGAATGGTAGATACTAACGACGAATGGATTATGACCCGTATCGGAGTTAAGGAAAGGCATATCCTGAATGAAGAGGGATTGGGCACATCGTACATGGCGCGTAAGGCTGCAAAGCAGTTGATGCAGCGCACCGGTTCCAATCCGGATGATATCGATTTGGTGATTGTGGCTACTTCTACTCCAGACTATCAATTCCCGTCCATTGCATCTATCTTGTGCGATAAGCTGGGGTTGAAAAATGCTTTTGCATTTGATATGTCGGCTGCTTGCTGCGGTTTCCTTTATATGATGGAGACGGCTGCAAACTTTATTCGTTCGGGTAGATATAAGAAGATTATTATCGTAGGTGCTGACAAGATGTCGTCGATTGTGAATTATACCGACCGTGCTACTTGCCCGATTTTCGGCGACGGTGCAGCGGCATTTATGTTGGAGCCGACAACGGAAGAGGTAGGTGTTATGGATGCTATGCTGAGAACGGACGGAAAGGGTCTGCCTTTCTTGCATCTGAAGGCCGGCGGTTCTGTTTGTCCTCCTTCTTACTTCACGATAGATAATCATATGCATTATCTTTATCAGGAAGGACGTACGGTATTCAAATATGCAGTATCGAATATGTCGGATATAAGCGCTGCTATTGCAGAGAAAAACAACCTGACTAAGGATACTATCGATTGGGTGATTCCGCATCAGGCTAACTTGCGTATTATTGATGCTGTGGCGCATCGCCTGGAAGTTCCTCACGAAAAGGTGCTGATAAATATCGACCGCTACGGTAATACGAGTGCCGGTACGCTTCCGCTCTGTATTTGGGACTTTGAAGATAAACTGAAGAAGGGCGACAACCTTATCTTCACGGCATTCGGTGCAGGATTTACCTGGGGAGCCGTTTACGTGAAATGGGGATATGACGGAAAGAAACAGTAATGCACCGTTACTGATAAAATATGATAAAAAACGCATCCTATTTCGATTCGATGCGTTTTTTTGTCTCAATTCAAATACGTGAAAGTTATGCATAAAGCAGGTTTTGTCAACATTGTAGGAAATCCCAATGTAGGTAAGTCTACATTGATGAATGCATTGGTAGGGGAGCGTATTTCGATAGCTACCTTCAAGGCGCAGACTACCCGTCACCGAATTATGGGCATATATAATACGGATGATATGCAGATTGTGTTTTCGGATACGCCGGGTGTGTTGAAGCCTATCTATAAGTTGCAGGAGTCTATGCTGAATTTCTCCACTTCGGCACTGACGGATGCGGATGTATTGCTGTATGTGACGGACGTAGTTGAGACACCGGACAAGCATAATGACTTTGTGGAGAAGGTAGGCTGCATGAAAGTACCGGTGTTGTTGCTTATCAATAAGATTGATTTGAGTAACCAGGAAAAGCTGGTGGAATTGGTGGAAGCATGGAAAGAGTTGTTACCGAATGCGGAGATTATTCCTATTTCAGCCGCCACCAAGTTTAATGTGGATTATGTGATGAAGCGGGTAAAAGAGCTGCTGCCGGATTCTCCTCCTTATTTTGATAAGGACCAGTGGACGGACAAACCGGCACGTTTCTTTGTGAACGAGATTATCCGCGAGAAGATATTGTTGTACTATGACAAAGAAATACCCTATTCGGTAGAGGTTGTTGTAGAGCAATTCAAGGAAGAAGAAAAGAAGATACATATCAGTGCTGTGATATACGTTGAGCGCGATTCACAGAAAGGTATCATTATAGGTAAGCAAGGGAAGGCCTTGAAAAAGGTGGCTACTGAAGCTCGCCGTGACTTGGAGAGGTTTTTCGGGAAAACGATATTCCTGGAAACATATGTAAAGGTTGATAAGGATTGGCGTAGTTCGGATAAGGAGTTACGTAACTTTGGCTATCAGCCGGACTAATATTCATACGACTGTGATAGTCGCAAAAAACAAAGAGTGTAACCTATGGGAAATTTAGTTGCAATCGTAGGACGTCCCAATGTGGGAAAGTCTACATTATTTAATCGCTTGACTAAGACGAGACAGGCTATCGTAAACGAAGAGGCAGGAACGACGCGCGACCGCCAGTATGGTAAATCAGAGTGGCTGGGGCGTGAGTTCTCGGTTGTGGATACCGGTGGCTGGGTAGTGAATTCGGATGATATTTTCGAAGAGGAAATACGTAAGCAGGTATTAATGGCTGTGGATGAAGCGGATGTGATTTTGTTTGTGGTGGATGTAATGAACGGAGTAACGGACCTGGATTTGCAGGTAGCTTCCATTTTGCGCCGTGCCAAGAAGCCTGTTTTGTTGGTTGCCAACAAGACCGATAATAATGAGTTGCAATATAATGCTCCTGAATTTTATAGCCTGGGGTTGGGAGACCCGTATTGTATTTCTGCCGTAACGGGTAGCGGTACGGGAGATTTAATGGACCTTATCGTTGGGAATTTCAAGAAGGAATCCGATGAAATCCTGGACGAGGATATTCCCCGTTTTGCGGTTGTAGGACGCCCGAATGCGGGAAAGTCTTCTATTGTCAATGCTTTTATCGGCGAAGACCGTAATATCGTGACAGAGATAGCGGGAACGACACGCGATTCAATCTATACCCGTTACAATAAGTTCGGTTTCGATTTCTATCTGGTGGATACGGCCGGCATCCGCAAGAAAAACAAGGTGAGCGAAGATTTGGAGTATTATTCGGTAATCCGTTCTATCCGTTCGATTGAAAACTCGGATGTTTGTATTTTGATGTTGGATGCTACGCGGGGTATCGAAAGCCAGGATTTGAATATTTTCTCGCTTATCCAGAAGAACTTCAAGGGATTGGTAGTCGTTGTCAATAAGTGGGATTTGGTGGAAGATAAGACTGTAAAGGTGATGAAAACTTTTGAGAATGCCATTCGCAATCGTTTTGCTCCTTTTGTGGACTTTCCGGTTATCTTTGCTTCTGCGTTGACAAAACAGCGTATCCTGAAGGTGTTGGAGGAAGCGCGTACCGTGTATGAAAATCGTATGATACGCATACCGACCGCTCGCCTGAATGAAGAGATGCTGCCGCTTATCGAAGCTTATCCGCCTCCTGCAATCAAGGGAAAGTATATTAAAATCAAATATATTACGCAGTTGCCGAATACGCAGATTCCGTCTTTCGTTTATTTTGCCAACCTGCCGCAATATGTGAAAGAGCCGTACAGGCGTTTTCTCGAGAATAAGATGCGTGAGAAATGGAATCTGACCGGAACCCCGATAAATATATATATACGACAGAAATAAACCGGTTGATATATACTGGATAAACAGTTAGAAGACTGGCTCATCACTGAGCCGGTCTTTTTTGTTTTTAAATAAAGAAATATCAACAAACAATAGGCTGGTATGAATATTATCGTTATATTTGTCTACACTCTAATAGTTACATAAATGAAGCTGCTCGGGACATTATGTATGCTTTTGTTGTTCTTGCCGGTAAAAAGCCGGCAGGCGGATGAAGCTGGAAATGTCTCTGTGTTATATTGCCAGTCTGTTACCTTACAAGACGAATATCCTGCCGTATCCCAATATTTTTATGAGGAGAAGGAACAGCAGCGCTTGCTGTATCGCCGTTTGTTGTATGCTTCTGTTCTGGGATTGCTCATTATATTTCTGTTAATGTTATTGTATGCACGGCAGCGGCAGAAAGTGCGCATCGTGAAGCTGGCGCAAGCTGCCAGTGAAAAGGAGCGCCGGTTCCTTGCTTTACAGAAAGAGACGGAACTTCGTTTGGCACGTAAGTATATCGATGGCTTGGAGAGCGAACGGGAGCGGATAGCAAAAGAACTGCACGATGATGTCTGTAATAATCTGCTGGCATTTGAAATGAATATGTATTCGTTGCCTGAAACGGGTAATGCAACTATTTTGAACGAACAGTTGGAGCGCTTGAAAGAGACTCGAGAACATTTGCGGAATATATCGCATGAATTGATGCCACCGGCTTTTCAATATGCCACTATCGACGAGATGCTTGCCGATTATGCACAGCATATCGTATTGCCCGGGAAAGTGAAGGTAGAGTACCGTTCTACCGGGGGAGTGGACTGGAAGCAAGTTCCGCAGGAGATAGGTTTTGAATATTACCGTATCGTACAAGAGGCCGTCGGTAATGCGGTAAAACATGCGGATGCCGCACATATCCGCATAGAATTATCGTTGGAGGGCAGGTGTCTTTCGCTGTCGGTGTCGGACGACGGAAAGGGTTTTGTTCCTGACAAGAAAATGAAGGGAGTGGGGTTGCGTACAATCCGGCAACGTGTAAAAATTATAGGAGGAAAAATGAAGTTGGACACCATGCCGGGAGCAGGTGTCCGTATGGAAGTGTCTGTTTATATTTGAAAACGCTACTTATGAAGGAGAGAGTTAAAGCGGAGATTTTGGCAGTCGATGACCATTGCCTGATATTGGAGGGGATTAGCAGGATAGTGAATAAGATGCCTGATGTTGTAGTAGCGGATGCTGTTACATCGGGCAGGGAGGCTTTGGAACTGATTGCCGGACGCAATTACGATGCGTATATTCTGGATGTGAGTATGCCTGATATGTCCGGTTTTGATTTGATAATGGAAATTCGTGAATGGGATGCAAACGCTCGTATCATTGTCTATACTATGCACGAGGAAATCTGGATTATAAACAGGCTGGTGCAGTGTAAGGTGAATGCGGTTGTGCTGAAGTCTTCGACGGCATCGGATTTAGTCGGTTCCATACGTAGCGTGTTGCGGGGTGAGCCGTATGTTTGTCCGCGTTTTGCTTCTATCCGTAAGAAGTTGCATTGTATGCCGCAATCTAAAGACATCCCTACAAAACGTGAGCAAGATGTGTTGCGGGCTGTGGCAAAAGGGCTGAATACGCACGAAATAGCCGGATTATTAGGCATATCGGAAAATACTGTGGAAACTTTTCGTAAAAAATTGATAAGTAAGTTCGGGGCGAAAAATGCGATAGACCTAGTTGTGAAGGCAGTTTCGCAGGGTTGGGTCAGTGTGCCGTGAACAGGAAAATAGTATTATAACGGTTTTCCGTTATTTTTTTATCGAATAGTTTGGCTAACTTTGTATCCGTAATTGAAATTGTTGCTGCATTTTGCGGCAGCAATAAAATAGGGATATTCAGTAAATGTCCCTAAAAATCAAGATGGCATATGAAGATGATAGAGCATACTCACTTCATATGCCATTTTTATAGTCCTATTCCTGTAATTTCTCACACAATCTTACCCTACAAGACATGACGCTCGGGAAGAAGTCTGAAGACATCTTCTGCCTCTGCCTGTAAAATCATATCATGCCGCTTTCACCGTCCTGTTCCTGATCTTGTCTATCATCAGTACGGCATTTGCCGTATGTATTCCAAAGAAAATCCACAGGATTTCCGTCTTCCT
>NZ_KB894201.1 GCF_000374365.1 Bacteroides gallinarum DSM 18171 = JCM 13658
AGGGATATTCAGTAAATGTCTTTAAACAGTAAGATGGCATATGAAGATGACTTGCTAATATCATCTCATATGCCATTTTTATTACCTATTTTTTCTCTCTGACCTAAAATCTTCTCCTTTTGGGCACGATGTTCCGGAAGAAACCTGAGACTTCTTCTAATAGATTCTTTATACTTATACTATGCAGCTTTCTTCTGTCTGTTTTTGATTTTATCAATCATCAATCATCAATATGGCGTTTGCCGTATGTATCCCAAAGAAAATCCACAGGATTTCTGTTTTCCTGTTCCGTGCTTTGACTTTCGATAGCGAATAATGCTGTTTTTGCGTACCGAAACTGCCTTCAAGCCTGGTGGCTCTTTCCCTGGAGAGTTCACTTCTGAGAACCTTCCTCAACGGCTCGTCCTTTGCAGCTCTTCCCTTGCGTACAAAGGAGGTTGATATCCCATATTTTGTACAGAACTTCCTGTTGGCATTATTAGCGTATATGGAATCGGCGGCCACACACCCTGCCCTTACATTCATCAACTTCTGATGCATACGGATACAATCTTTCAGACGTATGCCTTCATTGAATGCCTTGAAAGAGACGTGCTCGATGAACGAGATCCCGTCTATCTGTATGTTATTAACCTTTGCACCGAACTCGACGGATTTTGTCTCCTTGCCCCTTACGATAGGGCGTACGTAATGACGGTCAATACTGACAATACGGTCACTGATCTTCCTGTCTTCAAAGAGCTCCTTTTCCTGTACAAGGACCTTTCTGATGATGGAAAGCCGTTTCTGATAATCCTGTGTATATGTGAGTGAAGAGCTGTATTTTCTGTGAATGTCATCCCGTTGTATGATGAGTTTTTCCAGGAGTCTGATCATGCGACGCTTCAGCATCATCGTCCTCGAAGCCTTCCTCTTTCTTTTCTTGCAATAGGACAGATAGGATACCGCAACATCCGTATATTTGTTACGGGGACGCCTTATGCCGAGTTGCTCACAATGTATGCAGATATGCCGGTAGAGCCATTCGATGCTTTCCCAAAGGAGCTTCATGTCCGTAGGAAAACGCATATGACTTTCATAGCATGTGGCATCGGTCATACATACGTGAAGGTTCTCAAGATAAGGCTTCCAGTGTGAGGCAAGGATTTTCTGAAGGGAGTCAATGTCAAGACGGGATGCTATCTCATTACGGATAGTGCTGATTATCTTGTAGTTCGTTATAGGGTAGGACGGGTCTATCATGATACCACAGAACAACTGATAGTGTATGTTTCCGTTAAGATGTTCTACCAATAACCTGTCAGAGAATCCGGTGTAAGCCTTCAGTACCATAAGGGCTATCTTCGCGGAAGGACTGAAACTGTTCCTGCGACCCAAGCGGGATTGTGAAAGGCCTATCTCTTTGACTATACTCTCGAACGGAAACACGGAATGAAGACTGCCAAGTTCACTCGCATTAAAACTCTTACGATATTTTTCCAGAATATCGAATTCTGTAAACCCTAAAGTAGGGTGAATTTCTGAAATATTTTGTATCTTCGCCATATCAGTGTGGATATTTCCCCCGTTTTGGCCGTCAAACCGTATTTTAGGGGGGAATACCTAAAGATACAAAAAGCCAACTAATTCGCAATACTTTAAGTATGAATTAGTTGGATAATTTTATAGGATTTAATGAATATCCCTAAACAGAAAGAAATTGTGCCAAAATCTACCGCAGATTACATGAATTTACACGGATTATTTTACCAATCCCAGCTTCTCCAATCCGGAATATCAGATTTATAATACCGATAAGCAATTTATATAAATCTGTGTAAATTCATGTAATCTGCGGTGGATTTTGACACAACCTCTTTATCTTATTTCCATTACCAACTCGAAGTCGAACGGAATGGTATTATCAGAGAAATAAAATATTCCACACATTCTATTGCCGCTGATTCTTACGTCATCCATATAAGAAATTCCGGCTCTGCCGTAATCCAACACAAGGTTCCGGTTGAAACCATCTTCCCAATACCATTGGAAACGGTAATGTTCGTAGGGAGCTCCGTCAGACTGGTAATACTGGTATTCCTCGCCGAATCCGTCGCCGCCGAAAGTAAATGTACTGAAAAGAGGCTCGCCGTTACCTGCATTCATGCCGACATCTCCCGTCCATGTACGACCGATGAAAATAGACTCTATATCGTACTGGTCGTCTTCCTCGCACGATGCCAGCCCTAATGCCAGTGTCAGTAAAAACAGTATGTTTAAATATTGTCTCATCGCCTCTTATCCCTAATTCTGGTTGACCATGGATTTGGAGGCGGTCAACATTATGATTTCTCCGTCCAGCTTTCCGGAAAGATAATGCTCGCGCACCCAGACATTCTCGAAGTACTTCACATCACCGGCTCCGTAGTACATGACAAGTCCTTCCTTCGAGTTATCAATCCACTGCCATGTAAAATCGCTCTCGGTAGTATATACCCTACCGGCTTGGTAAACGACCCACGTTTCTTTTCCGGAAAGTACCTCTTTGCCGTTCTGCTTTTCTTTCGTAAATTCCAGTATGTGCCTGTACTCTCCGTCCTCTGTCGTGTACTCCTCCAACCACATGTCGCTACACAGTTTCTCGTCGCTATTCTGTATCGTATAGTAATTATCGTCTCCGCAGGAAGCCAAACCCATAAGCGTCATACAAAACAGTACTATCTTTACAAAATTCATAATCTTCATAATTATCGAGTTTAGTTAATATTTATGGGCAAACATACATAAAAAAATGATATGTTTAATATTTAGACTGAAATTTCTTGTAGAATACGATGAATAAGATAAACCCGGTCAATGCAAAAGGAACGCCTGCCAATGCCGGATAACGGTATCCTCCGCTAAGCGCCAAACCGCCTACATATGCCCCGATAGCATTACCCAAGTTGAACGCCATTTGCACACAAGCTCCTCCCAACATTTCCCCGCCGGGGGCTACGCGGATTATCAGCACTTGCTCGGGACTCGAAACTGCGAATAATCCCGCCGTACAGAGTGCCATTAAAATGGCCGAACACCACGGATTGGGCGACAGGAAGAATATCATCAGCAGCACTGCGCAAATCATGCCCTGCACCACCATACCTACCTTGCCCGGAGTATATTTATCGGAAAGCCTGCCGCTCACCAGGTTACCGACCACCATGCCGAAACCTGCCAAGACCATTAATGCCGTTACGCTTTCCGCACTGAATCCCGAAACATTCGTCAGCAGCGGAGTGATGTAGCTGTACCAGCAGAACACCCCGCCGTTGCCCAGTGCCGTTGCCCCCAATATCAGCCAGGGAGCAGGTGTTTTGAGGAAACGGAACTGCCCTTTGAAGCCCGTATCTTTCAATCCTTCCACCGCAGGAACCCACCGCCAAATATAGTAAAGTACAATCACGCCCCAGCAGCCTACCAGTAAGAAGGTGACACGCCACGAGAGCATATGGCTCAAAGAGGTTCCCAACGGCACGCCGAACAGGTTGGCAACCGTCATACCGGCAATCATAATGGATACCGCCTCGGAACTTTTTCCTTTATCCGCCAGCTTGCCCGCCACAATGGAGGCGACCCCGAAATAGGCTCCATGCGGCAATCCCGAGATGAAACGCGCCGCCAGCAGCGACCAGTAACCGGGGGCGATTGCCGCACCCAGATTTCCCAGCATCATCAAGGCCATTAAAGCCAGCAGAATATGTTTCAACGGACGTTTGCGCGCCAGTATCAACATGGGAGCACCGGCGCATACCCCCAGCGCATAAGCAGAAATGAAATGTCCCGCAACCGGAATGCCGATATTTAAATCTTTGGCTACATAAGGCAAAATGCCCATCATCGTAAATTCGGCAATACCTAATCCTAATGTGCCGAACGCTAACGCAATAAGACTCTTCTTCATATGAAAAACACAACCTGTGAAACAAACTTTTTACCGCTGCAAAAGTAATACATTGTACGCTCTTACATCCTTTATTCTATAAAAAAAGTAACAAAAGATTTATCGGCATACACTTTTGCGTTCCGGGAATACTGGGGATTGCCCCCATATTACTACAATTTGGCAGCAAATAAGGTTGGCGCCGGCCGATTAAAAGGTGAGAAAAAAACAAAAAAGTATGCAACCGTACAATCTGCATTAAGGGACGGCTTATCGGCTAAGCCGTTCTTGCCGTGAAAGCCCGGCACGGTTATTTCCTGGCATAATGGGGCATATCTTCCGGTATCTCCATAGATATTTCCACCAGCCCGCTTACAACGCCGTCCTGCTTCCATGCCGTCTGGTAAATCATTTTCCTGATGCCGTTCTTTTCTATGGTGTAAGAGTTTACACCACCCGTTTTCAGCAACTCCCGTATCTTGTCCTGCGATTTCGGATTATGACAGTCAAAGAGGTTTTTACCTATCAAGTCGCCGTGTTTGGCAAACGTACGGCACGCCTTTTCATTCATATAAAGGATAACCCCTTTTGTATCGCATACGGTTACGGCACAGTTCATTTCATTAGCCCATTCATACATAATCATCGCATTCATCCGTTTTTGGTGGGACACAAAAGTACGGATTACTTTCTAATTATTCAAGCATTATAAATACTCACACTTAAATTATTCGTATTTTTGCATCACCGTTTATAAAATATACAATAATGAAAAAGTTCATGAAAGGAGTCCGGTTTACTCCTAAAAACTATTCCGACGAAGTAGAAGCCAAAATTCAGCATTATAAAAAAGAAGGATACAAACTGCCGTCACGCCATTTGCTGCGTACGGAAGAGCAACTGGCGGGCATACGCGAAAGTGCAAAGATAAACACCGCACTGCTCGATTATATCTCGGCGAATATCCGCGAAGGGATGTCCACCGCCGAAATAGACCACATGGTGTATTGTTTCACGACAGACCACGATGCTATCCCCGCCCCTTTCCTGTACGAAGGATTTCCCAAGAGTGTATGCGTCAGCATCAACGACGTGGTGTGCCACGGCATCCCCAGTACGAAGGAATTCCTGCGTAGCGGGGATATCGTAAACGTGGATGTGTCTACCATATACAAAGGATATTTCTCGGACGCATCGCGCATGTACATGATTGGAGAGGTCAGCCCCGAGATGCAACGTCTGGTACAGGTAACCAAAGAATGCCGCGACCTCGGCATACAGGCTGCCCAGCCTTGGGCGCGACTGGGCGATGTGGGTGCGGCAATCCAGGAACATGCCGAGAAGAACGGTTACAGCGTAGTGCGCGACCTCTGCGGACATGGCGTGGGTATCAAGTTCCATGAAGAACCGGATGTGGAACATTTCGGCAAACGCGGCACCGGCATGCTGATAGTACCGGGTATGACGTTCACTATCGAGCCAATGATTAATATGGGCACTTACGAAGTCTTTATAGACGAAGCCGACGGTTGGACTGTATGCACGGACGACGGACTGCCCTCCGCCCAATGGGAAAGCATGCTTCTTATCACCGAGAACGGAAACGAGATACTGACGCAATAAAAACAAGCCGGAAGGTTACGGGCTGTTTCCCGGTGCGAAACAGTTTGTTCTCCCTGGTGAAACAGACGGTTTTCTCTGTTGAAACTTTCAGTTTCACCCTTTGAAACAACTTGTTTTGCCCATTGAAACTTCATTTTCCACATTACATTATGAATATCATATTATTACTCGTCGGAATTATCGCAGGAGCTATCATCGGCTATCTGACAGCCGGTAGAAAAGCTGCCGCCCTAAAAATGCAAGTAGAAGCTGCCGGAGAGCGTGAAGCGTTGCTGAACCGCACTGCCGAAGAACGTATCACCCGCGAACGTTCCGTAGCGGAAGAGCGCCTGCAAGAAGCCGGCCGTCAGGCATCGGAGCGTCTTAGCACCCAGGAGCGGCTGTTTGCCGAACGTCTTTCCGAACAGGCGCGCGGTTTCAACGAACGCCTTGCCGAGCAGGAGCGCTCCTTTAGCGAACGTATCTCCGAACAGCAAAAGCAATGGGAGCAGCGCCTCGCACAGCAGAAAGAAGAAGCCGAAGCCCTGCACAAACGTATGAACACCGAGTTCGAGAATCTCTCAAACCGTATCTTCCAGAGCAAGACGGAAGATTTCACCAGGCTGAATGCCGAACACCTGGGCAACCTGTTGCGTCCGCTGGACGAAAAGATAAAAGATTTCAAGGAAAAGGTGGAACAGGTGTACAGCACCGAAGCCAAAGAGCGCTTCTCACTGGGAGAACGTATCAAGGAACTGGTAGAGCTGAACAACCGCCTCAGTGAAGACGCCAACAACTTGACCCGTGCCCTGAAAGGCGATTCCAAGATGCAGGGCAACTGGGGCGAGATGATTTTAGAACGGCTGTTGCAAGCATCCGGACTGATTGAGGGTGAACATTACTTCCGCCAGGAATTCCTGAAAGACGAGCGCGGGGAAGCGATTGTCAATGAAGAAAGCGGACAGAAGATGCAGCCCGATATCCTTATCAAATACCCCAACGAACGGGAAATGATTATAGACTCCAAAGTATCCCTCACCGCCTACGCCGCCTACACATCCGCCGGCGACAAGGAGGAGCAGGCACGCTGGCTCAAGGCTCATTTGCAATCTGTCCGCAATCACATCGACGAACTCAGCCGGAAGGACTATTCGCACTACGACATCAAGTCGCCGGATTTCGTAATGATGTTCATCCCCACAGAGGGCGCTTACCTGCTTGCCATACAGAGCGACGCCAACTTGTGGGAGTATGCTTACAGCAAGAAAGTAGTGCTGATGAGCCCTACCAATCTTATCAGCGCCCTACGCCTTTCGCTCGATCTGTGGAAGCGGGAAAACCAAGTGAAGAACGTGCAGGCTATCATCAAACGCGGCACGGCTTTGTATGAGAAGATAGTAGGCTTTACCGATACTTTCCTCACCCTGGGCGACCGCGTGGCGGCGATGCAGAAGGATTACGACAAGGCACTCAACCAACTGTCCGAGGGAAACCGCAGCGTAGTGCGCCAGGCGGAAATGCTGAAAGGCATGAGTCTCACCCCCAAGAAACGTATCTCGGCAAGGTTGCTGCCCAAAGAAGAGATGCAGGAAGAAGAAACAGACGGGCTGCATGACGAAAAATAAATCTTAAGGTACATCCGCATCGTCGCAGCGCAAGAATTCCAAGATTACACGAGCTCGCACGGATTGTCTATCTTGATAATCAGGGATATTCAGGGATATTCAGTAAATGTCCCTAAAAATCAAGATGGCATATGAAGATGATAGAGCATACTCACTTCATATGCCATTTTTATAGTCCTATTCCTGTAATTTCTCACACAATCTTACCCTACAAGACATGACGCTCGGGAAGAAGTCTGAAGACATCTTCTGCCTCTGCCTGTAAAATCATATCATGCCGCTTTCACCGTCCTGTTCCTGATCTTGTCTATCATCAGTACGGCATTTGCCGTATGTATTCCAAAGAAAATCCACAGGATTT
>NZ_KB894202.1 GCF_000374365.1 Bacteroides gallinarum DSM 18171 = JCM 13658
ATCCTGTGGATTTTCTTTGGAATACATACGGCAAATGCCGTACTGATGATAGACAAGATCAGGAACAGGACGGTGAAAGCGGCATGATATGATTTTACAGGCAGAGGCAGAAGATGTCTTCAGACTTCTTCCCGAGCGTCATGTCTTGTAGGGTAAGATTGTGTGAGAAATTACAGGAATAGGACTATAAAAATGGCATATGAAGTGAGTATGCTCTATCATCTTCATATGCCATCTTGATTTTTAGGGACATTTACTGAATATCCCAACAACAGATAAAAGGGTGCCGGAACAACGTTCCGACACCCTTTTCCTGTCAGTCAATACCGTTAGAGTAATACGACATTAACTTCCCAAACCAGTTATTGGTCTACTTTCACAAGCAGAAACGATTTTGCAGTTCTTTCTTATATTTTTTCGAAACGAGCAGCTCGGTCACCTTGTCGAAGGGCGGATACAAGACACACTTATTATCCCTTATCAGCATCAGGTAATCGATATTGATAATATACGACTGGTGAATCTGCACGAAGCACGGCGAGTACAGCGTAATCTGCTCGGCAGTCATGCCCCGGCGCAAAGCCAGCGGCGGCTGGTTGTTCAAGATTACCTCCCACTGCTTGCGGTCGGAGCAATAACGGAAAAAACCTATCTCGCCCGGACGCAGGGCACGCATATCGTTGGTAGGAGTAAATACGATGAAAGTCTGCCCCGTATGCGCAGGGCTGCCTGCCGGCAACAGCACGCGCTGCCCCGTTTCGGCCGATTTTACGAAACGCGACAGGATATCCTTCAAGTCCTGTTCCTCGAAAGGCTTCAACAGATAGTCGAACGCAGCCTCCCGGATAGCCTGTATCATATACTTATCATACGCCGTATAAAATACAACCCGCATATTCCACGCTACGCAGTCGCGTATCTCCTGCAACAGCTCCAACCCGGTCATGTCCGGCATCTCCACATCCAGGAACAGCAAGTCGGGCTGTACCTTCGCAATCAGTTTCCTCCCCTTCTTGCCGTTGCGTGCAGTGCCTTGCAAAGAGAAACGGGTGTCTTTCTGCAATTCGAAGCTCAGATTTTCCAGCGACACCTCGTCATCATCTACTATAACGACCTTGTATTTGTCCATATTTCATGTTTTGTCCGGGCGAATATAAAAACTTTCTTGTTTTTATACAAAACTGCAAACGAAGAATTATAGACTATTCATTCATAATCCGTCCTATCGGCTTAAAATAAACGACTAACCGGTCATTCTTAGATTCTATAATCATACTTGTCGGGCAGCAGGAAAGTTACCTCGCATCCTATCTCGCCTCCGGGCAGCGTTACGTTGTGTATGGCGCCGTCAATCGCCTCCTTATTTTTCATATTCAAAATCTGGATAGTCTGCATAATGACCTTCATCCCCGTGCCCGTTCCCCTGTGCCGGCTGCCCGGGCGGTATCCGCCGCCGTTGTCCGTTATCCTGATGCAGATGCCCCCTTTCCGCCGGTCTACGGTAATCCACAAGTTGCGCTCGCCCTCCTTGTCGCGCAAGGCATGCTTCACGGCATTCTCCACCGGAATCTGAATCAGCATGGAGGGCAGCCACACCCGGTCGGGATACACATCTTCCGCAATCCGGATGTCCGGATGAAAAGCGTCGCCGAGCGAGCGGCGCTCCAGGTCGATATACGTCCCTACGAAATCCAGCTCCTCCGCCAGGGTAATGCACAACTGCTCCGCCAGCTCCAGGTTGCGCCGCATCAGCTTCACCAGCGATGCCAGTTCGTGCTTTTCACCCTCCTCGCGGCTTACCACCTCCTGGTTCAGCACGTTGAAAATGAAATGGGGAGACAAGCGGTTGCGGATATTCTCCAACCGGAGCGTAGAGACGGTGCGGCGGTTCTCGGCAAGCAGCAAATCGCGCTTCTTCCGGTTATACAGATAAAGAAAGACAGCTATCAGTAAGGCCACCGCAGCAATGGCAAAGGTTACAAGGCGGCTCTGTCTGAGCACCAACACCTCATTTTCCTGTTTCTGGAACAGCACTTTATGCGCCATTAGCGTAGAATCCTGCTGGTAGCGCAAGGTCAAGTCCGCAGTACGCATCCTTATGCGCTCGTTGCGGATAGAGTCGTCCAGGCGGTTGTTCTCCTTCAGGTAATAGTATGCCTGCTTGTAGTCGCCCGTCTCCTCATGGAACTGTTGCAAGTATTTATTACGGATATGTATCATATCCGGGTCTATCTCCGGCGACGCCTTGCTCGCGATGAGCAACTGCCGGGCGGCGGCAAGGTTCTTGCGTTGCAAAGCCAGCTCTATCCGCTGCGTATCGATATAATACAGTGCGGTGGTGGAGCCCATTTCCTCAAAGAAAGGGCGGCACAATTCCAGGTACTTGGCTGCCGAGTCCGGTTCGCTCTGTTGCAGGAAGCAGTCGCTCAAGTTCAGATAGCTCAGATTGAGCCCCCAGCGCATATCGGGATAATCTTTCACAAGGTCGGCAATCTTCCTGAAATAGCCGATTGCCGTAGCATAATCGCCCCGGTAATAATACGAATTTCCCCGGTTGTTCAGGTAGAAATGCTTTTCGTCGGGCAGCATGTCTTGATAGCTCTTTGCGGCGAGGTTGTAGTAATAGTCGCACTGCTCGTAATCGCGCAGCGTCATGTACCCCTGCGCCAATCCGTAGTAAATGGGGAATTTCTTGTCGGAAGGCACATTCAGCGAATCGCAAATCAGCAAGGCACGCCTGTACCAGAAAGCCCCCTTGTCCAGCCTGCCCAAATGGTTGTTGGCATCGGCAAGGTTCATCAGAATATCGGGGATATCCTCCACCTTCGTACCTCGCAGCCGTACCTCATAGGCATGCCGGAAGCATACCTCGGCAGAGTCCACATACCCCCGCCGCGAGTAGACATTGCCTTTCATATTCAGGCATTCGGACTGCAAATCGGCCAGTTGCGGCGAGAAAGGCTGCCTGCCGGTAAAGTCCTCCAACTGCCGGATAAGGAGCCGCGCCGAGTCGATATCGGAAGTGGCCAGGCAGGTTTTCAGGGCAACGGACAGGTAATTGTAGCGTACCAGGCTGTCTTTCGCCGTCTTCATCCTTTGCAACGCCTGCGTCCGCGTCCAGCGCGGGGCGGTTACAATGGAATCGACATGAGTATCGAAGAACGCCTCGAACGCCTGCATCTCGGAGACTTTGCCGCTGCCTTCCTTCCGCATGCAGGCATTCAGCACTGCCAGTCCTATGCCCAGCCACAAAACGAAGCGGATTTTACTTTTCAGACTTCCCCGCATACGCCGCACATCTTTACTTTATGGTAACCATGGTAGCCCCGAAACCGTATTCCTGGAAAGAGGCGTCCTGCGCCTTGCAAGCCGGGTATTTTCGTTTCAGCTCGTCCAGCAGCGCTTTGCGTAGCACTCCGTCGCCCTTGCCGTGGATAAAGACGATGCGCTGCTCGCGCTTATTCTTGTACTGCTCCATTACCTCGCGGAACTTATCCAACTGGTAATCCAGAATCTCGCTATTGCTCATGCCGCGGGTGTCGTCCAGCAGTTCGCCGATGTGTAAATCTACCTCGGCTATTTCATTCTTACCGCCCCGTTTGACGATTGTACGGGGTGCGGACGGGCTGTCCGCCGCTTTCTTCCGTATCAGGGCGTCCTGCAAATCTTCGGCCGAAACGTAGACTTGCCGGACGGGAACGTCGTTCTTTATCACATCGTACACCAAGGCAGGCGTTTCGAAAAAGTCGGTTTGCTGAAAGGTGTGCAGCTTATAGAATTTCACCGTATCGACGCGGATTTCCACATTGGCAACCGGTTTCATTGCAAACGGGCGGTTATCCTTAAAGGCAACCAACTGGACGGCTACGCGCTCCCTGTCGTTCAGTTCCGATTTCTCGAACTCCTCCAGCAGCAGCTTGGTATTCGGCTCTATCAGTCCGTGCGAACGGGCAGTCCAGGACTTGCCCTCGGCGCTCAGGTAGGTGTAATACATATAGTAGTTGCTGTCATTCACCAGATAGGCCTCGAACGGGGTGGTGCTCACCGCCTTGATGTCCTCCGGAACGAAAGCGAGGCAGACGTTCAGTATGTCGCCGCCTTTCATCTCGGGCTGGCGGTAGACGGATACCTGGGGTTTAACCGGGTGCTCCGCCCGGGGAGCGGGGGTTGCCGGAGCCGTGCGGATTGCCGGCTGTTCTTCGGATTTTTTCTTGGCGGCTTTCGAGGCCATAGTAGGGATATTGTAATCGTCCGTCTCAATCACCACGCATTCGCGTACGGGCATCGGAATATCGAAACCGTCGGCATCTTCTACCAGCACTATGTCTTTTCCTTGAAATCCCGTCACGACACCGCCGCCTACTTCGCTCAGGAAGCGTACTTTATCTCCAATCTTCATAATCTTCCGTTTCTGTTTTTTATAGTCATTACTTGCAATGCCGTTTTCGGCATCATTACTTTCGCAAAGTTAGAAATTATTTGATGATTATACGCAATAATGGGGAAGGCAAAATGGCAATCGGGAAATATCATTGCGGATGTGCTGTGCAAACCCGCCTCCTGTGCACACAGAAGTTCGTGCGCTTGCCATGCAATCTTGGCGCAAAAGTTTCATTTATAAGAATTAAAGTTTTATTCTTATAAACTAAAGTTTTATTCGTAAGAATTAAACTTCGATTCTTAGTTATACATGGCAGGCGGCATAGTTTGCCTGCCGTTCCGGTAAAACAATCATTAATTGCTTCCTTATAACCCAAATCTTCCTAAATATCCGTACCTTTGCACTCCGTTAAGAAAGCAAAAGAATGAAAGAAAGCCCCAAGCATATCAAAATCAGCGAATTCAGCTATCCGCTGCCCGACGAGCGGATTGCCAAGTTTCCGCTGCCCGTACGCGACCGTTCCAAGTTATTGCTGTATCGCCACGGCGAGGTGTCCGAGGATGTATTTACATCCTTGCCCGATTACTTGCCGGCAGACAGCCTGATGATTTTCAACAATACCAAGGTTATCCAGGCACGCCTGCACTTCCGCAAAGAGACGGGAGCGCTCATCGAGGTGTTCTGCCTGGAACCTGCCTTGCCCAACGACTATGCCCTCAATTTCCAGCAAACGGAGCATGCCGCATGGCTCTGCATGATAGGGAACCTGAAAAAATGGAAGGAGGGGGTGTTGAAGCGGGAAATGCTCGTAAAGGGCAAGCCGCTCACGCTGACCGCCGAACGGGGTGCCTGTCACGGAACCAGCCACCAGGTAGACTTCCGCTGGGATAACCCGGAGGTGACATTTGCCGATATTCTCGAGGTGTTCGGGGAGTTGCCCATTCCGCCTTACCTGAACAGACGGACGCAGGAGAGCGACAAGGAGACTTACCAGACCGTTTATTCGAAGGTAAAAGGCTCGGTGGCGGCTCCCACCGCCGGACTGCATTTTACTCCGCGTGTGCTGGATGCCCTGCGCGAGAAGGGAGTAGAGCTGGAAGAACTGACGTTGCACGTAGGAGCCGGTACTTTCAAGCCCGTCAAAAGTGAGGAGATAGAGGGGCACGAGATGCACACGGAATATATCTCCGTTAACCGCAGCACGCTGGAGAGGTTGATAGCCCACGGCGGAAAGGCTGTTGCGGTGGGAACGACATCCGTCCGCACGCTGGAGAGCCTTTACCACATAGGCGTCACTCTGCTGAATAATCCCGATGCCACAGAGGAGGAGTTGCACGTAAGGCAATGGCAACCGTACGAAATGACTCCCGAAGAGGCTGCCACGCCGGCTGCGGATGCTCTGCAGGCTATTACGGAGTACCTCGGAAGGCATGGTATGGAGACGTTGCACACCAGTACGCAGATTATCATCGCACCGGGATACGAGTATAAAATCGTGAAGGCTATGGTTACCAATTTCCACCAGCCGCAAAGCACGTTGCTGTTGCTTGTATCGGCGTTCCTGCATGGGGATTGGCGGAAGGTTTACGACTATGCGCTCGCCCATGATTTCCGGTTCTTGAGTTATGGCGATTCTTCTTTATTGATACCTTGACATGGTTTTATCAATGCTTTGAGGTTACTTTATCTCACTCGGACGATTGGTGCATTACAAAGGTGATGTTACTTTATCAATGTTTTGAGGTCATTTTATCAATACCTTAATGTCGCTTTATCAATATTTAATGTTACTTTATCAATACCTTGATTTAATCTATTAATCATATGGCACGATGCCTCCACCGATAAAACAGATACTATGGATAATGAATTAGTCGTCATCGAAAATAAGATATACGAGATACGCGGTACTAAAGTGATGCTGGACTTCGATTTGGCGGAACTTTACGGGATAGAGAACAGAACTCTTAAGCAGGCTGTAAGACGAAACATCGAGAGATTTCCCGAAGATTTCATGTTTCGGCTCCTCCCGGAAGAAGCTAACCGCCTGATTTCCACGGGGAGGTCACAAAATGTGATACCCCCCGGCTACAATATCGGCGCCACTACCTTGTTCGCTTTTACCGAAAGCGGCGTCGCCATGCTTTCATCCGTACTGCGAAGCCCGCTTGCCATTCAGGTGAACATCAATATCATGCGTACTTTCACCAAAATGCGGCAATTCATCCTTTCGCAGGCAGGCAACGAAGCAGCCACCAGGCAAGAGCTGGAAAGGATAAAACGGCAGCTCTCCGAAATAGCCGAGGACTTGGAAAGCAATGAACGCGACCACGAAACCCTATTTAATGCCATTGCCGAAATATCTTTAAAATTACAATTGAACCGTTCCAACCAAGACCGTATCACGGTAAAAGGATTTAGAAAAGACCCCGAACAAAATGAACAGTGACAACAATCAGGAAATGTTTCCCCTTGTCAATGAGCAAGGCAACATTACGGGTGCTGCCACCCGAGGCGAATGCCATAATGGAAGCAAACTTCTACACCCCGTGGTTCACCTGCATGTATTCAACTCCAAAGGAGAGTTATACCTGCAAAAACGCCCCGGCTGGAAGGACATACAACCCGGTAAATGGGATACGTCGGTAGGCGGGCATGTCGATTTAGGCGAAAGCGTGGAGATAGCCCTGAAACGGGAGGTGCGCGAAGAATTGGGGATAACCGATTTCGTACCGGAAGCTATAACCAACTACGTATTCGAGTCCGCCCGCGAGAAAGAGCTTGTCTTTGTACACAAAACCGTGTACGACGGCGAGATACATCCCAGCGACGAACTGGACGGCGGACGTTTCTGGAGCATAGCCGAAATCAGGGAGCATATGGGAAAAGGGGTATTCACCCCTAACTTCGAGCAGGAGATAGAGCGGATAAAGCTGATATAACAAAGGGATATTCAGTAAATGTCCCTAAAAATCAAGATGGCATATGAAGATGATAGAGCATACTCACTTCATATGCCATTTTTATAGTCCTATTCCTGT
>NZ_KB894203.1 GCF_000374365.1 Bacteroides gallinarum DSM 18171 = JCM 13658
GTGGGTATATACGTTCAGTGTTCCGTTCTTTTTTTAAGAGCGGTGATTGCTTTACTTTTTTTACATCATGTCTGTCTTATTCAGGTGACTATAGCACTGAGGTTCCACCTCTTCCCATTCCGAACAGAGAAGTTAAGCTCAGTCACGCCGATGGTACTGCGTAACAGTGGGAGAGTAGGTAGTTGCCGTTTTCTGAAGCCCCTGTATTCCGGAATAGGATACAGGGGCTTTCTGTTTTGGTACCCTAACCACACACATCATCACCACACCACACGCCCCTCCCTATCATCACATCACGCCCCAACACGTCCCACCACCCACATCACTCACCGCCACATCACACGCCCTTCCCTATCATCACTACATCACACGTCCCACCACTTGCCACACGCCCCAACACATGCATACACATTACGCACCACCTGTCACCGCATACATACCACCACACCCACACATACCTATACATACCCATACCACATACCACCACGCGCTTTGCAACAGAAAAAGCTCATTGTACGGTTGTACCTCTTTTTTCTATACCGCTTCCTTGAAGGATTTATTTCTGTACAGTTTGTTTCCATGCTGCTGCTCTTACCTGCGGGATGTTGTTACGTTGCAGTCTGTTCCTTTCTTGTATATGAAGAACAACAGGTACAAACTCGCTGTTGGGGTTATAGGAAACTGTGCGGTATCACGGTTTCCAGACTGTTCTTTTTATCTTCCTTTGTATGTCTTGCCGGGACAGACCTTTAAATCTATATTGACGACTGGTATAGCCTGAGTGCACGACAGTGTAATTCTTGAAAATCTTATCTTTGCCTGAAACTACGGTTCGCTTTGTCAGATTTTATCGGCTCAGTTGTAAATCTTGGGGATTAACTATGGCATGGCGAGAGGGTTCCTGTGCGGTATCATGGTTTTCATGCTGTTCATTTTATCTCCTTTTGTATGTCTTGCTGGGACAGACCTTTAAATCTGTATTGGTGACTGATACTGTCTGACTGCACGACAAGGGAAGGTGTTGGAGTGTTATTGCATTGCTGGGTTATAATGTTATAATGTTATGATGTAATCGGATAAGCCTCTATTTAATGATGTTACTGCCGGTTAGGGAGTGCGGATGCCTTTGGCAATTATATACCGGACTACGGTACATATTTCGTTATCCTTTTTTTAATCCAATGGAAGTAACAGATATTTGGAAAAGCCTTTTGCAGTGGTAGAGAAAGTTTTGGATGATTATAGGCTTATAGAAATCCTTACTCTCCGTCCTTTGATTGAGTATGTCGTTTAGGTAGGAAGTGTTTCTCTTTTCGAGATAAATGATAGCTTCACTGTTTGCTTTCGTGCGTATTTATCCGTAAGGTATCTTTTGAAAAAGGTCTATAATCGGTTGAACCTATGTAGAAGATTAATTTAAAGGTAAAGATAAAAGGATTAAGATTTAATCTTTGGGGGCTTTATATTGGGGTAACAAATCTTGTGAAGATAGTAATTCGATTGTGAATATTCTGGGGCAGCATAAAAAACAAGGGGCTTTCTTCTTGTTTAGGCTGACTATAATTTATACCTAAACAAAGAAGCCCTTAGGTTTTTACGTTGACTCTCTTTCACATCTGAGATGCTGAAATAATCCAGTGTCTCTTCAGAAAGAAGGAAACGGTAACCGCTGGTTTCTATAATCGCTAATGATTTGTTGCAGGTAAAGATAGGATTTTATCAGATATACTCCTCTGATTTTTACATTGCCCCGGTTTTACGTTGCCCCATTCTTATTAGAGGGAAGGGAGAGGAGAAATAAAAAAGACCGCTAATTTAGCAGTCTTTTTCTTTAGTTGCGGAGGCCTGACTCGAACAGACGACCTTTGGGTTATGAGCCCAACGAGCTACCAACTGCTCCACTCCGCGATGTTTTGTGGGTGCAAAGGTACGGCTTTTATTTGAATATGCAAATAAAAGCTGATTTATTTTTCATAAAAAATGTACTGATATACATAATGACTTGATAAATAGCCGGATAAAATATAGACATCTCTTATCTGCTGGACTGTTCAGTTGTTAATAAAATGTGCTTTTGTTTGTGATATATGAGGAAATATCTTACTTTTGCACAAATTATTAAGCAATGTGCAATTAGTCTATGGCCGTATCGAAGACAAAAGCTAAATTAGTGGATGTAGCCCGTCAGTTATTTGCTAAAATGGGTGTTGAGAATACCACAATGAATGATATCGCCCTCGCTTCTAAAAAAGGTAGGAGAACGCTCTATACCTATTTTAAGAGTAAGGAGGATATCTATATGGCTGTCGTAGAGTCGGAACTGGACATGCTTTCGGATATGATGAAGCGTGTGGCGGAGAAAGATATCTCGCCGGACGAAAAGATGATTGAGATGATATATACACGTCTGGACGCAGTGAAGGAAGTGGTGTTCCGTAACGGTACGCTCCGGGCTAATTTCTTTCGTGATATCTGGCGGGTGGAAAAGGTACGCAAACGTTTTGATGCCAAAGAGATATTGCTGTTTAAGGATGTGTTGCGTGAGGGAGTGGAGAAGGGAGTATTCCGGATTGACGATATCGATATGACTGCCGAATTGGTGCATTATTGCGTAAAGGGCATCGAAGTGCCTTATATCCGCGGGCATATCGGTGCAAAGCTGGATGATGCGACGCGTGATAAGTATGTTGTCAACCTTGTGTTCGGTGCATTGCATAGAACCTGAAAAGTGCTATATAGAACTTGAAGGTGTCGCATAAAACTTGAAGGCATTGCATAGAACTTGAAGATGCCGTATAGAACCTAAAGACACTGTATAGAATATAAAAAACATTTAATCAATAATTTAAAAATAGTATGGGATTATTAGACGGAAAAACAGCCATTGTAACCGGAGCCGCTCGCGGTATCGGTAAGGCTATCGCATTGAAGTTCGCTCAGGAAGGAGCTAATATAGCATTCACCGACCTGGTGATTGATGAAAATGCCGAGGCTACGGCAAGGGAAATCGAAACGCTGGGTGTGAAAGCCAAAGCGTATGCCTCTAATGCAGCCAGCTTTGAGGATACTGCCAAGGTAGTAGAGGCGATTCATGCAGACTTCAGCCGCATCGATATTCTGGTGAACAATGCAGGTATCACTCGCGACGGCCTGATGATGCGTATGACCGAGCAGCAATGGGATATGGTTATCAACGTGAACCTGAAATCCGCTTTCAACTTTATTCACGCTTGTACTCCGATTATGATGCGCCAGAAATCCGGTAGCATTATCAATATGGCTTCTGTGGTAGGTGTTCATGGCAATGCCGGCCAAGCCAACTACTCGGCTTCCAAGGCAGGTATGATTGCATTGGCTAAATCTATCGCACAGGAGCTGGGCTCTCGCGGCATCCGTGCCAACGCCATTGCTCCGGGATTCATTATGACGGCTATGACCGATGCCTTGTCCGAAGAAGTGAAGGCGGAATGGTGCAAGAAGATACCTTTGCGTCGCGGCGGAACGCCCGAAGACGTTGCCAACATCGCTACTTTCCTGGCTTCTGATATGTCTTCTTATGTATCGGGACAGGTAATTCAGGTAGACGGTGGTATGAATATGTAAGATAACGGCGGATGAAAGAATTGAATGATTGAAGAATAAAAACGTTTAGAGCTTTCATTCTTTCATTTCCGAATTATTAATCTTGAATAATTATGACTGTCGTATACGAAGACAATCATATCATCATAGTCAACAAGACCGCTTCCGAGATAGTTCAGGGAGACAAGACGGGCGATACGCCGCTTTCGGAAACCGTAAAGCAGTATCTCAAGGAGAAATACCGAAAGCCCGGTAATGTCTTTATCGGTGTTACGCATCGCCTGGACCGCCCCGTAAGCGGTCTTGTCGTTTTTGCCAAAACCAGTAAGGCGCTTACCCGCCTGAATGGAATGTTCAGGGACAGCGAGGTGAGGAAAACCTATTGGGCAGTGGTAAAGAACCGCCCCTACGAGCCGGAAGGCGAGCTGGTGAACTACCTGGTGCGCAACGAAAAGCAGAACAAGAGCTATGCGTACGATAAGGAAGTGCCGGGCAGCAAGAAAGCAGTTTTGCATTACCGGCTCATAGCCAAGTCGCAGAACTACTATTTGCTGGAGATAGACCTTAAGACCGGGCGTCATCACCAGATACGCTGCCAGTTGGCGAAAATGGGATGTCCCATTAAGGGAGACTTGAAGTACGGTTCGCCCCGTTCCAACCCGGACGGTAGCATCTGCCTGCATGCGCGTTTTGTCCGCTTCGTACATCCGGTGTCCCGGGAACTGATAGAAGTGGAAGCTCCCGTACCTGCCGGCACCCCCTGGAATGGCTTTGAAATGATTGGATAACCTGTTAACAACGAATTCGATGAAAAAGATTCTGATTCTCTCGGGACTGTCTCTGCTTGCGGCACTTGCAGTCCGGGCACAAGATAAAGTGACCGAATACAATGTACGTCCTGCCGTGGTGGTGCGCACGCCGGTTCAGGGCGACAGCATCAACTTCACAGGTGAAAAGTTCACTACCGCCGAGCTGCTGAAAACCGACATCAGCCTTGACTTCGACGGGCGCCCTTACGAACGCATGTCGGCGGATACGGCGGGCTATGTACGGGTGACGAAGGCGGATAAAGACAATTTGTTCTATTTGTTTGCCACCAACCTGCGTGCGGAACGCTTTATGAAAGGAAAGCTGAATATCTATTCTCCCGCACGCTTCGAGGTATTTGTAAACGGTGTTTCCAAGCAGTCGAAGACGACGGCAGAAGACAGTCTGTCGCAGGTTTTTCCTTCGGTGCTCAGCTTGCGCCTGGAGCCGGAGGCGGACTATGAGATAGTTGTTAAACTGTTGTCGGCGGCGGCTGATAAAGCCGCCCCCGCGTTGAAGTGCGAGTTTGAGAAAGACAAGGAGTTCGCCGATGTCGGTTACCGGATTGCCCCTGATTTAAAGAAACGTTTCGCTTTGTACAACACGGCCTTCGGGAGCCGGGTACGTTCGGTGAGCCTTTCTCCCGACGGCAAGTATCTGCTGACTTGCTATGCGGACAATTATTCTTTGAAACGTTCGAGGACACGTTGCGAGCTGACCGAACTCAAAACCGGCAAGGTGATACTGCCCGATGCCGATGCGAAAATGCGTTGGATGCCCCGCAGCAATAAACTCTATTATACCGTAACCGGTAAACGGCGGAACGATTTGATTGTGTTCGACCCGGTTACCGTGCGCGAGGAAGTATTGCTGGAGGATGTTCCCGAGGGGTATTTCACTTGGTCGCCCACGGAGGATTACCTCATCTACTCTCCCGAGGATAAAGGAGAAGCGGCCGGCGCACCTTTGAAACGCCTTCTTCATCCTGACGACCGTATCCCCGGTTCCCGTTCCCGCAATTATCTCGTGAAGTACGACCCCACTACCGGTCTTTCCGAACGCCTGACCTATGGCAGCCATGCAGTGTACCTGAACGATATATCCTCCGACGGCAAGAGGCTCTTGTGCTCTACTTCCAAGTCGAACATCACCGAATGCCCTTTCTCCCTCACGTCTATATTCGAGATAGATTTGGCTACGTTACAAGTGGATACGCTGGTAGCATGGGACCCTTATGTAAACAGGGCTGCTTATTCTCCCGACGGGAAGCAACTCGTGGTAACCGGCAGTCCTATGGCTTTCAACGGGATAGGGAAGAACTGCGGCGGGCATCCTATAGCCAATGATTTCGACACCCAGGCATTCATTGTGGATAAGGCGGCGGGAAAGGTCGTTCCTATAACGCGCAATTTCAATCCCTCCGTTGATTTCCTGCAATGGAACCGTGTGGACGGCTGCATCTATTTCAATACGACGGACGAGGACTACCGGCATATTTACCGCTACACTCCGAAGACGGATAGTTTTGAAATGTTGCCGCTCCGGGAAGATGTGATTGCCTCCTTCGACCTGGCGGAAAACAACCCGGCGGTTGCCGCTTACGTAGGCGGCGGCAACACCAGTACGGGAGTTGCCTATACATACGATGCGAAGAAGAAAACATCTGCTCTGCTTGCCGACCCGATGAAGCCCGTACTGGATAAGATAGAAATGGGCACGATGAAAGAATGGAATTTCACGGCGGAGGACGGTATGGAGATTAAGGGTATGATATGCTTGCCGCCGGCTTTCGACCCGGATAAGAAATATCCGCTTATCGTTTATTACTACGGCGGAACTACGCCTACCACCCGCGGCATCACTTCGCCTTACTGTGCGCAGTTGTTTGCCTCCCGCAACTATGTGGTTTACGTTATCCAGCCCAGCGGTGCTATCGGTTACGGCCAGGAATTCTCCGCCCGCCATGTCAACGCATGGGGCGAGCGTACCGCCGATGAAATCATCGAGGGAACGAAGAAATTCTGCGCCGCGCATCCGTTCGTTAACAGTAAGCGTATCGGGTGTATCGGAGCATCCTATGGCGGTTTCATGACGATGTACCTGCAAACGAAGACGGACTTGTTTGCCGCTGCCGTTTCGCATGCGGGTATCAGCAACGTAACCAGTTACTGGGGAGAGGGCTATTGGGGATACTCCTACAACTCCGTTGCTGCCGCCGGGAGTTATCCGTGGAATAACCCCGACCTGTTTACCAAGCATGGAGCATTGTTCAATGCGGATAAGATAAAGACTCCGCTGCTGTTGCTGCACGGTACGGCGGATACGAATGTACCTGTCGGCGAAAGCATACAGTTGTACAACGCATTGAAGATATTGGGTAAACCGGTGGAATTTATAACGGTAGAAGGCGAGAACCATTTCATCAGCGATTATCCCAAGCGCGAGTTGTGGCACAACTCTATCATGGCATGGTTTGCACGCTGGTTGCAGGATAGTCCGGCGTGGTGGAACGACCTCTACCCGGAAAGACACTGGTAGGAAAGATTAAAAAGGGATATTCAGTAAATGTCCCTAAAAATCAAGATGGCATATGAAGATGATAGAGCATACTCACTTCATATGCCATTTTTATAGTCCTATTCCTGTAATTTCTCACACAATCTTACCCTACAAGACATGACGCTCGGGAAGAAGTCTGAAGACATCTTCTGCCTCTGCCTGTAAAATCATATCATGCCGCTTTCACCGTCCTGTTCCTGATCTTGTCTATCATCAGTACGGCATTTGCCGTATGTATTCCAAAGAAAATCCACAGGATTTCCGTCTTCCT
>NZ_KB894204.1 GCF_000374365.1 Bacteroides gallinarum DSM 18171 = JCM 13658
TGTCCCTACCTAAAGATACAAAAAAGCCAGCTAATTCGCAATATTTTGTGTATGAATTAGTTGGCTGATTTTATATTATTTACTGAATGTCCCTAACTAAGCAAAAAGTCATGGCAGCTTTAACCATTTACAATAAGCTCTCTGCCAATTCCATATAATCACTGTTTAGCTTCTTCCTGCGGAATACGCACCGATGTGTAAAGTTCGAGAATTGCAGCGATAGTCAGTGAAACAATCCATTCATTACCATGTGTAAAGAACATGAAAGCTCCGGTAAGCACCAGCAACAACGCACCGAATATCTGCTGCCGACGCAAACGTTTGATAGTGGGAGTATTGTATTTAGAGGGTGAATTAATCTGTGCCAAAGCAACGAATGTTGCGCCTATGGTATATATATAAGGTGAAAGCTGCCAACCGGTAACATAAACGACAGCCCCTATCAGGAGCATTACAGCTCCTACTACAAAAAGAGCGGGTATTAATTGTTTCATTATTCTACATCTTCTTGAAATACATAAATATCTTCGTTAGGCTTCTTCATCAGATACTTCTCGCGGGCTATGCGTTCGATAGCGCCGGAATCGACCGCAAGTTCATTCAACCGGCGAGTATTCTCCTCATACTCCGTACGATACTTGTCTATCTCGCCGCGCAAACGGGTTTCCTCACGATAATAACCGAGACGGCGCACAATGCTGTTCTCATCCAGGAAGCCGACAAGCACGGCAAACAGCACAAGCGTTATCAGATATTTACGCCTGCGGACAAACAACCAAAGAGAAGCGAGTTTATCCATGCAATTCTGTTATTGTTTCTTCGAGTACAAAGATAAGACGAATAACTGAAAAATTTCTTTTTTTTACGTACATTTGCACAAAAGCGAAAACAAGCTGCGCTATCTTTGCATCCTATATAACAGACAAGAAGAACCTGAATATGGAAAATTATATCGTATCGGCACGAAAATACCGTCCTTCTACCTTTGAATCGGTAGTGGGGCAACGTGCTCTGACTACCACCCTGAAGAATGCGATTGCCACAGGCAAACTGGCACACGCCTATCTTTTCTGCGGTCCGCGCGGGGTCGGAAAGACTACCTGTGCACGCATCTTTGCCAAGACCATAAACTGCATGAGCCCTACGGCAGAGGGAGAGGCTTGTAACCAATGCGAATCGTGTACGGCCTTCAACGAGCAGCGTTCGTACAATATCCACGAACTGGATGCTGCCTCCAACAACTCGGTAGACGATATCCGGCAGTTGGTAGAACAGGTACGTATTCCACCTCAAATAGGCAGATACAAAGTATATATCATCGACGAGGTGCACATGCTCTCGGCTTCCGCTTTCAACGCTTTCCTGAAAACGCTGGAGGAGCCGCCCCGCCATGCCATATTTATCCTTGCCACTACCGAAAAGCATAAGATATTGCCAACTATCCTATCGCGCTGCCAAATATACGACTTCAATCGTATCAGCGTAGAAGATACCGTGGCTCATTTGGCCTACGTAGCCTCCAAAGAGGGAATTACCGCCGAACCGGAAGCCCTGAACGTCATTGCCCTGAAAGCCGACGGAGGCATGCGGGACGCTCTATCCATATTCGACCAGGTAGTGAGCTTTACCGGCGGGCATATCACCTATCAGAGCGTAATCGAGAATTTGAATGTGCTGGACTACGAATATTACTTCAAACTGACCGGTTATTTTCTTGAAAATAAAGTCAGCGACGCCCTGCTATTGCTGAACGATGTGCTGAACAAGGGATTCGACGGCAGTCACTTCATTACCGGTTTGTCCTCGCACTTCCGGGATTTGCTAGTTAGCAAAGACCCGGCTACCCTACCTTTGCTCGAAGTGGGGGCAAGCATCCGCGAACGCTACCAGGTACAGGCGCAACAATGCCCGTTGCCTTTCCTCTACCGCGCCATGAAGTTGTGCAATGATTGCGACCTAAACTACCGTATCAGTAAAAACAAACGGTTGTTGGTAGAACTGACTTTAATACAAATAGCCCAAATCAGTGCTGAGGGAGACGATGTTTCCGGTGGGCATAGCCCTAAGCAGACTATAAAACCCGTATTTACACAGCCTGTCGCTGCACAGCAGCCACAAGGCAGCCCTGCCGCGCCCCAACCGCAAGCGTCCGCCGCCACCAAACCGCAAGCCGCTCCAGTAGCCACGCCTGCCGTTAGTGCCGCGCCTACACCCCATACTACTGCCAATGCCGCTGCCACAACGACGCCCCCTGCCTCCCCCACCCCCTCTACTGCCGCATTACTGGCACAAGGAAAGGAGGAAAGGAAAGTGCCGGTGATAAAGATGTCAGGGCTCGGTGTATCCATTAAGCATCCGAAGGAAGAAGAAAAAGTCCTGAACACCCCCGCTGCCACGACCGTACAAAAGACTGTGCAGCCGGAAGAAGATTTCATTTTCAATGAAAGAGACGTAAACTATTATTGGCAAGAATATGCGGGAAGCCTGCCCCAAGAGCAAGTGGCAACTACCAAGCGTATGCGGAATATGCACGCCACTTTGCTGAACAGCACCACCTTCGAAGTAGTTGTCGATAACGAGTTTGTTGCAAAAGAATTTACCGCAATGGCTCCTCAACTGCAAGAGTATTTGCGCGCCCGTTTAAAAAACCGTAAAGTAACCATGACGGTACGTGTCAGCGCTCCTACGGAAAAAGTACGCGCATACGGCCGCGTCGAGAAGTTCCAGATGATGGCACAAAAAAACGATGCCCTTTTGCAACTGAAGAACGAATTCGGATTAGAGCTTTACTAAATCTTCCACTCCGGCAGGCGATATTTGGCTATTCACTATTGAACATACTGAGAATAAAATCATTATATTTTATTTTTAATGTCGTGTTTTATGTTTATTTTTGCCAATAATAAACAAAAGAGATAAAGCACAGATAGTGAGAAAAAATGCCGCCATACTAATAGTACTGTGGATGATATGTACAACATCCGCTCTACCGATATGTGCCGCGGCTAATCTGCATAAATTAGACATACTAAAAAGCTTTGTTCAAAAAAAGATACTTTATGACGAACATGTACCGGTAGACAGCGTTATCTGCTGGAGCGAAAGCATCTTACCGGATATGAGGAAAGACAATAAGGATAAGGAAAGCTATTTTTTGTTACAGTTACAGCTTGCCAACGCCTACACGCTGCAAGGAGATATCAGTCTTGCCATAGACCGTGCACGGCTGATGTACGAAGAGGCCAAAGAAACAAAATACGACTTCGGCATAGTAGTTGCCGGCCAGGCCATTGGAGATGCTTATGCCATGGCAAACCGGTACGACAAAGCACTGGAATCCTATCAGGATGCTTTGAAAAAGCTAAACTCAATCTCTCCGCAACATCCCTACCGCACCCAACTGTTATTGAAAGAATCTAATGCCTTGCAACGTAAAGGGCAACTGAAAAAAGCGAAAAGAACATTGAACAATATAGAGAAGGCTCTCTTGAAACAGCCGGATTATGTTACCGGCTTTTTTGCCGCCATTGAAGGCGCCAATTATGCAATCTCGCACGGACATCTTTCGCAAACCTATCTTGAAGATGCTGCCAGGTACTTGCAGAGCATGGATTCTATCTACCGGTTGCATCCAGAGAAATTCTACTACTTTCATCTAAGATACACCGCCGCCGCTTATTACCGGGCAATGGGAAACTGGAACAAGGCTTACTGGAACAAAGCGCTGCAATTATACGAGGAACTGAGGCAGGAGTATGCTGCCAACAAACGCTCTACCTACTACCGGTGGATAGCGCTGGAAACGATATATCTCTATAAGATACAAGGAAAGCCGCTGGCTGCCTGCCGTTTGTATCAAGAGTTGTATCCCATAATCGACACGCTCACCGTCGAAGGATATGCCCGGCAGATTAATACCCTGCGTGCCAAATACCGGGTAGACCAAATGGAGATAACTGATAAAGAGGAGCACAACAAGCTTATCGCCAGTATATTGGCAGGTTGTATCATATTGCTGTTATTGTTTTCCATTATAGCTTTCATGCTCAGAAAGCAACGCCGGAAAACAGTTCTCTCCACCCAAAGGCTGAATTTTCTGCGTACCAACGCGGAGAATGCTACATCGGCCAAAAGCATATTCCTCTCGAATATGAGCCATGAGATACGTACCCCGCTCAATGCCTTGTCCGGCTTTTCTACATTACTGACGGAGGAAGGTCTGGATGATGAAACACGCCGCCAGTGCAATGAAGTAATCCTGCAAAATTCCGAACTGTTATTGAAGCTTATCAATGATGTGATAGACCTCTCGAGCCTCGAATTCGGCAAGATACAATTCAGTATCGCCAGGCACGATGTCGTCGCCATTTGCAGGAATGTAGCCGACACCGTCAGTAAAGTAAAGCAGACGCAAGCCCAGGTATGTTTCGTAACCGAGCTGGAAAGCATGGAAATAGAAACGGACGACTCACGCCTGCAACAAGTCCTGATTAATCTATTGATTAATGCAACCAAGTTTACGCCGCAAGGCAACATCACCCTGGAACTCAAAAAGAATTCGGAAGAGGAGTTGCTTTTCTCTGTAACGGATACTGGCTGCGGTATCCCGAAAGAAAAGCGAGCGGCGATTTTCCAGCGTTTCGAAAAGCTAAATGAAAATGCGCAAGGGAGCGGGCTGGGGCTTTCTATCTGCCAGATTATCATTGAGCATATCGGTGGGAAATTATGGGTAGACCCCGATTATACAGGCGGCTCACGGTTCTTTTTCACCCACCCTGTCCAGCAGTCGCACGCCGTTAAAGGCAGAAAGGAGAACCGAGTATGAAACGATTATTTACCATATTACTCTCTCTCATCCTGCTTTTACCCATACGGGCTACCGATACGGGTACGGACTCCCGGCTTTCCGCATCTCACCGGCATCCCAGCGAAATAGAGCGTAGTATAAACTACGATATCCGGAAAGCCGACTCGTTGGTAAAGGCGGGAAAGCCGGACGAGGCGCTTCCGTTCTACAAGAAAAGTCTTAAAACGAAGGATTCCTTATACAATCTTCTTACTGCATTGCAAATGGAGGAGATACTTTCTTTGTATAACGCGGACAAGCTCATGCTGCAAAAAGAGCAAAAACGCAGTATGTTCCACCAAATCTGCCTGTCTGTTTCTTTGATAATCATCATCGCGCTGTTATTTTTCAATATCCACATATACCGGAGCCGGAAGCGGTTGCAGAAAGACGAACAAGAGATGAGAAGGCTTACCGCCATTGCCGAAGAAGCGAATGAGGTAAAAAGCCGTTTCCTGGCAAATATGAGTTATAACATACGTATCCCTCTCAATAATGTAGTAGGCTTCTCGCAACTTATGACCGAAGATGCAAACTTGAATGAAGAGGAGAAAAAGGAGTACTCCGGCATCATCCAGGCTAATTCGGCAGAACTGATTCAACTGGTAAACAATGTGCTCGACCTCTCGCGCTTAGAGGCCAACATGATGAAATTCCAATTACAGGAATGCAATATACAAGAGTGGTGCAATGACCTAGCGTATATAGTCCGGACACGAAGTGAAGGAAATATACGCCTGCAACTGCAAGCCGATACGGGCGATGCCACCATTCGCACGGACATAAACCGGTTTACCCAGATAGTTTGCAGCATGCTGCTTTACCCCGTAGAGTGTAAAGAAGTACGGGAGGTAAAAATGCTGCTGACCTACAATCCTGAGGCAAAAGAGATAAACTGCCGGATAGAGAACAGTCCGCTTGCCGACCCTGCATCCGCTTCGCAAAAAGAAGCTATATTGCAAAAAATCAATTTATTGTTCTTCGAGCATTTCAATGGCAGTTACCAGATAAAAAAAGGAGAAAAAGACGGGGTTGTCATTCTTTTCACATATCCGGTGCTTACTCGCTGATTATATGTAAGTTCGCATCCGATACTATTTAGACAGCATACAAATTAAGAGTTTTTACTCAAGATTGGTAGCAAATAATAAAGAAAACAGCTACTTTTGTCGAACCAATTAGTACTAATAATTAAAAAATTAAAGAAAATGGCTTACGTAATTAGTGACGATTGTATTGCTTGCGGTACTTGTATTGATGAGTGTCCGGTAGGCGCTATCTCTGAAGGCGATATCTATTCTATCGACCCTGAAACTTGTACTGAATGTGGTACTTGTGCAGATGTTTGCCCTTCTGAAGCAATTCATCCGGGAGAATAATACAATCCTTAAGAAAAAACGAAAGGGGTTGTGTCAGGGATATTCAGTAAATGTCCCTAAAAATCAAGATGGCATATGAAGATGATAGAGCATACTCACTTCATATGCCATTTTTATAGTCCTATTCCTGTAATTTCTCACACAATCTTACCCTACAAGACATGACGCTCGGGAAGAAGTCTGAAGACATCTTCTGCCTCTGCCTGTAAAATCATATCATGCCGCTTTCACCGTCCTGTTCCTGATCTTGTCTATCATCAGTACGGCATTTGCCGTATGTATTCCAAAGAAAATCCACAGGATTT
>NZ_KB894205.1 GCF_000374365.1 Bacteroides gallinarum DSM 18171 = JCM 13658
ACAGGCCTGCGGCTTTTGCCATGCGTTCAAACGGGAACACTGAGTGAAGCCTGCCAAGCTCACTCTCATTAAAACTTTTGCGGTATTTTTCCAGAACATCAAATTCTGTGAAGCCCAAAGTTGGGTGAATTTCGGAAATATTTTGTATCTTAGCCATATCTTAGTCGGGGAATTTCCCCCGTTTTGGCCTTCAAACCTTATTTGCGGGGGAATACCTAAAGATACAAAAAAGCCAGCTAATTCGCAATATTTTGTGTATGAATTAGTTGGCTGATTTTATATTATTTACTGAATGTCCCTTTATAATCTGCGGTGAGCCAACCGGTATTTATTCGAACCCGCGCAGCATCCCGATTTCTTCCGCCCAAAGCGACTCGTCGGGAGTTTCGAGTATAACCGGCATATCGTTAAAACGTCCGTCTTTCATGAAACGTTTAAAGAAGTCTATGCCGATAAGTCCTTTGCCTATGCTGTCGTGCCGGTCTACCCGGCTTCCCAATGCCTTTTTGGAATCGTTCAGGTGGACGGCGCGGAGGAAGCCGAAACCGACGGTCGTGTCGAAATCTTCGAAAACCTTATCGTACTCGTTCACTATATCGTACCCTGCCGTGTATGTGTGGCAGGTATCCAGGCAGACGCCTACACGCGACTTGTCTTCCACACGGTCGATAATGTACCTCAGATGCCAGAACTCATTGCCCACATTGCTGCCTTGTCCGGCCGTATTCTCAATAACCGCTGTCACACCCCGCGTCTTGCCCAGTGTTATATTGATAGATTCGGCTACCCTATCCAGGCAAGCCTCGACGGGAATCTTGTTCAGGTGGCTGCCCGGATGAAAGTTCAGCAGCTCCAGCCCCAGTGCTTCACAGCGCTGCATCTCGTCCAGGAAGGCGGCACGGCTTTTCTCCAGCCCTTCCGCTTCGGGGTGTCCCAGGTTTATCAGATAGCTGTCGTGAGGAAGGATGTAACGTGCCTCCAACGCATACTTTTCACAGTTCTCCTTAAATAAGGAGATGCTTTCCTGCGTCAGGGGCTTTGCCACCCACTGGCGCTGGTTCTTGGTAAACAGGGCAAAAGCATTCGCCCCTATCCCGTGGGCATTGACGGGAGCTTGCTCCACACCGCCGCCTGCCGATACATGCGCACCTATAAATTTCATGTTTCTTGTATTATTCATCGTTTTATCATTCTTTCATAAATTCCCACTGGGACTTCTTCATGTCCACGCAGCCGTTCGCCTTGAAACGGACACCTTCGCTTTCCAACAGCCTCCTCTGTTCCGTCCACCCCGGAACCAGCCTGCCCTGGCTGTTCACCACACGGTGGCAAGGCAAGTGCGAATTTTCCGGCACGTTGTGCATGGCATGCCCCACCATACGCGAGCACTGGGGTTTGCCGACCAGGTAGGCTATCTGCCCGTACGTCATCACACATCCCGCCGGGATTGCGGCAACGACACTGTAAACATCTCGCTGAAAAGTATCGCAGTCCATAGCTTGAGTCTTTCTTTTTAACAAAGGTAAGGATAAAAAACGGAAACAGGAACAGATGAGTACAAGAAGATGCGGGTAAGAGGCATGGAAAGGATGCCTCCCCCGATTCAGCGGGCAGACGTATCGTTGCGGTATTCTGAGGGGGTTACCTTCATCCTCTTTTGTACATAACGGCTAAAATAGGAGACAGAGGAGAAATTCAGCCGTTCCGCAATCACCGTCAAAGAAAGCTCTTTCTGTTTCAACAGACGTGCAATTTCCTGCATGGTAAAGCGGTCTATCCAATAAGTGGCGGGCTTGCCGCTTACCTTCCTGCATATCTCCGACAGGTAATGAGGGGTAATACAGAGCCGGGAGGCATAAAAATCAAGCTCGCGGTTCCGGACGTATTCGCCGCTATACAACAGCTCTATAAATTCCCGCAGCAGGGAGGCTATCCGCTCCGATATCCGTATGGCTTGCCGGCTGCGTGCATGGATGTCGTAGAGGTCGAGGATATGCGCAGTCAGCAGACTCCCCAACAGTTCTTCCCGGAAAAGATGCCCGCTATCCTCCATACGTTTCCGGAGATACTGCATAGCTTGCCGGCATACCTGGAAATCATCGGGGGCAAGTTTCATGACCGGGTTCTGCAAAAGCGACAAGTGCCCGATAATGCCGTAATTGCTGCGGATAGCAATCGAAGTAACGAACGCATCCGAAAGGCTCATCAGGATACCCCGAAAATCGTCGGAAGGCGTAAACTCCGATACGAGTGCGGCGTTAGGCAGGATAGCGTAATCTCCCGCCACGATACTATAACGGGTATCTTGGAATCCGAACTCCATACCGCCCTCGCAGCAAAGGATATGAATTACTCTCCCCGCGTACTGCAAGCTGCTAAGCTCCTGCAATGTATCCGCAAAAACTATTCCGTCGAAGCCCGTATGTTCCATTTCTTCCTCTTATTTGTTACGAAAGTAATCAAAAGCCACGAAAAGTGAAAATATTACCCCGAATTATGCAACGGTAAAACGACAGTTACCCGGTAACTTTGCATCAGAAACCCAAACTGCCGGAGAGGTAAATATAAAAACGGACAATAGAGTGTAAAGAAGCATCCGGCATGCAGAGTACCGGCATGCCCAATACTGAATATTAACCTTTAAAACAGAATTTTATGCAGACTATAAAACTGAACAACAATATCGAAATGCCGATATTGGGTTACGGAGTGTTTCAGGTATCTCCGGAAGAATGCGAGCGTTGCGTACTCGATGCTATCGGTACGGGTTACCGGCTGATAGACACGGCACAGGCTTATTACAATGAAACAGGCGTGGGCAATGCCGTTGCCAAATGCGGTGTGCCCCGTAACGAGCTTTTCCTCACGACCAAGGTATGGATTACCAATACGGGCGAGGAAAGGGCTGCACGCAGCATCGACGAATCGCTCCGCAAACTACGTACCGATTACATCGACTTGTTGCTTATCCACCAGCCTTTCAGCGATTATCCGGGAACATGGCGTGCCATGGAGAAAGCCGTGAAGGACGGAAAAGTCCGTGCAATCGGGCTATCGAACTTTTATCCCGACCGGTTTGTGGATATGGCAGAGTATGCCGAAATCAAACCTGCCGTGAATCAATTAAAGACCAACGTATTCAGCCAGCAATGGGATGCCGAGACCGAAATGAATCCTTATGGCACACGCATCATGGCTTGGGCGCCGCTGGCTCAGGGAGCTCCCGAACTTCTAACCGACTCCGTGCTGACTGCCCTGGCCGAAAAATACGGCAAGACGGTACAGCAGGTGGCATTGCGCTATCTAATCCAACGCAATATCATCGCCATTCCGAAAACTACCCGCATCGGACGTATGAAGCAAAACCTGGAGGTATTCGATTTTGTACTCGCCCCGGAGGATATGGAAAGTATCCGTACGCTTGACAAGCCTGCCGATTTCCGCTGGTCGCACCGCAATCCAGAACTCGTAAAATTCCTCCTGGGCTACGACAGACAGTTCAATCCCGATACCAAGAAATAAGAAAGATGCAAGATTAATAAGAAAATATAGAATGATGAAAACAAGAAAACTCGGGACATTGGAAGTCTCGGCAATCGGCCTCGGCTGCATGGGCTTCACACATGGTTACGGTACTTGTCCGGACGAAGCGGAATCTATCCGGCTTATCCGCAAAGCCTACGATGAGGGTTGTACTTTTTTCGATACGGCCGAAATATACAGTTGCTACAAGAATGAAGAACTTGTAGGAAAGGCGCTGAAACCTTTCCGGCATGAGATAACAATCTCTACCAAATTCTCTCCCGCCACCTTGCCCGGACAAGAGAATCCGGAAGGCAAGCTCAGCCGAACCGGTATCCGGCAAGCTGTGGAAGGTTCATTGCGGCGCTTGCAAACCGACTATATCGACCTTTACCTGGAACACCGCGTACCCCAAGAAAGCGACCCTGCCGAAGTAGCTTATTGGATGGGCGAACTGATTAAGGAAGGCAAAATCCGCGCATGGGGACAATCCGAACCCACTCTCGGGCAGCTTAAGGCAGCCCATGCCGTAACTCCCGTAGCAGCCGTACAGAGTGAATACTCGCTAATGGAGCGTAAATGGGAAGCAGATGTCATTCCCTACTGCAAGGCGGAAGGGATTGGCTTTGTGGCTTATTCGCCTATGGCCGGCGGTTTCCTGAGCGGCAAATACCGGAACGCAGACGCATTCAAGGGGGATGATGTGAGACGTGTGATAACCCGTTACTCCGAAGAGAATATGCGTGCCAACCAGGTTCTGCTCGACCTTATCAACCGCTATGCCGGAGAGAAGCACTGCACCGCCGCACAAATCTCCTTAGCCTGGGTGATGCATCCCGGGCATATCGTCCCTATACCGGGTATGCGCAGCGACAGCCGTATTCTTGAGAATTTAGGCGCCGCCGGGGTATCAATCACCGATGAGGAGTATGCTGCCATGAATGAGGCGTTGAGCCGCATCACCATACACGGCAACCGGACGGATGAGGATATCGCCAAGCTGGGCACTATCGAAGGACGCCAGCAAACGGTGGCGAAAGCAGAGAGATAATAAATATAATAAAGAACCGCATATCTTTCATTGAAGAATAAATATGAAAAATATACTGATTATCAGCGGCCATACAAACCTTGCCGCATCCGTAGCCAACAAAACTATCCTCGATACGCTGAGTAAACATCTGCCGGAAGCGGAAATAGTAAAACTCGACGAACTCTACCCCGATTTCAGAATCGACGCAGAAACCGAACAACAAAAACTGCTCAAAGCCGATATCATCGTGTTGCAGTTCCCTGTTTTCTGGTATTCCGCCCCTTCTATTTTAGAGCGCTGGATGGAAGTGACTTTTCAACACGGTTTCTCTCACGGCAGCACTGGCGACAAACTGAAAAACAAGAAACTCGTCCTCTCTTTCACCACGGGGGCTCCCGAAGCGATGTACACCCATGAAGGTCAAGCGGGTTATACTATCGACGAGTTTCTGCCATGTTACAAAGCTACCTGCCGGCTGACCCGGATGATATATTGCGGCTGCGTACATACTTATGGCGTTAGCTATGGCAACCGCACTTCACCCCAACTCATTGAGCAGCAGAAAACTCTGTCGGTGGAACATGCCGAACGCCTTATCGGATTACTCGAAACGCTCTGAAGTTTGAGGACGGACTACATTGTGATAGCAATCATCGGAAGTATGGTTGCTATCATTTTCTGCAAATAAACATATACGCATATCTAAAATGAAAATAACATCTAAATAAATATCCGGTATCTTCTTACAAGAATGTACTTGCCCCGAGTGTATTATAGGCATAGGTAATATTCTGCTGGCGGAGTATTCCGCCTTCCGGGGTAAACAATATCTGATACTTTACCTGTACGTTCGGTTTGCCCACCTGTATGGCTACAATAGGCTGCCATTCGGGAAACTGTACCCATGTAACATTCTGAACCACTCCGTCCGAGAACTGGCTGGCGGCAAAAGCATTGAAGACGGCAGCGGGTACTTCGTCCAGCGTCTCCCAATCCGTCTGTTTCATTACCCACTTTGCATCCGGGCTGAACCAGACTTTGGTGTCGAACCCGTTCATAATAAAATCTGCAACATAATATTCCTTATCCTGCGACCATGCTATGCCGGCGGCAGTAGGATACATCTTTTTCAGCGCAGCCTGCACGTTGTCGGGGGCATAACCGGCAAAAACGGACATGGATGCCCAAAGCATCGAAATCAAGAAAGAAAGTTTCAACTTATTCATAATCATCAATCGGTAATTTGTCGAAATCAACAATATCACCCGGAATTTTGTTTGGCTGTACCCCCGTAAAGGTTATCTTTGCGGCATAAATGTATAAAAACGATATGATAAGCATACAACCCGTTCTCCACAACAAAAAACGGTACCTCGACCTTCTGCTGTTGGCCGATGAGCAGGAATCCATGATTGACCGTTACCTGGAACGCGGCGAAATGTTCGTCCTTTCCGATGACGGCAGCGTAAAGGCAGCCTGCGTCGTTACCCGCGAAGCAGAAGATGTTTTCGAGATAAAGAATATTGCCGTCTATCCCCGATTCCAACGCCGGGGATATGGAAAGAAACTGATAGAATTTCTTTTCGAACGGTATGCGGATAAGTGCCGGACAATGCTTGTAGGTACGGGGGACAGCCCTTTGAGTATTCCTTTCTATGAGAGTTGCGGGTTTGCATATTCGCATCGCATTCCCGGTTTCTTTACGGACAACTACGACCACCCTATCTACGAAGCAGGCAGGCAATTAATAGATATGGTTTACCTCAAACATAATATGAAGGGATATTCAGTAAATGTCCCTAAAAATCAAGATGGCATATGAAGATGATAGAGCATACTCACTTCATATGCCATTTTTATAGTCCTATTCCTGTAATTTCTCACACAATCTT
>NZ_KB894206.1 GCF_000374365.1 Bacteroides gallinarum DSM 18171 = JCM 13658
AAATCCTGTGGATTTTCTTTGGAATACATACGGCAAATGCCGTACTGATGATAGACAAGATCAGGAACAGGACGGTGAAAGCGGCATGATATGATTTTACAGGCAGAGGCAGAAGATGTCTTCAGACTTCTTCCCGAGCGTCATGTCTTGTAGGGTAAGATTGTGTGAGAAATTACAGGAATAGGACTATAAAAATGGCATATGAAGTGAGTATGCTCTATCATCTTCATATGCCATCTTGATTTTTAGGGACATTTACTGAATATCCCTACGGAAAGCGCATCATTTGCCGGGGTCGGACGCACGATTGGTCGGACCTTGGCAGATGATGCGCTTCCATTTGAGGGCGTTATCCGTTTTTCTTCGCGTAATTACGCATTCAGTGCTTGTTCTATATCTGCAATGATATCGTCTGCATTTTCAATGCCCACCGAGAAGCGGATAAGGTCGGGACGGATGCCGGCTTCCAGCAACTGCTCGTCCGAGAGCTGGCGGTGTGTATGGCTGGCGGGGTGCAGTACGCAGGTACGTGCATCGGCAACATGGGTTACGATAGCCGCCAGTTTCAATGAGTCCATGAACTTGATAGATTCTTCGCGACCACCTTTCAGCCCGAAGGAGACAACGCCGCAGGAACCGTTGGGCATATATTTCTGTGCCAGCTCGTAATATCTGTTTCCGGGCAGGCCGCAATAGTTGACCCAAGCTACTTTATCGTTCCCGGAAAGATATTCGGCGACAGCCTGGGCGTTCTTGCAATGTTGAGGCATGCGCAGGTGCAGGGTTTCCAGCCCGAGGTTCAGCAGGAATGCGTTCTGCGGCGACTGGATGCTGCCGAGGTCGCGCATCAGTTGTGCCGTGGCCTTAGTGATGTAGGCCAGCTTGCCGAAAGCCTTGGTGTAGGTCAGTCCGTGGTAGGACTCGTCCGGGGTACAGAGTCCGGGGAACTTGCCGGCATGTGCCTCCCAGTCGAAATTACCGCTGTCTACAATCGCACCGCCTACGCTGGTGGCGTGTCCGTCCATGTATTTGGTGGTGGAATGCACCACTATATCGGCTCCCCATTCGAACGGGCGGCAGTTGATAGGAGTAGGGAAGGTGTTGTCTACAATCAGGGGTACGCCATGCTTGTGGGCGATACGGGCGAACTTCTCGATGTCGAGAACTTCCAGCGTGGGGTTGGAAATCGTTTCGCCGAACAGGGCTTTGGTGTTCGGACGGAAAGCGGCGGAGATTTCTTCTTCGGGTGCATCCGGGTTGACGAAAGTTACGTCAATGCCCAGTTTTTTCAGGGTTACGCCGAACAGGTTGAATGTTCCGCCGTAGATTGTGGACGAACATACGAAGTGGTCGCCTGCCTGGCAGATGTTGAAGATAGCATAGAAATTCGCAGCTTGTCCGCTCGATGTCAGCATAGCGGCTACACCGCCTTCGAGGGCGGCTATCTTGGCGGCAACGGCATCGTTCGTAGGATTTTGCAGACGGGTGTAGAAATAACCGCTGTCTTCGAGGTCGAACAGGCGTGCCATTTGTTCGCTGGTGTCGTATTTGAAAGTCGTACTTTGGTAAATGGGGAGTACACGGGGTTCTCCCTTTTTAGGAGTCCACCCTGCTTGTACGCACAGTGTCTCCGGTTTTAGTTGTTTTGCCATAATGCTATCTGTTTTTAGAGTTTCTTTATCTTTAAAACGCGTAAGTCGTGGCAAAAGTAGGGAAAAAAATATAAATTTGTACGCGTAAATGGTAAAATGCTATAATTTAGCGGCTGAAAATCGGCTGCCGATACGAATAAATGACGAACAACGGGAATATGAAACGTATATTTTGCTTGCTGGCTATCCTCTTCTGTACCTTTTTTGTCTTTCATGCCTCTGCTCAGGGAGAGTATGCTACCCCTAAGTCGGGCGAGGGTATTTCTGCATTTCTGGAACGGAACAAGCGTCCGGGGAAAAACTATTATAAGGAGTTTCTGAAACTGAACGAGAAACGTCTGCGCGGAAAAGAGGAGTTGAAGTTGGGGGTGAAATACGTGCTGCCTCCGTTAAAGAAGGGGGCAGGTGCCTCCGCTTCGTCCAAGCCGGCTGCCGGTAAAAAGAGGACTGTGCGCGAACCGTTGTTCGGAAAGAAACTTGCCGATGTAAAGGTTACCTCCAACCGTTTGCAGGGGGCTTGCTTTTATGTAGTGAGCGGGCACGGAGGTCCCGACCCCGGTGCTATCGGCAGAATAGGAAAGGTGGAGTTGCACGAGGATGAGTATGCCTATGATGTTGCTTTACGCCTTGCCCGCAATCTGATGCAGGAAGGTGCTGAAGTGCATATTATCATTCAGGATGCCAAAGACGGAATTCGCGACGACCGCTATCTATCCAACAGCAAACGGGAAACTTGCATGGGGGATGCCATTCCGCTGAACCAGGTAGCCCGCTTGCAGCAACGTTGCGCCAAAATCAATGAGCTTTATCGGAAAGACCGCCAGAAGTATAAATATTGCCGTGCCATATTTTTGCATGTGGATAGCCGCAGCAAGAGTGCACAGACGGATGTTTTCTTCTACCATGCTCCGAAAAGCGTGCTTGGAAAGAAGCTGGCCGTTACGATGAAAGATACTTTCGAGTCGAAGTACGACAAGCATCAGCCCAACCGCGGGTTCGAGGGAACGGTTAGTGCGCGTAACCTTTATGTGCTGCTGAAGGCCGTACCGACTTCTGTTTTTGTAGAGTTGGGCAATATTCAGAACACGTTCGACCAACGGCGTTTCGTTATCAGCTCTAACCGCCAGGCTTTAGCGAAGTGGATGATGGAAGGATTCATCACGGATTATAAACGGTCGAAGTAGGGGACTGTCTGCGGTTGTTGTCGTGTATTATAACGACAGATGCCCCGCTTTGATTGCGGGGCATCTGTTCGGTAATGGTAGTGTCCGACTTATTCCACCGGGATATAAATTTCCGTCAGCAGCTCATCGGGCGCTGTAGTGGCAGGGTCGTTCAAGTACCGTTCTGCACTGGCTTCATCTCTGAAAGTGCATTCCATTTCGGGGATATGTTTTCCATAGATTGTGTCGTATACGGCTTGCAGGTGTTCATAAGAGCCTTTATACAAGAATACGGCATAGCGTCCTGCCGGGAGTTGCTTGAAGCCGATGTCGCCTTTCGGTGTTGCCCGGGTAGGGATTACCATACATACATCGGTACGCAGTTTTTCGACTGGAGTAACTTTGGGGTCATCGTGGTAGATGCAGTAGGGCATCACTTCTCCCATTGGCAGTTTCTCCTCTTGGACAAACCGGTAGAGGCGTGCCCATGTGCCACAATAGTCGTTCAGTTTATAATCTCCGAATAAACGGATATAAATTACATTCCGGGCTGGAACTTCCCTGATTTCCCGTTTCAGTTCCAGGTCCGGACGGATAATGGCTGGTTTCATAATTACAATGTTTTTATTATTACGATATTCTAAAGGTGAAATGCCATAGAACTGCCTGAATACTTTGGACAACGACGAGGGTGAGGAATATCCGATGCGGTAGGCTATGTCGGCTATCGGCAGTTCGGAGTATCGTAACAGCCGCGCGGCTGCCTCGGTGCGTGTCCGGACGATAAACGTACCGAGGGGTTCGCCCAGAAAGGCTTTCATGATGCGGTGAAAGTAGAACGGAGAGAAATGGGAAATCCTGGCCAGTGATTTCAGGTCGATTTCTTCTCCGAGGTGGAGGTTGATGTAATCTACCACTGCGTTCACGCATTTTTGATACTCTTCCTGCGTTGTCTTTTTAGTTTCTGTATTTTCTATCGGCTTTTTCATAATGCAAAGATAAGGGGAAAAGAGATAGGCGACTTGTCCGATGTTGCTATAAATTAGGTATCTTTGCATCCCAGTTGTTACAACCAAATCTTTTCCGTATGACCGACGATACCAGATTACAACTCCTAGCATGGGCAAGGCAGTACCATTGTGCAGATTTCATACAAAGCGACCCGGTTCAGTTTCCGCATCGTTATACACGGAAGCAGGACATAGAGGTCAGCGGTTTGCTTACGGCTATTATGAGTTTTGGAAACCGCAGACAGATATTGAAGAAAGCGAAGGAACTGCATCATTTAATGGGAGTTTCACCTTATATATATGTAATGTCCCGCGGTTGGGAACGGGATTTTCCGCTGGCGGAACGTAGCAGCTTTTACCGCATGCTTTCTTATGCGGACTTTTATACTTACTTCGCCCGGTTATATGCCGCCTATTCGCAATATGACAGTTTGGAAGATGCCTTGTTGGTTTATCCGGGTACACCTATGGAGAAATTATGTGCTTTCCTGGAAGTTTCTGCCAAGAGTCCGCAGAAGAAGCTGAATATGTTCCTGCGGTGGATGATACGGAAAGGGCCGGAGGTGGACTTCGGCATCTGGGAGAGTTTCGACCGCCGCGATTTGATAATTCCTTTGGATACTCATGTATGCCGGGTGGCCTGTTCCCTGGGACTTACAGATACGGATACGTTTTCTTTAAAGAATGCACGGAATATAACTTCCGCTTTGGCGGAGGTATTCCCCGACGACCCTTGCCTGGGTGATTTTGCATTGTTCGGCAGTGGAGTAAACGGAGTGTTGTAGTGTGCGGCTATTATCTACCAGTCGATTTCTTCGGGATATTCAGTAAATGTCCCTAAAAATCAAGATGGCATATGAAGATGATAGAGCATACTCACTTCATATGCCATTTTTATAGTCCTATTCCTGTAATTTCTCACACAATCTT
>NZ_KB894207.1 GCF_000374365.1 Bacteroides gallinarum DSM 18171 = JCM 13658
CACGGAACAGGAAGACGGAAATCCTGTGGATTTTCTTTGGAATACATACGGCAAATGCCGTACTGATGATAGACAAGATCAGGAACAGGACGGTGAAAGCGGCATGATATGATTTTACAGGCAGAGGCAGAAGATGTCTTCAGACTTCTTCCCGAGCGTCATGTCTTGTAGGGTAAGATTGTGTGAGAAATTACAGGAATAGGACTATAAAAATGGCATATGAAGTGAGTATGCTCTATCATCTTCATATGCCATCTTGATTTTTAGGGACATTTACTGAATATCCCTGCAAAGCCTGTAACTACACAAGAAGCCCCGCCTGCACAACAATTAGCAAGCGGGGCTTCTCACGTATATTTCATGAAGAAATCTACTTCACCACCCGGTTCGTTGCCGGGTCTGGAAAAATCACAGTCGGCTTGAACGACTTGGCCTCCTCGAAATCCATTAACGCATACGACATGATAATCACAATGTCATCCGGCTGAACCTTACGGGCTGCCGCACCATTCAGGCAAATCTTGCCCGAACCGCGCTCGCCTTTAATGATATAAGTTTCAAAACGCTCCCCGTTGTTGTTGTCGGCAATATAAACCTTTTCACCGGCAATCATATTGGCCGCATCCAGCAAATCCTCGTCAATGGTAATGCTTCCCATATAATTGAGATTGGCCTCCGTAACACGGGCGCAATGGATTTTCGACTTCAACACTTCAATCATCATAAGACAGGCATTTTTAAGTTTATTATTCCTTATACTTGATATTGTCAATCAGGCGGACTTCACCGCAGAACACCGTTATACATCCCACGGCATAGGAAGTATCCTCCCATGCGGCAATCTTCTGCAACGTATTGCCGTCCACCAGTTCGAAATACTCCAGACGCAACCCCGGAGCGGCGGCAATCGCATCTTCCACAAACTTCCGGGTTTCAGCAACCGTATGCGACTGTGCAAAGGTACGACTTTCAAACAAAGTCTGCGAAATTTTCAAAGCATTTTTACGCTCTTCCCCGGACAGGCGGGCATTGCGGCTGCTCAAGGCCAGACCGTCCTCCTCACGCACAATAGGACAACCTACAATCTCCAACGGATAATTCATCTGCCGCACCATTTCGCGGATAATAGCCAGTTGCTGAAAATCCTTTTCACCGAAATAGGCACGGTCGGGTTTCACCGCATCGAATAACTTGCTCACAATCTGGCACACGCCGTTAAAGTGTCCCGGCCGGTAAGCCCCCTCCATGACGGTATCCAGGGGCGCAAAGCTGAACTGGCGGGTATCCGGCTCCGGATACATCTCCTCCACCGAAGGAGCGAAAACGAAAGCCGCTCCACATTCTTCCAGCAAACGACAATCGGCCTCCGGCGTACGGGGATATTTGATTAAATCATTCTGGTCATTGAACTGGGTAGGATTTACAAAAACACTCACGACAGCGGCATCATTCTCTGCCACACAACGTTTTACCAATGAAGCATGACCGGCATGCAAGGCTCCCATCGTAGGCACTAAACCTACCTTTTTACTTTGGGCTCTCATAGCCGAAAGTCCGGCCTGCAAGTCCTTGATAGTATGTACTATTTTCATTTTATCGGTTATATAATAACTTGGTTGTTCGCTAAAACGGTGCAAAATAAACTATTATTTACCATATAAAGAAGAAATATCGTAAATTAATGCAAAAGTTATCCCCACTCCCAAGATAGCCTCCCGTCTATTCATCGTTGATATACAACAAGTTAACAATTCATAAGGAATTATAGACGGGCCCGTCTTGCTTTATTGCCCGATTTTTTTTATATCTTTGCAGAATAATTGAGAACATTGTTATTATGACAAAGGCGAACAAGGTTTTATTTATAACACAAGAAATTACCCCTTACGTTTCAGAGTCCGAGATGTCCCTTGTTGGCAGGAATCTGCCGCAAGCAATCCAAGAAAAAGGCAGAGAAATCAGAACGTTCATGCCCAAATGGGGAAATATCAATGAGCGCAGAAACCAGTTGCACGAAGTGATACGCCTCTCCGGTATGAACCTTATCATCGACGATACCGACCACCCGCTTATCATTAAAGTAGCCTCCATACAGTCCGCACGCATGCAGGTATATTTCATCGACAACGATGATTACTTCCAGAACCGCCTGCAAATAACCGACGAAAACGGCGTTGAGTACGAAGACAACGATGCACGTGCCATTTTCTATGCCCGTGGCGTATTGGAGACTGTGAAGAAACTGCGCTGGTGTCCGGACATTATCCACTGCCACGGCTGGATGACCGCGTTGGCGCCGTTGTACATTAAGAAAGCATACAAAGACGAACCCTCGTTCAGGGATGCAAAAGTTGTCTTTTCGCTTTACGACAATGAATTCGCACAGCCATTCCACCCCGACTTTTCCAGCAAGCTCCTCCTGAAAGGTATTGCCAAGAAAGATGTTGCCGACCTGAAAGAACCGGTCGATTATGCAGCCTTCTGCAAATTGGCCGTAGATTACTCCGACGGTGTAATCCAGCAAAGCGAACATGTAAATGAAGAAGTCATGGAATATGCCCGTCAGGCCGGTAAGCCTATCTTAAGCTATCAATCTCCCGAAAACTTTGCAGATGCCTGCAACGACTTCTACGACCGGGTTTGGGGAGCAGAACAAGAATAAGTTGATTTCAAGACGAAAAATTATGAAAGTAAAATATTTAGGGATACTGCTTTTAGCACTCCTGGCTTTCTACGGATGCGATGATAACACCGGCACACTGGGCATGAGCATGTTACCGAATTCGGACGATGTTACCACCCGAACCATAGAATTCGACGTTACTACCAAGTCCATTCTTGTAGACAGCGTATATTCCAAAACAAGTACGGGATACATCGGTAGATTTACAGACCCAGACCCGGAGGGATTCGGCAACTACGAAGCCAGCTTTTTAGCAGAATTGAACTGTACGGAGAATTTCACTTTCCCTGCCGTATATGACGAAAAAAACGGCACAGGCACAATGGTAAAAGACGAAGTGGAAAAAATCCAGTTGGTCGTTTATTATTCCAGTTGGTTCGGAGACTCTATAAGCCCATGCGGGATGAGTGCATATGAGTTGAATGATAAGTGGCTGCAAGTCCGCAATAATCCTGATGAATACCGGTACACCAATATCGATGCCGAAGACTATCACGACGAACCGAATCTGTTAGGAAGAAAAGCATATACAGCCTACGACACCTCAGTACCTGATTCCGTAAGAAATGCAACCGATTCGAACGGAAATTCGACTTATTACCCCAATATCGTCTTTCCATTAAGCAAAGATTTCGGAAACAGGATTTTAAAATTGAACCGGGAGCATAAAGAATTCTTTGCAAATGCAGATGCATTCATCAACAACGTATTCAAAGGGGTTTACCTAAAAACCGATTATGGCGACGGAACCATTCTTTATGTAGACCGCGTAGACCTGCAAATGCAGTTCCAATTCCACTACGTAGACAGCTTGGGAGTGAAACTGCTCAAGAAGGTTACAGACAAAAACGGTGAGGCAGGTACAGACTCCGTATATTCCGCCACAGCCGTAGCTTTCGCCTCTACCAAAGAAGTAATCCAGGCCAACAAATTCGAAAACTCCGAAATATTGGCAAACAAGGCAAGAGAAGAAGGCTGGAGCTATCTTAAATCGCCGGCAGGTATCTTTACGGAAGCCACCATGCCTTATGACCAAATAGCCGAAGAATTGGCTAACGACACGCTGAATGCCGTTAAACTGACTTTCACGAACTACAACCAGGAAAACGACAAAAAATATAAGTTCAGCATGAGCGCCCCGGAAACGGTGTTACTGCTGCGCAAGAAGGACATGAACTCTTTCTTCGTCAACAACGAGCTTACGGACAATGTTACCTCCTTTGTCGCAACCCATAACAATGTAGAAACGAACCAATATACATTTAAGAATGTAGCCCGCCTGGTTTCTGCCTGCATCAACGAAAAGAAGGCTGCAAGACAAAAAGCCAAAGAAGCGGCAGGAGCATCATGGGACGAAACCGCATGGGAAACAGAATGGGCCAACAACGAAGGAAAAGACTGGGACAAAGTGGTGCTGATTCCCGTAGTCGTAACATACGACACCAGCAGCAGTACATCTTCCATGATTGGTATCCAACACGACTTGAAACCTACCTATGCCAAGTTGAAAGGTGGAAATCCGGCTAATGGAGGTAATCCATTAAAGATAGAGGTTACATATACTTCTTTCAATAACTAAGGAATACCCACTTCACAGAAATAAATAAGCCCCTCAAAACGGATTTGTTTTGAGGGGCTTATTCTAGGGACATTCAGTAAATAATATAAAATCAGCCAACTAATTCATACACAAAATATTGCGAATTAGCTGGCTTTTTTGTATCTTTAGGTATTCCCCCGCAAATAAGGTTTGAAGGCCAAAACGGGGGAAAT
>NZ_KB894208.1 GCF_000374365.1 Bacteroides gallinarum DSM 18171 = JCM 13658
GGGAATACCTAAAGATACAAAAAAGCCAGCTAATTCGCAATATTTTGTGTATGAATTAGTTGGCTGATTTTATATTATTTACTGAATGTCCCTACTTAATGAGAATAGACACCCATATCACACTGTTTGCAACCGGCTTGTTTTCCCTGTTTCTGTTCAGTGCTTGCAAAGGCGATAATCTTAAGGAAAGGCAAATGCTCCTGCCCGAAGATTTATTCAGCGAGGGGGATATCGTGTTCAGGAGGGGAACCGGATTTACCAGCCGGATAGTACTGGCTGCCGATAGTGAAGGGAGCTACTCGCATGCCGGTATCCTGAAAAAGGAGAACGGAGCGTGGTACGTAATACACGCCGTACCTGGAGAACCGGACTTCGAGGGAGATGCAGACCGGGTAAAAATGGAACCCGTAGGGCAGTTTTTCGATGCTGGGAAAGCGGCACGGGGTGCGGTGATGCATGTGCTGGCCGACTCGGCGGTTGCATGCAGGGCTGCCGGGAACGCATTCCGCCTTTTCCGCAAACACGTATTGTTCGACCATGATTACGACCTGAACGATACGACCGAAATGTATTGTACGGAGCTTATTGACTATGTGTACCGGAAGGAAGGAATAGATTTGTCCGGAGGCCGCACCACTTCCGTCAGCATTCCCGGTATGAGCGGCGACTACATAATGCCGAACGATATTGCACAGAGCGAGTATCTCCGTCCGATATATCATTTTTGACACATACATTATTCACTTAAAACAAAAAACGTATGAAAAAAGTATTCTACTTCGGTATGCTGGCGATTGCCATATTGGCAATGGCTGCCTGCTCTTCTTCGAACAACCCGGGCGACGCACTGAAAAAGTACGGCCAGTATCTGCAAAACGGCGATTATGAAAATTTCGTGGAAGGACTGGCTTTCGACAGCAACCAGGATGCGGGCAAGATAAAGGAACAGAAAGAAGCGCTGGTTTCCATTCTCAAAGAAAAAGTGTCTAAGGAATATGAGAAGAAAGGAGGCATAAAGGACATTGAAATCCTATCGGAACAGATTGCCGAAGACGGTAATACGGCGGTAGTTAAGACCAGATACACCTACGGAAACGGAGAAACCGAGGAGGAAGAACAGCAAATGGTGAAGAAAGACGGGAAATGGCTGATGTCCATGAACAAATAGGGCTTGAATAGCCCGATACACCGCACGGATTAGCACAGCCGGATTTTTCAGGCAATCAGTTTTCCCGAGAAACAATCTGTACTAATCCGTGGTGTAAAGGCAGGTAAAGGCGTTACTGCCTCCTGTACTCCTTGGGCGACAGCCCCGTGTGATGCTTGAAGTATTTCCCGAAGAAGGACTGATTGGCAAAATGCAGCTCGTCGGCTATCTCCTGGATACTCTGCTCGGAGGATTTCAGCATAGCTTTCGCCTCCAGGATAACCAGGCTGTCTATCCACTCGCCCGCCGTCTTTCCGCTCACCTCCTTCACTACGGTAGAAAGGTGCTTAGGTGTAAGGAACATCTTTTCGGCATAAAAAGAGACGCTCCTCTCCTCTTTATAGGACTCGGATACATGCCGGATAAACCGTTCGAACAAATCTTCCTTACGGCTTTTGGGCGTGCGTTCCTGGGAAGCGTGTCCCTGGTAGATATCGTATATCTCATAGAACAATGCCATTAACAGCCCTTGCGTAATCTCCTTACGGTACGGGTTGTCTTTCAGTCTTACCTTGCTCCACAAAAAAGAGTGGTACTCCTGGAACGACTGCAACTCGTCGGCCGTAATACTGATGCAAGGCCGCTCCTTTACCATGAAGAACATGGGAAACAACTGCTGCATGGTGGGTATCACCAAGTCCATGAAATCCCGGGATACGGCTATGAAGCTGCCGGAGAAATCGTCGGAGCGCTCGCCTTGCTGCACGATTTGCTCGGGCAAGATGATACACAGCATACCTTCCCTCATTTCATACTGCTGCAAATCGAGAGTAAGCTTGCACCAGCCTCCCCGGCAGACGGCAAGGCAAGCCGCATTCAATCGGGTAGGATATGTGGTGAAGGGAATATCTTTTATATCATCGAAGATAGCGAAATCATTGCCGATAAAATCAATCATAGGCAAATGCTGTATTCCGGAGATATCGACGTTGCGTATCTGTTTTGTATTCATTATTGTTGTGTTTTACAGGCAAATATAAAACTATTCGCAGGATGATTAAATTAAAAATGATAACGTTATCCCAGCTCATTACTGCATGCCTCGTTACATGCCGGTTTCAGAAAATCCGTAACCGTACAGGCGTGCATGAGGCGGCTATTCCTGCTCCTTGCCGAACAGGAATTCGTAATCGCGCTTGGAAGCGGGAACCGCCCACTCCTCGGGAATGAATTTCCACTGGCCGAGCGCACGCGGCTCGATGACCTTTTTCTGTTCGATGTACTGCATCAGATAGTAACGCAGGTCTTTGTCGGTGGAAGTAATGATACGCTCTTTCAGTTTATCCTGCGGGATGCCCGCACCTTTCGTCAGCAGTTCTCCGCCACCGTTGCCCCGGTATGAGTTGAGGGCTACCGTGTACATCTTGTCCATATCGAACGGAGTGCCGTCCGCCATGCTGAGGATAGTCACTTTGCTACCTGCCGGTTTCGTTACATCCACCGTGTAGATGATGCCTGCCGCCGAATCGAAATTGAAGCTGAAATTCTTGAAAGAGGCTCTGTCCGCCGCACCTGCACGGGGTTTATCCCGGAGCAGCAGGATATGGTCGTCGGGAGAGGTCATGCGGTTAGTCCAGAGGTCATACGACATTTCCAGGGCATCGTGCACTTCCTTGCCCGAAAGTTTCATGGTATAGAGCATGTTCTCGTACTTAGGGACATTCAGTAAATAATATAAAATCAGCCAACTAATTCATACACAAAATATTGCGAATTAGCTGGCTTTTTTGTATCTTTAGGTATTCC
>NZ_KB894209.1 GCF_000374365.1 Bacteroides gallinarum DSM 18171 = JCM 13658
GGAATAGGACTATAAAAATGGCATATGAAGTGAGTATGCTCTATCATCTTCATATGCCATCTTGATTTTTAGGGACATTTACTGAATATCCCTATCTGTCTGCCGAATACAAGGGGCAAGGCTTGGGAACAGCGCTGATGCAAACCCTTATAGAAGAATGCCGCCGGAGCAACTACCATGTGCTGATAGCTTGTATCACGGAAGGCAATGAAGCCAGCAACGCCCTGCATGCCAAGCTCGGTTTCAGACAGGTTTCCCATTTCAAGCAGGTAGGCATGAAGTTCGGCAAATGGCTGGATGTATCGGACTATGAGTTGATACTTGGGTAAGAGGCAAGTGCGCTATTCCTTATATACAGAAAACCGTATCTAAAACAAGCATAAATTAACCGTAGCATTCATACATTTTCGGTTTACATATTGGTTTACATGAGTGGCATAATTCAAGGTAAAATGTGGCTCTATTTTATACAAAAACAAGAAGCCCTCAGGCTTTTACGTTGATTGACCCTAAATAAATATCTGCCTGCGATTGCTTATAGGAAAAGAAAAAAGCCCCGTAAATCATTAATTTACAGAGCTTTTAAAAAACACTCGTACTCGAAGCGGGAATATTTGTTATACAACCTTATGCAATCATGCGATTAATAAATGCCTATAATACAATTATAACGCATAAATAGGATGCATCATAATGTTGCATTGTGCTGCGTTAAGTTGTATGCATGTTGTGCAAAAACACTATATTTGCACAACCGATTAATTAAAACCATGACAACAGTAAAGGCATTTATTAGAACAGGCAAAAAGGATAAGGAAGCAAATATAAGGTTCCGAATATCCAGCGGAAGAAAAGTACAGTTATTCCATAAGTCAGAGCTTGTTGTGTTGCCTGCATTATGGGACGATAAACGGGAGCAATACAAATCAAAGAGCGTTATAAGAACAGATGAACGCGTACGATTAAATACTGCTATCACAGAACGGAAGAATTTATTATTATCCATATATGACAGCAATCCCGGAATCAGCAGCGAAGAACTAGAGAAACTCGTAGATAAACAAATACACCCAGAGAAATACCAAGTACAAAAAGAAGGGTTCTTTGTTATTATAGAATCTTACCTCCAGAAAAAGAAACTATCAGAAGTAAGAGATAAGAATTTTCGCGTGCTTGTTCGTGCATTACAAAGGTATGAACTGTTTATTGCTGTACATGAAAAAAAAGATTTTAATCTGGATATAGACAAAATAAGTTCAGACACGCTCGAAGATATAGAAAGCTTTTTAAGAAACGAACACATACTTTATGAGGAATATCCCCAAATATATGAGGCATTTCCTGCAATAGCACATGCCACCCGTAAAAATATTAAACCACAGCCGAGAGGGAATAATACAATATGCGCATTGTTTAACAAATTCCGCGCCTTTTATAATTGGTGCAATCAGCAGGGAATAACAGACAACAAGCCATTTAACAAATATAACGGAGTTACTACAGAAAAGTATGGCACTCCGTTCTATCTGACATTGGAAGAACGCAACCATATTGCAGATTTCGATTTATCCAACCGTCCCCAACTGGCTATACAGCGGGATATATTCATTTTCCAATGCCTGATAGGTTGCCGGGTGTCCGACTTGCTAAAAATGACAGAGGAAAATATCATCAATGGAGCCATAGAATACATACCACATAAAACACATGACGAACGCCCAGTTGTTGTACGTGTCCCCTTGAACGAACGCGCTCAAGCACTTATCAACAGATACAAGGAAGCAGACAAGAAGGGAAAACTGTTTCCATTCATCTCCTCTCAAAAATATAATGATGCCATAAAGGAAATATTTAGGGATATTCAGTAAATGTCCCTAAAAATCAAGATGGCATATGAAGATGATAGAGCATACTCACTTCATATGCCATTTTTATAGTCCTA
>NZ_KB894210.1 GCF_000374365.1 Bacteroides gallinarum DSM 18171 = JCM 13658
CCCTGAGGACCCTTTATCCCGAAGTTACAGGGTCAGTTTGCCTAGTTCCTTAACCGTGAATCACTCAAGCGCCTTAGTATATTCAACCCGACTACGTGTGTCCGTTTGCGGTACGGGTACCTGAAGGATTAAGTTTAGCGGATTTTCTCGGGAGTATGTTTACATGCACTATCGGATTGTTCGAAGAACGCTCCGTACTGTCAGGTTCGACTCTCTCTGCGGATTTGCCTGCAGAAATCGACATCTACACCCTTTAACCGACTATTCCGTCAGTCGGCGGCATTGTCACTCCTCCGTCTCCACGTCACTCCTTCAGGTAGTACCGGAATATTAACCGGTTCTGCCATCGGCCTCGCCGTTCGGCTGAGCCTTAGGACCCGACTAACCCTGATCCGATTAGCGTTGATCAGGAAACCTTAGTCTTTCGGCGAGGGGGTTTCTCACCCCCTTTATCGTTACTTATACCTACATTTGCTTTTCCACACGCTCCAGCAAGGCTCACGCCTTACCTTCGACGCCGAGTGGAATGCTCCCCTACCGATGTATAAACATCCCAAAGCTTCGGTAGAATACTTAATGCCCGATTATTATCCACGCCAAACTCCTCGACTAGTGAGCTGTTACGCACTCTTTAAATGAATGGCTGCTTCCAAGCCAACATCCTAGCTGTCTTAGCAATCTGACTTCGTTAGTTCAACTTAGTATTCATTTCGGGACCTTAGCTGTTGGTCCGGATTGTTCTCCTTTAGGACATGGACCTTAGCACCCATGCCCTCACTCCTGACATAGAACTGACACGCATTCGGAGTTTGTCAAGACTTGATAGGCGGTGAAGCCCTCGCATCTTATCAGTCGCTCTACCTCATGCCAGTATAAGTCAAGGCTGCACCTAAATGCATTTCGGGGAGTACGAGCTATCTCCAAGTTTGATTAGCCTTTCACCCCCACCCTCAAGTCATCCAGAAGCTTTTCAACGCTTATTGGTTCGGTCCTCCACATGGTGTTACCCATCCTTCAACCTGCTCAAGGGTAGATCACTTGGTTTCGCGTCTACTCCTTCCGACTATACGCCCTGTTAAGACTCGCTTTCGCTTCGGCTGCGGGTCTCAAGACCCTTAACCTCGCCGGAAAAAGTAACTCGTAGGTTCATTATGCAAAAGGCACGCCGTCACACATCAGTGCTCCGACCGCTTGTAGGCGCATGGTTTCAGGAACTATTTCACTCTTCTGTTCGAAGTGCTTTTCACCTTTCCTTCACAGTACTGGTTCGCTATCGGTCTCTCGGGAGTATTTAGCCTTACCGGATGGTCCCGGCAGCTTCACGCAGAATTCCTCGTGCTCCGCGCTACTCAGGATACCACTAGGCTTCGGTTGGCTTCGCATACGCAGCTATCATGCTCTATGGCTGTACTTTCCAGAACATTCCGCTCACCAACTTTCATGCCACGACGTGGTCCTACAACCCCGGCTATGCCGTAACATAGCCGGTTTGGGCTGTTCCCCGTTCGCTCGCCACTACTAGGGGAATCATTGTTTATTTTCTTTTCCTACAGGTACTAAGATGTTTCAGTTCCCTGCGTTAGCCTTCTGCCATGCAGAATGATCAGTCTTCAACTAATCGGGTTGTCCCATTCGGAAATCTCCGGATCAAAGGTTATTTGCACCTACCCGAAGCTTATCGCAGCTTATCACGTCCTTCATCGCCTCCGAGAGCCAAGGCATCCGCCATGCGCCCTTGCTTACTTTTAGTCTTACCGACAACGTATGGTCGATATATACTTTCAGCTTTAACTTTACTTTTTTT
>NZ_KB894211.1 GCF_000374365.1 Bacteroides gallinarum DSM 18171 = JCM 13658
GGAGGATTATCTGTCAAGGTACAAGCAACGCCGGGCAGGGCGAGGAAAGGATATGTCGGTTAAAGCATAACGGAAATGATATCCGGATAAAACATGTTATAAAGAAGAAAGTTTATCGGTAAAAGTATGAAAAAAACAGGTAAAAGACTATCTTTACAATTTATTTTTCATAGCATTAAAGTTGCTCTAACAAAAAACAAGCAGTACACACTATGCTGTATTAAGCCTGTAATGTAACTTAAGTAAGTTATCAAATGTATTTGTTGCTGATTCAAAATGTGGTTTAGTACCGTCGGAGTATGACCTTTACAGCAAACCGATTGGCGATTGGGTATTCATTGGGTAGAAAATGAAGGAACTGCCAAAAAAAATGAAGGAACTGCCAATAAAAGAAAAGTGAAAGGAGAATGGCTGTTTTCACGAGTGCTTGTAAGGAAGAGCTGTTCAGGATTTATTTATTGTCCCATTCCGTGCCGAAAGAGAGATTGACCCATAACCCGACGGCGAATACGGAACTACAATAAGGTTCTATAATCCTAAAGCTCATAACTGAGACATATACTATGGATGTTCCGGCTATGCTTTTAGATTGGAAGGGAGAAAAGAAGGGGAAACAATAGTCATACAGAAATCTCAGAGAGAAAATGAAGTGGATTATTTCAGATATTACTGACAACGCTTTCAAATAGGAGAAAATAGTATCTAATAAAAAAATGTATGGAGTACGGAAGGCATTGTATATGCCAAACGAAGGCAATAAAATAATATGCCAAAGTCGTGGAATGCCCATGCCCGCATCCTGGCATTTCGGAACAAGAAAAGGTGGTATTCCTGAAACAGACCGCATTGTTCATCTGTAATAGTCAAGCCTTGCTCTGACAATTGGTTTATTGTCGGATTAAGTCTTGACTAATTCAGTTCATCAAAGTTATTATGTTTCTGTATATCCAGCTATAATGGTTCTCACGCAAAATTAGAGACATTTTATTGCAATATTTACCATTATTGAATTCTAAACCACTACATTTGCGGGATTCCTTGCAATTCGAAAAGTACTTGAATTGCTCCTTTGAGATAGAAGAAAATAAACATTTGATAGATATATACGCCTATTGAAGAATACATAAAAAGAATTGAAAATCATTCGGCATAAAATATCATTTATAATAATAAATTAAAAAATGAATATATGAAACTTTGGAAATACAGTGGTACATTTCTTGTTATAACAGGATTAATCCACACGATTTATGCGCTTCTGCTTGGGAAAGAAGATTTTGCGGAGATGATAAGAGAGGGATTAATAAACTCCGCAGGTGATAATTATAACCGTGCTTTTGCCCTTTGGTTTTTAATATGCGGAATTATACTTATTCTTTGGGGACAAACGCTCCAATATTATATCAGAAAAGAGCAGAAACCTGCACCTCTGTCCTTAGGATATTGTATTTTGGCAGTGGCTGTTGTCGGATGTATCGTGGAGCCTATTTCCGGTTTCTGGTTATTTTTGCCACAAGCGTCAGTCATAATTGCTGCAAATCGAAAAAGCAGAAACACGAATGAACTCTGATATATGTTTGAGCTATAAAGGCATGCGGCACGGGAGTTCCGGGCGTAAGTAAAAGTATCTTTTAATATATTATATTTCGTAATGATGAATAATCGTCACCTCAACTGAACCGAAGTAACAGGATAGTAACTAGGGATATTCAGTAAATGTCCCTAAAAATCAAGATGGCATATGAAGATGATAGAGCATACTCACTTCATATGCCATTTTTATAGTCCTAT
>NZ_KB894212.1 GCF_000374365.1 Bacteroides gallinarum DSM 18171 = JCM 13658
CAGGAATAGGACTATAAAAATGGCATATGAAGTGAGTATGCTCTATCATCTTCATATGCCATCTTGATTTTTAGGGACATTTACTGAATATCCCGGATTAATGTTAACTTCGTAACGATACGAAGTTAACATCCCGGATGTCTGAAGTTAACTTCCTGGACTAAGTATGATAGTACCGTTTTAACACTGTTAAATATAATCTTCACCCAGTTTGATTTGTGCATCATTCACATACTTGCGTATAGAATGTTCTTCATCTTTCTTGCAAATCAGTAACACATTATCCGATTCGGCTATGAGATAACCTTCCAGACCGTCAACGACGGCAAGCTTATTCTGGGGAAGAACAACGATATTGTTCTTGCTGTTGTACAATAAAGTTTGGCATTTCAATGTAACGTTACCCGTTTCGTCTTTCGGTGAGAGGTCATACAAGGACCCCCATGTTCCTAAATCAGACCAACCGAAGTCTCCCAAGGATACATATACATTATCCGCTTTTTCCATAATGCCGAAATCAATGGATACATTAGGGCACGCAGGGAAATTTTCGTTTATGAATTTTTTCTCTTCCGGTGTTCCATATACATTGTTTCCGGCTGACAACTTGGAGGCCAGCTCGGGTAAGAGCAATTCGCCGGCTTTGATGATGCTGTTTACATTCCACATGAAAAGTCCCGAGTTCCAGTAAAACTCTCCGCTCTCTACGAAAACCTTGGCTAATTCCAGTTCAGGTTTCTCCGTGAAGGTTTTTACTTTGTAGAAGTTATTGTTTATGTGCTCGGCAATTTGTATATAGCCGTATCCTGTTTCGGGACGGTTGGGCTTGATGCCGAGAGTCAGCAATTTATCCGATTCTGCAACAAATGCCAGTCCTTTTTCAATGGCTGCAAGAAATTCGCCCTCTTTCAGGATGAGGTGGTCTGAAGGGGCTACTACGATGTTGGCATTAGGATTTAATGCACGGATATGGTAGGCAGCCCACGCAATGCAGGGAGCTGTATTTCTGCGCGTAGGTTCTAATAAGATTTGTTCAGGATTTAATTCGGGAAGCTGTTCTTTTACCAAGTCTGCATAGAGCGCATTGGTAACGACCAGTATGTTTTCTGTAGGGATTACTTTGTTGAAGCGGTCGAAAGTTTGTTGCAATAATGAACGCCCTGTGCCGAAAAAATCCAAGAATTGTTTCGGGAGTGTTTTACGGCTGAAAGGCCAGAAACGACTACCGATTCCGCCACCCATAATTACACAGAAATTATCCTTATTGGTTATCATATCAAATGTTTTAAAAGTTTCTGCTAAAGTACTGTATATTTTACAAACGAGGAATGTTTACCAGATATTTTCTTGCTTTTTTCGCCTTTTTTTATGAAAAGTGTTGCAAGTCTCAAAAAAAGCCGTATCTTTGCACCGCATTTGAAAACAGTATGCCCAGATGGCGGAATCGGTAGACGCGCTGGTCTCAAACACCAGTGGATTCACTTCCATCCCGGTTCGACCCCGGGTCTGGGTACAAGGAAGGAAGATAAATAGTTCAAGATTGACTGTTTATCTTCTTTTTCTTTTATAAAGGGACATTCAGTAAATAATATAAAATCAGCCAACTAATTCATACACAAAATATTGCGAATTAGCTGGCTTTTTTGTATCTTTAGGTAT
>NZ_KB894213.1 GCF_000374365.1 Bacteroides gallinarum DSM 18171 = JCM 13658
AATAGGACTATAAAAATGGCATATGAAGTGAGTATGCTCTATCATCTTCATATGCCATCTTGATTTTTAGGGACATTTACTGAATATCCCTAAATTCGCCCGATAACGGGCAGAATGGAATTCCGTTTACCGGTCTTTATGAATTCAATGGGACAGAACGGATTACTTCCCTCTTACATAACGCAGCGTATAGCCATAATTAGAGTTCAAGACTAATGAGTCACCCGTAAGTTTCTCGATTTTTAAAGTATCTACGCCCTCTATTTCTATGCCGTTGCCTATGCTTTTCACGGTCAGGTAGAGGTTGTCTCCCTGCTGTTCCCAGTATTTATATACCAGCGTAGCCATGTTTATGGAAGATGCCTCTCCACCTTCTTCCAGTTTTATACCTTGCATCTTTCCCGGCTGACCTTCGATAGGCATCACCCATGAACCGACGATAGATTCCCCGCCTTTCTTTTCGCTACAAGCAGCCGCTGCGATAACCAGGACTGCCGCCAATAAGAACTTTTTCATACTGTAATTTTTTAAATTGTAAATCAGCGCACTTTCGTTACGGCAGATGCAATATTGATACCGGGCTCATCCTGGGTAACCATATATGCCACCTCTAAGGTATCTCCCAGTAACAGTCCGCCTTCCAAAGCTATATCCTGGTCCATTGTACTCATGTACAAGGTATCGTTTCGGGAAGTAACCATTGTAAATCCATTCATGGAGGCCTCTATGACTACACCTCGTACATGACAGACAGAATCCTCAATCTCCTCCGTACCCGCTTCCATGCTCTGCTGTTCCGTGCTCCCTGCCTTATTCTTGCAGGAAATACATCCCAACAGTATAACGGTAAAAAACAAAATAGGTTTAATAGACTTCATTTTCTCTGATATATTAAGATTATTTCTACAAAAATAGTGATAAAAGGAAAGGTATCAAAGGAAAGGAAACAAATTACCGCTACCGCTTCTTGTCTCTCAATATTTTAGGATTTTATTTTAGACAAAGTCTTTAAAAAGTTTGGTCTGTATCGAAAAAGATTTTACCTTTGCACTCGCTTTTCGGAAGTAAAGCATTCGGGGTGTAGCGCAGTCCGGTTAGCGCACCTGCTTTGGGAGCAGGGGGTCGTGGGTTCGAATCCCGCTACCCCGACAATAAGAAATCAAGGAGTTACGATGAAAAGTAGTTCCTTTTTTTATTGCCTGATTTGGGCGGTTGACTTAGGTAATGTCAACCAAGATGTCAACCATTAAAATAATGAATGCAACTGTAAACGTAGTATGCTACAAATGGAAAACATATCTAATGGCGAACATCCTCTAATGCTTCGCATCTGTAAGGGCGGTAAAAGGAAATACCAAAGTTTAGGAATATCGGTCAATCCGAAATATGGGTCAACGTAAAAATCTGAGGGATTCATTGATTAAGCATTTGCACATTTTTGATTGTTTGAGATTGAAAATGCTGCAAAATCCCTGCAAATTTTATTATGGCATCTATAAACTTTTAGTTTAACCGAGTGAATTAAGGGTCAACGTAAAAATCTGAGGGATTCATAGATTAAGCATAAATATTTGTTAGTCTGAAGAGAAAGAAAGCCCTGTCCTTTACTCCTCTGAACTG
>NZ_KB894214.1 GCF_000374365.1 Bacteroides gallinarum DSM 18171 = JCM 13658
CATCCTGTCGCCAGGTAGCTGCCTTCTGTACCCCCCATTGTAACACGTGTGTAGCCCCGGACGTAAGGGCCGTGCTGATTTGACGTCATCCCCACCTTCCTCACATCTTACGACGGCAGTCCGGGTAGAGTCCCCAGCATGACCTGATGGTAACTACCCGTAAGGGTTGCGCTCGTTATGGCACTTAAGCCGACACCTCACGGCACGAGCTGACGACAACCATGCAGCACCTTCACAGCGGCCCGAAGGCTGTAATGTTTCCACTACATTCCGCTGCAATTCAAGCCCGGGTAAGGTTCCTCGCGTATCATCGAATTAAACCACATGTTCCTCCGCTTGTGCGGGCCCCCGTCAATTCCTTTGAGTTTCACCGTTGCCGGCGTACTCCCCAGGTGGAATACTTAATGCTTTCGCTTGGCCGCTGACAGTGTATCGCCAACAGCGAGTATTCATCGTTTACTGTGTGGACTACCAGGGTATCTAATCCTGTTTGATACCCACACTTTCGAGCATCAGCGTCAGTTACAGTCCAGCGAGCTGCCTTCGCAATCGGAGTTCTTCGTGATATCTAAGCATTTCACCGCTACACCACGAATTCCGCCCGCCTATGCTGCACTCAAGGATACCAGTATCAACTGCAATTTTACGGTTGAGCCGCAAACTTTCACAACTGACTTAATATCCCGCCTACGCTCCCTTTAAACCCAATAAATCCGGATAACGCTCGGATCCTCCGTATTACCGCGGCTGCTGGCACGGAGTTAGCCGATCCTTATTCATACGGTACATACAAATAACCACACGTGGCTAACTTTATTCCCGTATAAAAGAAGTTTACAACCCATAGGGCAGTCATCCTTCACGCTACTTGGCTGGTTCAGACTCCCGTCCATTGACCAATATTCCTCACTGCTGCCTCCCGTAGGAGTTTGGACCGTGTCTCAGTTCCAATGTGGGGGACCTTCCTCTCAGAACCCCTATCCATCGTCGGTTTGGTGGGCCGTTACCCCGCCAACTGCCTAATGGAACGCATCCCCATCGATAACCGAAGTTCTTTAATAGTTCTCTCATGCGGGAAAACTATGCCATCCGGTATTAATCTTTCTTTCGAAAGGCTATCCCGGAGTTATCGGCAGGTTGGATACGTGTTACTCACCCGTGCGCCGGTCGCCGGCAAAGGAAGCAAGCTTCCTTCCCGATGCCCCTCGACTTGCATGTGTTAAGCCTGTAGCTAGCGTTCATCCTGAGCCAGGATCAAACTCTTCATTGTAATAGTATTTTAATCACTCC
>NZ_KB894215.1 GCF_000374365.1 Bacteroides gallinarum DSM 18171 = JCM 13658
ATCCTTAATCAAAGGACTAAATGACTCTTTGTATAAGCAATATGGTAATGCTATAACAACATCTTTTTCTGATTTTGGGCGTTCATATTCAGGATTATCAGGAAAATCCGCAGATGACTTTGGAAGTGGCAAACCATTCATAACATATCTGAATGTTTATTCTAACAATGTTGTGAAAGAGAACGATTATCAATATGTTCGTATAAACGATGGAGAAAATCAGAATGTGGTCAAATATGGTGATGTATTGTTTACTTTATCCTCCGAAACGCCAGAAGAAGTTGGAGTCGGCTCTGTTTATTTGGGAAAAAATGAAATCTATTTGAATAGTTTTTGCTTCGGTATTCATATTGAGAATAAACGAATAGCCTACTCACCATACCTTTCATACTACGTTGCTTCAACGCCATTTAGAAAGTTTATATATCCGTTTGCGCAAGGAAGCACACGCTTTAATCTTTGCAAGGCAGATTTTGAAAAAGCAAGTATAAAACTGCCTTTGTTGGAAAATCAAAAGTACATCTATGCAATATTGAACAGCATAACAGAGAAAATAGAAATTGAAAAATCATTGCTGAGACACTACACTACACAAAAGCAGTATCTGCTTTGTCAAATGTTCATATAAACATCTGACGAAGCAAGTATTGTTTCTGCAAACTAAGGTTTATTAGAACATTTTGTTCTGCCAATAGTTTGTCATCTATTGTAGACAGAAACTTGGCGCATTTTAGTTGCTCTGAATATGATGGACAAAAGATTCGAGCTTTACCATAGTCTTTGAAATATATGTGTGGAATTGCCATTCCTGTCTTATATGGTTCAAAATTAAAAACTTTCAGTAAATAATAGAGGTATTGGAGCGAAAAGCCTTCTTTCGCTTGTAAGACATTCAAAGTTCCAGTTGCAGAACATTTCCCAGTGATATAGGATACAGCCCCAACTCCAGAACCATCTTTGATAATATAGACCGCTTCACTTTGAGTTCCATAATTGTCAAGGTATCCAACTACACCATTAGCACCATAGACCGGATATGTACCATATTCCAAGACATCACTTTCCTGCAATGTTGAAGAACTACATTCTAAACATTGTGATATGTGCATATTAGGTTTGTTTCGAAGTACGATATTCTGTGCAATTCCTTTGATTAAGGAT
>NZ_KB894216.1 GCF_000374365.1 Bacteroides gallinarum DSM 18171 = JCM 13658
GTCCGCAATAACAAACTTACTCTTTCACTCAATTATAGAGGTTAATACAGTACGTTTAGGCGACATTGCACATATTACAAATGGTGTCGGTGACGTACAAGATGCTAATACTGAATATAGAAAAGATTGGTATCCTTTTTTTGACCGTTCAGAAGAATTAAAATGGTTTCCAACTTATTCGTTTGACAAAGAGGCTATTATTTATGCTGGAGAAGGACAAAGTTTTTACCCTCGATATTATAAGGGGAAATTTGCCCTACATCAAAGATGCTATGCCATAACGGATTTCACCTCATGTATTTTGCCAAGATATTGTTACCATTTTATGACTACATTAAACTCTTATTTCATCAGAAACTCAGTTGGTTCTACTGTACCGTCTTTGAGAATGGATATATTTCAAAAAGCAGAAATAAAGCTACCTCCTATTTCGAAGCAGCAACATATATGTAAAATTATTGATGCCCTTTATGCTAAACTTGAAGTTGAACATAACACCTTAAATTCTTTGCAGTTACAAAAGCAACATATGCTTCGCCAAATGTTTATATGAACATCTGCGAGAGTAAATATGCCTTCTGGCAATTCTGTGAGCTAAGAACAGAATTTTCAACACCAATCTTTTTATCCAAAGAGATTAAGCATTTTGCCATACTATTTTGAGCTTCCTTGCAAGGTAATAACAATTTTACGTTTTCAATATCAGCATAATGCAAATGGATAATAGTACTACCCTTTGCATATTTTGCTAATTGTCTCTTTGCTATATGATTGAAATAATAACTTAGATATTGAGCATTATGGTTGTGGTTTATATGTATTCCAAACATATCTCCACCTAATATTACATTATCAACATTTATAACAGATGGCGCTATAAGGGATATAGAATCAACTGTAGTTGAAGATGGAAACAATAAATCTCCTTTTTGGCTTAAAGTCATTCCTTTTGATTTGTTAGTATGACTGACCACTTTATTTATGGTCGCACCATAGGTTGTAAAAAGTTCTCCATATATAACACAAGGAGTTCCTGTCTCAGATAATTCTTCTTTTGATAAATTTCCGACATTGAATGGTTCTCCTAATTCAAAAATACGTACACATCGCTTATCAATTTGCTTGTAATGTTCTTCAATAATTGCGGAC